>JBKHYD010000017.1:0-3422 GCA_046565645.1 Acidimicrobiia bacterium | reverse complement strand
CGGTGCTCGACCCGCTCTCGTCCCAGGCCGGGCCGCGCTCGAAGACGAGGTCGGTCCAGCCGCCGGGCCCGCAGTTGCCCGTGAGCAGGACCTGGCCGTCGGCGAGCAGCTCGCGCTTCGTCCGGTCGAGCGGGAGCGGCTGGCACCCGCTCCCGGCCTCGGGCCGGACGAGGAGGGCGCCCAGGCGGCGCTCGAGCGACGCGACCGCCGCCGCGTGCGCCGCCGGATCCTCGTCCAGCTGGTTCTCCAGGTAGAGCACCACCAGCTCACCCTCGGCCTCGGGCCGCTCGAACCAGGCGGCGAGCTCGACCAGGTGGTCGTCGAGGGTCCGGTCGACCGAGCAGCCCGGGTGCACCGAGCCGGCCGGCGTGGCCTCCGACTGCCCGTGGCACTGCACGACCGCCCGGAAGCCGTCCTCGGGACGTCCGGCGGGGTTCGGCGTCCAGTGCAGGTCGAGCTCGAGGCCGCGGATGCCGAGGCGCAGCTGGTCGGTCACCGAGAGGACCTGGTTGGCGTCGTTGATCGTGAGCGACGGGTCGTAGGCGGCCGAGTTCCCGGAGTTGTGGGTGTGCAGGATCAGCGACTCGGTGAGCGGCACGTCGAGGTCGAGGTCGCGCTGCAGGTCGAGCGCGCGGGCGACCCAGCCCCGCTCGTAGGCCTGCATGCCCGACTCGTGCACCGGCCGCCCGTCGATCGAGGGGCACGCCGGCTCCTGGGCCGGGGGCACGCGCCGGCAGTGCTGGGCGGCGAGCCACGTGCCGCGCTCGAGGCCGCCGCACGCGCGGGGGCCGGCCTCGGGGACGGCGGTCAGCGGGTCACAGGCCTCGACGGCGTCGGCGACCGACTGGGCCGAGGCGGCGGGCGGCCCCACGAGGGGCATCGCCCCGAGGGCGAGCAGCGCGACCGCCGCCCGCACCACGTTCCGACACCCACGAGCTCGACCCGGCACCACGTCCTCCCCTCGGCCTCCCGTGAGGTTCGCCGTCGGTGCGGCCGGACCCTCCCCGGACGCGACGACGCCCCGGCCTGGGCCGGGGCGTCGATCAGGAGGTGACGGCGGTCGCCGCCGGCGCTCAGCTGGCCAGGTCGGCGAGGATGCCGGCGTTGGCCGGGTGGCGCAGCTTCGACATGGCCCGGGCCTCGATCTGGCGGATGCGCTCCCGCGTCAGGTCGAAGTGGCGACCGACCTCGTCGAGGGTGCGGGGCTCGTGGCCGTCGAGGCCGTAGCGCAGGATGAGGATGCGCTGCTCGCGCTCGTCGAGGCCCTTCAGCCCGGCGAGCACGTCGCCGCGAGTGGCCTCGGTGACGGCGTCGCCCTCGGGGTCGTCCTCGGCGACGGCGGCCAGGTCGCCCAGCGTCATGTCGCCGTCGTCGGACAGGCCGTCGTCGAGGGACTTCGCGATGCGGGCCGAGGCCAGGATCTCCTCGATCTTCGCCGGCGGGTGGCCGACCTCGACCGAGAGCTCCTCGAGCGTCGGCGGGCGGCCGAGCTTGGACTCGAGCATGCCGCGAGCCTTGTCGATCTGCTTGAGCAGGTCGTGGGCGTGCACGGGGAGGCGGATGGTGCGGGCCGTGTTGGCCACGCCGCGGGTGATGGCCTGGCGGATCCACCACGTGGCGTAGGTGGAGAACTTGAAGCCCTTGCGGTGGTCGAACTTCTCCACGGCGTGGATCAGGCCGAGGTTGCCCTCCTGGATGAGGTCCAGCAGCGGCAGCTCGGTGCGGTGGTACTTCTTGGCGATCGAGACCACCAGGCGCAGGTTGGCGTTGACGAACTGCTCGGTGGCGCGGTCGCCCGCGCGCACCTGGCGGCGCATCTTGGCCTTCTCGGACGGGGAGAGGTCCTCGTCGGAGGCGAGGCGCTCCCGGGCCTCGACACCGGCCTGCACCAGGGCGCCGAGGCGGGCCTCGTCCTCCTTGGTGAGCAGAGCGTGGCGCCCGATGTCGTTCAGGTAGAGCCGGACGATGTCCTCGTCGGACTCACCTGACCGGGTGGCGCGTGCTGCGGGACTCACGGGGACGACGACCTCCAAGGACCGGGGCGGATTGCGTTCGGGGACACGGAACGAGGGTCCGGCTCAAGCCCGATCTCCGATGCTACCCCGAAACCTCGGGGTTCTGGAAGGGGGAACTGGGCCGGGATGGCGTGGGTTCGGACCGCCCTAGTGTGCCGCCGTGGACTTCGACTTCCCACCTGCCGACGATCCGCGACGCGTCGCCGTCCGGGCCTGGCTCGACGCCAACCCCCAGCCCACCGGGCGCCAGCTGGCCGAGGCCGGCTACGTGGCCCCCCACTGGCCCGAGCCGTGGGGCCTCGACGCCGACCCGATCCACCAGATCATCGTCGACGACGAGCTGGCCGCCGCCGGCGTCAAGCGGCCCTCGAACCAGATCGGCATCGGCTGGGCCGGCCCCACGATCCTGCACGCCGGCACGGAGGCCCAGAAGGAGCGATACCTGCTGCCGCTGCTCGCCGGCGAGGAGATCTGGTGCCAGCTGTTCTCCGAGCCGGGCGCCGGGTCCGACCTGGCCAACCTGTCCACCCGTGCGGTGCGGGACGGCGACGAATGGGTCGTGAACGGCCAGAAGATCTGGACCTCGCTGGCCCATGCGTCGAAGTTCGGGATCCTCATCGCCCGCACGGACCCCGACGTGGCCAAGCACCGGGGCATCACCTACTTCATCTGCCCGATGGACGCCGAGGGCATCGAGATCCGGCCCATCATCGAGATGACCGGCGGGCACACCTTCAACGAGGTGTTCCTCACCGACGTGCGCATCCCGGACGAGAACCGGGTGGGCGAGGTGAACGGCGGCTGGTCGCTGGCCAAGGTCACCCTCGGCAACGAGCGGGTCTCGCTGTCGTCCGGCGGGGCGCTGTGGGGCATGGGCCCGGCGGCGTCGGACCTGCTCGACGAGGTGCGGGCGTCGGGCGGCGCGGAGGACGAGCTGGTCCGCGACCGCCTCGCGCAGCTGCACATCGAGGCCGAGCTGCTCCGCCTCATCCGCCTGCGCACGGTCACCGCGCGCATCCGGGGCGAGCAGCCGGGCCCCGAGGCGTCGATCCGCAAGATCCTCGCCGACGAGCACGGCCAGCGGATCATGGAGCTGGCCAAGGACCTCGCCGGGCCGTACGGGCTCCTCGAGGGCCAGCGGGCCGGCGGGGCGCCGGACCTGCACGGCTGGCACTGGGGCTACCTGTTCGCCCAGGCCCTCACCATCGGCGGCGGCACGGGTGACGTGCAGCGCAACATCGTCGCCGAGCGGGTGCTCGGCCTGCCCCACGACCTCGACGTCGAGGCGGGCAAGACCTGGTCCGAGGCGCGCCGCGGCTGAGCGGCGGAGTTCCGCCCGGCGCCGGTCGCCGTGCCAGCATTGGCGCCATGACCCTGGTCGAGCCCGCGGCCGCCGACACGCCCGTC
>JBKHYD010000016.1:0-21159 GCA_046565645.1 Acidimicrobiia bacterium | reverse complement strand
GCCGCTACATCGCCGCCGCCAGCGTCGCCGCCCTGCTCGACGACGACACCGAACTACCGTCCCTACCCGCAGCCCCACGAACCTGACAACCGAATCGCACGGCTACACCACGCCACGGGACGCAATCCTCGGCAGTGTTCTGCGAAGGTCAATCTGCGCTCCGCTGGGGCGACGCTCCCTTTCGCAGAACACTGTCCGAACCGCCGAGCGCGGGCACCAAGGGGTGGCTGTCCACCTGGGCGACGGGGCACCCCAGTACGCACCAGAGGGCGCGCCTACGTGCCGGTCGTTGGAGGGTCGAACGACGGCAGTCTCACGGACGGCGACCGCTCCGCTCAGCAGCTTCACGCTGGAGTGGGTTCCATCGAGGTCAACGCCACCCGGCGCACCGCGGGTCGAAGGGTGCCGCGCCCGGACGCTCGCTACCAGCGAGACTGGTGCCATGGCGTTCGGTCAGCAACATGGACCTCCGGCGACGGCGCGGCAGGTGAGGCAGCTCACCGAGCTGGTGGTGGCGGCTGGGCACACCGACTTCCGTGACGCCCGTGGTCCGCTCGGCCTCAACCAGCGACAGGCCGGCGGGCGGTTCACCCGTGAGGAGGCCGACGACCTGATCGCCCGTCTCGAGGCCGAGGTGGAGGCCGACGTTGGGGCCGACACGGTCGCGCTTCACGACCCGGAGGCCGCGTTGGTGGCTCGCTTCGACCGGCGGGAGGCCCAGCGGCGCCAGGTGCTGGCTGGCATCCCGGCGGAGGCGCTCGCCGAGGAGCTTCAGCGGCGGGGCTGGGTCGTCCTCGAGCCGTAGACGTGCCGAGCGAAGCCGCGTCGCGGCGCCCGGGGGCCGGAGCCCGATAGCGTCCCGTGTCCAACGACGGAGGGCGGGGCGATGCGGGCAGCGGTGGTCGATCGGTACGGGCCACCCGAGGTGGTCCAGGTGCGGGAGGTGCCGGAGCCGGCGCCGAGAGGCGACCAGGTGCTCGTGCGGGTGCGGGCCACGCCCGTCACGTCTGGCGATGCGCGGATCCGGGCCGCCCGGTTCCCCCCGGGCTTCGCGCCCTTCGCCCGGGCGGCCCTCGGGTTCCGGGGCCCGCGCCGCTCGGTGCTGGGCGGCGTCCTCTCGGGGGTCGTCGAGGCGGTCGGCGACGAGGTCACGGGCTTCGCAGTGGGCGACGAGGTGTGCGGCATGACGGGCGTCCGCATGGGTGCCCACGCCGAGCTGGCGGTGGCACCGGCGAAGAAGCTCGCACGCAAGCCGCCCGAGGTGAGCCACGACGACGCCGCCGGCGTCCTCTTCGGGGCCACCACCGCGCTGCACTACCTCCGGGACCGCATGGCCGTGCAGCCGGGCGACACGGTGCTCGTCAACGGCGCGTCGGGCGCGATCGGCACCAGTGCCGTGCCGCTGGCCGTGCACCTCGGCGGGCGCGTCACCGGGGTGACGAGCGCCCGCAACGCCGCCCTGGTCACCCAGCTCGGGGCCGAGCGGACCATCGACCACTCCGCCGTGGACGTCACCCAGATCCCGGACCGCTTCGACGTGGTGCTCGACGCCGTCGGCAACCTGTCCCTCAAGGAAGGGCGAGCCCTCCTCGCGCCCGGTGGTCGGCTGGGGCTGGCCGTGGCCGGCCTCGGCGACACGATACGTGCCCGCGGTGACGCCAGCGCCGGTCCCTCGCCGGAGCGGGCGGAGGCCCTCGAGGAGCTCCTCGGCCTGATCGCGTCAGGCGTCCTCCGGGTCGTCATCGAGCAGGTCTTCGAGCTCGACGAGATCGTGGCCGCCCACCGGCGGGTCGACACCGGACACAAGGTCGGCAACGTGCTCGTCCGGCCGTCACCGACTCCGCCCGGAACCTAGGGTTCGGCCATGGTCGCCGTCTTCGTCCACGGGGTGCCCGAGACGCCGAGCGTGTGGGAGCCCCTCGTGGGCGCCCTCGAGCGCACCGACGTGGCCCTGCTGCAGCTGCCCGGGTTCGGGTGCCCGCTCCCGGACGCGTTCGAGCCCACCATGCACCGGTACGCCGACTGGCTGGCCGAGGAGCTCCGAGCGTTCGACGAGGTGGACCTCGTGTCCCACGACTGGGGCGCGATCCTGACGCTCCGGGTGCTGGCCGACCGGCCGGCGAACGTGCGGAGCTGGGCCACCGACATGGGCGACCTCGACGACAGCTTTCGCTGGCACGACACCGCCCGGATCTGGCAGACCCCGGGGGAGGGGGAGGCGCTGATCGACGCCATGGTGGGGGCTGGTCCCGACGACAAGGCGGCGCTGCTCCAGGGCGTGGGCGTCCCGGCCGACCACGCGCCGGAGATGGCCCGCCACCTCGACCGCACGATGGGCGAGGCCATCCTCGGCCTCTACCGGTCAGCGGTCGACGTGGGACGGGAGTGGGGTCCCGGGATCGACTCGATCGAAGCTCCGGGCCTCGTCGTCGAGTCCGGCAAGGACCCGTTCCGCAGCCCCGGCCGGGCCCGGCGCCTCGCCGAGCGCACCGGCGCCGAGATCCTCGAGCTCCCCGAGGTCGGCCACTTCTGGATGCTGGAGGAGCCGTCGGCGGTGGCCGCGGCGCTCACCCGGTTCTGGGTGGCCGTCGGCTGAGCGACCTCCGCGTGGGTGCCGGGCGACGCAGCGGGGTAGGACCCCGGGCATGACCGATCAGGACCCCACGGTGGACGACGAGCGGGTGGAGCGCCGGGCCGAGCTGCTGCCCGAGGAGCAGCGGGCGGGCAGCGACGACCCCGAGGCACAGGCCGAGGCCATCCTCGAGGACTCCGAGGCCCGCACGTTCGACCGTGACGCGGCGCCCGGCACCCACCTCAAGCAGCGGACGTCGGAGGACGTCACCCCGCCGGTCGACTAGGTCCTCCCCCGGTCGCAGCGCCTGGTGACCGCTACGGGCTGTGCTCCTCGAGGAAGCTGTCGAGAAGCCGGGCGACCTCGTCGGGCCTCGACAGGAGCGGCAGGTGGCCGGCACCGTCGAGCAGGTGCAGGTCGGCTCGGAGCAGGGAGGCCAGCTCCTTCGCGTCGTCGAGCGCAGAGGGCGACAGCGCGTCGAGGACCCCGTGCACGATCGTCGCCGGGACGGCGATGTCCCCGAGGCGGGGGCGGAGGTCGAGCCCGTAGTAGATCTCGACGATCCGGGCGGCGGCCTCTGGGCCGGTCCGGGTGATGATGTCGGCCAGCCATGCCTTCAGGTGGTCGCTGTCGGCCTCGGGGAACACGACCTGCACGAAGAGCTCGACGGTCTGGTCGAAGCGCTCGCGGAGGCCACGGGCGAACCGGCGGGCGTCGGGGGTGTCGAAGCCCCAGGCGTGGCCGTTCACGATCACGACGCCTGCGAATCGGTCGGGCTCGTGGAGGACCGCCTCCAGCGCGAGGGCGGCGTTGTTCGAGTCCCCGGCGATGACGCAGCGGTCGATGCGCTGCGCATCCAGCACCGAGAACAGCGTCTCCAGGTGCCTCTCCCGCGTGATCTCCTCGAGCGGGACCTTGGTCTGACCCACGCCGTCGTGGTCGAACCCCACCACCCGCCAGCGCCGGCTCAGCTGTTCGAACGTCGGCGCCCAGATCTCCCAGCTGGCGAACGATCCTGCGATCCCGACGAACGTCCCCGGTCCCGACCCGAACGAGACCGAGTGGACCAATCGTGTGCCAACGCGGTGGAACATGCGCCCGTCACCTCCCGTCGGACCGGGACGGTACCTCGCTCCTACCTCGGGCGCCGAGGTTCAGCGACGGTGGACCACCGCCTGCCAGGGGCCGGTGATCTCCAGGGGACAGGTGGCCGTGGCCGCCCGGACCAGCCACTCGAGGACCTCGCGGGCTGGGGTCTGGTAGGTGCGCAGCACGAGGCCGCGCTTGGGGTGCTCGGCCACCTTGTACCAGTCGTCGGGCACGGCCGCGCCTCGCTCGGCCAGGAAGCGGGTGACGTGCTGGCCGACCGCGTGCTGCAGGCCGATCTCGCCTGGGGTCCAGGTGGCCAGCGGCACGACCGGGCCCCGGTTCCCGAACAGCCCGCCGAAGGGACCCGACGGCGGGACCTCGGCGGCGTCCACGCCCGGACGCAGGTTGACGTAGGCAGCCCGCTCCAGGTGGGGGAGCAGCGGCGTGACATCGCCATCGGGCAGCTCCACGGCGTCGTCCACGATGCGGGGACGCTACCGGAACCTGCGGCCGGGGCGGCCGGTCAGCCGTCGTCGTCGAGGGAGGTCAAGATGGTGCGCTCCTCCGGCCGCTCGGGCAGCACCTCCGACAGCAGCGATCGCAGCGCCTCCTCGTTCGAGACCTCCCTGCCCTCGGCCTCGCCCAGGAGCCACCGGTGCTCGAGGAGCTCGTGGAACAGCTCGGCCGGTTCGAGTCGCCCCTGGAGCTCGACGGGCACCTGCTCCACGATCGGCTCGTAGACCTCCGCCAGCCACCGGGCGGAGGCCGTCGCCTCGCTGATCGGCGCACCCTCCTGTCGCTCCAGCCAGGCCCGGAACCCTGCGATGTCGTTCAGCAGCCGCCGCGCCTGGTTCTCCTGCACCTCCAGGCCGGTGCGGCGGCGGAGCTCGCGGAAGTGGTGCCCCTCCTCGACGAGCACCGGCCGGATGCGCACCCGATCGCCGTCCGGGGTGGTCTCGATGCGGAGCTCCTCCACGTCGAAGCCGAGCTCGTTGAGGCGCCGGACGCGCTCGTCGATGAGGTGCCGCTCGTGCGGGCCGACCTCGTCGGTGCGGGTCAGCTCCGCCCAGAGCCCGTGGTAGCGGTCGAGCAGCTCCTCCACCACCTCGACCGGGTCCAGCGGGACGGTGAGCAGCCCGCCCTCCTGCAGGTCGAGCAGGCCGCCGACGATGTTCTCGGCCGCGATCTCCAGGTCGTGGTCGCGCAGCGGGTCGGCGAGCGGTGGGGGGTGGTGCTCGACCGTCTCGGCGTCGACCAGGTAGGCCATGAGCGCCCCGGCGTCTCGTCGGAACAGCACGTTCGACAGCGAGCAGTCGCCCCAGAACACGCCCTCGAGGTGCAGCCTGACCAGGAGCACGGCCCCTGCGCTGAGGAGCGTCTCGCGCAGCTCGCTCGTGCTCGACCCGGCCAACACGTAGCGATACGGCAGCGAGAAGTCGAGGTAGCGGGTGATCAGCGCGGCGTCGGGCGTCTCGCCGTCGCCGTCGCCGACGGTGGTGCGCCCGGTGACCACCCCGACCGCCTCGACGACCGGGAGGCCCTCCTGCGCGAGGGCTCGTAGCGAGCGGAACTCCCGCTCGGCCAGCTCGGCGGTGGTCTCCTTCGCCGCGTACACCCGTCCGTCGTAGGACAGGAAGCGCACGACGTGGCGGCTCACGCCCCGGGCCATCGCGATGAGGCGCGGGTGCTCCCACTGCGACAGCGGCTCCGACCACGGCAGGTCGAGGAAGTCCGGGTGCCCGCCGCGGGTGACGATCGAGAAGGCCGTGCTCACGACGTTGACAGCACCGTTCGCCGGGTGGTTGTCTTCGAGGACTGTAAGCGCTTGCACCGGGTCAGGGCAACGACCCTGGCCCTCGTGGAGGGGGACGATGTCGAGGCCGGGTCCTGGCGGGGAGCAGCCTCCCTGGTGGGTCGGCGCGGCCGGCTACGAGGTCTACCTCCGCTCGTTCGCGGATGGCGACGGCGACGGGGTCGGCGACCTCCGCGGTCTGCGCGACCGACTCGCGCACCTTGCCTGGCTCGGGGTCGACTTCGTGTGGATCACGCCGTTCTACCCGTCCCCGATGGCCGACCACGGCTACGACATCACCGACCACACCGACGTGGACCCCCGGTACGGGACCCTGGCCGACATCGACGCGGTGATCGACGAGGCGCACCGGCTGGGCCTGAGGGTGGTCATCGACCTGGTGCCCAACCACACCAGCGACCAGCACCCCTGGTTCCGGGCGAGCCGATCGGATCCCACGGGGCCCTTCGGCGACTGGTACCACTGGCACCCCGGGCGGGGCGGCGACGAGGCGCCCAACAACTGGCGCAGCTACTTCGGGGGCAGCGCATGGTCCCGCGATCCCGAGCGAGGCGCCTGGTACTGCCACCTCTTCCTCCCCCAGCAGCCGGACCTGAACTGGGCGACCCCGGCGGTCGCCGACGCCTTCGACGAGATCCTGCGCTTCTGGCTCCGCCGGGGGGTCGACGGCTTCCGGGTCGACGTGGCCCAAGGCCTGGCAAAGGATCCCGCCTACCGCGACAACCCACCGGCGGCCATGCCGACGCCGGGCCCTGGGCCCCGGGCCGAGTGGGGCGGGCAGGAGCACCGGTACGACATCGCCCAGCCAGGAGCACTCGCGGTCTTCCGCCGCTGGCACGAGGGGGTGGCCGACTCGGGGGCGCTCCTGCTGGGTGAGGTCTACCTCCCCGAACCGGCCGAGGTGGCGCCCTATGTCGCCGGCGACGGCCTCGACGTCGCCTTCTCCTTCGCCTTCGCCTCGTTGCGGTGGGATGCCGAGGAGGTGCGCCAGGCCCTGCGATCCACCCTGATCCACCTCGGGGAGCGGGCCTGCTGGACGCAGACCAGCCACGACGAGCCGAGGCCGCCGACGCGCTTCGGCGGCGGGGCCCGGGGGCAGGCGCGGGCGCGTGCCGTCACCACCCTCCTGGCGGGGATGCCAGGCCTCTTCGTCTTGTACCAGGGCGAGGAGCTCGGGCTGGAGGACGCCACGGTCCCGGCCGAGCGGGCCCAGGATCCCCTCGGCGATCGAGACGGCTGCCGGACGCCGCTCCCGTGGAGCAACGATCCGCCCGGCTGGGGGTTCACGACGGCCAGCGACTCGTGGCTGCCGGTGGGCGATCGCCAGGCCGGCGACACGGTGGCCGCGCAGCGAGGCAACCCGCGCTCGGCCCTGCACCTCCACCGCCGCCTGCTCGAGGTGCGACGCCGGATCCGGCCCGACGCGCCGGTGCGCTGGGTCGGTGCTGGCCCGGTGGTGGCCTACGCCCGGGGGGACCACCAGGTGGCGGCCGCCATCGACGACGCGCCCCTGACTCACGACCCGGGCCCGGGCACGTGGCGAGTGGTGCTCTCGACCGATCCCGATCGCGAGCTCGGTCCGACCGGACCGCTCACCCTGGCGCCGGCAGAGGCAGTGGTGCTCGAGCGGTCGGCTGCGGAAGGGGGCTGAGGTGCCGCGCCCACCTAAGGAGGTGCTGAAGGGAGCGCGGGGGGCCACGATCGAGGACGTCGCCGCCAGTGCGGGGGTCTCGATGGCCACGGTCAGTCGGGCGCTGCGGGGCCTGTCGAACGTGGCGCCCGACACGCGGGCGCGGGTGGAGGCCGCCGCCGCGGCGCTGCAGTACCGGCCCGACCCCAACGCAGCCCGCCTCGCCGCCGGGAACAGCCGGGCCATCGGGGTGGCGGTGCCCTTCCTCGGCGCCTGGTACTTCAGCCAGGTCCTAGCCGGCACCGAGGCGGTCCTGGCCCCGGCCGGCTACGACCTGCTCGTGTACGCGGCCGCTGAACCGGGAGATCGCCGACGCTTCCTGAGCGATGCGCTGCCGGTGCGCAAGCGCGTCGACGGCCTCGTCCTCGTGGACATCCACCTCCCGCCCGACGATGCGGACGCGTGGGCGGCCTCCGGCGTGTGCGTCGTCACCATCGGGCAGCGCACGGAGAGCTTCCCCTCGGTGCTCATCGACAACCGCACTGCCGCGGCGACCGCAGTGCGGCACCTCGTCGAGCTGGGCCACCGCGAGATCGCGCTGATCGACTCCGCTGACGACCGCTTCCACTTCACCGTGCCCGAGCTCCGGCGCCAGGGCTGCCAGGACGCCCTGCACGAGGCGGGCCTGTCGCTGCGACCCGAGCACGTGGCGCACGGACGGTTCACCGTGGACAGCGGGCGCGAGGCCATGGAGGCCCTGCTCGATGCCCCGGTGCGTCCCACCGCGGTGTTCGCCTGCTCCGACGAGATGGCCATCGGCGCGCTCCAAGCGGCGCGGACCCGGGGCCTCCAGGTGCCCGGTGACGTGTCGGTCGTCGGCTTCGACGACCACGACCTGTCATCCGCGATCGGGCTGACGACCATCCGCCAGCCCGTGGCCGACATCGGGGCGCAGGCGGCCAGCCTCCTGCTCGCCGAGCTGGCGGCCGGGGAACCGACGCGCGACCACGCGGTCATGCCCACCGAGCTGGTGGTGCGGGGGTCGACGGGTCCCGCCTGAGCCGGCGTGGACCTTCAGGTCCGGATGCTGAGGGTGGACTCCGGGTCGAAGAGGTGCAGGTTCTCCACGTCGATCGTGAAGCGCGCCGGCTGGTCGACCTGGACCGACGTGCGGGGGTCGAGCCTCCCCACCAGCGCAACCCCACCGGCGCTGGTCAAGGTCTCGTCGGGGTCGGCCTGGGCGGCGTCGACCTTCGGGGCCACGGCGTCGAGTCGGGTGTGCGCGACCACCTCGGATCCGAGCCCCTCGCGCAGCTCCACCACCGCCTCGATCGTGCGGCCCTCCCCGCTCCCGTTGGCGAAGGCGGCGTCCTCGATGCTCTCGGGCCGGATGCCCACCACCACGTCGCGGCCGTCGTACCCGGCCAGCGCCGGCCTGGCCGACACCAGCGAGGGTGGCAGGTCGAGGCGGTGCCGACCGATCGTGAGCGACGGGGTCTGGCCCAGCTCCAGGCGGCCCATGACGAGGTTCATCTGGGGGGACCCGATGAAGGTGGCGACGTAGATGTTGTCCGGGTGGTCGTAGAGGTTCTGCGGAGTGTCGACCTGCTGGAGGTAGCCCTTGGACATGACCGCAACCCGGTCGCCCATCGTCATGGCCTCGATCTGGTCGTGGGTGACGTAGAGGGTGGTGACCCCGAGGTCGCGCTGCAGGTGGCTGATCTCGGCTCGCATCTGGACCCTCAGCTTCGCGTCGAGGTTCGAGAGCGGCTCGTCCATGAGGAACACCTGCGGGCGTCGCACGATGGCGCGGCCCATGGCGACGCGCTGGCGCTGGCCGCCCGAGAGCTGCCCGGGCTTGATGTCGAGCAGCTCGGTGAGCTCGAGCAACCGGGCCGCCTCGGCCACCCGCTCCTCGATCTCGGCCTTGGGCGTCTTGCGGAGCTTGAGCGCGAAGCCGATGTTCTGCGCGACCGTCATGTGCGGGTAGAGGGCGTAGTTCTGGAACACGAACGCGATGTCGCGGTCCTTGGGGTGCACGTCGTTGACCACGCGCCCGCCGACGGTGAGCGTGCCCGAGGAGATCGACTCCAGTCCGGCGACCATGCGCAGCGCAGTGGACTTGCCGCAACCGGACGGGCCGACCAGCACCAGGAACTCGCCGTCCTCGATGTCGAGGTCGAGGTCGTGCACGGCGTGGAACCCGTTGTCGTAGACCTTGTTGACGTTCTCGAGCGTGACCTTGGCCACGGTGGCCTCCTAGCCCTTGACGGATCCGGCCATCAGGCCGCGTACGAAGTAGCGCTGCAGTGAGAAGAAGATGATGAGGGGCACCACGATCGAGATGAACGCTGCCGCCGGGAGCAGCTCGGTGCCCTGACCGCGTGAGGTGACGAGGTTGACCAGCTGGATGGTGAGGGGGCTGGCACCTGGGTTCTGGCTCAGGAAGATGAGCGAGATCAGGTAGTCGTTCCACACCCAGAGGAACTGGAAGATGGCGAACGCGGCGATGGCGGGCTTGGTCAGCGGCAGGACGATCCGCCAGAAGATCCCGAAGTGGTTGGCGCCGTCGATCCTGGCTGCCTCGAAGACGTCGCGGGGGAGCCCCGCGATGTAGTTGTGCAGCAGGTAGATCGCCAGCGGCAGCCCGAACGCCGTGTGCGCGAGCCAGACGGCGATCGGCTTGTTGTTGAGGTTGAGGTCGGGGATCAGGATGAACGTGGTGTCGCCGATCGTGAGGTGGGCGCCCCCGGAGTACAGCTGCTGCAACGGCACCAGCGACATCTGCACCGGGACGGCCATCATCGCCAGCACCCCGATGAAGAGCCAGTGCCGGCCGCGGAAGTCCATCCAGGCGAACGCGTAGGCGGCCGCGCACGCGATGGCGATGGGAACGATCGTGCCGGGGATGGCGATGGCCAGGCTGTTGATGAAGGCGTCGCTGAAGGGCACGGCGCCGCCGGGCGGGTCGAACAGGGCGTTGTCGTAGTGCTCGAGGGTGAGGTCGGGGTTGGTGAAGATCGTCCACCAGCCACCAGAGATCTGGTCGGCCTCCGGGCGGAGCGAGGTGATGAGCAGCCCGAGCGACGGGATCGTCCAGAGCACCACCACCGCCCAGAGCACCGCCGTGGGCACGGCGGCGAGGAGGCGGTGCGTGCGCCGACCGACCGGCTCGGCCGCAGGGTCGACCGCCGCACCGCCGGTGACGGGAGCGGAGCCGATGCTGGTCATCGGATCTCCGCCCGGTTGCGGCGCACGTTGAGGTACATGATCGGCAGGACCAGGAGGAGGATGATCACGGCATACGTCGAGGAGATCGTGAAGTTCCCGCTCCGGAGCGTGTCGTAGACCCGGTTGGCGAGGACGTCGGTGTCGGCGGTCCCTCCGGTGGTCGCCTTCACCAGGTCGAAGACCTTGAGGACGGTGATGGTGAGGGTGGTCACGACGACCAGGATCGTGCCCGTGATCTGGGGCAGGGTGACCTGCCAGAACACCTGGGGCTCGCTGGCGCCGTCGACCCGGGCCGCTTCACCGAGCTCGGTCGGCACGCTCTTGATGGCGGCCGAGATCACCACCATCGCGAAGCCGGCCTGGATCCAGATCATGATCACCATGATGAAGAAGTTGTTCCACGGCGCGATCGTGCCGGTGCTCGTCGTGCCGCGCAGGAAGTCCACCGGGGGACCGGGCCAGATGATGTTGAGCAGTCCCTCGGCCTGCCCGGCGCCGGGGGTGTCGTAGATGAACTGCCAGATCACGGCGGCGCCCACCATCGAGATGGCCATGGGCATGAAGATGAGGGTCTTGGCCAGGGACTCGTTCCGGGAGCGGTCGGCCAGCACGGCGAGCCCGAGGCCGAACACGGTGGCGAGCCCGGCGACCACCACCACCCACCACAGGTTGTTCCAGATGACCCCTCGCAGGGTCGAGAGCGCGGCCATCAGCACGGCCAGCACGGCCGCGGTCCAGGCGATGCCCGAGACGGGGTTGGCGGTCTCGAGCGCACCGCCTTGCCCCCCTGCTCGGCGGGCCGCCACGAGACCGATGGCGGCCAGCACCACCCCGACCAGGAAGAGGCGGCTCGTGAAGATGTCGCCCACCCGCTCGAAGCTGAGAACGCTGTCGCTGGTGAGCAGCGTCGTCCAGTTGTCGGTGGTGAAGCCGTCCTCGCCCGAACCTCCGGCTCGGAAGCTGAGGAACACGGTTCGAGCGGCCGGCACCACCAGGCCGATCATGAGGAAGACCAGGGCCGGCCCGACGAAGATCCACGGCCGGAGCCGGTCGTCCCACCGCTGTGGGGTGCGGCCGATCGCCAGGTTGAGCGCCACGAACAGGCCGGCCGCGACGACGAGTGCGATCGTGACGTTGACGACGGTGGACACGAGCGTCCCCATCCATCCCCCCTCTCGGTCGGGGGTGGGGGCGGATCCCCGATCCGCCCCCACCACCATCAGGTCAACAGGTCAGCCGGTCGGCCAGGAGGCCTCCACCGCGTCCAGGAAGGCGTCGAGGTCGTTGGTGCCCAGCACCCAGTTCGTGCCCTCCCGCCAGAACGTGCCGGCCCCGACCTCGCTCGGCATGTTGTCGGACCCGTCGAAGCGAACCGGGTCGGCGTTGACGAGCACGTCGGCCATGGTCTGGTCGAGCCCGGAGCTGTAGAGGCTGGTGTCGTGCTTCTGGTTCGGCGACAGGAACCCGCCGAAGTCGGCCTCGATCCGCTCGTTGGCGTACTGCTCGCTGGCCAGGAACTCCAGGGTGGCCAGGGTGTCCTCGTCGTCGTTGAACGCCACGATGTAGGTGCCGCCGCTGAGGGTCACCTGCCCGAACTCGTCGGAGATCGTCGGGAGGTAGAAGGTGCTCACGTCTCCGTCGGGCCCGAACTCGATGTCCGGGTCGGCGTCGGCGAAGTTGGCGGCGTAGAAGTTCGCCTGGCGGTGCATGCCGCACTCGCCGTCGACGACCGGCAAGCCGGCCTGCGCGAAGCCGGTCGAGGCGATGCTCTGGCGGCCGCCGAGGACGTTGCCGTCGGTGAACCAGATCTCCTCGATCATGGCCGCCACCTCGCGGACCTTCGGGTCGTTGAAGGGGATCTCGTGGGCGACCCACTGGTCGTAGACCTCGGGGCCGTGGACGCGCAGCATCAGGTCCTCCATCCAGTCGGTGAGCGGCCATCCTGTCGCCTCGCCCGATTCGATGCCGATGCACCACGGGGTGATGCCGTCGGACTTCATCTGGTCCTGGAGCGCCATGAGCTCATCCCAGGTCTCGGGGATCTCGTAGCCGTTCTCGTCGAACACCGAGGGCGAGTACCACACGAGGCTCTTCAGGTCGGCCTTGTTGGGCACGCCCAGCACGGCGCCGTCCACGGTGACGAGCTCCCACAGGTACGGGTCGTAGCTGTCCTCGTGGGCGTCGAGCGTGGACTGCGGCACCGGCGTGATGCTGTCGGCCAGCTCGGCCACCAGGCCGGGCTGGGGGATGACCGCGAGGTCGGGCAGGTTGTCGCCCTCGGCCGCCACTCGGATCTGGCTCTCGAAGTCCCGCGAGCCGCTGTAGGTGACCTCGATGCCGCTCTCCTCTCCGAAGGCGTCGAGGGCGGCCTGGAAGCCGTCGGCCTCGGCGCCGGTCTCGGGACCGGAGATGCTCACGGTGCCGCCACCGCCGCCACCGCCCCCTCCACCGGCGTCGTCGTCGTCTGCGGTGCACGCGGCACCGCTCACCAGCAGGAGCGCCAGGGCCCCTGCGACGAGCGGCCGGTGCCTGCGCTTCGAATGGCTCATGTGCTCTCCCCTTGTCCTGCGCACGGCGGGCCGTGCGATGGTCCGGCGCCAGCCCGAACGGCGGTCAGGAACCTGGGCTGCAAGCGCTTGCAGGACCGTAGCGCGCGCGCCAGATCGGTGCTCGGGTGTCGGCTCGTCGGCTCGGCGCCCGTAGGCTGCCGGGCATGGACCTCCCGGTGGCGCTGCGCGAGGCGCTCGAGCGGCAGGTGCTCGACCAGCAGCCCGAGCAGGCGGCGACGACGATCGGCACCGCGGTCTCCGAGCACGGCGCCGTCGCCGTCGCCGCCGTGCTCCTCGAGGCGGCGGCTGTCGCGCTGCGGCGCATGGTGGCGGTGACCGACGAGGCCTTCGACCTGGCGGAGCTGCTCGCCCGCCTCGCCCTCGACGGGGCCGTGCCCGAGCACCGCCTCGAGCTGCTCACCGAGGTCGTCACCGCCTCGGCGGCGACCGCCGGGGGGATCCGTCCCTCCGTCGATGCGCTGCAGCAGCGCCTCGGCGACCAGGACCTGCTGTTCGGTGCGTGGCTCGGTCTGCTGACCGTGCTGAGGGTGGTGGCGCTCGCAGTGGAGAGCACCGAGGCCGAGGTGGTGGAGGACCTCACCGCTGCGTTCGGCGCCTTCGACGGGTAGGCCTTGCGAGGCGGCGTCGCCGAAGCGATTAGCATCTGACGGGCCGTCAGATCGAGTGATCGCAGGGGGAGAGCCGATGCCGGAGGTCGATGGGGGCAGCCTGTGGGAGCTGGTCGAGCGCCGCGCCGAGGCCACGCCCGGCGCGCTGGCGGCGGTCGACGAAGACGGCCGCACGCTGACCTGGGCCGAGGCCAAGGCGGAGGCCGAGCGGGCGGCCGCCGGGTTCGCCCGCCTCGGCGTCGGGGCCGGCGACGTCGTGTCCTGGCAGCTCCCCACCTGGATCGAGTCGAAGGTGCTGGTGCTGGCGCTGGCTCGCCTCGGGGCCATCCAGAACCCCATGCTGCCGATCTACCGCGAGCGGGAGGTCGGCTTCATCGTCCGCCAGGCCCGGTCCAAGCTGCTGGTGGTGCCCTCCACGTGGGCCGGGTTCGACTTCGAGGCCATGGCCCGGTCGATCGCGGCCCAGGTGGCCGATGAGGGGGGATCGCTCCAGGTGCTGGTGGCGGACCGGGCGCTGCCCCAGGGGGACCCGTCCACCCTGCCGCCCCCGCCCGACCCGGCCGACGAGCCGGTCCGCTGGTACTTCTACACGTCGGGCACCACGTCGGATCCGAAGGGCGCGCAGCACACCGACCGCACGATCCTGGCCAGCGCCAAGGGCATGAACGCGTGCCTGGAGGTCACGGCCGAGGACAAGAACGCGGTGGTGTTCCCCTTCACCCACATCGGCGGCATCGGCTGGCTGTTCTCCGCGCTGGTGGTGGGCTTCCCGACCGTGTACATCGAGCGCTTCGACCCGCAGCGCACGATCGAGCTCATCCGAGAGCACGGGGTGACGATGGCGGGGGCCGGCACGCCCTTCCACATGGCCTACCTGGCCGCCCAGCGCCAGCTCCCCGAGGGGGAGCGGCTCTTCCCGAAGGTGCGCGTGTACTGCGGGGGCGGCGCCCCGAAGCCGCCGCAGCTCCACTACGACATCAAGGCCGAGATGGGCGGCGTGGGCATCGTGTCGGGCTACGGGCTGACCGAGGCGCCGATCGTGGCGATGGGGACGGTGCACGACACCGACGAGCAGCTGGCCCACACCGAGGGCCGGGCCACCGGATCGGTGCGGCTCCGGGTGGTCACCCTCGACGGCAAGGAGGCCGGCATCGACGAGGAGGGCGAGGTCCGGGTCAAGGCCCCGCAGGTGATGAAGGGCTACCTGGACAGCTCCCTCGACGCCGAGGCCTTCGACGAGGACGGCTGGTTCCGCACGGGCGACCTGGGCCGCATCGACGCCGACGGCATGGTCACGATCACGGGCCGGGTGAAGGACATCATCATCCGCAACATGGAGAACATCTCGGCCAAGGAGGTCGAGGACGTCCTCTACACCCACCCCGACGTGGCCGACGTGGCCGTGATCGGCGTGCCCGACCCCAAGACCGGGGAGCGGGTGTGCGCGGTCGTCGTCCCGAAGGACCCGGAGCACCCGCTCACCTTCGAGGCCATGGTGGAGCACTGCCGGGCCGCCGGCCTCATGACCCAGAAGCTCCCGGAGCGGCTCGAGATCGTGGAGCAGCTCCCCCGCAACCCGACCGGCAAGATCCTCAAGTTCGAGCTTCGCTCTCGGTTCGGAACCGATCGGATCGGAACCGGAGGGTCCGATCCGAGCTAGTCGTGCGGCCTCCGGCTGCGCTCAGGCGTCCTCGGCGGCGGAGCCGCCCGCGGCGCACATGCGGGGGGAGGCCCCGCACCCCCCAGCGGCTTCGCCGGCGCGCCGAGCCCGGAGCCATCGCCCATCAGAGACGGCAACAAGGAGAGTGGTCACGTGGGAATGCTCGACGGGAAGGTGTGCATCGTCACCGGAGCGGGGCACGGCATCGGCCGGGCCCACGCCCTCGAGCTGGCCAAGCACGGGGCGTCGGTCGTGGTGAACGACCTCGGCACCTCGGTCACCGGCGACGGCGCTGACCAGAAGGCGGCCGACCTCACCGTCGACCTCATCACCGAGCGCGGCGGCACTGCGGTGGCCAGCTACCACGACGTGGCTGACTACGACGCGGCCGGGGCCATGGTGCAGCTGGCCGTCGACACCTACGGCCGGCTCGACGTGCTGGTCAACAACGCCGGCATCGTGCGCGACGGCGCCATCTGGAACATGTCCGAGGCCGACTTCGACGCCGTGATCCGGGTCCACCTGAAGGGCTCCTGGGCCCCCGCCCACCACGCCGCCCGCCACTGGCGGGAGCGGGCCAAGGCCGGGGAGGTCTTCACCGGCCGGGTGATCAACACCACCTCCGGCGCCGGCCTCGTCGGCAACTTCGGGCAGACCAACTACGCCACCGCCAAGGCCGGCATCGCCGGCTTCACCCAGACGCTCTCGCTCGAGCTCTACAAGCTGGGGGTCACCGTGAACGCGGTGGGCCCTGCCGCCGCCACCCGGATCACCGGCACGATGCCCGGCGCCCCGGCCGTGATCGAGGCCGACGAGGTCCCCGAGGAGGAGTGGAACCGCATGGACCCGGCGGTCTCGTCGCCGCTCGTGGCCTGGTTGGCCAGCGACGAGAGCCAGCACGTCACCGGCCAGGTCATCAGGGCCGTGGCCGAGGACATCGTCTGGATGAAGGGGTGGAGCGAGGGCCCGTCCATCAGCAACGGCGGCAAGCGCTGGGACGCCACCAAGCTGGGCCAGCAGCTCGCCACCGACGTGTTCGGCACCCGCGCCCCGGGCCTGCGCTACTAGGTCTCAGCGGACGACCGGCCGCGCGGCGGAGGCGCCGCCGACGCCGGGGCCGCCGGGCTGATACGCCCGGCTTTCCCCCCGACACCGACGACGCCTCCTCGTCCTGGGGACTGACTGCCTGACACCTCCGCCTCGCCTCGGGTGCTCGCTGCAGACGCCGCTGATCGCCAGCGAGCTCGGGAGCGCCTGCTGCCCGGGCGCGCAACGGCCCCGGCGGGGGGAGCCGGGGCCGTTGGCGTGGTGGGTCTGGGCGGACGACTCAGCGCCAGCCGAAGCTGCGGGTGCAGGCGGGCCAGTGGTTCCAGCCGCCACCGGAGTGGTACAGGCGCTTGCCCATCTCGATCTGGGTCTCGCGGCTGTGCTCGTGGGGGTAGCCGGTGCCGCCCACGGCCTGCCAGGACGAGAGCGAGAACTGCAGGCCGCCGTAGTAGCCGTTGCCGGTGTTGATGGCCCAGTTCCCGCCGGACTCGCACTGGGCGAGCCGGTCCCAGCTGGCCGGGTCCTCGGGGTCGCCGGTGCCGGGGCCGCTCGGGGCGGGCGGCGGCGGGGGCGGCGGGGGAGGCGGGGGCGCGGTGGTGGGCGGGGGCGGAGGGGGTGCCGTGGTGGTGGTCGTGGGGGCGACGGTGGTGGTGGTCACCGGGACCGCCTCGGCCGCCTCGGCCTCGAGGGCCAGCGCCACCGCCCCCGACGCCAGCTGGGCTCGGACGAGCTCCAGCTCCTCGGCGAGGAACGAGGTGGTGGGTGCTTCGGCCGCCTCGACCGCCTCGGAGCGGCTGGCCGGGCCGTCACCTGCAGTCGCGGCCACGAGGCCGACGGGGGCGGCCACCGCCGCCAGCGCCGCAGCAGCCGTCAGGAGGGCTCGCCGGGCCAGGCGCGGCGAGCCGTTGGTACTCGGGGGGGTGCTCCCAGACATGTGGGGTTCCTCCTGGGGGAGGCCGGGGCGCGCGTCGTCGGTCTCGGGGGTTGGGGGGGAGACGACGCTTCGGGGGAGAGCCCCGGCAGCGGGGCCGCACGCGGTGGGCGGCTCTGTCGGTTACGAACAGGTAACCAAGGATCGTCACCTAAACGCAACAATCACTGGTGTGATTTGCGGCACAGAAGATCTGACACCCCATCAGGAACGGCCATGTCAAGGCGGCTGGGGCGTGTCGCGACGGCGGACGGGACGCCGTCCCGAGGTCGCGGCGGAGGGGCCTCGCCCGGTCAGCGCTGCCGGGGGAGCCCGAGGCCGCGGCCGGCGATGATCTCGCGCTGGACCTCGCTGGAGCCGCCGTAGATCGTGGTGACGACCGCGTGGCGGAAGGCGTGCTCCACCAGCCCGTGGCTCACGGCCGCAGGGTCGCCAAGGCGCACCAGCCCCGCCGTCCCGAGCGCGTCGAGGAGGTCGGAGGCCGCCTGCACGAACGCCTCGGTGATCTGCAGCTTGGCCATCGAGCCCTCGACCTGGGGCATCTCACCCTGCGCCGACAGCCACGCCGAGCGGAACAGGAGCAGCCGCCCGGCCTCGAGCTCGGTCGTCCAGCGTGCCAGCGACTCCTGCACCCGGGGGTCGTCGAAGGCACGGGTGCCGTCCGGCCCCCGCTCGAGCGCCCAGCGGGCGACGCCCTCGACGAGGGCGTCGGGCTCGCCCCAGTTGGCGCTGTTGCGCTCGTAGACGAGCGCCGCGTGCATCACCGACCAGCCCGCCCCCGGCTCACCGACCCGGAAGCGGTCCGGAACCCGCACTCCGTCGTAGAAGGTGATGTTGGTGCGCTCGCCCCCCATGGTGGCGACCGGGGTGATCTCGATGCCGGGGGTGTCCATCGGCACGAGGAACATGGTGAGGCCCTTGTGCTTCGGGGCCTCGGGGTCGGTTCGGGCCAGGAGGAACACGTAGTGGGCCTCGTGGGCCATCGTGGTGAACATCTTCTGACCGTCGACGACCCAGTCGTCGCCGTCCCGGATCGCCTTGGTGGCCACGGCCGCCACGTCCGAGCCGGCGTCGGGCTCGCTGTAGCCCAGGCAGCACATGACCTCGCCGGACAGGATCCGGGGGAGGATCTCGTGCTTCTGCTCGTCCGTGCCGCACACGAGCAGGGTGGCGCCGACCATCGAGGCGATGTTCAGCCCGTCGATCGGGGCCTCGGCGGCGTAGAGCTCCTGCATGAGGAGCGTCTGGTCGATGGCGTCGCGGCCGAGGCCGCCCACCGCGGTGGGCCAGCCCGAGGCCAGGTAGCCCCGCTCGCAGAGAGCCCGGTGGAAGCCCCAGTCGTGCATGGTGCCGGTGGCGTAGGCCCGCTCCACGATGTCGCGGGTGAGGTGCTGGGCGATGAACGACCGAACCTCGGCCCGGAACCGCTCGGTCTCGGGCCCGAAGCGGAAGTCCATGCCGGGCCGTGTCGGCCGGGCGGTGGCGGCGGCCGCCACCACCTCGGGGCTGGGGGCCCCGTCGCCCCAGCGGCGCTCGGCGATGCGGGGGAGCTCGCGCCGGGGGTCGCCGAGGAGCAGTCGGGTGGCCTTGGCCCGCCGGACGTGGAGCTGCACGTCGTACTCGAGCATGAAGCCGTACCCGCCGTGCACGTGGAGGCTGAAGCCGGCGGCCTCCTCGGCCACCTCGCCGCACCACCAGCCCGCCTGCGCGGCCCGGAGCGCCGCGGTGGGGTCGTCCTCGTCCAGCGCCCAGACCGCCTCGTAGGCGAGCAGCCGGGCGGCGTCCACCCGGGTGTGGGCGTCGGCGAAGCGGTGCTGGAGCGCCTGGAAGGAGGCGATCGGCACCCCGAACTGGTGTCGATCCTTGGCGTAGGCCACGCCGAGGTCCAGCGTGGAGCGGGCCAGCCCGGCCTGGGCCACGGCCGTGAGCGCCCGCCACTCGTCTCGGGCTCGCTCGACGGCGGCTCCCACCGTCGGGCCGGCGGCCACCTCCTCGGCGCCCGCGGGTGCCGGGTCCACCGCGGCCGCCGCCAGGCCGGCGAGGGTGGTGCGGGGCGTGCCGCAGGGGCCGTCGTGGACGAGCACGCGATCCCCGTCGATCGTGACCACGAGGTCGGCCACTGCCGCGAACGCCACCGGGGCGGCACCCGGCTCCTCGGTGACTCGGAGGGCGGCGCTGGCCCCCTCAGCCAGCCGGGCCAGGGGGGCAGCGGCGCCGACCGCCGCCAGCAGCCGTGCCGCCACCGCCGTGTCGACCAGCGGCACGAGGCCGAGGTGGGCACCGTGCACCTCGACCGCCGCCGCCAGGTCGGTCAGCGACGCGCCCGACCCGCCGTGGCCCTCGGCCAGGGCCATCGTGGGCAGCCCCATGTCGACCACGGCGGCCCACAGCCCTGGGTCGAAGCCCTGCGGCTCGAGCTCGCGCACCCGCTCCCCGTGGGACTCCTTGCCGTAGAGCCGGGTGACGGCCTCCCGTAGGGCGTCTTGGTCGGGCGTGAAGGTGAGGTCCATCGCTCCTGCTCGTCGCCAGATCTGACGGGTCGTCAGATCGTATGCCATCATCCTGGCCCCATGGCAGCCCGGGCCCTCTTCCTCCACGAGGTGGTGGACGTCGTGGGCCGGGCCGGGGCGGCGTACATGGCCCACGTCCAAGGCTTCGACGCGGACGCTACCGCCGCGCGGGGGCTCGCCCTCGTCGGCACCTGGGAGGTGGTCGGCACCACCGGACGCTGGCCGCAGGTGGTGAACGTCTGGGAGCTCGACGGCTGGGACGGCTGGGCCCGGCTGGCGCAGCGCACCAACGTGGCCAAGGCCGCCAACGCCGAGCTGGCCGAGTGGTGGGACGAGGCCCACCGGTTCCGCACCGGCGGCTTCGATCGGCTGCTGGCCGGCGCCCCCGGCTGCCCCACCCGAGCCTCCCTGGCCGCCGACAGGGTGCAGGGCAGCTGGTTCGTGCACGAGCTCTCCGAGGTGCGGCCGGGCGCCGGTGCCGAGTACCTCGCCGCCACGCGCGAGCAGCGAGTGCCGGCCATGGCCGAGCGAGGCATCGCGCTCGTCGGCCTCTACGACGCCGTGCTCACCGACACCGAGGTGTGCACGATCTGGGCCACCGACGTGGCCACCCACACCGCCCTCCTGCGCGACGGGGACCCCTGGCCGGCCATCGCCCGCCAGTGGTGCACCCGGTGGCGGGAGGAGCTCATGACCCCCGGCGCAGGCTCGCCCCTCGCCGCCCCCCAGGAGGAGACCCCGTGACGACCCCCCTCGGCAGCGTCCGCATCGTCGAGTGCTCGATGCTCGGGCCCGGTGCCATCACCACCACCCTGGCCGACCTCGGCGCCGAGGTCATCAAGGTGGAGCCCCCCTCGGGCGACTACATCCGCGAGATGACCTGGCCCATCGTGGAGGGCACCTCCCTCATGCACCTCCACATCAGCCGGGGGAAGCGCTCGATCACGATCGACCTCCGCACCGAGGAGGGGCGGGAGGTCTTCCTCGTGCTGGTCAAGGGGGCCGACGCCGTCATCGAGGCCATGCGGCCGGGCGGGCTCGACCGGCGGGGGGTGGGCTACGAGGCGTGCAAGGCCGTCAACCCGAGCATCGTGTTCTGCACGATCTCCGGGTACGGGATGACCGGTCCCTACCAGACCCTGCCGAGCCACGGCATCGCCTACGACGTGTGGGCCGGCCTCGTCGCGCCCGAGACCACCGAGGACGGCTACTGCGCCATCCCCGAGCACCCGTCGGTGGGGATCCACGCCGGCCCGCTCTTCGGCGCCCTCGGCGTCCTGGCCGGGATCACCCGGGCCCGGGCCACCGGCGAGCCGTGCCGGCTCGACATCGCCCAGTCCGACGCCGCTGCGGCCATGGACTGGCTGCGCAGCGAGACGTGGAAGGCGTACGAGCGGCCCGAGTCCGAGGTCACCGGCAACAAGGCCGACGACTACGAGCGCCGCGCCCCCGGCACGGCCGGCATGCGCGACGGCGTGCGCGACCAGTTCTACGAGTC
>JBKHYD010000015.1:0-181751 GCA_046565645.1 Acidimicrobiia bacterium | reverse complement strand
CTCAGAGCTGCATGACGGTGCTCGCGGGGCCGGCTTCGTCTGCTGCGTCGGCGTCGTCGCTTGCGGTGCCCTCGCTCCGGCGTGCTTGCTCCGTGCGCTCGGCTTGGCGCATCAGGCGGAGGATGGCGTTGCCCAACAGGTCGAGGGGGGTGCTCGTGTAGCGCTCGCCGCCGAAGCGGGCGATGTTGGCGGTCTGGGCCTCGAGGGCGTCGACGTCCTGCTGGAGGATCTTGGCGCCGCGGGCCCGGACGATGGGCGCCACCACCGCGGCCGGGAGCGGGCTGCGGAAGCGGAGCACAAACCAGGCCCGGGTGCGGGTGGGAGCGAGCGGCAGGTGGAGGATCGAGTTGGTGATCCGCACGGCGTCGCCCACGCGGTACTCGACCTGGGCCACCGAGGGGAGCAGGAAGCGGTCCCAGTGCTCGAAGGTGGCTCCGGGGACGCGGACGGGACCGAACGCAGCGGGCTCGCCGTGGTAGCGGACCTCGACGCCGTCGGGTAGGTCTCGGCGCTCGGCCCGCACCTTCGGGCCCTTGCCACTGGACCGGAACAGGCCACCGTGGAGGAAGGCGGTGTGGGGGACGTCCAGGGCGTTCTCGACCGACGCGTGGACCGTGCAGGCGATGTCCCGCTCGAACACGACCTCGCCCACCGTGGGGCCCGACCCGAGGTCGGGGAGGGGGAAGGGACCTCGGTGCGGCGCCACCTCGGCCGCCGGCCAGATCCACACGAACCCGTCGGCCTCCCGCGCCGGAAGGCTGGCTGCATCCCGGGGGGAGGGGCCGACCGCGCACGGCCCCAGGCCCGGGACTTCGGTGCAGCGGCCCGTCCCGTCGAAGCGCCACCCGTGGTAGCCGCAGGCGAGGGTGCCGTCCCGCTCCACGCGACCGAGCGACAGCGGCAGGTTGCGGTGGGGGCACCGGTCCACCAGCGCCCGTGGCCTGCCGTCGGCGTCCCGGAACAGCACGATGGGCAGGCCGTCGTGCTGGGTGGCCACCGGGCGTCGGCGCAGGTCGCCGCTGCGGCACGCCGGGTACCACCACTCCCGGAGCGACGCGGTGGACCACCGGCCCGAACCGTGGGGCACCGAGGGGCTGCCGTCGTCAGGTGACGTCGCCATGGCCTGAGATTCGGCCCGGGCGGGTGCCGCTCCTGCCCCTCGACGGCCGGGGCCGATCGGTCTGGCATCCTTCCCAGGTGCTGAAGTTCGGGACCGACGGCGTGCGGGGCGTGGCCAACGAGGACCTCACCCCCGAGCTGGTGCTGGCCCTCGGGCGAGCCGCGGCGAGGGTGCTGCCCTCGTGGACGTTCGTGGTCGGCCGGGACACCCGCCGTTCGGGGCCGCTCCTCCAGGCGGCGCTGGTGGCCGGGCTGGCGGCGGAGGGCGCCGACGTGGTCGACCTCGGCGTGGTGCCCACCCCCGCCGTGGCATGGGTGGCGGCGCGCGACGACGTGGCCGGCGCCGTGGTCTCCGCGTCCCACAACCCCTTCGCCGACAACGGGGTCAAGATCTTCGGTCGGGGGGGTCGCAAGCTGGGCGACGACGTCGAGGCCCGGCTGGAGGCGGAGCTGCACCGCCTGCTCCGCCACGAGGTGGTCCACCAGCCCCGGGTGGGCGACGCCGTCGGCACCGTCCGCTCCGGCGAGGACGACGTTGCCGCCTGGACCACCGCCGTGGCGGGCTCCATCGACGGGCGGACCCTCGAGGGCCTCGACCTGGTCGTCGACTGCGCCCACGGTGCCGCCAGCCGCGTCGCCCCGGCGGTGCTGCGGGCGCTGGGGGCCACGGTCCACGTGCTCCACGACGAGCCCGACGGCACCAACATCAACGCCGGGTGCGGGTCCACCCACCCAGAGGAGCTGCAGCGGGCGGTCGTGGAGCGGGGGGCGGCGGCCGGGATCGCCTTCGACGGCGACGCCGACCGGTGCCTCGCCGTCGATGCCGAGGGCCAGCTCGTGGACGGGGACCAGATCATCGCCATCTGCGCCATCGACCGGCACCGGCGAGGCGCCCTCGCTGAGGACACCGTCGTCGTCACCGTGATGACCAACCTCGGGTTCCGCCTGGGGATGGCGGAGCGGGGCATCGAGGTGCTGGAGGTGCCGGTGGGCGACCGCTACGTGCTCGAGGCGCTCCAGGACGGTGGCCTGACCCTCGGCGGCGAGCAGAGCGGCCACGTGATCTTCGCCGACCGGGCCACCACCGGGGACGGCCTCCTCACCGCCGTCCAGCTCCTCGACGTGGTGGCCAGGGAGGCGCGGCCGCTGGGCGCCCTCGCCGCCGAGGCGATGACCCGGCTCCCGCAGGTGCTGCGCAACGTCCGCGTCGCCGGCGACGCCCGGGCGGCCGTGCAGGCCATCGCCGACCAGGTGGCGCGCGTCGAGGCCGAGCTGGGGGAGCGGGGCCGGGTGCTCGTCCGGCCGAGCGGCACCGAGCCGCTGGTGCGCGTCATGGCAGAAGCCCCCACCGCCGAGGCGGCCGAGGCCGCTGTGGCCCGGCTGATCGCAGCCGTCGAGGCAGGCTGATCGGGTCCGCCCCGGTACGCTGGTCCGGTCCCCGAACCGGAAGGAGCTGCACCGGTGTGCGGCATCATCGCCCTCCAGCGGGGGCCCGGCGCCCGGCGCTCCATCCCCGCTCCTGAGATCGTCGGCCGTCTCGACGCCGTCCAGGCGGCGCTCGACCCCTCCCAGGCCCCCCTGGCCTCGGCCACGGCCGCCGCCGAGGTCCTCGAGGCGCTCGATCGCCTCCTGCGGAGCACCGATGGGGTGGCGGCGCTCGTGCGCGACCCGTCGATCGGCACGCGCATCGAGGCCACCGGGCGCGTCGTGGACGGTTGGGTCGCCAGCGCCGAGGCCTCACTCGACGGCCTCGGTGCCGCCGACGGCTCGCTGGAGGCCGTCAACGCCGCGCTGATCCGCCTGAAGGACGCCACGTGGGCGGTCGCCCGGGACCGGGTGCCCACCGCGGCGGGGGTGCGGGACCTGGTGGGCGCGAGCGCCGGCTGGTCGGCGGTCGAGATCGGCACCTCCATCCAGCAGGCGCTGACCGCCATCGACCGGCTCGAGGTCCGGGGCCGCGACTCGGCCGGGGTGACCGTGCTCGTCCAGGACCACGACCTGGACCTGCAGGACCCGGGCATCGCCGGCCTCCTGGCCGAGCGCGCCGCCGACCCGCTGTTCCGGTCCCGGGCCGTGCGCACCCCCGACGGCCACCTCTGCTTCGTCTACAAGGCGGCGGCCGAGATCGGCGAGCTGGGCGACAACACCGCCGCCATGCGGGCCGAGATCACCGCCGACGAGCTGCTGCGCCTGGCTCTCGCCGGGGAGCGAGCGCGGGCCATCGTCCTCGGCCACACCCGCTGGGCGAGCATCGGGATCATCAGCCAGCCCAACGCCCACCCTGTCGACAGCCTCGAGCTCGACCGGGCCGACGGGCCCTACGTCACCGCTGCCCTGAACGGCGACGTGGACAACTTCGCCGACCTGAAGGCGGCCGACGGGCTGCGGGTGGCGGCCGAGATCACCACCGACGCCAAGGTCATCCCCACCCTCGTGTCCCGCCGCCTCGCCGACGGCGCCGCGCTCGCCGACGCCTTCCGCGACACGGTGGCCGGCTTCGAGGGCTCGGTGGCCATCGGGGCGCTCGCCGCCAGCCACCCCGACCACCTCCTCCTGGCCCTGCGGGGCAGCGGCCAGGCGCTCTACGTGGGGTTGGCCGACGGCTGCTACGTGGTGGCCTCCGAGCCCTACGGCGTGGTGGAGCTCACCGACGCCTACCTGCGGATGGACGGCGAGACGCCGGCCAACCCCGACAACCCCAGCGCCAGCCGCGGCCAGATCGTGGTCCTGGACGGCACCCGGGCGGGCACCCTCGAGGGCATCGCCCGCCTCGCCTACGACGGCACGCCGCTGCCGGTGAGCCAGGAGGACCTCC
Organism: Acidimicrobiia bacterium; assembly: GCA_046565645.1. Lineage (GTDB taxonomy): Bacteria > Actinomycetota > Acidimicrobiia > Acidimicrobiales > VFJN01 > VFJN01. The sequence goes on along the minus strand of JBKHYD010000015.1, from coordinate 177,817 downwards.
AGCGGGCCCAGGTCACCACCCGTGACATCGACCGCGGCGACCATCCCCACTACCTGCTGAAGGAGATCTCGGAGGCCCCCGTGAGCTTCCGCAAGACGCTGCGGGGGAAGCTGGTGGAGCGGGAGGCCGGGCTGGCGGTGGCGCTCGGGCCCGACGTCCTGAGCCCCGAGGTCCGTGCCGGCCTCCGGGACGGCCGCATCGGCCGCGTGCTCGTCATCGGGCAGGGCACGGCGCACGTCGCCGGCCAGAGCCTCGCCTCTGCGCTCTCGGCGGCAGCCCCGGACGGCTGCCTGCACGTCGAGGCCCTCCCGGCCACCGAGCTCTCCGGGTTCGGGCTCCGGGCCGACATGTCGGACACGCTGATCGTGGCCATCAGCCAGTCCGGCACCACCACCGACACCAACCGCACCGTGGACCTCGTCCGGGCCCGAGGCGCCACCGTCGTGGCGATCGTGAACCGCCGCGGCTCCGACCTCACCGACAAGGCCGACGGCGTCCTCTACACCTCCGACGGCCGTGACGTGGAGATGAGCGTCGCCTCGACCAAGGCCTTCTACTCGCAGATCGCGGCCGGCCTGCTCCTGGCCTGGGCGATCGCCGAGGAGGTGGGCGGCACCGTGGACCAGCGGCTGCTCACCGCGCTGCGCGACCTGCCTGCCCTGATGGAGGAGACGCTCCGGCGGCGCCCCGCCGTGGCAGCCGCAGCCCAGCAGCTCGCGCCGAGCAAGCGCTACTGGGCGCTGGTCGGCAACGGTGTGAACCGGGTGGCGGCCGAAGAGCTCCGGATCAAGCTGAGCGAGCTCTGCTACCGCTCGATCGCCTGCGACGCCACCGAGGACAAGAAGCACATCGACCTGTCCTGCGAGCCGCTGATCCTCGTCTGCGCGGCGGGCCTCGAGGGCTCCACCGCCGACGACGTGGCCAAGGAGGTGGCGATCTACCGAGCCCACAAGGCCACCCCGATCGTGATCGCCAGCGACGGCCAGGCGCGCTTCGCGGCGGCGCTGCAGGTCATCTCGGTGCCGGAGTGCCACCCCCAGCTCGGGTTCGTGCTCGCCACGGTGGCCGGTCACCTCTTCGGCTACGAGGCGGCTCTCGCCATCGACGCGCAGGCCCTCCCGCTGCGGGAGGCCCGGGCCGCCATCGAGGATGCCGTGGGGGAGTCGGCCACCGCAGACGGCGACGACCTCCTGCGGTCCCTCCGTCCTGCGCTTAGCGCGGCGGCCACCCGGTTCTTCGACGGGCTGCGCAGCGGCGCCTACGACGGCAACCTCGAGGCGAGCACCGCGGTGCGCCTCGCCGGTGCCTTCCGCTACGCGCTCGGCGTCGCCCCGCTCGACGCCTACCAGGCCGAGATGGGCCGCATCGGCACCCCGGCGGTGGTCGTGGACGACCTCACCGCCGCCCTCACCCAGGGCATCGAGCAGCTCACCCGTCCCGTCGACGCCATCAAGCACCAGGCCAAGACCGTCACCGTCGGCATCTCGCGCAGCGACGAGACCCTGCTCCAGCCGGCGCTCGTCCAGGCCGTGCTGGCGGCGGGGACGGCCCGGGACCGCCTCTCCTACAAGGTGCTGCGCACCCTGGCCGACCTTGACCCGGCCGTGGCCGAGGTCACCGGCTGGATCCGCTACGAGATCGACGGCGAGCCAGCCGAGGGGGAGGTCCCCGTGACCGTGGTGGACCGGGGCGGCATCGCGCTCGACATCCCGTCCCGGGCCGAGCGGGCCGGCGTGCTGCGGGGCACGAAGCACACGGTGGCCGTCGAGCGGCAGGTGTTCGTCACCCGGGGGCGGGTGGACGGCCGCACCGTCGTCATCGTCCCCGAGACCAAGGACGACCGAGCCACGGGGATCACGCTCCTCCACGTCCGGTTCGAGGACCGGTTGCCGGTCTCCGCCGCCCGGGGCGCTCTCCAGGGGTACCGGAACCGCTGGTCGGCCCTGCGCGACGCCGTGCTCGAGACCGAGCCCACCTTCCGGGACGACCTCCTCGCCGAGGTGCCGGTGGTGGACCTCCTCGTCGAGCCCATCCGCGAGCTCGCCGACCGCTGGCGCACCAACGATCGCTGATCGGTCCGTGATCGGGATCGGGGTGGACCTGTGCGACGTCGGGCGCATGCGCACCTCGCTCGCACGCACCCCCACCCTGGCCGAGCGGCTCTTCACCCCCGCCGAACGGGCCTACTGCGAGCAGCGGCGCGACCCGGCCGAGCGCTACGCCGCCCGCTTCGCGGCCAAGGAGGCCGTCCTCAAGGCCATGGGGCTCGGGCTCGGTGCCTGCCGCTGGCACGACATCGAGGTGGTGCGGGCCGACAGCGGCGCGCCGTCGCTGCAGCTCGGCGGCGCCGCCGCCGTCGCCGCCGCCGAGCGGGGGATCGAGCGGTGGCTCCTCACCCTCACCCACACCAGCGACCTGGCCGAGGCGATCGCCGTCGCGCTCTGACCGAGGTCGGTCGTGACCAGCGGTCGCCGGCAGCTTCGTGTAGACCGAGGGCTCCCGGGGCAGGTTCGCTCCACGCACCGACGGGGCCACGATCGTCCTGAGCTCGCTGCACCGGTGCCGGCCCCCGCTGGGCGTCTTCTGCGCCGAGCTCAAGGGTGAGATCGGCCACCCCGTCCAGGCCAACGCCTACCTCTTCCCCGTCGTGAGCTGGCCGAGCGCCGGCTGGCCGAGCTCCAACCCCGGTCCTGGGCCATAGAGGGTCGCCCTCACCTGCAGCCCCGACGCCCACCGCCCGTGGCAGTACCGCCTGGAGGCCCTCGGTCCCTGACGGGGCACCGCCTCGCCGACCGGCGGCTGCGCCGGCCGGTCGGGGGCCGGGGAGCACCGATCCGTCCAGCGGAGCCCCTCCGTCGGGGCTTGCCGACCAGAGGGGTCCTACGCTGGGCCGGTGATCCCGGTCCTGACCCCCGAGGAGATGGCGGCCGTCGACGCCGCCGCACCGGAGCCGGTCGAGGAGCTGATCGAGCGGGCGGGGGCGGCGGTGGCCCGGGAAGCGCTGCAGATGCTGGGCGGCGGCTACGGCCGGCGGGTGGTCGTGCTGGCCGGCAAGGGGAACAACGGGGCCGACGGACGGTCGGCCGCCCGTCGGCTGGCCCGCCGAGGGGTTCGGGTCGACGTGGTCGACGCCCACGACGCTCCGGCCCGGCTCCCCATCGCCGACCTCGTCGTGGACGCCGCCTTCGGCACCGGCTTCCGCGGGGGGTGGGATGCCCCTGAAGCCGGCGACGCGCCCGTGCTGGCCGTCGACATCCCGAGCGGCGTCTGCGGCCTCACCGGCCAGGCCGCCGGAACGGTGCTGGCTGCTGCCCGCACCGTGACGTTCGCCGCCCTGAAGCCCGGCCTCCTGCTCGAGCCGGGACGGGCGCTGGCCGGTGCGGTCGTCGTGGCCGACATCGGCCTGGATGTCTCCTCCGCCACCGCTCACGTGGTGGAGGAGGCGGACGTCGCCGCGCTCCTCCCCGCCCGGGCGCCCGACGCGCACAAGTGGACCACCGCGGTCATGGTGGTGGCCGGCTCCCCCGGCATGACCGGCGCCGCCCACCTCGTGGCCGCCGCGGCCCAGCGAGCGGGGGCGGGGATGGTCCGGCTGGCCACGCCCGGCCTCGCCGACGACCCGAGCCGTCCCACCGAGGCGGTCGGCCTGCGCCTCCCCGACGACGGCTGGGCCGAGGCGGTCAGCCGGGAGCTGCACCGGTTCCGGGCGCTCGTCGTCGGGCCGGGCCTCGGCACCTCGATGGCCACCCAGGGCGGCGTCCGGCTCCTGCTCGGCTCGGCTCCGGTGCCGGCGGTCGTCGACGGCGACGCCCTCACCGCCGTGGGTCGGGACCACGCTGTCGTCCGCGACCGGGTGGCCGCCACCGTCCTCACCCCCCACGACGCCGAGTACGAGCGCCTCATGGGCGCCGCCCCGGGCCGGGACCGGTTGGGCGCCGCCCGGGCCCTCGCCGCCGAGACCGGAGCGGTGGTGCTGCTGAAGGGCGCCACCACCGTGGTCGCCGATCCCTCGGGGGTCGTGCGCCTCGCCACCGCCGGCGACGCCCGCCTCGCCACCGCCGGCACCGGTGACGTGCTCTCCGGGGTCATCGGGGCCCTCCTCGCCCGCGGCGTGGCCCCGCTCGACGCGGCAGCAGCTGGGGCCTGGCTCCACGGCCGAGCGGCGGCGCAGGGCCCGCGCCAGGGCCTGGTGGCGAGCGACCTCCTCGGCCTCCTGCCCACCGTGCTCGACGAGGCCAGCGTGGCCCCCCGCGCCCGCCCGGTCGAGCGCTGGCTGGGCGTCCGCCGTGGTGAGGCCGGCCCGTGATGGCCCGGGCGTGGGCCGAGGTCGATCTCGACGCCATCGGCCGCAACGTCGAGGAGCTGCGACGCATCGCGGCGCCCGCCCAGGTGTGCGCGGTCGTGAAGGCCGACGGCTACGGCCATGGCGCCGCCCCCGTTGCCCAGGCCGCGCTCGACGCCGGCGCCACGTGGCTGGCCGTGGCCCAGGTGCCGGAGGCGGCGCCTCTGCGCGACCACGGGATCGAGGCGCCGGTGCTGCTGCTGTCCCAGCCCCGCCCGGACGAGATCGACGACGCGCTGGACCTGGACCTCGACATCACCGTGTACACGCCCGGCATGGTCCGGCGGCTCGCCGCCGCCGCCCGGCGGCGCAAGGCGGCGGCTCGGGTGCACCTGAAGGTCGACACCGGGATGCGGCGGGTCGGCGTGGAGCCGGGCGAGGCGCTCGACCTGGCCCAGGCGATCCACGGGGAGCGCTGGCTCGGGCTCGGTTCGGTCTGGACCCACTGCGCGGTGGCCGACGAGCCGGAGGATCCCTTCACCGCCGAGCAGCTCCGGCGCTACGACGCCGTGCTGGCCGAGCTGGCCACCGCCGGCATCGACGTCCCCATGCGCCACGCCGCCAACTCGGCCGGAGCGATCGCCCACCCGGCCGCTCGCTACGACCTCGTGCGCTGCGGCATCAGCACCTACGGGATCCCGCCGGCGCCCGCGCTCGCGGGCCGGGCCGACCTGTGCCAGGTCGTGCGCCTCGCCACCGAGGTCGGGTTCGTGAAGCCGGTGCCCGCGGGGGAGGGCGTCTCCTACGGGCTGCGCTACCGGACGGTGCGGGACACCACCATCGCCACGCTCCCGATCGGCTACGCCGACGGCGTCCCTCGCCGCCTCGGCCTCCTCGGCCAAGAGGTGCTGATCGGCGGCACCCGCCACCCGATCGTCGGGGTGGTCACCATGGACCAGCTCATGGTCGACGTCGGACCGGGCAGCGCGGTCGCCCCCGGCGACGAGGCCGTCCTGCTCGGCACCCAGGGCGACGAGCACATCACCCCGGACGAGTGGGCCGAGCGTCTCGGCACGATCTCCTACGAGGTCGTCTGCGCCATCGGCGCCCGGGTCGAACGGCGCTACCCGTCCCCGTAGGCTCGCCCCGTGACCGTCCAGGCCTGCACCCGCTCGGTCGACGACACGCGCCAGCTGGGCGCCGCCGTCGCCGACCTCGCGCGACCCGGCGACGTTCTCGTGCTGGCGGGAGACCTCGGGGCCGGCAAGACCGCCTTCGTGCAGGGGTTCAGCCGCGGCCTGGGGATCACGGGCCGCGTCACCAGCCCCACGTTCACCCTGGTGCACGTCTACGAGGGGGGAAGGCTCCCGGTGCACCACCTCGACGTGTACCGGCTCGACCAGCTGAGCGAGGCGCTCGACCTCGGCCTCGCCGAGATGCTCGACGACGGTGGTGTCGTGCTCGTCGAGTGGGGCGACGCCATCACCCCGGTCCTCCCGCACCAGCTCCTCGAGGTCCGGCTGACCTTCGGCGAGGGCGACGACGACCGCACGCTCGCCTTCCGGGCCGTCGGCTCCGCCTGGCACGACCGCCTCCCCCAGCTCGAGCTGGCCCTGGACCGCTGGATCGGGCCGTGCTGATCCTCGGCATCACCACCTCCACCGCACAGGTGGGCTGCTCCATCGGCGGCCACGAGGGCGTCCTCGGCTCTGCCCACTCCACCCGAGGGCGCCGGCACGCCGAGACGCTCACCCCGGCCATCGACTTCGTGTGCCGGCAGGCTCGCGTGGACATCGCCGAGATCGGCGCCATCGCCGTCGACGTCGGGCCGGGCATGTTCACCGGGCTGCGGGTCGGGGTGGCGGCGGCCAAGGCGCTGTCGCACGCCCGGCGGCTCCCCATGATCGGGGTGCCCAGCCTCGACCTCATCGCCTTCCCGCTGCGCCACTCGCACCGGCGCATCGTGTGCGCCGTGGACGCCGGGCGGGGCGAGATCTTCCACGCCAGCTACCGGCAGGTGCCCGGCGGCATCCAGCGGCTCACGGAGCCCGAGGTGGCCACCCCGGCCGACCTCGCCTCCGACCTGGTGGCCACCACCGAGGAGGTCCTCCTCGTGGGCGACGGTGCGCTCCGGCACCGCGACGCGTTCGCCGACCTCGGCCGGGTCGAGCTGGCCGACCAGGGCATGGCCTTCCCCAACGCCGGCTCGCTCGTGCAGCTCGCCCACGCCCGGGCGCTGCGCGAGCAGTTCTCCGGCCCCGGCGAGGTCAGCCCGCTGTACCTGCGCAAGCCCGACGCCGAGATCAACTGGCAGACCCGGGACGGAGCCGCGTGAGCCTGCGCCCGCCCGTCACCGCCGGCCCTGGCCCAGCCGTCCCCGACGACGCGCTGGAGGTCGTCCTCACCCCCATGCGCCGACGGCACCTCCGCGCGGTCCTGCGCATCGAGGAGGCGGTCCACCCCCGCCCCTGGTCGATGGGCCTCTTCCTGAGCGAGCTCGCCTACGGCCCCAGCCGGGTCTGGTACGTGGCCAAGGTCGGCTCCGCGGTGGTCGGCTACGCCGGGCTCATGCTGGTGGAGGAGGACGGCCACGTCACCAACGTGGCCGTCTCGCCGGCCTGGCAGCGGCACCGCATCGGCACCCGTCTGCTGCATGCGCTGGCCGTGGCGGCGCGGGAGCGGGGGGCTAGGAACCTGACCCTCGAGGTGCGGGTCGGCAACGTCGCCGCCCAGCGCCTCTACCAGTCCTTCGGGTTCGCCCCGGCCGGCATCCGCAAGGGCTACTACGCCGAGACCAACGAGGACGCCGTCATCATGTGGGCCACCGACATCGACACCCCCGAGCACGCGGCACGCCTGGCCGCCCTGGCGGCTGCCGTCCCCGGCTCGACGGTCGTGGAGGACCCCCGATGACCACCGTCGAGCCCATGTCGCAGCCGGTCGACCTCGGACGGGCCCGGATCCTCGGGATCGAGACGTCCTGCGACGAGACGGCGGCCGCCATCGTCGAGGGCGGCACGAGGATCCTCTCGTCGGTGGTCAGCAGCCAGGTCGACCTGCACGCCCGCTACGGGGGCGTGGTCCCGGAGATCGCCAGCCGCGCCCACGTGGAGCTGATGGTGCCGGTCATCGCCCAGGCCTTCGTCGAGGCCGGGCTCTCCGACGTGGCCGGCGACCACCGTCCCCCCGACGTCGACGCGGTGGCCGCCACCTACGGGCCCGGGCTCGTGGGCGCCCTGCTCGTCGGGGTCTCCACCGCCAAGGCCCTGGCGCTGTCCTGGGGCGTGCCGTTCATCGCCGTGAACCACCTCGAGGCCCATCTCTACGCCACGCTCCTCGAGGCCCCCGACCTCGAGCTCCCGATCGTGGTCATGATCGTCTCGGGCGGGCACACCCTGTTCGTGCTGATGGAGGACCACGGTCGCTACCAGGTCCTCGGCTCCACCATCGACGACGCCGCCGGCGAGGCCTACGACAAGGTGGCTCGTTACCTGGGCCTCGGGTACCCCGGCGGTCCCGCCATCGACAAGCTGGCGGTGCAGGGGGACCGGGAGGCCATCCGGTTCCCGCGCCCGATGGTCGGCGACGGCACCTTCGACGTGAGCTTCAGCGGCCTCAAGACCGCCGTGGTGAACCACGTCCGCAAGCACCCCGAGGTGTCCACGGCGGACGTGGCTGCGTCGTTCCAGGAGGCGGTCGTCGACACCCTGCTGGCCAAGGGGCGGGTCGCCGCCCGCGAGGTGGGCGCCACCGCCCTCGCCCTCGGGGGCGGGGTGGCCGCCAACTCGCGGCTCCGGGAGCGGCTCGTCGAGGTCTGCGCAGAGGACGGCCTGCAGGCGTTCGTGCCCAGCCGGGCCATGTGCACCGACAACGCCGCCATGGTGGCCAGCGCGGCATGGCACCGCTGGCGCCTGTCCGGCCCCGACGGCCTCGACACCGGCGCCGTCCCCAACCTCGGGCTGGGCTGACCGCCAGGTCGGAGCGGCCCATCGCTCGGCCGGCGTCGACGGGCCGAACGTGCGGGCTCAGCTCGGGGTGGCCTCGCGGGTGCCGGTCGGGCCGACCCGCGTGACCTCGGCGCCCACGACGAGGTAGGCGCCGTCTCGGAGGGGCAGGACCCGATGGGCTTCGCCGGCTTCGGTGCGGGTGCCGGAGACCCCGAGGCGGCCGTCCCCCGGCTCGAGGGTGACGATCCGGGCCCGGGGCGAACCGCCCGGGTACAGGCACTCGCTCAGCTCGGAGACCTCGCGCTCGAGCGCGGCGAGGTCCGGCGGGATGACGCCAGTGCCTTCGCGCTCGAGCTGTGCGTAGGCGGTGTCGAGCTCGAGCCACAGCGCCTCGAGGTCGGCTTCGGTCACCTCGACGTCCGCGCAGCGCGCCGGCGGCTCGCTCACCCAGTCGTTGGCGGCGAGGAGCAGCCGGCCGCCGTCGGTGCGCAGCGCATGGTGGTCGTAGACGACCGGGCTGTCGTCGGCGACGCGGACGGTGTCGAGCAGGCGTGGCGCCGCTGGGTCGCTGACGTCGAAGAGCCGGGCCAGCACGCCGCCCTCGGGCCCGGGCCCGAACCCGACCACCTCGGTGGCGCTGATCGGGTGGAGGTAGGCCGAGAAGCCCGGGATCTCCAGCTCGCCCATGACCCGGGGTGCGCTCGGCTCGGAGAGATCGACCACGTAGAAGGGGTCGGTCTGGAGGAACGTGACCGCGTAGGCCACCTCGCCGGCGAAGCGGATCCCGTGGAGGGTCTCGCCGGGGTGCCCGAAGCGGGGGCTGCGGCCGACGACGTCGAGGCTGCCCTCGAGGTCGAGGACGACGATCTCGTTCAGCGCGTCGCCAGGCGCGGGCGGCACCGTGGTGGCCGGGGCCTCCGTCGTGGTGGTGGCCTCGGTCGTGGTGGTGGTGGCCTCGGTGGTCGTGGTCGTCGCCTCGGTGGTCGAGGTCGCGGGATCCTCCGTGGTGGGGGTGACCTCAGTCGTCCTGGTGGTCGGCTCGGTCGTGTCGGTGGTCGGGTCCTGGGCGGGCGACGCCATCGCCACCGCCGCGGTGGCGGCCTGGGCCTCGACCTCGTCCCCGCCCGTCGTGCCAGCCTCCCCGGCGGGCACCTCGGCCACGTCGACCACGTCGTCGACCGGCATCGGGCGACCCACGAAGAACCCGTCGCCGACGGTCACCGCGGCCCGCAGGTGCCCGTCGTGCTCGTCGAGCGAGAACTGGTTCAGCAGCCGGCCCTCCACCGACCCCGAGCCGGTGAGCGCGAGGTCGTCGGCGTCGAAGCGGTGGATCCCGGTCAGCGAGCGGTCGCCGTCGAGCACGGGCGTGCTCACGTAGACGGCACCGTCGGTGACGAGCACGTTGTCGCCCGCCCCCACGATCTCGGTGGCCGCCGTGGGCGCGAGGTCGCCGTCGACCGAGAAGCGGGTCACCAGCGTGGTGGCCGGGCCTCCCGGCAGCGGCGAGTGGAGGACCTCCTCGCAGGGCACGGGAGAGGTGCCGGCGAAGGGGAGCGCCGAGTCGGCCGTCGCTCGCTCCTCGGCCGCACCTGGCGACGCCGCTCCGGGCTCGATGGGCATCGGCTCGACGGGCACCACCTCGTCGTCCACCGCCACCAGGTGCACGGTGCCGCCGGCTCGACGCAGGTCGACGAGCCGCCCAGCCACGCTCCAGGTGGCGGCGGCGCCGAACCGGTCACCGGCCAGCACCGCCCGCAGGAGCGTCGTGGTCTGCCAGTCGTCGGCGCCGACCACCCACAGCACGCCGCGCTCCTCGTCGAAGGACAGGCGCGGCCCGGCCGGGGTGGGGAGGCGGTCCAGCACCGAGCGGCCGTCGACCGACATGAGGAGGATGTGGTCCTCGCGGGCGACGAGGCTGCGCCCGTCCGCCAGCAGCTCCACGATGTCGAGCTCGTCGACGCCCGCCACCTGCACGTTGGTCCCGTCGTCCCCGGCGCCGGCCTCCAGGCGCCCGGCCGAACCCGCGGTGGTGGGCGCGCCCGACGCTGCGTCGAAGGCTTCGGCCGTGTCCTCGACCGCGAAGCCGCGGGCGCCCCCGCTGGCGAACGCGGTGGCAGCCGCGTCGCTCAGGTGCTGCTCGAGCTCGGCGCAGCTGGCGAAGGCCTCGAGCCCGGCCGCCGAGGCCTCGTCGCTGTGGCTCAGCACGATGGCCCCGGCCAGGAGCACCACGGCGCCGGCGGCGGCCAGCACCCGGAGGCCGGGGGAGGGGAGGCGGTCCTCGGGGTTCGACATCGCTGCGGCCCTTTCGGCAGGCGGACGCCCATCCGACGTCCCCCGGGGGGCCGGTGGTTCCCGCCCCGGAGAGGATTAGCACTCGGCAGTTGCGAGTGCTGATCCGGGCGCGTACTGTTAGCACTCGCTCATACCGAGTGCTAACCGCATCGCAACGCGTCATGGAGGCGCCGAACATGTCACTGCAGCCCCTCGAGGACCGGATCATCGTCAAGCCCGGCGAGGCCGAGGAGACCACGGTCAGCGGCCTGGTCATCCCGGACACCGCCAAGGAGAAGCCGCAGCAGGGCGAGGTCCTGGCTGTCGGTCCGGGCCGGCGCTCGGAGCAGACCGGCGAGATCATCCCCGTCGACGTGAAGGTCGGTGACACGGTCGTCTACAGCAAGTACGGCGGCACCGAGATCACCGACGGCGGTGAGGACGTCCTGATCCTCAACGCCCGCGACGTCCTGGCCATCGTCAAGTAGGGAACCCACACATGGCAAAGCTCCTCAAGTTCGACGACGACGCGCGCCGCGCCCTCGAGGCCGGCGTGAACCGCCTGGCGGACGCCGTCAAGGTCACCATCGGCCCCAAGGGCCGCAACGTGGTGCTCGAGAAGAAGTTCGGCGCCCCCACCATCACCAACGACGGCGTCTCGATCGCTCGCGAGATCGAGCTCGACGACCCGTTCGAGAACATGGGCGCCCAGCTGGTGAAGGAGGTGGCGACCAAGACCAACGACATCGCGGGCGACGGCACCACCACCGCCACCGTGCTGGCCCAGGCGCTGGTCCGCGAGGGCCTGCGCAACGTGGCCGCCGGCGCCAGCCCCCTCTCGCTGAAGCGGGGCATCGAGAAGGCCGTCGAGGCCGCCGTCGGCGCCATCAAGGACCAGGCCAAGGAGATCGACGACAAGTCCGAGATCGCCCAGGTCGCGTCCATCTCCGCCGCCGACCCCTCCATCGGCGAGGTCCTCGCCGACGCGATCGACAAGGTCGGCAAGGACGGCGTGGTCACGATCGAGGAGTCGAACACCTTCGGGATGGAGCTCGACTTCACCGAGGGCATGCAGTTCGACAAGGGCTTCCTGTCGCCCTACTTCGTGACCGATCCCGAGCGGCAGGAGGCGGTCCTCGAGGATCCGTACATCCTGTTCGTGAACAGCAAGATCTCCTCGGTCCAGGACATGCTCCCGGTGCTCGAGAAGGTCATGCAGGCCGGCAAGCCGCTCCTCATCGTGGCCGAGGACGTCGAGGGCGAGGCCCTCGCCACCCTCGTGGTCAACAAGATCCGGGGCACCTTCAACTCGGTGGCCGTCAAGGCGCCGGGCTTCGGCGACCGCCGCAAGGCGATGCTCCAGGACATGGCCATCCTCACCGGCGGCCAGGTCATCGCCGAAGAGGTCGGCCTCAAGCTCGACTCGGTCACCCTCGACCTGCTGGGCACGGCCCGCAAGGTGGTCGTCAACAAGGACGACACCACCATCGTCGAGGGCGGCGGCAGCGAGGACGACGTGAAGGGTCGCATCGCCCAGATCAAGCGGGAGATCGACGACACCGACTCCGACTGGGACCGTGAGAAGCTCCAGGAGCGCCTGGCCAAGCTGGCCGGCGGGGTGGCCGTGGTGAAGGTCGGCGCCGCCACCGAGGTGGAGCTCAAGGAGAAGAAGCACCGCATCGAGGACGCGCTGTCCGCCACCCGGGCCGCCATCGAAGAGGGCATCGTCGCCGGCGGCGGCACCGCCCTCCTGCGGGCCAAGGCCGACGTCGCCAAGGTCGTCGACTCGCTGTCGGGCGACGAGGCCACGGGTGCTCGCTCGGTGCTCCACGCCCTCGAGGCCCCGGCCCGGCTCATCGCCGCCAACGCCGGCCACGAGGGTGCGGTCATCGTCCAGCAGGTGGAGCGCGAGACCGGCTCGACCGGCTTCAACGCCGCCACCGGCGAGTTCGAGGACCTCGTGAAGGCCGGCGTCATCGACCCGGCCAAGGTCACCCGAGCGGCGCTGCAGAACGCGGCGTCGATCGCGGCGATGATCCTCACCACCGAGGTGCTCATCACCGACGCCCCTGAGCCCGAGGGCGCCGCCGGCATGCCGGGTGGCGGCATGGGCGGCATGGGCGGCATGGGCGGGATGATGTAGATCTCGTCCTCGGAGGGCTTCGTCCTCCTGCGGCGAACGCGCGGCCCGCCCCTTTCCGGGGCGGGCCGTCGCCGTTTGGTGGTCCGTTCCGGTGCCGTGGTGCCTCCAACCTTGGCCGGCTGTCGGCGGGTCAGCCGCCGCTGGCGAGCAGCTCGGCACCCTGCGGCGGCGTGGGGTCGTCCCGGAGGGCGAGCCAGCCCTCGGGGAGGTGCACGGGGCGGGGGCCGTTGGTGTGGCCCCGGGGGGCCCTGAGGGCGTTGTCGCGGATCGTGGCCTCCGGGTCGAGCTCGGCCAGGATGGCGTCGAGCTCGGCCAGGGTGGCCACCATCGAGCCCCGCCGACGGAGCTCGCTGCCCACCGGGTAGCCGGTGAAGTACCAGCCCGCGTGCTTGCGGAACCCGGTCATGCCGCTGGCCTCGCCGTACCAGTCGACGAGGCGCTCGGCGTGCTCGTGCATGACCGAGGCGACTTCGCCGAGGAGCGGCGGCGGCTGGACCGGCCGGCCCTCGAAGGCGTCGGCGAGGTCCCGGAACAGCCACGGTCGACCGAGGCAGCCGCGGCCGATGACCACGCCGTCGCAGCCGGTGACGGCCATCATCGCCAGGGCGTCGGAGGCCTCCCAGATGTCGCCGTTGCCGAGCACGGGGATGGTCGTCACGTGCGCCTTCAGCGCCGCGATGGCGTCCCAACGGGCCTGGCCGCTGTAGAGCGCCTCGGCGGTGCGGGCGTGGAGGGCGATGGCGGCCACGCCCTCCTCCTCGGCGATCCGCCCGGTCTCGAGGTACGTGAGGACGGTGTCGTCGACGCCGATCCGGAACTTGATCGTGACGGGCACCGGACCGGCCGCCTCCACCGCGGCCCGCACGATGTGGCGGAGCAGGACCCGGCGCACCGGCAGGGCCGACCCGCCGCCCTTGCGGGTGACCTTGGGGACCGGGCAGCCGAAGTTCATGTCGACGTGGTCCACGCCGACCTCGCCCACCAGGTAGCGGACCGCCTCGCCGAGGGTGCGCGGGTCGGTCCCGTAGAGCTGCACGCTGCGGGTCGTCTCCGAGCCGTCGAAGCGGAGCATCCCGAGCGTCTTGGCGTTGCGCTCGACGAGGGCCCGGGCCGTGATCATCTCCGACACGTAGAGCCCGGCCCCGAAGCGGGAGCACAGCCCCCGGAACGGCCCGTCGGTCACCCCGGCCATCGGCGCCAGCACGACGGGCGGATCGACGGTCAGCGGGCCGATCCGCAGGGGACCGGCGGAGCTCGCCGGAGCGGACGGCGTTCCCGCGCCGGGCGGGGACCCGTCACGGGCGTGGGTTGCGGGCGGGGCGTCCGTGGGCAGGTCGACCCGAGTCATCGTCGTACCCAGAGGTCGGTGATGGGGATGCCGAGCTCGGCCAGGAGCGTGCGCAGGAGCGGCAGCGACAGGCCGAGGACGTTCCCGTGGTCGCCCTCGATGCCGGTCACGAAGGGCGCTGCGTAGCCGTCGATCGTGAAGGCCCCCGCCACCGCCATGGGCTCGTCGGTGGCCAGGTAGGCGTCGATCTCGGCCGCGGTGGGGATGCCGTAGTGGACGGTGGTGTTGGCCACGCCGCGGGCTCGGCGTCCGGTGGCCGTGTCGATCACGCAGTGTCCCGAGTGCAGCACGGCCGAACGGCCGGCCACCGTGGACCACCAGGCCCGGGCCTGTTCGACCGAGGCCGGCTTGCCGCGCGTCTCCCCGTCGACGTCGAGCACGGTGTCGCAGCCCACGACGATGGCCGGCTCGCCGCTCAGCTCGTCGGCCACGGCGCTCGCCTTGCGCTCGGCCAGCGCCAGCGCCACGTCACCGGTGGCACCGACCACGTCGTCCTCCGGGACGCCGCTGACCACGACCTCGGGCGCGAAGCCGCCGTCCTCCAGCACGCGGCGGCGGGCCGGGGACGCGGAGGCGAGCACGAGTCGACGGGTCACCCCACCAGGGTGCCGGACCGACGCCGGAACCGGCGAGTCGGGGGAGGGAGCGGCGCCGGTAGCCTCCGAGGCATGGACCGACCGCCCCCTGACCCGAGCAAGCTCCTGGCCGACTGGATGGAGTGGGAGAAGGGCGAGACGCCGCCCGGCAAGGTCATCAGCAACCTGAAGACCCATGGCCTGCGCGACCTGCTGGAGACGCTCGCCGCGGCGCAGACCGCCGATGCCGGAGCCTGACCGGCCCACCGGCCAGCCCCAGGTGGAGGACCTCGAGGAGGCCGTCACCGACCCGATCGACGGCTACGACCCGCCGGTCATCTCGGCCCGGGAGGCAGCCCGGCGGGGGATGGCCGGCTTCCCCCGGCCCGGGGAGGGCTTCCCGCCGCCGCCCGTCCCGGTGCCGGCAGGGCGGGGCGGCGACCAGATCATCCCCCGGCCCCTGACCGCCCGAGCCGGCCGCCCGGCCCCCTGGGCCGACCTCGCTCCCGGGGCCCGCCGTCCCCGGCTCCACGACGTGCGCCGGGCCCTGGCCGCGGCTGGGCCGGCCATGCGCTCCGAGCGGGAGCTCTCACCCGACATCGACCGCGCCTCGGCCGTGCTGGCCCCGCTCTACGAGGACGGCGGCGAGCTCCACGTCGTGCTCACCCGGCGCACCTGGAACCTGCGGTCCCACTCCGGCGAGGTGAGCTTTCCCGGCGGGGGCCAGGACGACGGCGAGGACCTCTGGCAGACCGCTCTGCGCGAGGCCCGCGAGGAGATCGCCCTGGACCCGAGCTCGGTCGAGCCCATCGGCGAGCTCGACCACCTGGCCACCGTCACCAGCCGATCGTTCATCGTCCCGTACGTCGGTGCGCTGCCGGGCCGGCCCGACACCACCCCGAACCCAGACGAGGTGTCCGCCGTCCTGCACGTCCCGGTGGCCGAGCTGCTCGACCCGTCCATCTACCGGGAGGAGCGCTGGCACCTCCCGTGGGCCGAGGACCGGCCCATCTTCTTCTTCGAGCTGGTGGGCGACACGCTCTGGGGCGCCACCGCGGCGATGCTCCGCCAGCTCCTCGGCCTGGTCACCGGCACCCTCGCCCGCGGCCAGCTCGACCACGGGTGACCCCGCTGGCTTCCTGCGTGGTCCCGTCGCGGTCTTCGCGACGGAACCCCCCAGGAACCGGTCGGCGTGGTCACGGCGCGGGGGTGGCGCGGTGCACGAGGGCGACGACGGCGTCGGCCTGCTCGTCCTTGGACGTGGCCTCGACGTCGATCACGAGGTCGGCCACCGCCCGGATGAGCGGGCCGCGCACCGCCAGCTGGTGCTCGAACAGGACGAGCGGGTCCCCGTCGTCGAGGAGCGGGCGGTGGTCCTTCTTGACCGCCTTGCGGGCGTGGTAGGCGGCTGAGCCGGCCAGCCACACCACCAGGTGAGCGGCGAGCGCCTGCCGGGCGGCGTCGAGCTCGACGACGGACGCGGCCGGCCCGATCACGGCCGGATCCCTGGACGACAGAGCCTCGAGGGCGATCTCCGCCTCCAGCTCGTGCAGGCGCTCGATGCCCTCGGCGTCGGCGATCAGGGCCGCCGTCTGCCCGAAGCGCTCCTGGAGGATCTCGTCGCCGTCGATCAGCGGTCGCCCCAGACGGGCCGCCACCCGGCGCCCCACCGAGGTCTTGCCGCCGCCCATCAGCCCGAGCAGCACCACGTGGCGGTCCACGGTCATCGCCGGGTCGTCTGTGTGTGATCTCAGGCCGCTACGGCGCAGAACCCCACACAGACGTCGCGGGGTCACCAGTAGTTGGGGGCTTCCTTGGTGATCGTGATGTCGTGGGGGTGGCTCTCGCGCAGGCCGGCGGAGGAGATTCGGACGAAGCGACCCCGCTCCTTCAGCTCGGCGACGGTGCTCGTACCGCAGTAGCCCATGGCCTGCCGGAGGCCGCCGACGAGCTGGTAGATCACGTTGCCGAGCGGGCCCTTGTAGGCCACCCGGCCCTCGATGCCCTCGGGCACCAGCTTCTCGGCGTCGACCACGTCGCCCTGGAAGTAGCGGTCCTTGGAGAACGACCGGGCCTTCATGGCGCCCAGCGACCCCATGCCCCGGTACTCCTTGTACCGCTCGCCCTGGTGGAGCACGACCTCGCCCGGCGACTCGTCGACGCCGGCCAGCAGCGACCCGAGCATGACGACGTCGGCCCCCGCGGCCAACGCCTTCGGGATGTCGCCCGAGAGCTGGATCCCGCCGTCGGAGACCAGCGAGATGCCGTGGCGCTTGGCGGCGAGGTAGCAGTCGTGCACGGCCGTGAGCTGCGGCACGCCCACCCCCGCCACCACCCGGGTGGTGCAGATCGAACCTGGGCCTACCCCGACCTTCACGCCGTCCACGCCGGCGGCGGCCATGGCGTCGACGGCTTCGGCGGTGACGATGTTGCCGCCGATGACCTCGACCTCGAAGGCGCCCTTGATCTGCTTGACGACGTCGAGCACACCCTGCGAGTGCCCGTGGGACGTGTCGACCACGAGCACGTCGACCCCCGCCGCCACGAGCTGCTCGGCCCGGTCCAGGGCGTCGGGCCCGACGCCGACGGCGGCCGCCACCCGCAGGCGGCCCCGCTCGTCCTGGGTGGCGTGCGGGTACTCGGTCTGCTTCTTGATGTCCTTGACGGTGATCAGCCCGCGGAGCGCGCCGTCGCCGTCCACGATGGGCAGCTTCTCGATGCGGTGCTGCCAGAGGATGTCCTTGGCCTGCTCGAGGGTGGTGCCCACCGGTGCCGTGACGAGCGGCGGCTGCTTCATGACCTTCTCGATGGGCTGGTCGTGGTCCTCCACGAAGCGCAGGTCGCGGTTGGTGAGGATGCCGACCAGCTTGCCGCCTCCGTCGGTGATCGGGATGCCCGAGATCTTGAACCGGGCCATGAGGTCCAGGGCCGCGGTGACGGGGGCGTCGGCCGGGAGGGTCACCGGGTCCGTGATCATCCCGCTCTGGCTGCGCTTCACCCGGTCGACCTCGCCGACCTGCTCCTCGACCGACAGGTTGCGGTGGATCACGCCGATGCCGCCGAGGCGAGCCATCGCGATGGCCAGGCGGGCCTCGGTGACGGTGTCCATGGCGGCCGACACGATCGGGATGCTCAGCTGGATCTGCGGGGTGAGCTGGGCGGTGGTGCTGACCTCGTGGGGCAGCACGTTCGACTCCGCCGGCAGGAGCAGCACGTCGTCGAAGGTGAGACCCTCCTTGGCGAACTTCGGGGGGAGCTCGCCGAAGCCGGGTGCTCCTCCGCTCGCCGCGCCTTCGTCTCCGGGGAAGGGGCTGGGGGAGGTCTCCATGGGGGGAGTCTAGTGCCGGCGAGCCGTAGCCTCCGAGCCCATGGACGGCACCCAGCCCGCGCGGCACTGGACACCCGACGAGTTCCGCCGCCACGGGCACGAGGTCGTCGAGTGGGTGGCGCACTACCTCGAGACGCTCGACGAGCGCCCGGTGGTGGGCGACGTGGAGCCCGGCTGGGTCCGGACCCAGCTGCCGGCCTCGCCGCCGGAGCAGGCCGAGGACTTCGGCGCGGTCCTGGCCGACCTGGACCGGGTCGTCACCCCGGCCCTCAGCCACTGGCAGCACCCGGGCTGGTTCGCGTTCTTCCCGACCGGCGCCTCCGGGCCGTCGGTGCTGGCCGACCTCGTGTCGTCGGGGCTCGGCGTGCAGGGGATGCTCTGGTCGACGTCTCCGGCCGTCACCGAGCTGGAGACCCACGTCCTCGACTGGATGGCCGAGCTGCTCGGCCTCCCCGAGCGGTTCCGCTCGACGGGCGCCGGCGGCGGCGTGATCGAGGACTCGGCCTCCAGCGCCACCCTGTGCGCCCTGCTGGCCGCCCGCTGGCGGGCCGCCGGCGACGGGCCCTTCGACCGGCTCCGGGTCTACACGTCGAGCCAGGCCCACAGCTCGATCGAGAAGGCGGTGCGGGTGGCCGGCCTCCACCCCGCCCAGCTGCGCACGATCGAGGTCGACGCCGACCAGGCCGCCCGCCCCGACCACCTGGCGCAGCTCATGGCCGAGGACCGCGAGGCCGGGTTGGTGCCCTGCTTCGTGGTCGCCAACCTGGGCACGACGTCCTCCACCGCCCTCGACCCGGTGGCCGAGCTGGCCGGCGTGGCCGCCGACCACGGCGCCTGGCTGCACGTCGACGGCGCCCACGCCGGCGCCCACCTGGTGCTCCCAGAGCTGCGCTGGATCGCGGACGGGCTGGAGCGGGCCGACAGCTTCTGCATGAACCCCCACAAGCGGCTGCTCACCAACTTCGACTGCGACTGCTTCTGGGTGGCCGACCGCCAGCCGCTCGTCGCGGCGCTGTCGGTGCTGCCCGAGTACCTCCGCAACGCCGCCTCCGAGAGCGGCGCCGTCATCGACTACCGGGACTGGCAGATCCCGCTGGGCCGTCGCTTCCGGGCCCTCAAGCTGTGGTTCGTGATCCGGGCCTACGGGGCCGAGGGCCTCCGCCGCCACGTCCGCCACCAGACCGCCCTGGCCCAGGACCTCGCGGCCCGGATCGCCGCCCACCCCCGGCTCGAGCTGAGCGCCCCGCACCCCCTCGACCTGGTGTGCTTCCACCACGTGGACGGCGACGACGCCTCCGAGGCGCTCCTCACCCGGCTCAACGCCACCGGCCGGGTCTTCCTCACCCACACCCGGCTCGACGGCCGGTTCGTGGTCCGGGCCTCCGTCGGCACCCAGGCCACCGAGGCCCGTCACGTGGACGGGCTCTGGGCCCTGATCGAGCAGATGGCCTGACGCGCCCGAGCGCCCGGAGCGTCGGGGGACCCGAGCCCGGAGCGCCCGGGGACCCGAGCCCGAGGTGCCCGGCTCCTTCGGCTTCGGGTCGGGCCGCGCGCTGCAGGCTCGGATCGGCTCGGCACCTCCTGAGGTGGTCGTCGGCGTAGGTTCCGGCTCGTGACCGTCGACCCGGACCTCGACCCGACGCGCTTCGCGACCCACCGCTTCGAGGGCCGGGGCTTCGGACAGAGCTACGTGCGGGAGAACCCCGGCGGGGTGCCCCTGCTCTGCGTCCACGGCTGGCCCGAGACCAAGCGCATCTGGTGGCGGGTCGTCGAGCCGCTGGCCGCCGCCGGCTTCGAGGTGATCGTCCCGGACCTCCGCGGCTTCGGGGACAGCGACGTCGCGCCCGACGGGTTCGGCGACGTCCCCTCCCACAGCCGGGACCTCCACTCCCTCCTCACCGACGGCCTGGGCCACGACCGGGTGGTCCTCTGCGGCGGGGACCTGGGGGGCCCGATCGTGCAGGACCTGGCCCTGCGGTTCCCCGGCCTCGTCGACCGACTCGTGCTCTTCAACTCACCGCTGCCCTACGACAAGGAGCGCATGGCCGGCCTGGCCACCCGGCCCGCACGGGAGGCGTCGGACTACTTCGTCCGCCAGGGCCTCGACGCCGACGGGCTGGCTGCCGACCTCGCCACCCCCGCCCAGCGCCGCCGGTACGTGGCCACCTTCTACACGTCCCGGTTCTGGGCCCACCCCGGCGCCTTCATGGGTGACGCCCCGGCACCGGCCAGTCCCTTCGGCGGCACGGACCAGGTCGACTTCCACACCGAGCCCTTCGGCGACCCCGCCTCGCTGCGGGCCTCGTTCAAGGCCTACGAGAGCGCCTTCGACCTGGCCCAGCAGTCCGAGCCGCCGAGCCTGCGACGGAACCCGGACGTGCGGGCGCTCATCCTCCACGGCCCCTCCGACCACGTCATCTACCCGGACTTCGGGGCGATGGCGGCGGTGGTCTTCCCCGACCACGACGGTCCCCACCGCCTCGAGCGCTGCGGACACTTCGTGCCCTGGGAGCGCCCCGACGCCCTCGTCGAGCACGTCAGCCGGTTCTGCGCTGACCTGCTCGGCCCCGGCTGAGCCGGGCTCGATCGAGGCCCCTCCCGGGGCAGGGAGCGCCGTCCCTGGACGGGTCGCAGTCCCGGGACCGCCGGGGCCGCAGGCTACGATGGATCCTTCCCCCAACCGGCTCGGAGGCGCCCAGCCATGGCTGACGTGGAGATCGGCATCGGCAAGGCCGGGCGCCGCGCGTACGGCTTCGACGAGATCGCGATCGTGCCCAGCCGGCGCACCCGCGATCCGGAAGACGTGGACATCTCCTGGGAGATCGACGCCTTCCGCTTCGACCTGCCGATCATGGCGTCGCCGGCCGACAGCGTCGTGTCACCTGCGTCTGCGATCGAGCTCGACCGGCTCGGAGCCATGGCCGTCCTCCACCTCGAGGGGCTCTGGACCCGCTATGAGGACGCCGGGCCGATCCTCGAGGAGATCGCCGGCCTCCCGGCCGAGAAGGCCACCGGCCGGATGCAGGAGGTCTACGCCGCCCCCGTCCAGCCCGAGCTGGTGGAGCAGCGCATCGCGGACCTCCGGGCCGCCGGGGTCACCGTGGCGGTGGCGGTCAGCCCGCAGCACACGCTTGCCCTCGCCCCGCACATCCTGAAGGCCGAGCCCGACCTGCTCGTCATCCAGGGCACGGTGGTGTCGGCCGAGCACGTCTCCCGGGGCACCGAGCCGCTCAACCTCAAGGACTTCATCCGCCACTACGAGATCCCCGTGATCGTCGGCGGGTGCACCTCGTACCAGGCCGCGCTCCACCTCATGCGCACCGGCGCCGCCGGCGTGCTCGTCGGGGCCGGCTCCGGCGCGGCCGGCACCACGCGCCACGTCCTCGGCGTCGGAGCCCCGATGGCCACCGCCATCGCCGATGCCCGCTCGGCCCGCATGCGCCACCTGGACGAGACCGGCGTCTACGTCCACGTGATCGCGGACGGGGGCATGAGCACGGGCGGCGACATCGCCAAGGCCATCGCCTGCGGCGCCGACGCCGTCATGATCGGCACCCCGCTCGCCTCCGCGTCCGACGCCCCCGGCCGGGGCTTCCACTGGGGCACCACGGCCGTCCACCCCACGCTCCCGCGGGGGAACCGGGTGGCCGTGGAGCCGAGGGGCACCTTCGAAGAGGTGTTGGTCGGCCCGGCCCACGAGGCCGACGGCCGCCGCAACCTCCTCGGCGCCCTCCGCCGCGCCATGGCGCTGTGCGGCTACGAGACGGTGAAGGAGTTCCAGAAGGCAGAGGTCGTGGCGCTGCGATGAGCACGCCCGGCGCCGACCGCCCGGTCCTGGTCGTCGACTTCGGCGCCCAGTACGCCCAGCTCATCGCCCGGCGCGTCCGCGAGGCGCGCGTCTACAGCGAGATCGTCCCCCACACGATGCCGGCCGAGGAGGTGCTCGCCAAGGACCCGGCCGCCATCATCCTCTCGGGCGGCCCGTCCTCGGTGTACGCCGACGGCGCGCCGTCGGTCGACCCGGCGCTCTTCGAGGCCGGCGTGCCCACGTTCGGCATCTGCTACGGCTTCCAGGCCCAGGCGCTCGCGCTCGGCGGCACCGTCGAGCGCACCGGCCTGGCCGAGTTCGGCCGCACGCCGCTGCACGTCACCGCCGCCGACTCCACGCTCTTCCACGGGCTGCCCCGCGAGCAGTCGGTGTGGATGAGCCACGGTGACGCCGTCTCCGCCGCCCCCGAGGGCTTCGTGGTCACCGCCCGGTCCGCCGGTGCCGCCGTGGCGGCCTTCGAGCACCCCGGGCTCCGCCACGCCGGCGTGCAGTTCCACCCCGAGGTCCTCCACACCGAGCACGGGCAGGCCGTCCTCGAGCACTTCCTCTACGAGATCGCCGGGATCGCCCCCACGTGGACCACCAGCAACGTCATCGAGGAGCAGGTGGCGGCCATCCAGGCGGCCGTGGGCGACAAGCGGGTGCTGTGCGCGCTCTCCGGCGGGGTCGACTCCGCGGTGGCCGCCGCCCTCGTCCAGCGGGCGGTGGGGGAGCGGCTCACCTGCGTGTTCGTGGACCACGGCCTCCTCCGGGCCGGCGAGCCCGAGCAGGTCGAGCGCGACTTCGTGACCGCCACCGGCGTGCAGCTGAAGGTCGTCGACGCCCAGGACCGCTTCCTCGGCGCGCTGGCCGGCGTCACCGACCCCGAGGAGAAGCGCAAGATCATCGGGCGGGAGTTCATCCGCGTCTTCGAGGAAGCGGCCCGCGAGGTCATCGCCGACGCCGGGGCCCACGGCGAGACGGTGGAGTTCCTGGTGCAGGGCACCCTCTACCCCGACGTCGTGGAGTCGGGCGGCGGCACCGGCACCGCCAACATCAAGAGCCACCACAACGTCGGCGGCCTCCCCGAGGACCTGCAGTTCGCCCTCGTCGAGCCGCTGCGAGCCCTCTTCAAGGACGAGGTCCGCAAGGTCGGCCTCGAGCTCGGCCTCCCGGAGCCGATCGTCTGGCGCCAGCCCTTCCCCGGCCCCGGCCTCGGCATCCGGATCGTCGGCGAGGTCACCCGTGAGCGGCTCGACGTGCTGCGGGCGGCCGATGCCATCGCCCGGGAGGAGCTCTCGGCCGCCGGGCTGGACCGCGACATCTGGCAGTGCCCCGTCGTCCTCCTGGCCGACGTGCGCTCCGTGGGCGTCCAAGGCGACGGCCGCACCTACGGCCACCCCGTCGTGCTGCGCCCGGTGTCGAGCGAGGACGCCATGACGGCGGACTGGACGCGCGTCCCCTACGACGTGCTGGCCACGATCTCCACCCGCATCACGAACGAGGTTCGAGAGGTGAACCGGGTCGTGCTCGACGTCACCTCGAAGCCGCCCGGCACGATCGAGTGGGAGTAGGCCCGGTGCCCGATCCCGCTCCCGACGAGCGCAGCAACCTGGAGAAGCTCGACGACCTCCAGGCCGCCCATCCCTTCCCGTACAACGTCGTCGTCGGCCTCTTCGTCGGGGCGGTCGCCTGGCTCCTCTTCGAGGTCCACCCGCTGCTCCTCGTCGCCTACGCCCTCGTCTACGGCGCGCTCCGCTGGTACCTCTGGCAGCCGGGTCGGGTGCTGCACCGCCAGTACGAGGCCCGAGCCCAGCGCTGGAAGCAGACCAAGGCGGACCGCAAGCGCCGCCGCGCTGGTGGCTGAGCGCGACCCCATGGCGGCCGAGCTCGGCTCGTCAGTGGCCGCTGCCCGTCGCGGTGCGAGTCGCGAGGTGCCGGTCATGGGGGTGTGCCCGTGGGCGGTCGTGGCATGGGCGGTCGTGGGCGTGCTGGTGCTGCTCACCGGCTGCGCCTCGGACGACGCCGCTCCCGTCGACGGCACCGCCACCTCGGACCTGGCCCCGGCCTCGGCGCCCGAGCCGCCGGCGCCGGGCGAGCCCGGCACCGGCAGCGTCGTGGTCGGCAGCACCGCGCACCCGTTCGAGGTGACCGGCTGCCGCCTCGAGCCCGATCCCACCGAGCCGGAGGCGGCCCGGGCCCTGCTGATCGTGAGCGGAGCCGGCACCACCCCCCGAGGCGACGCCTTCACCGTCGAGGTGCAGCGCTTCGCCACCACCCTGGGCGAGGTCACCACCTTCACCGACACGATCACCTACGAGGACCCGGCGCGGATCCTCCAGGCCCAGCGCATCGAGGTCGGTGGCCAGGTCACCGACCTGCGCGACCCCTCGGCCAGCACCGCGCTGCTGCGGCCGCGAGCGGACGGCGTCTCCGGAGCCGGCCTGGCCGGCGCCCCCGGCGACGACGCCGACGACGAGGGCGTCGTCGGCCTCGCCCTCGACGCCACCTGTCCCTGACCGGTCGGGCCCGGTCAGGTGCCGGCCAGGCGGGCGACGACGGGAGCGAAGGCGTCGAGCTGGTCGTGGGAGAGGCCGAGGTAGCTGATCCCCCAGCGGTCGCGGCGCTCGAGCAGCTGGTCGCAGATCTCCTCCACCGAGCCGATGAGCGCGTGCGGGGTGGCCGCCGCCTCCTCCGGGGTGAGCCCGAACGCCGGGGCCAGCTGCTCGATCACGCCCGCCCGGTCGTTCGTGACCATCGCCAGGTGCACGCGGACCTGGAGCTCGACGTCGCCGAACCGGTCGCCGGCGGCGTCGCGGATCCAGCCCACCTTGCGGTCGGTCGACTCCGGGGTGCCGTCGGGGAAGGCCCGCTCGTCGATCACGCCGGCCCTCAGGTTCACGTTGAGGGCCACGACGTCGGCCTGCTCGGCGGCCAGGCGGAGCACCCGCTCGCCGCCGCCTCCGATGACGATCGGCGGCCCGCCCGGCGTGACCGGGACGGGCGGGAGCTCGAGGTCGGTCACGCGGTAGTGGTCGCCGTGGAACGAGAAGGGCCCGCCCGCCCAGGCCCCCCGCAGCACGGTGAGGGCCTCGCCCAGGCGGGCGATCCGCACCCCGGGCCGGTCGAACGGGATGCCCGCCGGCTCGTAGTCCGCCGTCATCCAGCCCGCGCCGATCCCGAGCTCGAAGCGGCCGCCGGTCAGCACGTCGAGCGTCGCCGCCTCCTTGGCCAGCACCACCGGGTGCCGGTAGTCGTTGGCCAGGACCATCGTCCCCACCCGCAGCGACGTCGTCGCATCGGCGGCCGCGACGAGGGCGGGCATCGGGGCCAGGGGCTCGCCGAGGTGGTCGGCCACCGTCAGCGTCGACCAGCCGAGGTCCTCGACCTTGCGGGCCAGCTCCGCCCACCCGGCCGCGTCAGCCGGGCCCTTGCACTGGATGCCGAACCGGAACGGGCGCATCCGCCGAGTCTGGCCGGTGCCCGCACGCCCCTCACGCCCGGGGGCGCGCCAGCTCCCGGGTCCGGCCGCCGTCCGGGACGGCTGGGAGGGGCCGCGGGGCGGTACGGTGCCGGCCCGATGGGGACGCTCGAGCGCTACGACCAGGACACCTTCACGCACGGCGGCAAGCAGCGCGCCGTCTACCGACGGGGGACCGGTCCGGCGGTCATCGTCCTCGCCGAGATCCCCGGGATCACCCCGAAGGTGATCGACTTCGCCGACCGGGTCGTCGACCTCGGCTGCACGGCCGTGCTCCCTCACCTCTTCGGGGAGCCCGGCGGCGAGCCCTCCCCGGTGGCCATGGTCCGCTCGATCGGGCCGGCCTGCGTGTCACGGGAGTTCTCGGCCTGGGCCACCAACCGAACCAGCCCCGTGGTGGAGTGGTGCAAGGCCCTCGCCCGTCACGAGCACGAGCGCTGCGGGGGCCCCGGGGTCGGGGTGGTCGGCATGTGCTTCACCGGGAACTTCGCGCTGGCGATGGCCCCCGACCCTGCGGTGGCGGCTCCGGTCATGAGCCAGCCCTCACTCCCGCTCGGCGTGACCGCCAAGGCCAGGCGGGCGCTCTACCTGAGCGACGACGACCTCGCCGCCGTCCAGGCTCGGATGGCCGAGGAGCCCGATCTCTGCGTGCTGGGACTGCGCTTCAGCCACGACCCGCTCGTGCCTCGGGAGCGCTTCACCCACCTCCGAGAGGCGCTCGGCGACCGGTTCGTCGCCGTCGAGATCGACTCGTCCAAGGGCAACCCGTGGGGCCACCCCCGCATGGCCCACTCCGTGCTCACCGAGCACCTGATCGACGAACCAGGCCAGCCCACCCACGACGCCCTCCAGCAGGTCCTCGACCTCCTCCGCACCCGCCTCCTCGACCCCGCCTCCTGATCGGCTGCGCTGGCGCTCGGCCGAGCGACGGTCGGCCGGTCAGGCGCTCGGGGCCGACGGTCAGGCCAGGGGGCGGCCGAAGGGGAGCTCGCTCTGCCAGGTGCGCAGGAAGCCCTCAGCCCGCAGGCAGGCGGCCATCCACAGACCGGTTCCCTCGCCGGCCAGCTCCGCCACCGAGGTCTCGACGCGCTCGAGAGGTTCGCCGCCGTCGGGGGCGAAGGCGGCGAGGAGCGGCGCCGCGGTGGACAGGAAGTCGGGCACCACGACCGTGCCGCCCCGTCCCAGCACGGCCAGCGCACGCGCCGTCACCGGCACCGGTGTGAGCGGCACCACCACCCGAGCCTTCACCGTGGCGGCCAGGTCGTGCTCCAGCGCGCCGGCCTTGCCGGCCACCAGCAGCACGTCGCAGTCGGCGTCCATGCCCGCATCGGGCTCGGCAGTGGCGCCCCGGGCGGCGGCCGCGGCGGCGGCGGCCTCGGCCACCGGGCCGCTGCCGACGATGGCCACCCGGGCGCCGCCCAGCGATCCGAGCGCTCCGGCGGCGGCGGCCACGGCGCTCTCGCCCGTGGCCGTCTGGTCGAAGGCGACGGCCCGCTGCTCGGCCCTGGGCAGCGGAGCCAGGTCGTCGGGCGTCACCCCAAGGCCGGGGCCGGGCAGCCAGCGGTCCGTCTCCACCAGCTCGGTCACCTCGGCCAGGAAGGCGGCCACGGCGGCGTCCCGGTCGTCGGGCTTGGCGTTGATGGCCCCGCTGGCGCCCCGCAGCTGCAGCCCGAAGCTGGCGGCCGCATAGGTGGTGGACCGGGCCAGCAGCTCGGCTCCGTCCCGCAGCACCTTGGGGGCGAGTCGCACGATGCCGACGGCGGGGGCATCGTCGAGGTCGAACACGATGAACCCGTCGGTGGAGGTGAGCTTGTGGAGCTGCATCAGGCACGGTTCTAGCCGCCTCGGGCTGTCGGACCCCACCGGTAGGCTTGCCTCCTCATGAGCGACGCGGCCGATCCCCTCGCCCAGGGCCTCAACCCCGTGCAGTGGGAGGCGGTCACCCACACCGAAGGCCCGCTCCTCATCGTGGCCGGCGCCGGCTCCGGCAAGACCCGCGTCCTCACCCACCGCATCGCCCACCTCATCCGCGAGCACGGGGTCAGCCCGTTCGAGATCCTGGCCATCACCTTCACCAACAAGGCGGCCGACGAGATGAAGCAGCGGGTGGCGGCGCTCGTGGGCCCGGTGGCGGAGAAGATGTGGGTCTCCACGTTCCACTCGGCCTGCGTGCGGATCCTGCGGCGCGATGCCGACCGGCTCGGCTTCCCCAAGGCGTTCACGATCTACGACCAGGCCGACGCCAACCGGCTCACTGGCTACGTCATCCGGGACCTCGGGCTCGACCCGAAGCGCTTCCCGCCCCGCTCGGTCCACGCCACCATCAGCGCGGCCAAGAACGACGGCCTCAGCGCCACCGAGTTCGCCGAGCGGGCCCAGGTCATCTACGAGCGCAAGATCGCCGACGTCTTCACCGAGTACCAGGCCCGCCTCCACCGAGCCGGCGCCATGGACTTCGACGACCTGCTCGGCAACGCCGTCCAGCTGTTCAAGCGCAACCCCGACCTGCTCGAGCACTACCAGCGCCGCTTCAAGCACGTCCTCGTCGACGAGTACCAGGACACCAACCCCGTCCAGAACGAGCTCGTCCTCCTCCTCACCCAGGCCCACCGCAACGTCTGCGTCGTCGGCGACGGAGACCAGTCGATCTATCGCTTCCGGGGAGCGGACATGCGGAACATCCTCGAGTTCGAGGATGCGTTCCCCGAGGTCACCGTCGTCGTGCTGGAGCAGAACTACCGGTCCACGCAGACGATCCTCGACGCCGCCAACGCCGTCATCGCCAACAACCTGTCCCGCAAGCCCAAGGAGCTCTGGACCGATCGGGGGGACGGCCACCCGATCGTGCGGTACCACGGGGACGACGAGGTGGACGAGGCCCAGTGGGTCACCCGGGAGATCGCGCGCCTGCACGACGGCGGCGAGCACCGCTGGGGCGACATCGCCGTCTTCTACCGGACTAACGCCCAGAGCCGGGTGCTGGAGGAGGCGCTGGCCCGCCACGGCGTGCCGTACAAGGTCATCGGCGGCACCCGCTTCTACGACCGGCGGGAGGTGAAGGACGCCCTCGCCTACCTGAAGGCGGTCGTCAACCCGGCCGACGAGGTGTCCGTGAAGCGCGTGCTGAACACCCCGAAGCGGGGCGTGGGCGACAGCAGCGTCGGCAAGCTCGACGCCTACGCCTCGGCCCGGGGCCTCTCGTTCATGGAGGCCCTGCGGAGGGCCGACGACGCCGGCGTGGGCGGCAAGGCGGCCAAGGGGATCCTGCAGTTCCTCTTCCTGCTCGACAGCGTCGACGAGCTGGCCCACGACGACAGGCCGGCCCCGCTCCTCGAGGCGCTGCTGGAGCGCAGCGGCTACCTCGACGAGCTCCGGACCGAGCGCACGATCGAGGCCGAGGGCCGGCTCGAGAACCTGGCCGAGCTGGTCGGCTCGGCCCAGGACGCCGAGTCGACCGAGACGTTCCTGGAGCAGGTCAGCCTGGTGGCCGACGCCGACGAGATCGACGGCGACGACAGCCAGGTCGTGCTCATGACCATCCACGCCGCCAAGGGCCTCGAGTTCCCGGCCGTGTTCATCATCGGGCTGGAGGACGGCGTGTTCCCGCACCTGCGCTCCATCGGCGAGCCCGACGAGCTCGAGGAGGAGCGGCGCCTCGCCTACGTGGCCCTCACCCGGGCCCAGGAGCGCCTCTACCTGAGCCACGCCTGGAGCCGCACCCTCTACGGTGGCACCCAGTACAACCCGCCCAGCCGCTTCCTCGACGAGATCCCCGAGCACCTCGTGAAGGCCGTCGAGCAGCGCCGGGCCAGCCGGGGCGGCCGCACCTACGGCGCCGGCGGGTACGGCTCGGGCGGCGGGTCCGGGTACGGGTCGCAGGGCCGGGGGAGCAGCGCGAACCGGGAGCGGATGGTGGAAGCCGCCCTGCGGGCCGGGCAGCGGCCCACCAGCCAGGGCGGCACCAGCACCGGGCCGGCCAAGCACGGTGCCGAGGCGCTCGGCATCAAGGTGGGCGACGACGTCGTCCATGCCTCCTTCGGGGAGGGCGTCGTGCTCCACCTCGACGGCGAGGGCGACAAGGCCGAGATCGTCATCCGCTTCCCCACCGTGGGGGAGAAGCGCCTCCTCCTCTCCTGGGCCCCGCTCAAGAAGCTCTGAGCGCCATCCCGGGGCCGCTGTCTGGCGACGCCCGAGGCGGGCAGATAGACCGGTGTCATGGTGCGGACCTTCGAGCGCGCCGCACTCCTCGTGCGGCGGGACGCCACGCTCGGGACCTGGATGGACCGCCTCGAGCGCGTCCACGGCACCCGTCGGCTCGTGGAGGAGCCCGACGGCCTGACCCTCACGCACCGGCAGGCGGCCAAGCGGGTCCGGCGCTGGGCCGGAGGCATCGCCGCCCGCACGACGCCGGGCGATGTCGTGGTGGTGAACGCCCGCAACGGCTACGAGCAGCTGCTCCTCTGCCTGGCCGCCTCGAGGGCCGGGTGCCTGCCGGCGCCGGTCAACGACCGGATGCGTCGGGAGGAGATCGCGCACGTCGTCGCCGACTCGGGTGCCACGCTCGTGCTCCGCAGCGCCAGCGAGGTCGACGGGGACCCGCCGCTGGCGGACGCCCATCCGGCCGCCCCCGACGACGTGGCCGCGCTCTTCTACACGTCGGGCACCACCGGTTCGCCCAAGGGCGTCGAGCTCACCCACCGGGCCCTGGTGGGCCAGGTTCTCAGCGCGGTGGCCTGGCCGGCGGCGCTGCGGCGCGACGAGGCGGTCATCTCCCTGCCCGTCGCCCACATCATGGGCTTCGTGGTGCTCCTCGGCCTCGGAGCGGCGGGGATCCCCGCCTACCTGCTGCCGCGCTTCAACCCGGTGGCCGTCCTCGACGCCATCGAGTCGCGCCGCGCCACGGTGTTCATCGGCGTGCCGGCCATGTACCGCATGCTCGAGGAGGCCGGCGCCGCCGACCGGGACCTGACCTCGATCCGGCTCTGGGCCTCGGGCGCCGACGCCATGCCCCCTGATCTGGCTCAGCGGTTCAAGGAGATGGGGGCCACCGTCAGCCTCCCCCTGCTCGGCGGGTTCGGCGAGGCGGCGTTCGCCGAGGCCTACGGGATGGTCGAGGTGGGCGGCGGGGTGGCGGCCAAGCTCTCGCCGCCGTTCCTGTCGACGTCCTCGGGGCCCTTCGGCGAGGCCCTCGGGATCGCCCTCCCCGGCTACGACCTGCGGGTGGTCGACGAGCACGGCCAGCCGCTCCCCGCCGGGTCGGTCGGCGAGCTCCAGGTCAAGGGGCCCGGGGTCCTCAGGGGCTACCGGGGCGACGACGCCGCCACCGCCGCGGTCATCACCGAGGACGGCTGGCTGCGCACGGGGGACCTCGCCCGCCAGGGTCCGCTCGGGTTGCTGGTGTTCGAGGGTCGGGCCAAGCACGTCATCAAGCACGGCGGCTACTCCGTCTACGCCCTCGAGGTCGAGCAGTGCTTGGAGCAGCACCCCGACGTCGTCGAGGCGGCCGTCGTCGGGCTGCCCGACGACCGGCTCGGAGAGCTGCCCGTGGCGGTGGTGCGGCTCCGGGCGGGCGCGACGGGGGATGAGGCGGCGATCATCGGGTTCGTCGATGAGCACCTCGCCGACTACAAGGTCCCGAAGCGGGTCGTGGTGGTCGACGAGCTGCCTCGCACCGGCACGAACAAGGTGCAGAAGGCGGCGCTGCTCTCGCTCTTCGACCCCGGCGCAGCGGCCCCGACCTAGGGACGTTCGCCTCTGTTCGATGGGCCTCGGGCTCGGGCAGGGTGGACGGAACGAGGAGGCCCCTCATGGCCGTCGACAGCCCAGCCGGTCCCCAGGCGGAAGGCGCATCGGACGAGCAAGCGCACCTGGTGCGCCTCAGCGCCTACGTCGACCTCCCGCTCCAGCTCGTCTTCGAGCGCCTCGGCGAGCTCGAGCTCGACGCGCTCCTCACCCGGGCCGCGGTCGGGCTCCCGCACCCGGAGCTGAGCACCGCCTTCGAGACAGGCGTCCCGGTCTGGGAGTCGGGCACCCACGTGCACTTCCCCGTGTCCTGGACGGTGACCGGCCCCCGGCGGGCGGTGACCGGTCGCGGGGCGGTGTCGTTCCTCGCGGTCAGAGGCGGCCGGAGCGGCGTCACCGAGGTGCTCGCCGACCTCACCGTCACCCAGGCCGACGAGCGCGACGTCGCCCGCATCACCCGGCGAGTCCTCGACGAGATGACCCGCCTGCTCGAGACCGGGCGCTGATCCCGGCGTTCAGCGGGTGGTGGTGGTCGACAGCTCGTTGATGTCCACGTAGATGCGCCCGTCCTCCACGGAGGTCGGGTAGTAGCGCAGCCCGGCGCCGTCGAGCGGGTAGGTGACCGACTCGTCGCAGGCGTTCACGAGCACCTTGGCGTCCCGGTCGATCTGCACCGCACACGACGGGTCGTCGGGGTCGAAGGCCCCGAAGGCCACCCACCCCTCGTCCGCATCTTCCGAGAGGTGCTGGACGAACAGGTTCCGCTGACCGCCCACCAGGTCCGGCACGAGCACCGGGAGCCCGTCCTCGTCGTCGATGGCCTCGGCGATGCTCTCGACCTGCCCCGCGTCGAAGCGGTCGTCGCCGAGGCGGATCTCGACGTCGCCCCGGCTGGCCGCCTGGGCCACGAACCACGCGATGCCGAGCGCCACCACCACGCCCACCCCGGCCACCAGGAGGGCCTTGCCGGCGTGCCCGCGGCTCTGGGCGACGGGCATCAGCGGGCCGCCGACGGAGGCCGGAGCGACGCTGGGCTCGACTGGCGAGGGGTCTCGGGCACGCCCCTAGTATCGGCCGACCCGTCGCACCGTCGGAAACCGAGGGCCCCCCGGGGTCGGGAGAGAGAGCGCATGGACCTGTACGAGTACCAGGGCAAGCAGTTCTTCGCGAGCTACGGCATCCCGGTGTCGCCCGGCGAGGCCGTCACCACGGTGGACGACGCCGTCGCCGCCGCCGAGCGGATCGGCTACCCGGTGGTCGTGAAGGCCCAGGTCCAGGTGGGCGGCCGCGGTAAGGCCGGCGGCATCAAGCTGGCCGAGAGCGCCGACGAGGTCCGCACCCACGCCTCGAACATCCTCGGGATGGACATCAAGGGGCACACGGTCGAGACGCTCTGGATCGAGCTGGCGTCCGACATCGCGGAGGAGTACTACGCGTCGTTCACCCTCGACCGCTCCGCCAAGAAGCACCTCGGGATGCTCTCCGCCCAGGGCGGCGTCGAGATCAAGGCCGTGGCCGAGAGCGACCCCGACGCCATCGCCAAGATCTGGATCGACCCCGTCGACGGCCTGACCGAGGACGCCGCCCGTGCCTGGGTGCAGGACGCCAAGCTCAACCCCGACGCCACCGACGGCGCGGTCGACATCCTGGTGAAGCTCTACCGGGCCTACACCGAGGGCGACGCCGACCTCACCGAGATCAACCCGCTCATCCTGAAGCCCACCGGGGAGGTCCACGCCCTCGACGCCAAGGTGACGCTGGATGCCAACTCGGTGTTCCGGCACCCGGACTACGAGCAGTACGAGGCCACCCAGGTCCGCGACGAGCGCGAGCAGGCCGCCCACGACAAGGGCCTCCAGTACGTCGGGTTGGAGGGCTCGGTCGGCGTGATCGCCAACGGGGCCGGCCTGGCCATGTCCACCGTCGACATCGTGAACCAGGTGGGCGGCAAGCCGGCCAACTTCCTCGACATCGGCGGCGGCGCCAACGCCGACGTGATGGCCGGAGCCCTCGAGGTCATCAACAACGATCCCGAGGTCAAGGCGATCTTCATCAACATCTTCGGCGGCATCACCAAGGGCGACGAGGTCGCCAACGGGATCATCAGCGCCATGGAGCGGGTCCAGATCGACGTGCCGATCGTGATCCGCCTGGACGGGACCAACGCCGACGAGGGCCGGGCCCTGCTCCAGCCCCACCTGTCCGACACCCTCCGGATGGCTTCGACGATGGTCGAGGCCGCGGAGACCGCCGTGGCGCTGGCCACCAAGTAGAGGAGAGCAGCGACGTGGCAATCTTCGTCGACGAGACCACCAAGGTCGTCTACCAGGGGCTCACCGGCTCGCAAGGCCGGTTCTACGGCCTCCTGAACCGTGACTACGGCACCCAGGTGGTGGCCGGCACGAACCCCAAGAAGGCCGGCACCGACGTGGACGGCATCCCCGTCTACGCATCGGTGGGCGAGGCCGTGGAGGCCACCGGCGCCACGGCGTCGTGCATCTTCATCCCGGCGCCCGGGGTGAAGGACGCCGTCATGGAGGCCGCCGAAGGCGGCGTGAAGTTCATCGTGGCCATCACCGAGGGCGTCCCCGCCCACGACGAGGCCTGGTTCTTCAACAAGCTGAAGCGGGACTTCCCCGACGTGCGGCTCCTCGGCCCCAACTGCCCCGGCATCATCAGCCCCGGCAAGGCCAACATCGGCATCACCGCCGGGCACATCGCCAAGCGCCCGGTGGAGGGCCGGCCCAACGTCGGCATCGTGAGCCGCTCGGGCACCCTCACCTACCAGGCCCTCTACGAGCTGAAGCTCAACGACATCGGTGTCACCACCTGCGTCGGCATCGGCGGCGACCCGGTCCCGGGCACGTCGTTCATCGACTGCCTCGAGGCCTTCGAGGCGGACCCGGCCACCGACGCCGTGATGATGTTCGGTGAGATCGGCGGCTCGGCCGAGGAGGAGGCCGCGGCCTACATCGCCGAGAAGATGAGCAAGCCGGTCGTGTCCTACATCGCCGGCGTCACCGCCCCGGCCGGCAAGAAGATGGGCCACGCCGGCGCCATCGTGTCGGGCGGCAAGGGCACGGCGGCAGCCAAGATGGACGCCCTCCAGGCGGCCGGCGTCCGGGTCGGCAACAACCCCACCGAGGCCAGCCAGCTCATGGTCCAGGTGGTCGAGGAGCTCGCCGGCTGATCCCTCGGGACCCGCCAGCACGACCGACGAGGGCCGGGGAGCGATCTCCGGCCCTCGTCGCGCCCGGGCCCAGGTCGTCACCGGGCCCGACCCTCCCGCCTGGTGCCGGGCAAGATGAGCGCGACCGGCCGTGGGGCTCGTGCGTGTGTGAGGCGAGGATGGTGGATGGTCGAGTTCGCGGAGCTGGTTGAAGCCGAGAGCCGGGGTCTGGTGGCCGCGACGACGGCGATCGTGGGCGACCGGCACCGAGCCGAGGAGATCGTCCAAGACGCGTTCGAGCGGTGCTTCGTGCGCTGGCGGAGGGTGTCGCGCCTCGACCGACCCGGTGCCTGGGCCCGCCGCGTCGCCATCAACGAAGCCATCTCGGTGGCGCGCCGTTCGTCGAGCGAGGGCCGTGCGGTGGCTCGACTGGGTGCGCTGCACGGTCTCCGCAGGGATGCGGAACGAGATCCGCTCGCCGCGCTCGACGACGAGGGCGTGTGGGCCGCGGTGAGAGCGCTGCCGGCCGACCAGGCCGCGGCCATCGCGCTGCGCTACGGAGCCGACCTCAGCGTCGAGGAGATCGCCGAGACGATGCAGACCACCTCCTCTGCGGTGAAGTCGCTGCTCCATCGGGGGCGAGGAACCCTCCGCTCCTCCGTCGAGCTCCGGTCGTACGTGGAATGAAAGCAGGCATCCGATGAACGATCCCGTTGATCCCGGCCCGTCCTCCGAGAGGGATCCGGTGCTCGACAGCGCCGGAGCCCGCCTCCGTGCCGCCTCCAAGGGCATCTCACCGGTGGCGGTCGAGGCCTCCGTCCTACGCCGTCGCAGCCGTCGCCTCGGCCTCGTGGCGGGTGGCGCCCTCGCCGTCAGCGCTCTCCTCGCCGGGACCCTGGTCGTGCAGGCCTCCGATGGCGGGGACGCGTCGGAGCACGTAGGCCCCGCCGCAGCTGACCTCGACGACGAGGGGGCCGACCTGCTGGCGTCCCTCGATCCCGAGCCCGTCGACCCCACCACGGTGCGGCTGGTCAGCACGGTGTCGACCTTCCCCGACTGCGATGCGCTCGTCGCAGACCTGAGGCGGGTCGGTGCCGCGCACGTGGGAAGCCGGGGCTTCGGCGGGTTCGGTGGCCTCTCGCCGTACTCCGGTCTCCTGGAGCAGGCCGGCCGGGTCAACCAGACCGCTGACGAGTCGGCCGTGGCGGCGCCCTCAGCCACGGGGACGGGGGGCGAGACGCTCGGTACCAACGTGCAGGTGGCGGGTGTCGACGAGCTCGACCACGTGAAGGCGGTCGGGGACCTGATCTTCGACCTCGACGGTCGGGGCAACCTCCGCGTCACCGACGCCAGTGATCTCCGGGTCCTGTCGACGCTCGACGTGACCCCGGGCTCGGACGACGAGGCGGAACGGCAGGTGCTGGTGAGCGACCTCCTGGTCGACGGAGACCGGGTGGTGGTCTTCGGCTCCGAGGTCGAGGTGTCCGATCCCGTGGACGGCGACCCGTCGGCCACCCGGGCCGCCACCAGCTACCTCACCCTGACCTTCGTGGACGCCCGCGATCCGGCGGTCCCGTCGATCACCGACCGCGTGAGGGTCGAGGGTGCCCTGGTTTCCGCCCGGCTCGTGGATGGCGAGGTGCGGCTGGTGGCCACATCGCACATGGCCGACCTCGGCTTCGTCATGCCCACCACGCCGAGCTCGGTGGCCAAGGCGCTCGCGCAGAACCGCGCCTCCGTCGCCGCCTCGTCGGTGGCCGACTGGATCCCCGACTGGGAGCGAGCGGGAGCGGCTCCGGAGCCGCTGGTGCCGTGCGATCGGGTGCACGTGCCCGACACCTTCTCGGGCGTTGCGATGACCTCGATGGTGACCTTCCCGCTCGGCTCGGGCCGGTTCGAGCCGGCTGGGACCTCCATCCTCGCCCCTGGGGCCACGCTCTACGCCGGCCTGGACCGGGTTGCGATCAGCTCCGAGGTCTGGGTCGACCCGGTCGACCGAGAGCAGCTCAGCTTCGAGGACTGGCAGACCGCCATCCACGAGTTCGGCTTCGCGGCCGGCGCGCCGCCGGCCTACCAGGGCTCGGGGATCGTCGACGGATCGACCGTGGGCCAGTTCGCCTTCGGGGAGATCGGCGACGCCCTGGCGGTGGTCACCACCGAGGGCACCCCCTGGAAGCAGGACCCACAGGTCGCTGTGGACCTCACCGTGCTGACCCCCGACGGTGCAGGCCGGCTGGCGGAGACAGCCCAGGTCGAGGACCTGGCCGGCGGCGACGGGGCGGTCACCGCCGTGCGCTTCCTCGAGGGGCGGGTGCTCGTGTCCACCGGTGCCTTCGGGCGCACCGTGCACGTCATCGACGTCACCGACCCCGCCCAGCCCCGGCGGGCCGGAGCCGTGCCGATGCCGGGTGACATCGGCTACTTCCACCCGCTGCCCGACGGGCGCGCCCTCGTGGTCGGGTCCCGCCACGACGAGGTCGGGACGGGCGACGACCGCACCACCCGCCCCTGGGTGCAGGTCCACCTCATCGACGTCCAGGACGCCGACGCCCCGCAGGTGCTGGCCACGTGGGAGCGGCCGTGGTCGGCCGACTCCGTCGGTGTGGACCACCACGCGTTCACCTGGTGGCCCGAGCGCCAGCTGGCGATGTGGGGGGTGCAGGATGTCCGATGGGAGCGGGGCCGAGAGCCCGGACCCCACCACGCCGTCGTCCTCAGCGCCGACGGCGGTCTCGGTGAGGTCGCCGCACCGGTGGCCAACAAGCCGGCCGAGGCGCCGGCCCCCTGTCCGACGGTGGAGGTGACCGACCCCGACGTCCGACAGATGGTCGGGCCGGGCGGTGTGGTGCTGCGATGCGAGGATCCGGGGACCGAGCACGTCGACTGGCCCCGCTACTCGTGCTCGCGGGTGGACGACGCCGTCATCGGGTGGTACGTCCCGGAGGACCAGCGCGACGCGGCCTTCTTCCACTGCGCGCCGGCGCCCCACCCCTCGGTCGCTCGCGTCCTCGTGGTGTCCGCCAGACCGATCCTGCTCACCGACCAGACGCTGGAGGCGCTGGACCCGACGACCTTCGCGTCGACGGCGTTGGCCTACCACCCGTCGACACCGGACTTCGGGTTGTTCGGTCGCTGATCTCTCCCCGGGCAGCATCGTCGACGGCCCCGCCGTCCACCCGTTTCCCCCGCTGGGGCCGCCCAGCCGGGGGGGCGGGAGGTGACGAGCCCGCCGTCAGATGCCACCCTGGGCCGTCATGCTCACCCGCCACCGGACCGGGGTGCTCCTCGGGCTGCTCGTCGCTGTGCTGCTCGCCGGCCTGGTGGCGGTCGCCGCGTCGGGCGAGGACGGACGCGAGCCGCAGGCCGGCAGCTCCACCACGGCCGCGCCTGAGCCGACCACCTCCGTCCCGGCGAAGACCACGGCGGTACCGACGACCACGACGGCTCCGCCCGTCGTCTGGCCGGAGGCGCCTCGCGACGGGTCACCCCGGGCGGTGGTCACCCCCACCGGGGTGGTGCTCGCCGTCTCGTCGGCGGTGGAGGACGGGCGGTTCGTGGCCGTGTCCCCCTGCGGGCGGGAGGTGACCGTCGCCGGCCAGCCGCTGCTCGGGGCCACGGTCGTGCTGGATCCGGGCCACGGCGGGGAGGAGCCGGGCGCCGTCGGACCGGGGGGCCTGCGGGAGAAGGACGTGAACCTGGCCATCGCCCAGGAGGCCGAGCGGCTGCTCGAGGCCGAGGGGGCGGACGTGGTGCTCACCCGGACCGGGGACTACCGGATCACGCTGGCCGCACGCGGGGCCATCGCCCAGGCGCTGCAGCCGGTGGCGTTCGTGTCGATCCACCACAACGCAGCGCCCGACGAGACCCGTCCGACGCCCGGCTCGGAGACCTACTTCCAGATCGCGTCGGCCGAGTCGAAGCGGCTGGCCGGTCTGCTCTACGAGGAGCTCATCGCCGCCTTCTCGGCCTACGAGATCACCTGGGCGGCCGACCTCGACGCGGGCGCGAAGTACCGGCCCAACAGCAGCGGGGGCGACTACTACGGGATCTTGAAGCGCACCGCCGGCATCCCGGCCGTGCTGTCGGAGGCGGCGTTCATCTCCAACCCGGAGGAGGAGGCGCTGCTGGCCGACCCGGCCTTCCAGCAGGTCGAGGCGGCTGCCATCGCCCGGGCGGTGGTGCGCTTCGCCACCACCGACGACCCCGGGAGCGGCTTCGTCGAGCCCTACCCCCGCACCGAGCCCGCCGGACCCGGTGGTGGCGCGTCGGGCTGCGAGGACCCGCCCCTCCAGTAGCGCTCGTCAGAACGGGGGTGCGGGCGGCGGAGGGAGCGGTGGCTCGTCGTCGTCGCTGGCGGGCGGGGCCCACTGCTCGTCATCGGCCGGGGGCGACGCGGTGGGCGGCTCGGTCGACCGGTCAGCGGCATCGTCGCCACTTGCGTCAGGGGGCGGCGGGGCAGAGGTGGCGACCCCAGCCGCCCCACCGAGGCCGGCCTCGGCCACCGGGGCCACCGGGGCGGCGGTCCAGGCGGGGGTGAGCCCGCCGATGCCGGCCATGGGGGCGCCAGTGACGAGCATCTCGTCGGGCTCATCGCGGGCGGCGGCGTAGCCGTGGGCGGCGAAGACGAGGCCGATGCCGGCGGCAAGGAAGAGCATGCCGCCGACGGTGGGGTCCTCGGTCATGTCGGTCAGGAACACGGCGGCGCCGAGCCCCACCGCCGCCCCGCCCAGCCAGGTGGTGGCCCGCCGCCCTGAGGCGGCACCGCTCACCGCCAAGGCCAGGCCGAGTGCGATGAGCAGGAGGCCGGTCCCCGCCTCTTGGAGCTCGTCGGCCAGGAAGATCGGCGCGGCGATGAACAGCGGGATGGTGGCCATGGCGAACGGGGTGGCGGTGCCGTGGCGGCCTGAGCCGTCGAGCACCCGTGCGATGACGAGGTAGGCGACGCCGAGGACGAGGGTGAGCATCCCGAGGGTGGTCGGGTCGGGGGCGTCGAAGGTGGAGGACGGGTCGATGGGGAAGCCGTCCTCGTCGTAGGTGGGGGTGTAGGAGAACCACCCACCGAAGAACGTCCAGGGCAGGTCGAAGAGGTCTTCGGTGACCTGCAGCACGGTGGCCCACAGCCCGATGAGCCCCGCCCCGAGGAAGAACGGCCGGCCCTTGGCCGGTCCGAGCACGTAGGTGCCGAGCCAGGCGAGGGTGGAGACCCCGAGGATCCCCTCGGTCGAGTACGGGGGCAGCCCCTCCTGGTCGAAGGTCAGGAAGAACATGAGCGGGGGCACCCCGAGCGCGGCTGCCACCGCCCCGCCGGTGGCGATCGCGCCCCGATCCACCTGTGACATGACCACGTACCCGGCCACGACGACCGCCGCCGAGAGGATCACCCCGGGCCAGCGGTTCAGCTCCCCGCTGTCACCGAGGCCGGTGTCGCCCGAGATGATGAGCACGCCGAGCACGGCGAGGGCGCAGCCGGCGCCGGCCACCGCGATCGACGCCCGGGGCTCGGCCCGGCGGAGCGCCCGGGGCCCGAGCTGCTGGAGGAGGGGACGAGGTGCTGACGTGGGTTCCGTCATGGCGGAGACGGTACGGCCGCGAACGCCGCGGATGGTGCACCCCGGACGCGACGGTGCCCCGGCCGGGGCCGGGGCACCGTCAGCGGACCCGCACAGCCAGGGGCTGCCGGCGGTGGGTCAGAAGGGGGCGGAGCCGGAGGAGCCGGAGCTCGGGGTCGAGTCGCCCTCCTGCATCTTGAGGTACCCCCCGACGGCGAGGCCGATGGCGGCCAGGGCGGCGATGAAGATGCCGTAGGCACGGTCGATGATCTCGGTGGGGTCCTCGCCGATGATGAGCTTGAGGATCACGAGCACGGCGGCCACGGCGCCGATGCCCAGCATGATCTGGCCCAGCGGGGCCGGGAGGTCGGGGAGCTTGGCGTCGAAGAGCTTGGTGGCGATGATCACGCCGGCGGCGATCAGCCCGAGGAGCATCGGCAGCGTGGCCCAGAGGAACCCGACGTCGCCGCCGCTGGCCGTGGCCGTGAACCCGAAGGCGTCCGCCTTGAACCAAGGCAGGAAGTAGGCGATGAACAAGACGATGCCGGAGCCGGCGATCACCTTGTCCGCTGTCGTGAGCTTGTTGAGATCCACGTACCGCCTCCTGAGCTGATGTGTGGGACCGCGGGTCACGCTAACGCAGGCCGTCTGACCGGGGACGGACCGTCGCGCGGCGACTGGTACCTTCCACGCAGTGCGCATCGCCGTCCTCGCATCGGGCAGCGGCACCCTGCTCGAGGCCATCCTCGCCGACGGCATCCCGGTGTCGCTCGTCGTCGCCGACCGCCCGTCGCGCGCGCTGGAGGTGGCCGAGGCCCACGGGGTGCCCGCCGCCCTCGTCCAGCGGACCACCTTCGGACCCGACTTCGACCGGGTCGCGTACACGAAGGACGTCGTCGCCGTCCTCCAGGAGGCGGAGACCGACCTCGTCGTGATGGCCGGCTTCGGCACCGTCTTCGCCGAGCCCCTCTACGAGGCCTTCGGCTCGCGTGTCCTCAACACCCACCCGGCGCTCCTGCCCGCCTTCAAGGGCTGGCACGCCGTGCGGGCGGCCCTGGAGGCCGGCGTGAAGGTCACCGGCTGCACCATCCACGTGGCCACCGTCGAGGTGGACGACGGCCCCATCCTCGCCCAGG
The DNA here is from genome assembly GCA_046565645.1 of Acidimicrobiia bacterium. Lineage (GTDB taxonomy): Bacteria > Actinomycetota > Acidimicrobiia > Acidimicrobiales > VFJN01 > VFJN01. The sequence continues at coordinate 137,038 of JBKHYD010000015.1, read as the reverse complement.
AGGCCGTCCCGGTCCTCGAGGGGGACGACGAGGCCTCGCTCCACGAGCGCATCAAGGCGGTCGAGCGCCGCCTCTACCCGCAGACCATCCGGGCGGTGCTCGCCGACCCGTCGATCCTCGAGAGGGACCCCACCAGCACATGAGGGCACTGCTGTCCGTCTACGACAAGTCCGGCGTCGTCGAGCTCGCCCGCGAGCTGCGGAGCATGGGCTGGGACCTGATCTCGAGCGGCGGCACCGCCGGCGCGCTGCGGGAGGCCGGGCTGGCTGTCACCGATGTGGCCGAGCTCACGGGCTTCCCCGCCATCCTCAGCCACCGGGTGGTGACGCTGCACCCGAAGGTGCACGGCGGCATCCTGGCCGACCGCCACAACCACGACCACCAGCGGGAGATGGCCGAGTACGGCATCGAGCCGATCGACCTCGTGGTCACCAACCTCTACCCCTTCGGCTCCGACCTCTCCGACTTCGAGCACGGGGCCAGCCGGGCCGAGGAGCTCATCGACATCGGCGGGCCGGCCATGATCCGGGCCGCGGCCAAGAACTTCAAGGACGTCGGCGTCGTCACCCACCCGTCGCAGTACGCCACCGTCGTCGACGAGCTGAAGGCCGGCGGGGTGCTCTCCGACGCCACCAAGCGGTCCCTGGCCCGCGCCGCCTTCGCCCACACCGCTGCCTACGACGCGTCGGTCGTGCGCTGGTTCGACGACGTGGCCGGCGAGACGCTGCCGCCCACGCTCCACCTCTCCCTCGAGCGGGTGCACGACCTCCGCTACGGCGAGAACCCGCACCAGACCGGCGCCCGCTACCGCGAGATCGGCTCCACCTCTTGGTGGGACGAGGTCGAGCAGCACGGCGGCATGGCCCTCAGCTACCTCAACCTCTTCGACGCCGACGCCGCCTGGGGCCTGGCCAACGACCTGACCCAGACCACCGGGAGGCCGGCGGTGGCGATCATCAAGCACGCCAACCCCTGCGGCGCCGCGGTCGCCAACGACCTGGCCGACGCCTACCAGCGGGCCTTCGAGTGCGACGAGCGCAGCGCCTTCGGCGGCATCGTGGCCCTCTCCCACGAGGTGGACGAGGCCACCGTCGAGCGCATGGTGGCCGCCGCCCAGGCCGACGTCGTCATCGCGCCTGGCTACGCCGACGGCGTCATCGAGGCCCTGGCCGCCAAGCGCAAGAACACCCGCCTCCTCACCGCCACACCACCAACCCCCGACAAGCTCCAGGTTCGCCAGCTCACCGGCTCCTGGCTGGTCCAGGACGCCCACCACTTCGCCGCCTCCCGGCCCGACTGGCGGGTCGTGACGAAGCGCCAGCCCACCGAGGCCGAGTGGGCCGACGCCGAGCTGGCCTGGCGCCTGGTCGGGTGGGTGAAGTCGAACTCCATCGTGCTGGTGAAGGACGGCGTGGCCTGGGGCATCGGAGCCGGTCAGCAGAACCGGGTCGAGGCGGGCCAGATCGCGGCGGCCAAGGCGGCCGGCCGGGCGGCCGGCGGCGCCTGCGCCAGCGACGCCTTCTACCCCTTCCCGGACGGCATCGAGGCCGCCGCCGAGGCCGGCGTGGCCGTTGTCATCCAACCGGGCGGAGCCATGCGAGACGACGAGAACACCGCCAAGGCCGACGAGCTCGGCCTCGCCATGGTCTTCACCGGAGAGCGCCACTTCCTGCACTGATCGGCGGTCGTCGCCCCTGTATGCTGATCTGCATGCAGAGCACGAGCGTGAGGATCGACACCGCCACCCACGAGGAGCTGAAGCGCCTGGCGGCCGAGCTGCACACGACGGTCGGCAACACCGTGACCCTCGCCGTCCGCGCTCTGCGCCAGGACCGCGTCGGGTCCGACCTGGCCACACCTCTGCGCCGCGACGAGACCGCGTGGCTGGATGCTGACCTCGGGTGACGTCGTCGACCTCGAGCTGGGCGTTCCCGAGGGACGGGAGGCGGGCTTCCGCCACCCGGCAGTCCTGGTCACCGCCCAGCGCATCCTCGAGGCCTCGCCCACGGTCGTCCACGTCGTCCCGCTGACCAGCACCATCCGCCCGTTCCACTCCGAGGTCGTCATCGAGCCCGAGGCGTCGAACGGGCTCGAGGCGGTCTCGGCGGCCCAGTGCCAGCACCTCCGGGCGGTGTCGCCGCAGCGGATCGTGGGCGTGCGCGGCAACGCCGGTCAGGTGGCGCTCGCCCAGATCCGGGAGACGATCGCCCTCATCCTCGACCTCCCCACCTGAGGGCGCCACGACGCCGCCCGCGGTGACGAACGGCCGCTGTCGTAGGCGCTCGACACCATGGGCCGATGGCGACGGAACCGACGGTGCTCACGGGCCGGCGGCTGCGGTACGCGGCGGCGGTCCTGCTGCACGAGGCGCAACGGACGATGGCCCTCGACGAGCTCGCGGCCGCGCTCGCTCGGCGCGGTCACAGCACGAGCGGCGACGCCCGCAAGGCCATCTCGGATGCGCTCCGCTGGGAGCTGCACCGGGGTCGCGCCGTCCGGGTCCGCCGAGGTAGCTACCGGTCACGCGGCCTCGCCCGGTCCACCCTGCGCTGGATGCGAGCCCAGGTCGCCGGCGACATCGCTGCCCTCCGTTGATCCGACCGCGATGGTTCCACGAGGCGGTGCGGCATCCTGCGATCGTCGCCCGCTCGAGGTGATCGACACCCAGAGCGTGCGACAGCTCGCGTACCCATGGCACGACGGGCTCGTGCTCAACCATGCGACGATCGATGGGTCAGATCGTCATGGCGCCGCCAGCGGTGACCGGGTCACCGTCCAGCCCCGCCGTCCGAGCAACGGGTGCTCGAGCAGGCGGGGGGAGCCGAACCCTCCCGATCCCGGCAGTGTTCTGCGAAATCGTCGCCACTGCGGCGAGCCTTGATGCGGGGGGAACTGGTGCCCCTAACAGGCTGGCCTCCCGTTTCGCAGAACACTGCCCGATTCCTGGTGTCGGAGTGGGCTCGGCGTGTCTCGCTTTCGCAGAACGCTGTCGCGAACGTGTTGGCGTCGATGGTGTTCAGGCGCTGTGCGGCGGGCCGAGCGATGCAGCTCCACGGCCCGGGGGCGGTCGGCAGCATGGCGGGCCGGTCGAGCCTCCGCCCTAGAGTCGGCTTCGATGAGCGCTGTGATGATGCCGGGTGGTCCCGTGGCCGAGGCCGTGTTCGCCGACCTGGGGCCGCGGATCGAGAAGCTGCGGGCAGCGGGGCACACGCCCGGGCTGGCCACGGTGCTGATCGGCGACGACGGGCCCTCGGCCCGGTACGTCGGCATGAAGATGCGCAAGGCCGAGGAGCTCGGGTGCAACAGCCCGCACGTGCACCTGCCGGCCGACTGCACCACCGAGCAGGCCATCGAGGCCGTCCACGCCCTCAACGAGGATCCGGCCGTCGACGCCATGCTCGTGCAGTACCCGGCGCCGCCGCAGGTGGACTTCGACGCCGTGCTCATGGCCGTCGACCCCGACAAGGACGTCGACGGGCTGCACCCCACCAACGTCGGGCGCCTTGCGCTCGGGATCCCCGGGCCGGTGTCGTGCACCCCGGCCGGGATCGAGGCCATCCTCACCCACTACGAGATCCCGGTGGCCGGGCGGCACGTCGTCGTCGTGGGGCGGGGCGTCACCATCGGCCGGCCGCTCAGCATCCTGCTGTCGCAGAAGCGCCCCACCGCCAACGCGGCGGTGACGATGGTCCACACCGGGGTGCCGGACTGGGCCGCCTACACCCGGGAGGCCGACATCCTCGTGGCCGCCGCCGGCGTGCCAGGCATGATCCAGCCCGAGCACATCCGCCCCGGCGGCGTCGTGGTCGGCGCCGGCGTCCGCTACGAGGGCACGAAGCTGCTGCCCGACGTCGACGAGGCCTGCGAGGAGGTGGCCGGCTGGATCACCCCCCGCGTGGGCGGGGTCGGTCCCACCACGATCGCCATGCTGTTCCGCAACCTCGTCGAGGCGGCCGAGCGCCGTGCCGCGGTGGCCGCCTGAACGCCCGTCCTGGCTGCAATGGGCACCTGAGCCGTAGCGTGGTCCGGCCATGACGCGGATCGCCGACCTCCTCGCCGCCGGGCGGACGCTCTCCTTCGAGCTGTTCCCGCCCAAGACGGACGAGGCCGAGCGGCAGCTCGAGAAGTGCGTCGTGGAGCTGGCCGAGCTGGAGCCGTCGTTCGTGTCGGTCACCTACGGGGCGCTCGGCAGCACGCGGGAGCGCACGCGCGACGTCGTCACCCGCATCGAGGCCGAGCAGCCGTTCCCGGCCATGCCGCACCTCACCTGCGTGGGCCACACCCGGGCTGACATCGCCGAGCTGATCGACCACTACGGCGCCCGCGGCGTCGAGAACATCCTCGCCCTCGGCGGGGATCCGCCCGCCGACGGCTCGCCGGTGACCGGGGACTACGACCACGCCGTCCAGCTGGTCGAGCAGGTCCGGGCCCACGATGCCGGCTTCTCGGTCGGCGTGGCCGCCCACCCCGAGGTCCACCCCCGCTCGCCCGACCGCGAGAGCGACCGGCGCCACCTGGTCGCCAAGCTCGAGCTGGCCGACTTCGCCATGACCCAGTTCTTCTTCACCGTCGAGGTGTACGAGCGCCTGGTTGAGGAGCTGGCCGCCCTCGGCAGCCACAAGCCCGTGATCCCCGGGGTCATGCCCATCGCCAGCGTCGCCGGCGTGCGCCGCATGGCGGCCATGAACGGCACCGCCATCCCCGACGCCCTGCAGGCCCGCCTCGACGCGGCCGACGGCCAGCCGGAGGAGGTCCGCAAGATCGGCGTCGAAGTCGCCATCGAGCTCAGCCGGGCGCTGCTGTCGGCCGGGGCCCCGGGCCTCCACCTCTACGCCCTCAACCGCAGCGAGAGCGTCCGCGAGGTCGTCGCCGCCCTCGATCGATAGCCGACGGCCCGGTGCGGGGTCGCGTGCGCAGACCGACACGCGTGCGCAGATCGACCGCCGAGGTCGACGAGTGCACGCACCGCTCTCGGAGGCGTGGCGTGCGCGGACCGACACGCGTGCGCGGATCGACCGGATGGGTCGGTCAGCGCACGCGAAGGAAGCGGCTACAGGGTGGCGAGGAGCTCGTTGAAGGTGGCCGACGGGCGCATGACGGCGCTCACCTTGTCCGGGTCGGGCCGGTAGTAGCCGCCGATGTCGGCGGGCTGGCCCTGCACGGCGAGGAGCTCGGCGTCGATCGTCTCGGCCGCCCCGGCCAGCCGCTCGGCGAACGGGCGGAACCGCTCCGCCAGCTCGGGCTCGGAGGTCTGCGCAGCCAGCTCCTGCGCCCAGTAGAGGGCGAGGTAGAAGTGGCTGCCCCGGTTGTCGATGCCGCCGACCCGGCGGGCCGGTGACTTGTTCTCCTCGAGGAAGGTGGCGGTGGCGGCGTCGAGCGTGTCGGCCAGGACCTGCGCCTTGGAGTTGCCCGTGGTCTGGGCCAGGTGCTCGAACGAAACGGCCAGGGCCAGGAACTCGCCCAGGCTGTCCCAGCGCAGGTAGTTCTCCTTGACCAGCTGCTGCACGTGCTTCGGGGCCGAGCCGCCGGCGCCCGTCTCGAAGAGGCCACCGCCGTTGATGAGCGGCACGATCGAGAGCATCTTGGCCGAGGTGCCGAGCTCCATGATCGGGAACAGGTCGGTGAGGTAGTCGCGCAGCACGTTGCCGGTGACCGAGATCGTGTCCTCGCCGCGTCGGATCCGCTCCAGGGACAGGGCCATGGCCTCCACCGGCGGCAGGATCCGGATGTCGAGGCCGTCGGTGTCGTGGTCCTGCAGGTAGCGGCGCACCTTGGCGATGATCTGGGCGTCGTGGGCCCGGGCCTCGTCCAGCCAGAACACGGCCGGGGCGCCCGTGGCCCGAGCCCGGGTGACGGCCAGCTTCACCCAGTCCTGAACGGGGACGTCCTTGGTCTGGCAGGCCCGCCAGATGTCGCCCTCGGCCACCTCGTGCTCGAGGAGCGTGGTGCCGGCGGCGTCGACCACCCGGACGGTGCCGGCCGAGGCGATCTCGAAGGTCTTGTCGTGGGACCCGTACTCCTCGGCCTTCTGCGCCATGAGGCCGACGTTCGGGACCGAGCCCATGGTGGCCGGGTCGAAGGCGCCGTTGGCGCGGCAGTCGTCGATCACCACCTGGTAGATCCCGGCGTAGCTGGAGTCGGGCAGCACCGCCTTGGCGTCCTGGCGCTCGCCATCCGCGTTCCACATCTTCCCGGAGTCACGGATCATCGCGGGCATCGAGGCGTCCACGATGACGTCGCTCGGCACGTGGAGGTTGGTGATGCCGCGGTCGGAGTCGACCATGGCGATCGCCGGGCCCTCGGCCAGGCCACGCTGCACCGCCGCCTCCACGGCGGACTTCGTGTCGGCCGGGAGCGCGTCGAGGGACGCCAGCATCGTGCCCAGCCCGTCGTTGGCGCTGATGCCGGCGTCCTCCAGCGCCCCGCCGTGCTCGGCGAAGAGCTCGGGGAAGAAGGCCCGGACGGCATGCCCGAAGATGATCGGGTCGGACACCTTCATCATCGTGGCCTTGAGGTGCACGGAGAAGAGGACGCCCTTGGCCTTGGCGTCGGCCACCTGCTCGGCGAGGAAGGCGGTGAGGGCGGCCTTCTCCATCTTGGTGGCGTCGAGCACCTCGCCCGCCTGCAGCTCGAGGGCCTCCTTCAGCACGGTGGTGGTGCCGTCGACCGCGAGGTGCTCGATGCGCACGGTGGTGGGCTCGTCGACGGTGACGGAGCGCTCGTTGTGGAAGAAGTCGCCGGCCGACATGGTGGCCACGTGCGTCTTCGAGTCCGAGGACCACGCGCCCATCGAGTGGGGGTGCTTGCGGGCGAAGGCCTTCACCGAGGCGGGAGCTCGGCGATCCGAGTTGCCCTCTCGCAGGACGGGGTTCACCGCGGACCCCATCACCTTGCTGTACCGGGCCCGCACCTCGAGCTCCTCGTCGGTGGACGGCTCGTCCGGGTAGTCGGGGAGGTCGTAGCCCTTCTCCTGCAGCTCCCTGATGGCCGCCTTCAGCTGCGGCATCGACGCGCTGATGTTCGGCAGCTTGATGATGTTGGCCTCGGGCTTCTGGGCCAGCTCGCCCAGCTCGGCCAGGTGGTCGCCGATGCGCTGTTCGGGCGTGAGGCGCTCCGGAAAGGCGGCCACGATGCGGCCGGCGAGGGAGATGTCCCGGGTCTCGACCGCCACTCCGGCGGCGCTGGCGAAGGCCTGGATGATCGGGAGGAGCGAGTACGTGGCGAGGGCGGGGGCCTCGTCGGTGAGGGTGTAGATGATCGTGGAGGGCACGGCCCGAGGCTACCGGGCGCCCCCTGGGCCCATCGACGGCGACCGGGTGCTCGCGGCCGCGCGCGCCGGTCGGTAGCGTGGCGCTGGCCGTCACACCCCCTGCGTAGGGTCCACGGTGTGGCGCGATCGACGAGAGGGTTGGCAGCAGTGGCCGGAGGCGCGGAGCCGAGCGCGCAGCGCAGACGGGGCACCACCACGTCGAGCTTCGGCGTGTCCCGGCGCGAGAACCACGACGCCAGCGGCTTCTACGGCCGCTTCACGGCACCGCTGATTGATCGGTCGTCGGAGATCCACGGGCCTTTCGTCGTCGAGGAGCCCTTCCGCAACCATGACATCAGGTCCGACCCCAACCCCCTCCCCGACGCTTCGGTGGCTCTCGTCGTCACATCCCCCCCCTACTTCGTCGGCAAGCAGTACGAGGAGGAGCTCGACCGCGAGGGTGTTCCGACGACGTATGCCGAGTACATCGACATGCTGCGGGGCGTCCTCGAGGAGTGCTACCGAGTGCTCGAGCCCGGCGGTCGAATGGCGATCAATGTCGCGAACCTCGGTAGGAAGCCTTACCGGTCTCTCTCTGCCGACGTCATCACGATCCTTCAAGACGACCTGCGCATGCTCATGCGAGGGGAGGTCATCTGGCAGAAGGGAGAGGGAGCTGCTGGGTCCTGCGCCTGGGGATCGTTTCGAAGCGCGGCTAACCCGGTGCTCCGGGATCTGACCGAGAGGGTCTTGATCGCAAGCAAGGGCCGATTTGACCGAGCCATCCCAGTGAAGGATCGGGAGCGGCATGAACCACCGCTTCCCCACCGGAACACGCTCAACACCGACGAGTTCATGGAAGCCACGCTCGACGTGTGGAAGATCCAGCCCGAACAGGCGAAGCGGGTTGGTCACCCTGCGCCATTCCCCATCGAGCTGCCCGAGCGGCTGATCCACCTCTACACGTATGAAGACGACCTCGTTCTCGACCCGTTCATGGGTTCAGGAACGAGCCTCGCTGCAGCTGCCAAGTGGCGCCGGCGGTACGTCGGTTATGACCTAGACCCGGAGTACGTCGCCATCGCACGAGGTCGCGTTGAGGCCGTTGTTGCGGAACGGCCGTTGGGCGAGATGGTCAGCCCGAAGACGGGAACTGCCGTTCCCTCCGCACCGGCACCTTCCGTGGAGGACGATTTCCAGGCTCGAGCATCGAAAGAGGGCCTCGCGGCGCAGCAGTATGCGGCTGAACTGCTGGAGGCCGCTGGCTTCGAGATCGCCAAGCGCAACACTCGGCTGCGCGGCCTCGGAGTGGTTGTGAACATCATTGCCAGGGACGCATCAGGAACGCCCTGGTACTTCGACGTATCGGGCGCCTACACCACCACGCGCGGGGGTCTGCTGCGGACCGACACTGTGTGGAAGGCACTGGGCCGTGCTCACGTGGTGGCCTCGAACCGCCACTCGGCGAAAGAGCTGGCCGGGGTGCCGTATGTGCTGATGTCGTCACACCTGCCACGGCCTGGGAGCGAGGGGGATGTGGCACTACGTGCAGTCGGGCAAAGCTCCGTGTTCGACGTGATCGAGATGGAGAGTCGCGAGGACTTCAATCGACTTCGCCACTACGCCGCTGGCGGCTTCAGTGCGGATGGCTTGCCCTTGCTCGGGTTCTGGCGAGAAAAGGACCTGCGGAGGACATCCTGAAGTGCCGCGCATCGTATCGGTGGCTGTAGTCCGGGATGACCCGCCGTCGGTCTTCATCGCCGAGGACATGGACATCATGAACTGGGTCCTTGCCCTCCGTCTGGTCGCCCGAACTCCGGCAGCGCAGCTCGAACCGGCGCTGCGAGACGAGCTTCGTGCTGCCCTCCTGGAGGAGCGTTGGGCGGACGCGGTCTATGCATGGATGGATGCCATGGAGGTTGAGGTCGACGTCTACGCCTCCGAGGATCTCTTCACGGCTCGCGATGTCGAGTTCGCAGCCACCGAGCTCCAGTTCTCGCCACTGTTCGACGACGAGGAGTAACAGCTGGCCTCCAGGAAGACCATCGTCACTGAACTGATGACCGGGCTGGGGATGCTCGGGGATGACTCGCCTGAGGAAGCCATCCACCGCGAACCACGGGAGATGGTGAGCGTGTCCCCGGAGTTGTGGGGTCTGCTTCGGTCCCTCTATGTCGGGGGCGCTATGCGCGCCGAGTTCCTAGCGGCGTGGACCAACGGCCGAGCATTCCTCGAGGCGGACGACGGTCTACGAGGTCGTGTGCCGCGCATCGTCGAGTGGAAGGGGGCAACGCGGTCACCTGGTGATGAGGCGGTGCCCGCCGACCTTCGGGTTGACCACGTCTACTTGGTCTCCTGCAAGTACCTGTCGAGAATCGTCTTGAACGCCTCACCGCACTACTTGTTCGACCGCCTGCTGGCAGGTGGCCAGGGCCTTCGAGGAGTCGACTGGTACCGAACGGTCGCCGGCGACGAGCTGGACGAGCTCTGCGGCGCCGCCTGTCGCCACGTGGGTCTTCCGTTCTCGGGGTTCGATCGGCTGACATCGGACGATCGCAGAGCGCTTGCCCTGGCATTGGCCAAGCGATGGCCGGATGAGCTCCGGTCCGACGCCCGTCGCTTCGCCTCGGTAGTGGCGTCGAGGACCGCCCAGCGATGGCAGGACGCGCTCGCCAGTGCCCGGACGCCGGAGCAGCTGCTTTGGCGGCTACTCCGAATCGGTAGTGCCCCCTACTTCGTGCTCGGTACAGACAAGGCCCACACGCTTCGTCTCAGAGTGGAGACGCCATGGGATTGGCGACAGCGCTATCGCCTCACGGGCTTCCAGGTGGGTACCCAGGCCAGCGACCAGCCCGTCGTCACCTGGAGCGCTCAGGTCGAGGAGCTGAGGAGTGGGGTGAACCGTCGTGTCTCGGGACACGTCGAGGTGCGGTGGTCGCATGGGAAGTTCAAGAGCCCCCCTGAGGCGAAGGTGCATCTCGACACCCCGCACCACCGCGTCCCCGGCTACGTCACCATCTGACTGTGGCCGTTCTCGATCCGATCCGACGGGCACTGCACCGAGGATGGTCGATCGACCGTCACCGGCTGGCCGTCGCGGGGCGCCGCTCCCAGCAGGTGCTCGTCCTGGCCAGCGCCACCGGCGCTGCCACCGGTCTCGTCGTGGCCGCCTTCGAGCGGCTCACCGCCGAGATCATCTTCGCCGAGGTGGTGGAGCTCCCGTTGGCGGCCCTCGCGCTCATGCCCCTGCTGGGTCTCCTGCTGACCCGTGTCGCCCTTCGGTGGCTGGCGGGCGGCGCCACGCCGGCCACCTCGGACGAGTACGTCCGCAGCTTCCACGAGCAGGGTCGCCCCCTCGACACCCGGCCCGCGCCGGGGCGCATGGCGGCGGCGGTGGCCACCCTCGGCTTCGGCGGGTCGATGGGCTACGAGGGTCCTGCGATCTACGCCGGCTCCTCGATCGGCTCGTGGCTCCAGCGGCGACTGCCCCGGTTCTTCACCACCGAGGACGCCAAGCTCCTGCTCGTGGCGGGCGCCGCCGCCGGCGTGGCCGCGATCTTCAAGGCCCCCGTCACCGGGCTCGTGTTCGCGCTCGAGGTGCCTACCACGACGACCTCGCGCGGCGCATGGTCCTCCCGGCCGCCGTCGCGTCCGCCACCAGCTACGTCACCTTCGTCGCCCTCATCGGCACCGAACCCCTCTTCCCGGTGGCGGGCCATCCGCCGCTCGATCTCCCCGACCTCGCGGCGGCCGCCGCCGTGGGCCTCCTCGCCGGGGGCTTCGCCCGGCTCTTCGCCGTGGTGATCACCGCAGCGAAGAGCGCGGCCGGGCGCCTCGGGCCGTGGTGGCGGGCGGTGGTGGCCGGCGTCGTGCTGGCCGGGCTCTTCGGCCTGGGCCGCCTCCTGGCCGGTACGAACCTCACCCTCGGGGCGGGCTACGACACGATGCGCTGGGCAGCCCAGGGCGACAACAGCGTCCTGCTCCTCGCCGGGGCGGCCACGCTGCGGGTGGCGGCCACCGCAGCCACCGTGGCGGGAGGGGGCGTCGGCGGGCTGTTCATCCCCCTGGTGCTCCAGGGCTTCCTCGTCGGACAGGCGGCCAGCGGGCTCTTCGACGCCGACAACGCCACGCTGTTCCCGGTGGTGGGCATCGCCGCCTTCCTCGGCGCCGGCTACGGCGTGCCGCTCGCCGCGGTGGTGTTCGTGGCCGAGGCGACCGGCCGTCCGGGGTTCGTGGTGCCGGGCCTGATCGCGGCGGTGGTGGCCCAGCTCGTGATGGGCCGCCGCTCGGTCACGCCGTACCAGGCCAGCCGTCGGGTGGGCCACCTCGAGCACCGGCTGACGCTCTCGGTGGCCAGCGCCGTGGACACGGAGGCGCGCACCGTCCCGCCCGACGCCACCCTCGACGAGCTCTTCTGGCACCACCTCGTGGGCGCCCGGCAGCGCGCCGCGGTGGTGGTCGACGGGAGCCGGTACCTCGGCACGGTGGGGCTGGACGAGCTGTCCGGGGTCGAGCGGGCCGACTGGGCCGCCACCGCGGTGGCCGAGCGGATGCGCACGGACCTGCCGGTGGCCGAGCCAGGGTGGACGGTCGCCCGGGCGGTGCAGGCCATGGCCGAGCACGACGTGGACCGGCTCGCGGTCTGCGACGGGGAGCGCTACGTCGGGGTGATCACCGAGGAGGACGTCGTCCGCCTCGACGAGATCCTCGACGCCACCGAGACCTGACCGGCGACCGCGGTGGGCGACCCGGCGCTCAGCGGGCGAGGTCGCAGACGGTGCCGCCGCTGACCCGGACCAGCTCTGAGGGGGCGATCGGGAACACGTCCTGCGGCGTCCCCGCCGCCGCCCACACCTCGTCGTGGTCGAGGAGGTGCCGGTCGACGAAGATCCGCAGCGGCGTGCGGTGGCCGAAGGGCGGGACCCCGCCGATGGGGAAGCCCGTCGAGGTTCGGACCAGGTCGGCGTCGACCCGCTGGCAGTGCTCTCCGCCGGCCGCTTCGGCCAGCTTCGCCTCGTCGAGCTGGTTGGCGCCGCTCACGTAGGCGAGGACCAGCTCGCCGTCCACCGCGAAGATCAGGCTCTTCACGATCTGTCCGACCTCCACGCCGATGGCCTCCGCAGCGTCGAGCGCGGTGCGCGTGCCAGCGGGGAAGCGACGGGGCTCGAGCGCGAGCCCCAGATCGGCAGCCGCGTCCACCACGCGGGCCACGTTCGGGTGCAGGTCCTCCGCCATCAGCCCTCCTGGCCGGGCGCTCTCGCCGGCTGCGGGCAGCCGGCCGACGGTAGGTCGACGTTGTGTCCGGGCATGTGCGGAAGGTAGCGGACCAGCGATATCGTCAGTTATCGAAGCGACGACGCCGCGGCACCGATGCCGCCGCAAAGGGGGAAGTGCCTGTGCAGCACGACAAGATCTACATCGACGGCGCCTGGATCCCGTCCGAGGGCTCGGGCACGATCGACGTCTACGACTCCACCAACGGTGAGGTCATCGGGTCCATCCCGAACGGCAGCGCAGCCGACGTGGACAAGGCCGTCGAGGCGGCTGCCAGGGCGTTCCCCGAGTGGGCGGCCAAGAGCCCCGAGGAGCGGGCCAAGTTCTGCACCCGCATCGCCGAGGGCCTCGGCGCCCGCATGGACGAGATCGCCACCGTCGTCACGCGCGAAGCCGGCATGCCCAAGTGGCTGAGCCTGCTCGTCCAGGCCGGCCTCCCCATCAACTCGTTCAGCACCGCAGCCCAGATCGCCGAGAGCTACGAGTACGAGACCACCGTCGGCAACAGCCTGGTCGTGCGCGAGCCCGTCGGCGTGGTCGGCGCCATCACCCCCTGGAACTACCCCCTCCACCAGATCGCGGCCAAGGTGGCCTACGCCATGGCGGCCGGCTGCACGGTGGTGCTGAAGCCGAGCGAGATCGCCCCGCTCGACGCCTACATCCTCGCCGAGGTCATCCACGACGCCGGCCTCCCCGCCGGCGTCTTCAACCTCGTGACCGGCACCGGTCCCGTGGTCGGCGAGGCCATCTCCCGCCACCCGAAGGTCGACATGGTGTCCTTCACCGGCTCCACCCGGGCCGGCAAGGCCGTGGCCGCCGCCGCGTCCGAGACCCTGAAGCGGGTGGCGCTCGAGCTGGGCGGCAAGTCCGCCAACATCCTCCTCGACGACCTCGACGACGCCGGCTTCGAGAAGGCCGTCCGCGACGGCATCGGCAAGTGCTACATCAACCAGGGCCAGACCTGCACCGCGCTCACCCGGATGCTGGTGCCCGCCAGCCGCCTGGCCGACGCCGAGCGCATCGCGGCCGACGAGGTCGAGACCAACTACCAGCCGATGGACCCCTTCGCCGACGGCGCCCGCCTCGGACCGCTGGCCAGCCAGGCCCAGGTGGACCGGGTCACCAGCTACATCCAGAAGGGCATCGACGAGGGCGCCAAGCTGGTCACCGGCGGCCCGGAGCGGCCCGAGGGCTTCGAGCAGGGCTTCTACGTGCGGCCCACCGTGTTCTCCGAGGTCCGCAACGACATGACGATCGCCCAGGAGGAGATCTTCGGCCCGGTGCTGTCGATCCTGCCGTACGAGTCGGTGGACGAGGCGGTCGAGATCGCGAACGACTCGCCCTACGGGCTGTCGGGCGGCGTGTGGTCGGCGGACCCCGAGCGGGCCAAGGCGATCGCCCGCCAGATCCGCACCGGGCAGATCGAGGTGAACGGCGGCTCGTTCAACCCCAACGCACCCTTCGGCGGCTACAAGCAGTCCGGCTACGGCCGCGAGTACGGCACCTTCGGCTTCGAGGAGTTCCTCGAGGTCAAGTCGATGCAGCTCTAGGTCGAGCTCGGACCGGAGCCGGGTCGTTCGCAGGCGAGGGGGGGTGCCGGGAGGCAGCCCCCCTCGTGCTCCCCGAAGGCGGGCAGCGATGTGAGCGGCCTCGAGGAGGGCAACTAGGTTCGGCGCATGGCATCTGCTGAGGCTCCCGTCCGCGTCGCTGTCACCGGGGCTGCTGGCCAGATCGGCTACAGCCTCCTGTTCCGGATCGCGTCGGGTTCGATGCTCGGCCCCGACCAGCCGGTGGTCCTCCAGATGCTCGAGATCACGCCGGCCCTCGGAGCGCTGGACGGGGTGGCCATGGAGCTCGAGGACTGCGCCTTCCCGCTCCTCGCCGGCATGGTGAAGACCGACGACCCGGATGTCGCCTTCGGTGATGCCGAAGTCGCGCTGCTCGTGGGGGCCATGCCCCGCAAGGACGGGATGGAGCGGGCCGACCTCCTCGGCGCCAACGGCGGCATCTTCAAGCCCCAGGGCGAGGCGCTCTCCCGAAGCGCGAAGCGAGACGTGAAGGTGCTGGTGGTCGGGAACCCGGCCAACACGAACGCCCTGATCGCCCAGCAGAACGCCAAAGACCTCGACCCCCACCGCTTCACCGCCATGACCCGCCTGGACCACAACCGGGCTGTTGCGCAGCTGGCCGCCAAGGCCGGCGCCCACAGCACCGACGTCACCAAGATGACGATCTGGGGCAACCACTCGGCCACCCAGTACCCCGACGTGTTCCACGCCGAGGTGGCCGGCCGACCGGCGTTCGACGCCGTCGGCCGCGACCAGGCGTGGCTGGAGGACGAGTTCATCCCCACGGTGCAGCAGCGGGGTGCCGCCATCATCAAGGCCCGGGGCCTCTCGTCGGCGGCCTCGGCCGCCAACGCCGCGGTCGACCACATCCGGAGCTGGTCCCTCGGCACGCCCGAGGGCGACTGGGTCTCGATGGCGATCCCGAGCGACGGCTCCTACGGGGTCCCCGAGGGGATCATCTCCTCGTTCCCGGTGACCTGCCGCGACGGGCGCTACGAGGTCGTCCAGGGCCTCGACATCGACGACTTCAGCCGAGCCGGCATCGACAAGAGCGCCGGGGAGCTCGTGGAGGAGCGCGACGCCGTGAAGGACCTCGGGCTCATCTAGCCCGCAGCGCCCCCGCCCGCTACTTCAAGAAGCGGCTGGTCGTGTTGTCGGCCAGGACCCTGCCGCCGGTCTGGCAGGTGGGGCAGTAGGCGACCGTGTAGGCGCTGTACTCGACCGATCGGATGGTGTCTCCGCAGGCGGGGCACGGCTCGCCCACCCGGTGGTGCACGTGGCCCGGGCGGTCGGCGGAGGCGCTCATCTGCTCGAGGCCCCGCTCGTAGGCCAGCCCCTCGTTGACGCACACGGCGACCGCCTCCCGGAGGCGCTTCACGTCGTCGCGGTCGAGCTTGGCGGTGTTGGCGAACGGCGAGAGCTGCGCCCGGTGGCAGACCTCGTTGGCCAGGCGCCGGCCCAGACCGGCCAGGATCCGCTGGTCCCGCAGGAACCCGTGCAGCCGCATCGGGTGCGCCTGGAGCAGGGCCTGCAGCTCGTCCAGGTCGACCGACCCGGCGTCGGGGCCGAGGCCGTCCAAGGGGGGCTGGTCCTCCGGGTCGTCGGCCACGACCCACACGCCAGCCTTGCGCTCGGTGCCGGCCTCGGTGAGGAGCAGCGCCCGCCCGTCGTCGAAGAGCCACCGGGCCTGACCGTTGCGGGGCCGGGCCGCCTGCTTCTCGTCCACGACGAGGCGCCCGCCCTGCATCAGGTGGATCACGAACGTGGCCATCCCGACGTCGATGAGCAGGTGCTTGCCCCGGTGCCCGACGAAGACCACCTCGTGGCCGTGGGTGACGTCCGCCGGGGGCGTGGCGGTCTTGAGCACGGTGAAGGCGAGGGGGGCGAAGCGCTCCAACCGGGCCCCCGCGAAGGCTCGGTGGAGGCGCTCGGCGTGCGCTTGGATCTCGGGGAGCTCCGGCACGGCGCCCCAACCTACAAGGGCCAGAGGGACCTTCGACCCTGTTCGCCCCGGGCGATCTGGGTGAGGCCGCCGAGAACGCGCGGGACGAGCATGCGGTGCTCGCAGGTGTCCGCCAGGCCGGTGCTGAGCGCGCACCTGGTCCAAGCCGGGTCTGTCTGGCGGTCGCGCTCACCAGCGGGTCGAGGCCCGCACCTGTCCGAACACGTCGGCGAGGTCGGCGAGGGCCTCCGCCGCGCCCCCGAACCGGTGCACGTCCCCACCGATGCGCAGGCGCCCGGCCAGGAACGCGGCCTGGGCGCTCAGCTCGCCCCGTGCGATCGCGGCGGCCGTGGCCCGGTCCAGGCGAAAGGTCACGTCCGCGTCGGGGACCGTGCCCCGGACCACCTCAACCCGACCGTCGCCCACCCGCAGGGCATAGGCCACCTCGAGCGGGCGGGCACCCGCTGACGCGTCGTCGCTGACCACCTGCTGCAGCACGACGCGGACGCCCTCCGGGGGCCGGGCCTGTGCCGCGGCGGCCGCCAGCTCGTCGAACCAGGGGTCGCTCAGGAAGTCGGCCACGGCCCGACGCTACCCACCCGGCGAGCAGTGGCGGCCGGCTCGACGACCAGTAGGGTCCCTCGCCATGCGAGACCTGGGACGGGGGGCCAAGGTGTTCGACCACGCGCCCGTGCGGGGCCGGTTCACACCGATGGAGGGCCCGGACGACGTGCTGGCCCTGATGGACACCGGTGCCGACGGGGTGGTGGCGCTCGTGCGCGACGCCGGGGCCACCTTCCTGGCCCCGATCTACCACGAGCTGACGGGCATCGTCTGCACCAGCGGGACGCTGCGCAGCCACATCGGCATCGTGAGCCGGGAGTTCCAGGTCCCCTGCGTGATGGGCTGCCAGTTCCCCGGCGGCGAGCCAGCAGCCGGAACCGAGGTGGAGCTCGACTGCTCCGGCCCCGAGGGGATCGTCCGTGGGTGAGGAGCCGGCCCGGGCGCGCGCCAACCGCCTCATCGACTACCACGCGCCGATTTCGAAGGCCCTCACCGAGGAGCGGACCTCCCTGGAGAGCGCGCTGATCCCGGTCACCGCGTACATCGTGGTGGCCTGCGCCGAGGCCTTCCTGCGCTACCCCGACATGGTGCAGCGGATCGACGAGGCCATGCCAGCCGAGGAGATCGGGCGGCGGGCCCGTCGCCCGGGCTGCCAGGTCGACGCCTGCTACCTCTGGTCGATCGCCAACTTCTTCCTGCTGGGCCGCAAGATCATGGCGGTGGTCGACCCCTCGGTCGACGACCCGGAGCGCACCGCCACCGTGCTCGACTTCTGGGAGCGGGCGGCGATGGCCTACCGGGGCGGCGACGGCACCCGGCAGACGTGGGACACCGGCACGAACACCCCGTACGACGAGGCCACCGTGGCGGCCCTGCTGGCCTCGCTGGAGCCCATCGAGGACGACGAGCGCCGCACCCAGGTGAAGCGCTTCAGCGCCACGCTCGTCAACCACCTCTTCCTGCTCTACTTCGACACCCGGGCCGGCTACGCCGACAGCGGGCCCTACCCCGTCCCCGGCCAGCCCGGACGGACGCTGCTGGTGCGCGACTTCTACCGCCTGTCCGAGAGCGACTTCCCGTGGTCCGACGTGGCCGCCGACGTGCCGTACCACCACCTGACGGCGGCCCTCGTGCTGGAGGGGGTCGAGAGCCGCTTCACGGACTTCGGCACCAGCAACCACGACCCCGAGGGCTACCTCGACCACCTGGTCGGCTTCGCCCTCTACACCACCGACGGGCTGCCGCCCGGCGAGCTCCGGCTCGTCCCAGCGGAGGAGTACGACGGCATCGTGGCCGCCGTCCGCGAGGCGCAGTCCCAGCACTACCGGAACATCGCCGCCATGAGCCGGGACGAGAAGATCCGGGCCGGCGCCTACGTGTACTTCACGTTCCTGCGCCCCTTCGCCGTCGAGGCCGGGGTGGCCGACGAGCTGGACTGGACCGTTCCCCGAGACCTGCCGGGCCCGGCCTACGAGCTGTTCTCGGCCATCCAGGGCGACAACGCGGGCGTCCCCGACGAAGGCCCCTACTACGAGCGGTACCCCGACAGCGAGGGAGCGTGATGGACGTCGACGGCCTGGCACAGAGCGACGAGCTGGCCCACCCGTGGGGCGAAGAGCGGCTGTGGGGGGAGTCCTGGTACTTCGACTTCGCGAACCGTGACGGCACGCTCGGCGGCTACGTGCGGCTCGGCCTCTACCCCAACCTGGGCGTGGCCTGGTACTGGGCTTGCCTGGTCGGGGAGGGGCGACCGCTCGTGACCGTCATCGACCACGAGGTCCCGCTGCCCACCGCCCCGTCGCTCGAGGTGCGGGCGGAGGGCCTCTGGGCCGACCACACCGTGGAGACCCCGTTCGAGCACCTGACGCTCGGGTGCGAGGCGTTCGCCGTCGCCGTGGACGACCCCAAGGAGGTCTACGGCGACCTTCGAGGCGATCGGGTGCCCTTCGGGCTCGACCTCGAGTGGGAGACCGACGGGTCCGGCGTCTACCCGTGGCCGGCTACCACCCGCTACGAGGTGTCCTGCATGGTCCACGGCGAGATCCTGGTCGGCGACGAGACGATCGCCTTCGACGGCGTCGGCCAGCGCGACCACTCGTGGGGCGTGCGGGACTGGTGGACCGTGGGCTGGGTGTGGACGGCGGGCTGGATGGACGACGGCACCCGCTTCCACACCACCCGGGTCCGCATCCCCGGTCTGGAGGCGTTCGCACCCGGCTACACGATGGCGCCTGGGGGCCCGGTGCAGCAGATCGACCTCTGCACCGCCGAGGAGGAGCTCGACGCCGACGGCTTCCCGACCTCCGCCCGGCTCCGCTGCGGCGACCTCGACCTCGCCGTCGAGCCGGTGGCCTTCTCGCCCGTCAACCTCGTCGACGACGACGGGTCCGGTCCGCGCGTGGCCCGCTTCCCCAGGGCACTGTGCCGCTTCGAGGCCGCCGACGGTCGCCGCGGCGTGGGCTGGACCGAGTGGAACCAGCCCCGCCCGTGAGGTCGCTCAGCCGCTGACCCGGCCGGCCTTCACGGCCTCCCGCTTCCGCCAGACGAGCACGAGCACGCCGAGGCCGAGCAGCGCCACCACGGAGTAGCTGAGCGGCTTGATCCAGCTCTCGACGGTGTCCCATCGGTTGCCCAGCTGGTAGCCGGCGCCGATGAAGAGGGCGTTCCACACGCCGCTCCCGAGGGCGGTGAGCATCGTGAACCGTCCGAGCGGCATCCGGTCGATGCCGGCGGGGACCGACACGATGCTCCGGACGAGGGGGATGCAGCGGCCGAGGAGCACCACCTTGTCCCCGTGGCGGCGGAAGAACCTGTCGCCCCGATCGAGGTCGGTGGAGCTGAACAGCGGGAACCACCGCTTCGATGCCAGCACGGCGATCCGCTCGATCCCGACCATCGCCCCGATCCCGTACAGCAGCCAGGCCCCGACGAGCGCGCCGACGGTGGCCGCCACCCAGGCCGCCACGAGGTTGACGTCCCCCTGCGCGGCGCTGAACCCGGCGAAGGGCAGGATGACCTCGGAGGGGATGGGCGGGAACACCGTCTCGAGGGCGACGAGCGCGCCGACGCCCACGGCCCCGATGCGCTCGATGACGTCGACGACCCAGCCGGCCAGGCCGCCCAGGTCCTCCTCCGCCGCGGCGGCGGCCAGCCCGATCAGCGCTGGCCCGCCAGCTTGCGGTTCTTGATCTGCGCCTTCACGTAGTCGCGGTTCAGGTAGGCGATGAAGTCGATCGAGATCTCCTTCGGGCACGCCTCCTGGCACTCGCCGTGGTTGGTGCAGGAGCCGAAGAAGGACTCCATCGCGTCGACCATGGCCGCGACCCGCTGGTAGCGCTCGGCCTGGCCCTGGGGGAGCAGGTTGAGGTGCTGCGCCTTGGCCGCGGTGAAGAGCTGACCGGCCGAGTTCGGGCAGGCGGCCACGCAGGCCCCGCAGCCGATGCAGGCGGCGGCGTCCATCGCCGCGTCAGCCGCCTCCTTCGGGACCGGGATGAGGTTGGCGTCGGGCGCGGCGCCGGTGGGGGCGCTGATGAACCCGCCCGCCTCGATGATCTCGTCGAGGGGGGAGCGGTCGACGATGAGGTCCTTCAGGACCGGGAAGGCCTTGGCCCGCCAGGGCTCGATGTGGATCTCGTCCCCGTCGGCGAACTTCCGCATGTGCAGCTGGCAGGTGGCGGTGCCCTTCTGGGGGCCGTGGGCCTGGCCGTTGATCATCATCCCGCACGAGCCGCAGATGCCCTCGCGGCAGTCGTGCTCGAAGGCGATCGGCTCCTTGCCCTCGCTGACGAGCCGCTCGTTCACGACGTCGAGCATCTCGAGGAAGCTCATCTCCTCGGAGATGTCGGTGGCCTCGTAGGTCTCCATGGCGCCGGGGGCCTCGGGGCCGGCCTGGCGCCAGACGTGGAGCTTCACGTGCATCGGTTGCCGTTCCTCTACTTGTAGGAGCGCTGGGTCAGCTGGACGTTCTCGAACTGGAGCGGCTCGACGTGGCGGTTCGGGGTGGAGCCCTCGCCCGTCCACTCCCATGCCGCCACGTGGGCGAAGCGCTCGTCGTCGCGGAGGGCCTCGCCCTCGGGGGTCTGGCTCTCCTCGCGGAAGTGGCCGCCGCAGGACTCCTCGCGCTCGAGGGCGTCTCGCACCATGAGCTCGCCGAGCTCGAAGAAGTCCGCGATGCGGCCGGCCCGCTCGAGGCTCTGGTTCATGGGGCCGTCGCCCAGCACCCGGGCGTCCTTCCAGAACTCCTCCCGCAGGGCGGGGATCTCCGAGAGGGCCTTCTCGAGGCCGGCCCGGTTGCGGGCCATGCCGCAGTGCTCCCACATGATCTTGCCGAGCTCGCGGTGGTAGTGGTCGACGGAGCGGGTGCCGCCGATCGACAGCAGCCGCTTCAGCCGATCGTCCACCTCGTGCTCGGCCGCCGCGAACGCCGGGTCCTCGACCGGCAGCGGGCTGGTGCCGAGGAGCCCGGCCAGGTAGTTGGCGAGCGTGTAGCTGATGACGAAGTAGCCGTCCGCCAGCCCCTGCATGAGGGCGGAGGCGCCGAGCCGGTTGGCGCCGTGATCGGAGAAGTTCGCCTCGCCGAGCACGAAGAGGCCGGGCACGTTCGACATGAGGTGGTAGTCCACCCAGAGCCCGCCCATCGTGTAGTGGACGGCCGGGTAGATGCGCATCGGGACCTTCATCGGGTCCTCGTCGGTGATGCGCTCGTACATCTCGAAGAGGTTCGAGTAGCGCTCGAAGACGGTGCTGGCGCCGAGCCGGCTGATGGCGTCGGCGAAGTCGAGGTACACGCCGTTCTTGAGCGGGCCGACGCCCTTGCCCTCGTCGACCATCGCCTTCGCGTTGCGGGAGGCGACGTCGCGGGGCACGAGGTTGCCGAAGCTCGGGTACTTCCGCTCGAGGAAGTAGTCGCGGTCCGCCTCGGGGATCTGGTCGGGGCTGCGGGTCTCGTCGGGGTCCTTCGGCACCCAGATCCGGCCGTCGTTGCGGAGCGACTCCGACATCAGCGTGAGCTTCGACTGGAACTCGTCGGAGGCCGGGATGCAGGTCGGGTGGATCTGCGTGTAGCAGGGGTTGGCGAACAGAGCCCCCCGCCGATGGGCCCGCCACGACGCCGACGCGTTCGAGTACTTGGCGTTGGTCGACAGGAAGAACACGTTGCCGTAGCCGCCGGTGGCGAGCAGCACCGCGTGGGCGGAGTGCCGGGTGATTTGGCCGGTGACGAGGTCCCGCACGATGACGCCGGACGCCACGCCGTCCTTGACGACGAGGTCGAGCATCTCGGAGCGGGTGTGCAGCTCGACCGTGCCGAGCCCGACCTGCTTCATCATCTGCTGGTATGCGCCGAGCAGGAGCTGCTGGCCGGTCTGGCCCCGGGCGTAGAAGGTGCGCGACACCTGGGCGCCACCGAACGAGCGGTTGTCGAGCAGGCCGCCGTACTCCCGGGCGAAGGGCACGCCCTGGGCGACCATCTGGTCGATGATGTCCACGGACACCTCGGCCAGGCGGTGCACGTTGGCCTCGCGGCTGCGGTAGTCGCCGCCCTTGATGGTGTCGTAGAAGAGCCGTTGGACGGAGTCGCCGTCGCCCTTGTAGTTCTTGGCCGCGTTGATGCCGCCCTGGGCGGCGATCGAGTGCGCCCGGCGGGGGCTGTCGTGGTAGGTGAAGACCTTCACCCGGTAGCCCTGCTCGCCCAGGGTGGCGGCGGCGGAGGCGCCGGCCAGGCCGGTGCCGACGATGATGACCTCGAACTTCCGGCGGTTGTTGGGCGCCACCAGCTTCATGTCGAACTTGTGCTGCGTCCACTTGTCGGCCAGCGGGCCGGACGGGACGTTGCTCTCCAGGTGCCCGATCACCGGTGCTCCTCCGGCGGAGTCGCGGGCAGCGATCGGTCGGCACCGGGTGCCGGGCACAGCCGCTGTGACATGGTTCGCTCGCTCCGCTCGCTCATCCGTCGTGGCCCTCCTCGTACAGCTCGCAGGTCTCGATGACGTCACCGGAGACCCGGCAGTCGGGGTTGTCGTCGGCGCTCACCAGGCCGGTCATGACCGAGATCGGGAACATGATGTTCACGCCGGTCACGAGGGCGGCGAAGCCCACGGCGAAGCTCCGGCGCCAGGAGTTCCACCGGGGGTTGTTGAGCCCGAGGCTCTGGAACATCGACCAGGCGCCGTGGAAGAGGTGGAGGCCGAGGGCGAGGTTCGCCACGATGTAGATGGCCGACACGGCGGGACGCTCGAAGGTGGCGACGAAGTTCCGGTACACGTCGCCCCGCACGAAGTCCGGGTTCACCGTGCCCCAGGTGAGGTCGGCGAGGTGCCAGATGACGAAGAGCCCGACGACGATGCCGGTCATGCGCATGGAGCGACTGGCGGCGGTGGCGGCCTGCCAGTCGCGCTTCTGCTGGTAGCCGCCGGCGTTGGCCCGCTGGTTCATGCGGGTCAGGCTGTAGGCGGCGTGGATGTGGAGCACGAAGGCGGCGGCGAGCCCGATCCGCATGCCCCAGAGCGTCCAGGTGCGGGGCATGATCGGCACGAGCAGCTCCCGGAGGAACTCGCCGTAGTGGTTGAAGCTCTCGGCCCCGAAGTAGACCTTCAGGTTGCCGAAGGCGTGGGCGAAGACGTAGCCCATGAGCATGATGCCCGTGAGGGCCATCACCCACTTCTTGCCGACGGCCGACCGGTAGAACTCCACCGGCCACGGCGCCGGGCGCTTCGGTCGGGGGTGCACCGGGGCGACCCCGGGCCGCTCCATCGTCGTCGCCATCGCTCGATCAGCCTCCACGAGCCGTCGCCATCTGCCTCGGAGGGAACCTACTCCTTGGCCGGAACCCGTCCGAAACCGCGACCGGGCCCGGACGGGCCCCGCCTCGGGAGGTGGGTGCGACTGCCGCCGCCGTACGTCAGCCGCTCACGTGGCTGACGTACTCGTTGTCCGCGAGCACCGTGCCACCCTTGCCCTCGCGGCAGGTCAGGACGAGCCGCAGGTCGCCCCTGGCGTCGGGGACCACGATCTGGGCGGTGCCGATCAGCTGGCAGGCGTCGGCCGGCAGGTCGCCCTGCCAGCGCCAGCTCCGGTGGCCACCGGCCCAGGTCAGCTCGGCCGTGACCACCAGGCCCTCCAGCGGGTGTCGGAGGTCGCTCACGACGTGGACGTCGAGCGCGAGGGCCTCGCCTGGGGCGACGGTCTCGGGGGGCCGGTCGGCCACCACGATGACCGGCGCGCAAGCGGCTCGCAGGGCGTCGTAGCCGGCCTTGGGCACGCGCTCGTGGTCCAGCACCGACCAGGTGACGGCCGGGTGCCCGTCGGCGAAGCAGAACTGGGCGAACCCCCCGGTGGGGCGGTACTTGATGCGGCGGAGGGCCTCGATCTGCCGACGGACCACCGTGGCCTGGTACGCCTGGGTGGCGTCCCGCCACGACTCGAACGTGGTGTGGGAGGCCGGCGGGACGTGCTTGTCGAACAGCGCCTTCTGGAGCGCGTGGGTGTGCCCGAGGCGGTCCCAGTCGAGGTCCGGCCAGCGCTCGGGCTCCATGAAGGCAGCCGTGGCCGGTACCGCCTGGGCGCCGAGCTCGGTGACGAAGCGGCCCATCCGTGGCACGGCTCGCAGGAAGCCGGGCAGGTCGCGCTCGTGGCCGTGGTACCAGCCGAAGTAGAGGTGGCTGTCGGTGCCGTCGAGCATCGGGGGGTGCGGGAGCACCCCGGAGTGGGCGACCACCGGACGGCTCCCGTCGGCCTGCTCGAGGGCTCGCTTGACGGAGCGGTCGAGCACGGTCTTGTTCCAGGTGGGCAGCTGCTGGGCGGCCAGCGCCTTGAGCCCCATCGAGCGCAGCGCCTTCGGGTCGCCCCACATGGCCGGGTCGTTCTCGATCGCCATCGGTTCGTTGTGGCCGCACCAGATGGCGATCGACGGGTGGTGCCCCAGCAGGTCCACGGCCTGGGTGGCCTGCCGGACCGCCTGCTTGCGGATCCCGCGGGCGTAGCCCCACTGCAGCGGGAGGTCCTGCCAGAGGAGGAGGCCCTGCTCGTCGGCGGCGTCGTACAGCTCGGGGCGGCTGATGTGGGCGTGGACCCGCAGGAGGTCGAGGCCGGCGTCGAGGGCCAGCTCCACGTCACGAGCCAGCTCGGCCGCGGTCGCCTCGCCCAGCGCCATCCGGGTGGGGCCCTGGTTGGAGCCCTTGAGGAACAGGCGCTCCCCGTTCACCGAGGCGACCCACGACCGCATCCGGACCTGCCGGAGACCCGTCCGCAGCTGCCGCTCGTCCGAGACCCCACCGCCCTCGTCCGACGGGAGCACCACCCGCACCGCGAGGTCCTGCAGCAGGGCGTCGCCCAGCGCCCTCGGCCACCAAAGCGCTGGCCGGTCGACCCCGTGGGTCCACTCCACCTCGTTGGCGCCGGCGGCCAGCGGGTGGTCGGCGGCCTCGTCGTGGTCGCCCACCCGGGTCTCGATCCTGACCCGCCGAGCGCCGTCGCTGTCGAGCGTGGCTCGCAGCACGAGCACGGCCCGCTGCGGAGTGGCCTCGCGGCAGACCACCCGCAGGCGGGCGATGCGGACCGGGCCCGTCTCGGTGAGCCGAACGGGGCGCCACAGGCCACCGGGGTTCCAGTCCGGGTCGAGGCAGTCCCAGTGCTGGAACACCCCGGTGATGTTGCGCTTCGCCGTCTTGTCGAGCTGAGGCGCACAGGTCACCTCGATGGCGAGGTGGTGCTCGGCACGCGCCCTCAGCGCCTCGGTGACCTCGAAGGTGTGGGGGGCGAAGTAGCCCTCCGTGTCCCCGAGGTAGGCGCCGTCGAGCCAGACGTCGCCCTGGTAGAAGAGGCCCTCGAAGGTCAGCCAGCTCCGCCGGCCCTCGCCGGTTGCCGGTGCCTCGAAGGCCCTCCGGTAGAGGAGGGGGCCGTCGTGGTCGGCGAAGGCGGGGGAGGAGCGCCAGTGGCCGGGCACCTCGAGGGGCTCCCAGCCGGAGTCGTCGAAGCGGTCGTCGTGCCAGGACCGGCGCAGGTCATCGTCGGCTGGGGCGGCCCGCCAGGTGCCGGTGAGCTCCATGGAGGCCGCAGGCTACCGGGGTGGGATCGGACCCGGATCTCCGGAGCGCTCGTCAGCCAGGCACGCCCGTCTCGTCGACCAGCCCCTCGATCCGCCACCCGCCGGTGCCGTCGGGCGTGAAGGTCAGGTCGAACGCAGCCCGGGCGACCTCGAACGTGCTCCCCGTGACCGGGCCCTCGGCGCCGGTCACCTCGAGCGTCCCCGCCAGCCGGACGAGCCCTGGACCGAGGAGCCGCACCGGCGTCCCGAGGACGACCGCCGCGTCTCCCCGAGCCTCGAAGCGGGCCTCCGCCCCGGCGTCGAAGGCGACGGCGTCGCGCGGCGTGGCGATCCCGGCCTGGCCCACCGCCACTGGGGTGTCCAGCTGGTAGCGGCCCGGCTCGAGGGCGTGGGCGCCCCCACCGAGGGCCACCCGCAGCCCGTCCGGCACCAGGTCCACCACGGCCGGCTCCGGCACCAGAGCGCGGCCGCCGGACAGCACGAACGGCCGGCCGCCGTCCCACACGATCGTGCTCGGCTGCCCGTCGACCGTCACCCCCGTGAGCTCGCCGCCGTTGCCGAAGCCGCGGTCGGAGACCACCGTGAGGGGCACCGGCAGCGCCCTCGGCTCGAGCACGGCGCCCTCGAGGTGGACGGCGGTGACCGCACCCGTGAGGCGGTGCTGGCCGGGCCGGAGCACCTCCATCGGCTCGCCTCCGTCGCCCGGAGCGCCGCCAGACCCGTCGGCGCCCTCCGGCCGGGTGATGTTGCTGCCGCCGCCCACCGGGTCGTCGCCCTCCCCGAGGTCCAGCACGTCGGCCACCACCACCGTCGCACCGACGACGAGGACGAGCAGGGCCCACATCCCGACGAAGAGGCGCAGCCGCACGGCGACAGGCTGCCCGGTGGCCGTGGCCCGGGCCAGCCGATCCCGCGCGGAACGGCGGCGAGGGGTGCGGGATAGGTTGGCCCCATGACGCACCCCGCCCCTGCCACGGTCGGCCAGCTGCGCGAGTCGGGTTGGACGTCGGTGCCGGTGAAGGAGGAGCTGCGGCGCAACGCGATCGCTCGCATCCAGGCCGGCGAGCCGTTGTTCCCGGCGGTGCTCGGCTACGAGGACACGGTCGTCCCCCAGCTCGAGAACGCCCTCCTCGCGGGGCACGACGTGATCTTCCTCGGCGAGCGGGGCCAGGCCAAGACCCGCATGATCCGAGGCCTGACGGAGCTGCTGGACGAGTGGATGCCGATCGTGGCCGGCTCGGAGATCAACGACGACCCGTTCCACCCGGTCTCGCGCCACGCCCGCGACCTCCTCGCCGAGCACGGCGACGACACCCCGATCGAGTGGGTGCACCGCAGCCGCCGCTACGGCGAGAAGCTGGCCACGCCGGACACCTCGATCGCCGACCTGATCGGCGAGGTGGATCCGATCAAGGTGGCGGAGGGCCGCTACCTCTCCGACGAGCTCACCCTCCACTATGGGCTGGTCCCTCGCACGAACCGCGGCATCTTCGCCATCAACGAGCTGCCCGACCTCGCCGAGCGCATCCAGGTCGGCCTGCTCAACGTCCTCGAGGAGCGCGACGTGCAGGTGCGGGGCTACAAGATCAACCTGCCCCTGGACCTGGTGCTCTTCGCCTCGGCCAACCCGGAGGACTACACGAACCGAGGCCGGATCATCACCCCGCTGAAGGACCGGTTCGGGTCCCAGATCCGCACCCACTACCCGCTCGAGGTCGCCACCGAGGTCGAGATCGCCCGCCAGGAGTCCACCCCGCTCGAAGCGGAGGGCATCCGGGTCACGGTGCCGGCCTACATGACCGAGGTCGTGGCCACGCTGTCGCACCTCGCCCGCTCCAGTCCGCACATCAACCAGCGCTCGGGCGTGTCCGTGCGCTTCACCGTCACCAACCAGGAGGTGATGGTGGCCAACGCCGTGCGCCGCGCGCTGCGCCACGGCGAGCGCGACGTGGCCCCCCGCGTGAGCGACCTCGAGGCGCTCCCGGCGTCGATGATGGGCAAGATCGAGATCGAGGCGCTCGAGGAGGGCCGCGACGCGCAGATCGCGGAGAACCTCGTGAAGGCGGCGGTGCTCACCGTCTTCAAGGACCGGTTCAGCCCGGAGCGGTTCCGCCCCATCGTGGCCGCCTTCGACGAGGGAGCCGTCATCCACGCCGGAGAGGACGTGCGCTCCAGCGAGTACGTGGCTCTGCTCGAGCAGCAGCCCGCCCTCCGCGAGGCCGTGGCCTCGCTCACGGAGGGCGACGAGTCCCCGGCGTCGGTGGCGTCGGCCGTCGAGCTCGTCCTCGAGGGCCTCCACCTCTCCAAGCGCCTCAACAAGGACGCCGTCGGCCCCAAGGCCACCTACCGAGCCCGCGCCTGACCACCAACGACGTCTGTGTGGGTTTCAGCGCCGTAGCGGCGCAAGAGCACACACAGACGTCGTTGGCGGCCCTGGCTCAGTCGTCGGGGTCGCCGGGGAGGTCGGTCTCGTCGCCGACCACCGCGAACGACTGGTCGAGCTGGACGTCGACCTGGCGCCCGTCCTCCAGGGTGACCTCGACCTCGTAGTAGCTCTCCTCGTCGCCCACCTCGGTCTCCGTGACCCGACCCCCGCGGGTGTGGGCGAGGGCCGCGGCGCTCGCCCGCTCGAGGTCGGCGCCCTCGATGGGCGTGTCGGTGGCGTCGTCGTCGGTCGGGTTGCCGGCCGTGGCCACGCCAGCGCCTGCGGCGGCCAGCGCCAGAGCCGCAGCGCCGGCGATGGCGAGCTTCGTGCGTCGTTGCATAACAACCTCCTCGAGCTCGGGGGATGCCCTGCGCCGATCATGCCCGGAGCGGGCTGAACCCCACCTGACAGGACGGCCCTGCGGTCAGGGCGCCGTGTGCTCGATGAGCTCGACGGACCCGGTCGTCCCGGCCACAGCCCGCTCGTAGATCAGGCCGATCCCGCGGGCGTACCACTTCTCCTCGACGACGTCGGGCTCGAGCGGCGTCCAGTCCTCGGTGACGACCACGTCGTCATAGGTGCCCAGGCCGATCGTCTTGGCGACGCCGACCGCGAGGATCTCTCCCATGTCCTCGGCCTCCCCGGGGAGGTACTCCTGGCGGAACGCGTCCCCCACCTCGGGGTGGGCGGACATCACGATCCCGGGCAGGGCACCGTCCACCCCGGCCTCCCAGGCTCCGGCGTCGTTAACCCGCTGGCCGTCCTCGTACTCGTGGGTGTCCTCGCCGAGGTACCAGACGTTGCCCTCCCGGTCCTGGGCGAACCAGTCGTAGGTGTCCTCGGCCAGCTCGCCGTCGACGTAGACGGTGTCACGGACGACGACGGCGGTGATCCCCATGACCGTGCGGGTCTGGTCGGTCACCTCCACCTCGATGCGCTCGTGCTCGCCGTCGCTCTCGCCCTCGTACACCCAGCGGGTGCCCGGGACGAGGGGCAGGAACGGGTTGTCGACGCCCTCGACGAAGTCGGCCGGGTCGACCTGCGGGTCATAGGCGCCGCCGTCGCCCGGGTCGATGACCGGCGCTGCGCGCGCCTGCGTGGTGCTGGCCGCCTCCTGGCTCGGCCCGTCGTCGCCGCACGCCGCCAGGCCCGCCAGCAGCACGAGGACCGCTGCCGTCCGGGCGATCGGGGTGGTTCGTTCGGTCATCGCTCCTCCTCGGCGCCCGCGCCCGGCGGCGCTGGCGCCCCCACCGTGGCCCAGCCGGGCTGAACGGAGGCTGACGGTGGGGTCGGCCCGTTCAGGCCTGGTTCAGGCGCGGCCCGCCAAGGTCTCGGCGGTGGTGCGACACTGACGCCCGTCGGGAGACGTCATGAAGGTCTTGGTGGTGGAGGACGACCGCAAGCTGGCCACCGCGGTCCAGCGCGGCCTGACCGCCGAGGGGTTCTCCGTGGAGCTGGCCTTCGACGGCGAGGACGGGCTGTGGCGGGCCACCGAGGGCACCTACGACCTCGTCGTGCTGGACCTCATGCTCCCCGGTCGCAACGGCTTCCAGATCTGCGCCGCGCTGCGCGAGGCGGGTGACTGGACCCCGATCCTCGTGCTGACCGCCAAGGACGGCGAGCTCGATGAGGCCGAGGCGCTCGACACCGGTGCCGACGACTACCTGACCAAGCCCTTCTCGTACCCCGTGCTCCTCGCCCGGATCCGGGCCCTGCTGCGTCGGGGTTCCGGTCGCGACCCCGTGCCCGTGGAGGTGGGCGACCTCCGCATCGACCCCGGCGCTCGCCGGGCGTGGCGGGCCGGGACCGAGCTCTCCCTCACGGCGCGGGAGTTCGACGTCCTCGAGTTCCTCGTGCGTCGCTCGGGGCAGGTGCTCGGCAAGCACGAGATCCTGGCTGGCGTCTGGGACCACGACTTCGACGGCGACCCAAACATCGTGGAGGTGTACGTCGGCCGCCTGCGCCGGAAGGTGGACGACCCGTTCGACCGGCACACGATCGAGACCGTGCGGGGGGCCGGCTATCGGGTGGCCGTCGGGTGAGCCGGCACTGGCCGGCCACGGTCCGGACGCGGGTGACGGCGCTCGCGGCGGTGGCCGTCCTGGCGGTGCTGGTGCTGGCCGGCCTGCTGCTCGTGGCCCAGCAGCGTCGGGTCCTCACCGAGGCCCTCGACGAGAGCCTGGAGGAGCGGGCTGACGACCTGGTCGCTCTCGGCGACGACGTGCCGGCCACGATCTCCGGCCTCGGCGAGGACGACACGAGGGCCCAGGTGGTCATCGACGGCGTGGTGGTGGCAGCCAGCCGCAACGTCTCCGGCGACGAGCCGATGGTGGAGGTCCCGACCAGGGCGCAGACGGTCACGGTCGGTGGCCTCGCCGGGGAGCCCGATCGCTTCCGGGTCGTCTCCCGCCTCGGCGAGGACCCGGCGCGCGCCGTGCTGGTGGCGGGCACCCTCGACGACATCGACGAGAGCGTCGCTGCGCTCACCCGGTCCCTGGTGCTCGCCGTGCCGCTCGTCGTCGTGGTCGTGGCGCTCCTCGTCTGGTGGCTCGTCGGGCGGACGCTCCGGCCGGTCGAAGCCATCCGGGCCGAGGTGGCCGCCATCGGCGGTGCCCAGCGGTCACGGAGGGTGCCCGTGCCGCCAGGGGACGACGAGGTGGCGCGGCTGGCCCGGACGATGAACGACATGCTCGGGCGCCTCGACGACGCCGCCTGGCGCCAGCAGCGCTTCCTGGCCGACGCCTCGCACGAGCTCCGGAGCCCGCTGGCGCGGATGCGCACCGAGCTCGAGGTGGACCTGGCGCACCCCGGCACCGCCGACGTGGTGGCCACCCACCGGAGCGTGCTCGAGGAGGTGGTGCACCTGCAGCGGCTGGCCGAGGACCTCCTCCTGCTGGCCCGCAGCGACGCCGGGTCAGCGGCGCCCGTCGGCGACGGCACCGTGGACCTCGCCGACGTCGTCCGCCGGGTGGCGCAGCAGCTCCCCGCTCGGCCCGACGTCCACGTCGGGGCCGAGCGGCTGGCCCCGGTGCAGGTGCGTGGCGATGCAGGCCAGCTGGCCCGCGCCGTCGGCAACCTGGCCGACAACGGTCTGCGGCACGCCCGCAGCCTGCTCGAGCTCCGACTCGAGGTGCAGGACGGCACCGCGGTCTTGACCGTCGAGGACGACGGCCCGGGCGTCCCCCCGGGCGATCAGGAGCGGGTCTTCGAGCGCTTCGCCCGGGTCGAGGGGGCCCGCACCGCCGGGGGCGGGGTGGGCCTTGGCCTCGCCATCGCCCGAGACATCGTCGAGCGCCACGGGGGCACCCTCGTCCTCGACGCCGACGGCCCCGGCTCGGGCGCCCGCTTCCGCCTCACCCTCCCCCTACGCCGCTGACCCCCACCGGCAACGACGTCTGTGTGGGTTTCAACGCCGTAGCGGCGCAAGAGCCCACACAGACGTCGTCAGGGGGCGGTGAGCTCGCGCTGCATGTGGGTGAGGGCGCGCACCCAGGCGTCGGTCTCGAGGGCGCCTTGGAGCACGTACTGGCCCTCGATGACGAAGGTGGGCACCGCCGCGATGCCGTTCGAGTAGGCGTCCTGGCGGGCGGCGCGCACCTTCTCCGCGTAGCGGTCCGACGCCAGCACCTCTCGGGCCGTCTCCGCGTCGAGGCCGGCCTGGGCCACCAGCCCGGTCAGCACCTCGGGGTCGGTCATGACCTGGCCGTCGGTGAAGTAGGCCCGCAGCATCGCCTTCTTGAGCCGGCGCTGCGGCTCGGGCCCAGCGGTCTCGAGCGCCCAGGTGAGCAGGCGGTGGCAGTCGAACGTGTTCGTCCGGCGCATGCCCGCCCAGTTGAAGTCGAGGCCGAGCTCCGCGCCCGCCGCGGCCAACCGCTCGTGGGCGGCCCGCACCCGGTCCCGGTCGCCGTACTTGCGCACGAGGTGGTCGACGAGGGGTGGCACCTCGCCGTCGCGGGGCACCCGAGGGTCGAGCTCGAAGGACCGGTAGACGACCTCGACGTCGATGCCGGTCTCGGCGACGGCCCGCTCGAAGCGAGCCGTGCCCACGTAGCACCACGGGCAGGCCACATCGCTCCAGATCTCGACGCGCACGGCTCCAGTGAACACGACGAGGCGACCGATGCGGTCCGACCGACGCCCGCGTCGTGGGGTCGGTACCGTGGCGAGCGATGCCCGGTCCCCACTTCACCTACTCGCGCTGGGACGGCACCCAGGTCGGCTTCGATCTCGACGCCGAGGCGATCCTCGAGGAGATCACCGACGACCTGCTGTACCACGGGGACCTGCACGCAGCCCTGCGCCGGCTCATGCAGCAGGGCTTCCGGGACCGCAACGGCGAACAGCTCATGGGCATGCGGGACCTCATGGAGCGGCTGCGGCGCCAGCGCCGCGAGCGCCTCGAGCAGCACGACCTCGGCGGGGTCTACGAGGAGATCGCCGAGTCCCTCCGCGAGGTCCTCGACCTGGAGCGGGAAGGCCTCGACCAGCTGGCCCGCGAGGCCCGTGAGTCAGGCGACCAGCGTCGCCAGGAGATCACCGACCAGGTCGTGTCCGAGCGCAACCTCCAGCTCGACATGCTCCCCCCGGACCTCTCCGGGATGGTGCGCGAGCTCCAGCAGTACGAGTTCACGTCGTCCGAGGCCCGGGAGCGCTTCGAGGAGCTCATGGAGGAGCTGCGCCAGCAGCTGGCCCAGTCGTACTTCAACCAGGTGGCCGGGGCGATGCAGGACGTGTCTCCGGAGGCCATGGCACGCATGAAGGACATGCTGGCCGAGCTCAACGAGCTGCTGGCGATGAAGGAGGCGGGCCAGGACACCCAGCCCGCCTTCGAGGAGTTCATGCAGCGGTACGGGGACTTCTTCCCGGAGGACCCGCAGACGCTCGACGAGCTGCTCGAGATCATGGCGCAGCGCATGGCGGCCATGCAGGCGATGCTCAACTCGATGACCCCGGAGCAGCGGGCCCAGCTCCAGGGGCTGTCCGAGCAGCTGCTCGAGGACATGGACCTCCGCTGGCAGATGGACCAGCTCGGCAGCCACCTCCAGCAGCTCTTCCCCCAGATGGGGTGGGACCGCAGCTACGACTTCTCGGGCCAGGACCCGCTCGGGTTCGCGGAGGCGGCGCAGATGCTCAACGAGCTGGGCGACCTCGACCAGCTCGAGCAGATGCTGCGAGGCGCCACCAGCCCCGGAGCGCTGGCCGAGGTGGACGTCGACCGCGCCCGTGAGCTGCTCGGCGACGACGCCGCCCGCAGCCTCGAGCAGCTGGCCAAGCTGGCCCAGCAGCTCGAGGACGCCGGGCTCATCAACAACACGGAGGGGCGCCTCGAGCTGACCCCCCGGGGCCTGAGGAAGATCGGCCGCAACGCGCTCTCCGACCTCTTCTCGAAGCTGGCCCGGGACAAGCTGGGCCGCCACGAGATCGAGCGGACCGGGATCGGGCACGAACGCACCTACGACACCAAGCCCTACGAGTTCGGCGACCCGTTCAACCTCCACATCGAGCGCACCGTGCGCAACGCCCTCCGCCGCACCGGCGGCGGCACCCCGGTGCGGCTCACACCGGACGACTTCGAGATCGAGCGCACCGAGCAGGTGGTCCGGTCCTCCACGGTGCTCATGCTCGACCTGTCGCTTTCGATGCCGATGCGGGACAACTTCCTGGCCGCCAAGAAGGTGGCCATGGCGCTGCACTCGCTCATCTCGATGCAGTTCCCGCGGGACTACCTCGGCATCGTCGGCTTCAGCGAGGTGGCCCGGGCCATCACCCCCGAGCAGCTGCCGGAGGTGTCGTGGGACTTCGTCTACGGCACGAACATGCAGCACGGCTTCCTGCTCAGCCGCCAGATCCTGGCCCGCCAGTCCGGCACGAAGCAGATCATCATGATCACCGACGGCGAGCCCACCGCCCACTTCGAGCCCGGCATGGCGGCCCCGTTCTTCAGCTACCCGCCGGTGCAGGAGACGATCGACGCCACGTTGCGGGAGGTGGCCCGCTGCACCCGTGAGGGCATCCGCATCAACACCTTCATGCTCGACGCCACCCCCTACCTGAAGACCTTCATCGAGCGGCTGACGAAGATGAACCAGGGTCGGGCCTTCTTCACCACCCCCGAGACCCTCGGCGACTACGTGCTCGTCGACTTCATCGAGCAGAAGCGAGCCTTGCGCACCCAGGCCGGTCGCCGGCCGGCCTAGCGCCTCGTCGCTGGGGGTCGTCGGCGCTCCGCTCGGCTGCGGCGGGTGCCTGCGTCAGCCGGTGCCGGTGCTGGTGCTGTTGGTCGGCGCTTCGGTGGTGGTGGTGGTGGTTGTCTCGGTGGTCGAGGTGCTGCTCGGCGCGCTGGCGGTCGTGGTGGGGGCGGTGTTGGTGACGACGGTGGGCGGGATCAGCACCGCGCCCTCGGTCGTGGTGGTGCTCGGTCGGGTGGTGGCAGGTCCGCCGGCCGTGGACGGGGAGCCGGGCCCGGAGGGGTCGTCGTCCTCGTCGTCGGACGCGGCCACCGGGACCGGAGCCGCCGGGTCCGCGTCGGGAGCGGTGGGGCCCGGGTCGACGGTGACGCCGAGCACCGTGGGCTCGCTCGACGGCGGGACGGTGGGGGAGGTGCTGCGGACGGGGGTGCCGTCCTCTTCGAGGAAGGCGAAGGCCAGGAGCCCGACCCCGAGGGCGATCGCGAGGAGGCCGGCCTGGCGTCGGCGCCCTGGACGGGAGCGCGGCACCGCGTTGGCGAAGTGCGCTCCCATCAGGCCCGAAGTGTTCCCCAGGGGGGCTTCCGACTGCAACGAACCACGGGCTGCCCCTTGCGCACGACGATCTGACAGGCCAAGATCACACCATTGTAATTACGGATGTGGTATCCGCCTCGCGCAGATGGCCGCTCCGGATGTCCAACCCGCACCCACCGTCCCACCCGGGAGGAGGGCCCGTGCAGATCCCCATCTCCATCGAGCCTGAAGACAAGTCGTGGCAGGACTACGCGAACTGCCTCGGCGTCGACCCTGACCTGTTCTTCCCCGAGCGTGGCGCCTCCACGCGCGAGGCCAAGGAGGTCTGCCGTGGCTGCGTCGTGCGGGAGGACTGCCTCGAGTACGCGCTGGTGAACGGCGAGAAGTTCGGCATCTGGGGCGGGATGAGCGAGCGGGAGCGCCGCCGCCTGCGTCGTCAGCGGGCGCTCGCCCGCCGGTCGGCCAGCACCGCCTGATCGCCAGCCGTCGGCCTTCGGCCGATGGCTGGTCCCAGCGTCCCGTCACGCGTCAGCTGAGGCCGGCCGCCTCGAGGCGAGCCTCGAGGGTCCGCTCGGGGCCGAGGTCGAGCTCGGCCCACCGGTGTCGGGGCACGGCCTCGAGGACAGCCTGGGGCACGAGCCCGACCAGCTCGGCCCCCTGCACCGCCGCACCGTGCTCCGCGGCCAGGGCCGCCACCCGGTCGTAGGCCACGTCGGGCCCGATCACCTGCGGCTCGACGAGGTTCATCGACACCTGCCACCGCTCGCCCACGGCGAGGCCGAGGGCGCGGACCTCCGAGCTGCGGACGGCGGCGGCCAGCGACCGAACGCTGGAGTCGGTCACCCCGTCCACCCACACGTTGTAGGCCACCAGCACGCCGCGTCGGCCCACCGCGGTCGCGCCCGCTCGTGGGTGGGGCTCGCCGGGACCGAGGTCGGGGGCGAGGTCCCGGAAGGCTCGGCGCCTCACCTCGGGCAGCGTCCGCTCGGGGCCGTAGAGGAAGCAGGGCACCTGGTGCTCGTGGGCCAGCCAGCGGGCGAAGTCGTCTCGGGCGGCCAGCGCGTCGCCCGGGCTGGAGCCGGTCAGCGCCACGAACGGCACGACGTCCACCGCCCCGAGGCGGGGGTGGGCGCCCACGTGTCCGGTGAGGTCGACCGCGGCGAGGGCGGCCGTCGCCAGCGCTCGCGGTGCGTCGACGCCGACCATCGTGAACACGCTGCGGTGGTGGTGCGGGTCGGCGTGCACGTCCAGCAGGCCGGGCCCGGCCGCCGCGGCCAGCGCGTCGATGACGTCCCCGTCCCAACCCTCGCTCACGTTGACCACGCACTCCAGCACCGCGTGAGGATGGCACGGGCGCGCACCGGGGGGCGCCTGGCCCTAGGGTCAGAGCCCCGGCCGCCGCCCACGGCCGTCGCCCGTCGTCCCGGGGGGAGCCATGACCGACATCGCCGCTGCGCCGTCTGCCTTCGCCCCGGCGCGGCTGGGCCCCCTCACGCTGCGCAACCGGATCATCAAGGCGGCCACCTTCGAGGGCGTCATGCCGAAGGGGGCGGTCAGCGACGAGCTGGTGGCCTTCCACCGGCGGGTGGCGGCTGGAGGGGCTGCGCTCACCACGGTGGCCTACTGCGCGGTGTCCCCCGGTGGTCGGGTCCAGCGCCACACGCTGGTGATGCGCGACGAGATCGTGCCGGCCCTGCGCCGCCTGACCGATGCCGTCCACGCCGAGGGGGCCCTGGCGTCGGCGCAGATCGGCCACGCCGGCCTGGTCGCGAACGTGCGGTCGAACGGTGTGCCGACCCTGGCCCCGTCGACCCGCTTCAGCGCCCCGGCGATGGGTCGGGTGAAGGGCGCCTCCCGCCAGCAGCTCGACGAGGTCGTCTCGCAGTTCCAGCAGGCGGCGCGGGTGGCCGAGGCCGCCGGGTTCGACGCCGTCGAGGTGCACCTCGGGCACAACTACCTGCTGTCGTCGTTCCTCAGCCCGAACCTGAACAAGCGCACGGACGACCTCGGCGGCAGCCTCGAGAACCGGGCTCGCTACCCCCGCCAGGTGGTGGCCGCGGTGAAGGAGGCGGTGGGGGACCGGAGGGCCGTGCTGGCCAAGCTGAACATGGCCGACGGCGTGGACGAGGGGCTCTGGGTGGACGAGAGCCTCCAGGTCGCGCAGTGGCTCGAGGCCGACGGGCACCTCGACGCCATCGAGCTCACCGGGGGCAGCTCGCTCCTGAACGGCATGTACTTCTTCCGCGGCGAGGTGCCGATGGCGGAGTTCATCGCCGCCCAGCCGAGGCTCGTGGGCCTCGGGCTCCGGCTGCTGGGCCACCGGCTGTTCCCCGAGCTGCCCTTTGAGGAGGGCTTCTTCCTGCCCATGGCCCGCCAGTTCCGGGCCGAGCTGGCCATGCCCCTCGTGCTGCTCGGCGGCATCAACCACCGGGCCACCGTCGACCAGGCGATGGCCGAGGGGTTCGACTTCGTGGCCATGGCTCGGGCCCTGCTCCGCGAGCCGGGGCTGCCGAACCGCCTGGCTGCCGACGAGCACGCCTCGGGGCTGTGCATCCACTGCAACCGGTGCCTGCCGACGATCTACAGCGGCACCCGCTGCGTCCTGGTCGACGAGCCAGACGGCCCCGCCTGAGGCCGGCGGGCGCCGAAGCGCTGCTCGTAGGCGCTGACCACGCGCTGGCGGTCGTGGTCGATCACGTCAGCCGCCTGGCTGGCCTCGACGACGAGCCGGGCCTGCTCCTCGATGGCGCGCACGGCTCCGGTGGCCGGTGCGGTCGGGAGCGACTGGCACAGCAGGTGCATCGCCTCGAGGAGGTAGACGCACACCGTGGGGTGGGGGGCGGCCGCCGGCCGGAGCTCGTCGAAGGCCAGACCGACCACGCTCCGATGGGTGGGCAGCTCCGGTTGGAGGAGGCGACGGCCCTGCCCGTCGATCCGCACCTGAGGGGGCTCGGGGCGCTCGAGGACCTCGCGCAGCACGGCGGCCAGGTGGAAGATCGCGTCCTGGGCCGTGGTGGGGTCGTTCACCCCGGGGGAGAGGGCGCGCAGGGCCACGTCGACCAGCTGGCGCACGCCGTAGGAGGCGTCCTGGCGCATGGTCCGCGTTCGCCCCACGAGGGCGGCCTCCCTCGCCGCGGCCTCGACCGTCGACCGGTCGCCCTCGGGCGGCGGCGGCCACACGGTGCACAGCGGGGTGTCGGCCACGGCATACCGGCCGACGGCGACGTGGACCAGCACCACGCCCCCTGGGGGCACGAGGGCCAGCAGGCCGTCGGCGTCGAGGCGCTGGATCCACCCGTTCCCGGCGAAGGCCACCCGGAAGCCGTCTCCCGGCGGCGGTTCGGCGGGCCCGAGGTGCCCTCCGCTGTCAGCGGGCTCGGCCCGGTCCGGCCAGCCGTGCTCTGCGGCGAGGAGCGAGGAGCGCGTCACCTCGTGGAGCAGCTCGCTGATGTCCATCGAGTGGGCGCTGTGGTTGATGAACGCCACGATCGCCAGCACCGCCACCACGCCGAGGACGACCGCGATGGTCAACGAGATCGTCGGCACGATCGCGTCGCCCCCGTCGTCGAGCGGACCCCGGACCGACCGCAGGACGACCAGGCAGTAGGTGAAGGTGCCGAGGACGATGCCCATGACCCGCTTGCTGAAGGGGTCCCGGACCAGGTTGTGGACGACGCGCGGCGAGTACTGGCTCGATGCGAGCTGGATGACCAGCAGCGACACCGAGAACGCGATGCCCGCGATCGTGACGGTGGCGGTGGCGATCGTGGACAGGACCGCTCGGGCGTTGTCGACGGTCGCCTCGCTGACCAGCGGCAGCTGGGAGCGGTCGCTCAGGGCCTGGTCGACGACGAGGGTGATCTCCCCGACGGCGACCGCCCCGATCACGAACAGCGTGGGGACGAGGAACAGGCTGCCCCGGGCGCGCTCGATGAGGGCGTGGAGGGCGACGGGCATCACGGCAGCATGCCCGACCGGCCGGCGGCCGGCCACCGAGGGCGCTCGGGGCCGTCGGGGTCAGACCAGTGCGTAGCCCGCCTCGTCGACCGCCTCGCGGACCGTCGCCTCCTCGAGGGGTCGGTCGCTCGTCACCGTGGCCTCGCCGGACTCGAGGTCCACCGAGACGTCGGTGACGCCGTCGAGCTCGGCCAGCGCGCTCGTCACGGCCCCGACGCAGTGCCCGCACGTCATGCC
This sequence comes from Acidimicrobiia bacterium, assembly GCA_046565645.1. Lineage (GTDB taxonomy): Bacteria > Actinomycetota > Acidimicrobiia > Acidimicrobiales > VFJN01 > VFJN01. The sequence continues at coordinate 98,057 of JBKHYD010000015.1, read as the reverse complement.
CTCGACGCGGTAGCGGGTCGTCGTGCTCATGGTGCTTCCTCCTCGTGGTTCAGGACTTCAGCAGCCGCTCGACGGCCGCCAGCGCCTCGGTGATCTTCTCCTCCGCCGCCGCCCCGCCCTGGCCGGCGGCGTCGACGACGCAGTGGCGGAGGTGGTCGTCCAGCGTCCCCACCGCCACGCTCTGCAGCCCCTTGGTGGCAGCGGCGATCTGGGTCAGGACGTCGATGCAGTAGCGGTCGTCCTCCACCATCTGGGCGATCCCGCGGACCTGCCCCTCGATCCGCCGCAGCCGCCGCAGCAGGTCCGCCTTGTTCATCTCGTACCCGGCCATGACGCCACTATACCCCCAAGGGGTATGAACCCATACCCCGTGCAGGTTGGGAGGGATCGCTGTCGCCGAGAGCGGGTACAGGAGGGGTCGACCCCGCATCCCAGGAGGAACCATGGGACTCGTCGTGCTGCTGCTCATCCTCGCCCTGCTCTTCGGAGGCGTCGGGCTCTTCGTCGAAGGGCTCAAGTGGGCGCTCATCATCGCCCTCGTCCTGCTCGTCGTGAGCTTCTTCACCGGCTATCGAGGCCGCGGCGCCCGGATCTGACCGCGGCCCCAGAACGCGCCGCGGCTCCCCCAGCCGAGCTGACCGACCGTCCCGCCGTCGCGGCGGGACGGTCCGCGCCCGGCTCAGCCGTCCTGCCGCCCGCCTAGATGTCGTAGTACAGGGTGAACTCGTACGGGTGGGGGCGGAGCCGGAGGGCGTCCACCTCGCGACGGCGCTTGTAGGTGATCCAGGTGTCGAGCAGGTCGTCGGTGAACACGCCGCCCACCCGGAGGAAGTCGTTGTCCTCCTCGAGGGCGTCGAGGGCCTGCTCCAGCGAGCCCGGGACCTGCGGGACCTGGGCCAGCTCCTCGGGCGGCAGGTCGTAGAGGTCCTTGTCCATCGGGGTGGGCGGTTCGATGCGGTTCGTGATGCCGTCGAGCCCGGCCAGCATCATCGCCGCGAAGGCGAGGTACGGGTTCGACGTGTTGTCGGGGCAGCGGAACTCGACCCGCTTGGCCTTCGGGCTGCGCTGCCCGAGCGGGATCCGGCAGGCCGCCGAGCGGTTCCGCTGGCTGTAGACGAGGTTCACCGGTGCCTCGTAGCCGGGCACCAGCCGCTTGAAGCTGTTGGTGGTCGGGTTGGTGAAGGCGATCACCGCGGCGGCGTGCTCCAGCAGCCCCCCGATGTACCAGCGGGCCAGGTCCGACAGCCCGGCGTAGCCCGCCTCGTCGTAGAAGAGCGGCTCGCCGGCCTTCCAGAGCGACTGGTGGACGTGCATGCCCGAGCCGTTGTCCTCGAACACGGGCTTGGGCATGAAGGTGAGGCTCTTGCCCGCCTTCCAGGCCACGTTGCGGGTGACGTACTTGAACGTCATGAGCTTGTCGGCCATCGCGAGGAGCGTGTCGAACCGGATGCCGATCTCGTTCTGGCCGCCTGAGGCCACCTCGTGGTGGTGCAGCTCGGTCTGGATGCCCACCTGGTGGAGCATGGCGCTCATCTCCGAGCGGAGGTCCTGGTAGTGGTCCATCGGCGGGGCGGGGAAGTATCCCTCCTTCGTGCGGGGCTTGTAGCCGAGGTTGGGGCCCTCGTCGGTGCCGGTGTTCCACTGCCCTTCGACGGAGTCGACCCGATAGAAGGACCCGTTCGGGCGGGTCTCGAAGCGCACGTCGTCGAAGATGAAGAACTCGGGCTCGGGACCGAAGTAGGCGGTGTCGGCCACGCCGGTCGAGAACAGGTGCTCCTGGGCCTTCTGGGCCACGTAGCGGGGATCCCGGCTGTAGCGCTCTCCGGTGACCGGATCGGCCACGAAGCAGTGCAGCACGAGGGTCTTGCGGTCGCGGAACGGATCCAGGTACGCCGTGTTCGGGTCCGCGATCAGGACCATGTCGGACTCCTGGATCTCCTGGAACCCACGCACCGACGAGCCGTCAAAGGCGTGACCGTCCTCGAACTGGGTCTCGTCGAGCGCATGGGCCGGCACCGACACGTGCTGCATCACCCCGGGTAGGTCGCAGAAGCGGAGGTCGACGAACTCGACCCCCTCCGACGCCACCAGCTCCAGGACCTCGTTCGCCGTGCGCTCTTCCACTGTCCCTCCAGGATCGGTTCCGGCGGTGCGACGCTAGCGGTCCCCTCCTCGCCGCCTCGACTCGACATGCGGCGGACCGACGCCGATCTGCAGTCCCGCCGCGTTCTGCGCCTAGCCTCCGGCCGATGGCTGTCGGATCGTCGTTGCGCGGCCTGCGGATCTTCCGCCACCCGGCGCAGTACGTGGTGTTCGGCTTCGCGACCGCGACGCTCGTCGGCGCTGGCCTCCTCATGTTGCCGATGGCCTCGCACGACGACACCTCGACCTCGTTCGTCGACGCCTGGTTCACCGCCACGTCGGCCGTCTGCGTGACGGGGCTGACCGTGCTCGACACGGGAGGGCACTGGACCGGGTTCGGGCAGGCCGTCGTCCTCGGCCTCATCCAGGTCGGCGGGCTCGGCATCATGACGCTCACTGCGCTGATCGTGGTCGGTCTCGCCCGCCGACTCGGCCTGCGGCAGCGGATGATCGCCGCGGCGTCGACCGGGTCGTTGCAGCTTGGAGAGGTGCGGTCCATCCTGCGTGGCGTGGCCCTCGTGACGGTGGTGGTGGAGGCCACCGTGGCGGTGCTGCTGACCCTCCGGTTCTGGTTGGCCTACGACCGGAGCTTCGGCGGCGCGCTCTGGGACGGGGTCTTCCACGCAGTGTCGGCGTTCAACAACGCCGGCTTCGGCCTCCGCTCCGACAACCTGATCTCGTACCAGGACGACGCCGTCGTCCTGCTCCTGGTGGCGGGCGCCGTGATCCTCGGCGGGCTCGGCTTCCCCGTGTGGGTGCAGATCGCCCGCACCCCGCGACGACCACACCTGTGGGACCTCCACGCCAAGCTGACGATCACCGCCACGGTCGGGCTGATCGCCGCTGGGTGGGCTGCGCTGGCCCTCTCCGAGTGGACCAACCCCGCCACGCTCGGCTCGATGGACACGGCCGGCTCACTCCTCAACAGCTTCTTCGCGAGCGTCACCCCTCGCACGGCCGGCTTCAACGCGATCGACGTCGCGTCCATGCGGGAGGAGGGGAGGGTGATCACGGAGATGCTCATGTTCATCGGGGGAGGGAGCGGCTCGACCGCCGGCGGCATCAAGGTGACGACCTTCGCCGTGCTCGCGTTCGTGATCTGGAGCGAGGTGCGGGGTGATCCCGACGTCTCCCTGTTCAACCGGCGCATACCGACGCAGGCGCAGCGGCAGGCGCTCACGGTCGCGCTGCTGGCCGTCGTCATCGCGGCCACGTCGGTGCTCCTCCTGCTGAGGATCACGACGCTGCCGCTCGACGCGCTGCTGTTCGAGACGGTGTCGGCCCTCGGCACCGTTGGGCTGTCGGTCGGGATCACCCCATTGCTGCCCGACCCCGCCAAGGTGGTCCTCGTCACCCTGATGCTGCTCGGGCGGGTCGGACCGCCCACACTGTTCGCAGCGCTCGTGTCGCGCGAGTCCGAGCGCCTGTACCGACACCCGGAAGAGAGGCCGATCATTGGCTGACGAACGCTTCGTGGAGGAGCCCGGCCACGAGTCGCTCCTGTACAACAACCCCCGCATCGCGCAGCCCCCCCGGCAGGGGGAGCAGGTGATGGTGCTCGGCCTGGGCCGCTTCGGGGGCGCCGTGGGTGCCGAGCTCGTCCGCCTCGGCATGGAGGTCCTCGGCGTCGACTCCGATCCGAAGATCGTGCAGAGCTACACCAAGCTGCTGACCCACGTGGTCGAGGGCGACGTCACCAACATCGAGGTGCTGCGCCAGCTCGGCGCGGCCGAGGTCCGCCACGCCGTGGTGGGCGTCGGGCACGACATCGAGGCCAGCATCCTCGCCACCGCCGCCCTGGACGACCTCGGCGTCCCCAGCATCTGGGCCAAGGCGGTCGGTCGCTCGCACGGCCGGATCCTGGAGCGCGTCGGCGCCCACCACGTCGTGTACCCCGAGCACGACATGGGCCACCGCGTCGCCCACGTGCTGGGCGGTCGGATGCTCGACTGGTTCCAGCTCGACGAGAGCTTCGCCATGGTCGAGACGAAGGCCCCCAAGGAGCTGCTCGGTCGCAGCCTGGCCGACGTCGGCGTCCGGGCTCGGTTCGACGTGACCGTGGTGTGCGTGAAGCACGGGGACCAGCCCTTCACCTACGCCACCCCCGACACCGTCCTCAGGAAGGGGGACGTGCTGGTGGTGGCCGGGGCGACGGCCGCTGCCGAGGCCTTCGCCCGGCTCGCCTCCTAGCAACCGGGCGCGAAGATGGCGCCCCGCAGGGCGCCCTCTTCCCTCGGTCTGGGGCTCGTGGCCTACTGGGCCAGCTCGCTGCAGATCGTGTCGATCAGGATGTAGGTCACCTCGTAGGGATCGCAGTTGGCGTTGGGGCGCCGATCCTCGATGTAGCCCTTCTGGTCGACCTCGACCTGCCACGGGATGCGCACCGACGCCCCCCGGTTCGACACGCCGTAGCTGTACTCGGTCCACGGCGCCGTCTCGTGCATGCCGGTGAGGCGCTCCTCGATGCCGTGGCCGTAGAGGTCCACGTGCTCCTGGCGCTTCTTGCCCAGCGCCTCGCAGGCCCGGATGATCGGGTCGTAGCCCTCTCGCATGGCCTTGGTCGAGAAGTTGGTGTGGGCACCGGCACCGTTCCAGTCGCCCTTGACGGGCTTCGGGTCCAGAGTGGCCGAGATGTCGAAGTCCTCGGCGATCCGGTAGAGCAGCCACCGGGCCACCCAGAGCTCGTCGGCCACCTGCGGGGCGGCCACGGGACCCACCTGGAACTCCCACTGGCCGGGCATCACCTCGGCGTTGATGCCCGAGATGTGGAGGCCGGCGGCGAGGCAGGCGTCGAGGTGGGCCTCGACGATGTCCCGGCCGTACACCTCGTCGGCGCCGACGCCGCAGTAGTAGCCGCCCTGGGGGGCCGGGAACCCGCCGAAGGGGAAGCCGTAGGGTCGGCCGTCCTTGAAGAACGTGTACTCCTGCTCGATGCCGAAGATCGGCTCCTGGTCGGCGTAGCGCTCGGCCACCTCGACGCACCGGGCGCGGGTGTTGGTGACGTGCGGGGTCATGTCGATGTAGAGGACCTCGGACAGCACCAGCAGGTTGTCGCCGCCGCGGATCGGGTCGGGACAGGTGAACACCGGCCGGAGCACGCAGTCCGACTTGTCGCCGGGCGCCTGGTTCGTGGAGGAGCCGTCGAAGCCCCAGATCGGCAGGTCAGCGGGCTTCACCCCGTCCTCCACGATCTTGGTCTTCGACCGCAGCTTGGCCGTCGGCTCGGTGCCGTCGATCCAGATGTACTCGGCCTTGAAGGGCATCAGAGGTCCTTTCTCCGCAGGGGAGTGGTGCAGCAGCGATCCCCGGGGTCCACCCGGAGTGAGGTGCTGCCACGCTGCCAGCGGCCTGTTCCTCGGCCTTTTCCCGTGTGTGAACGCCATGTGAACGCATCCTTGGGACCGGTGGGCAGGCCCGGGACGGCCTGTCATCATGGCGACACCATGGAACGCCAGCGCGACTACGTCCTCCGCACCGTCGAAGAGCGAGGGGTCCGGCTCATCCGGCTCTGGTTCACCGACGTGCTCGGCCAGCTCAAGAGCTTCGCCATCTCCCCGGCCGAGCTGGAGGGTGCCTTCGACGAAGGGATGCGCTTCGACGGCTCGGCCATCGACGGGTTCAGTCGGGTGCAGGAGAGCGATGTCCTCGCCCGCCCCGATCCGAACAGCTTCGAGCTGCTCCCCTGGGGGGACGACTACGGCACCTCGGCCCGCATGTTCTGCGACATCAGCAACATCGACGGGACGCCCTTCGAGGGCGACCCCCGCCAGGTGCTGCGCCGCAACCTGGACAAGGCGCGGGAGCGGGGCTTCAGCTTCTACGCCGCCCCGGAGATGGAGTTCTTCTACTTCGCGGACGGCGATGCCAGCAACGGACCGCCCCGCCCGCTCGACCAGGCCTCGTACTTCGACCTCACCACCGCCGACGTCGCCAGCGACCTCCGCCAGCGCACCATCCACACGCTGGAGTCGATGGGCATCCCGGTGGAGTACAGCCACCACGAGGACGCCCCCTCCCAGCACGAGATCGACCTCCGCTACACGGACGCCCTCGCCATGGCGGACAACGTGATGACCTTCCGGCTGGTCGTGCGCGAGGTGGCCCTCGAGGCGGGGGTCCACGCCACGTTCATGCCCAAGCCCCTCGCCGACCTGCAGGGCTCGGGCATGCACACGCACTTCTCGCTGTTCGAAGGCGACACGAACGCCTTCTACGACCCGGGTGACGACCGCAACCTCTCCAAGGTGGCCCGCGGGTTCATCGCCGGGGTGCTGCACCACGCGCGGGAGATCACGGCGGTCACCAACCAGTGGGTGAACTCGTACAAGCGCCTGGTCATGGGCTTCGAGGCCCCGATCTACGTCTCGTGGGCTCGCAACAACCGCTCCGTCGTGGTCAACGTCCCGCCCATCAAGGTCGGCAAGGCGGAGTCGGCCCGCATCGAGTTCCGGGCCCCGGACCCAGCCTGCAACCCCTACCTGGCGTTCTCGGTGGTCCTCGCTGCGGGCCTGAAGGGGATCGAAGAGGGCTACGACCTCCCGAACGAGACGCTGGCCAACCTCTACCAGCTCACGGAGGCCGAGCGACTGGCCGAGGGCATCGATGTGCTGCCCCACTCGCTGTCGGACGCCCTGGACGAGATGGAGCGCTCCGAGCTGGTCGCCGAGGCCCTCGGCGAGCACGTCTTCGAGTGGTTCATCCGCAACAAGCGGGCCGAGTGGCACGACTACAAGACCCAGGTCAGCCAGTTCGAGCTCGACCGCTACCTGCACCGCCTCTGACCGCCCCGGACCTGTGGAACCCCTCCTCGTCTACCCCGACCCGGCCCCGCCGGAGCTGGCCCAGGCCCTCGACCTGGCCGGCTACGCGTGGAAGTCCGTCGGGTCCGAGAGCGAGGTCTCGGCCGCCGAGCCCGACGGCGGTTGGGCGGGGGCGCTCATCGTGGTGGCGACGGACCCGGAGGGGTCGTTCCTCATGGCCCGGGCGCTGCGGAAGCGGGACCTGCCGCTCGAGCCGGTGCTGCTCCTCGTCGGGGGCGCACAGCTGGGCGACCTCGAGCTGCGCGACGAGCTCTACGACGACTTCTGCCTCTACCCCTTCCAGCCCCGCGAGCTGGAGGCGCGGCTGCGTCACCTGTTCTACCGGGCCGGCACGGGGGCCCAGCCCGAGCTGGTGGAGTACGGCGAGCTGGTCCTGAACCTCGAGACGTACCAGGCGGCGATCGCCGGGCGACCGCTCGACCTCACCTACATGGAGTACGAGCTGCTCAAGTTCCTCGCCCAGCACCCGGGCAAGGTCTTCACGCGGGAGACGCTGCTCTCCCGGGTCTGGGGCTACGAGTACTACGGCGGGGCCCGCACGGTGGACGTCCACATCCGGCGGCTGCGGGCCAAGCTGGGCGAGGAGCACGCTGGGCTCATCCAGACGGTCCGCAGCGTGGGGTACCGGTTCGGCCAGTCCCGCTGGACCCTCTGAACCGCACCGTTCGCTCCGCCGGACTAGCCCGTGTGGGCGGTCACAACCATCCTCACGGGCCATTCCGCGACCTGCGGTCGTTCGTCCACCATCGGTGGTCGAGGGATCACCACGGGTGGAGGGCGAGCGGATGCGGAAGTCGGTGAGGCGGTTCGGGTTCAGGTTGGCGGCAGCCGTCGTGGGGGCGCTCGTCGCCGCCTCGACCCTGGCCGCCTCGCCGTCGATGGCCGAGGACGACCCGCTGTTCATCGGCTGGACCGACTACCTCCCGAGCTTCACCTCCGGGTACGAGCCGAGCAGCGAGAACGACTGCAAGGCCGGCCGCATCCAGTGCGTCGACGCGGTGATACGCGAGATGTACCGCCGCTACGACCCGCTGCTCGAGGTCTGTTCCCACAACGCGATGTTCGCGCTGACGTACCTGCGGACCACCGAGCAGTACCGGGCGTCGGCCACCACCGAGGGCTTCTTCAGCGACCCGGGGTTCATCAACCACCAGGACGCCGTGTTCGCTCGGTACTACTTCGATGCGTGGGACGGCTACTACCACCCGAACGGGAGCACCGGTCCCGTATCGGACTCGTGGCGGATCGCGTTCCAGCAGGCTGACGGTCGGAGGGTGAACGGCACCGGGAGCATGCTCCTCGGCATGAGCGCCCACGTGAACCGCGACCTGCCCCTGGTGCTGGCGTCGATCGGCCTGGTGAAGCCGGACGGGAGCAGCCGGAAGCCGGACCACGACAAGGTCAACCAGTTCCTGAACCAGGTCATCGAACCGCTGATCGACGAGGCCGCCGCCCGGCTCGACCCGACGGTGGACGACGCGCAGGTCGACGGCACCACGATGGACGAGACCGCCCTCCTGCAGCTGCTCGTGTCCTGGCGGGAGATGGCCTGGCGCAACGCCGAGCGCATCGTGAGCGCTCCCGACGAGGCGGCCCGCCAGGAGGTCATCGCCTCCATCGAGCGGCAGGCGGCGATCGAGGCGTGGCTCATCGTGGCCGCCACGTCCTACTCGCCGCTCAACGCCAACGCAGCGCTCGACCAGCTCGCAGCGCTGGGGGCGGATCCGGCCCGGCTCCTCCAGGCCTCGGAGGACCGGCTCGTCAACGTCGCCCGGGGCCTGCTGAACAGCCTGTTCGTGGACGCGGCCGACGTGCGCGACGCCTACTGCCACTCGCGGGCATAGCTCCCTCCCGGTCGGCGGGAGGGGTGGATCAGGACAGCTCGATCAGCTCGCTGCCCTCGTGGGTGGCCTCGCCGTTGGTGGTCAGCGCCCAGCCGAGGATGCCGGCCACCACCGCGCCGGACATGGCGATGCCGACGGGGATGGCGACGAGCAGGACGATGAGGATGACGACCGGGCCGACCATGGGGTCATCCTGCCGGAAGGTGGGCCCAGGCTTCCACCTCCACGAGGGCACCGAGCGGCAGCTCGGCCACGCCGATGGCCGAGCGGGCCGGCCGGTGGTCGCCGAAGAGCTCCATGTACACCTCGTTCATGCGGGCATAGTCGCTGGCCAGGTGGCGGAGGAAGACGGTGGTCTTCACCACGTCGCCCAGGGAGGCGCCCTCCGCCTCGAGCAGCCCGGCGAGGTTGGCGATGGCCTGGCGCAGCTCGCCCTCCAGGCCACCGGGGACCAGCTGGCCGTCGACGATGCCGACCTGGCCCGAGACGAGGAGGAAGCTCCCGGCGCGCACGACCGGGGTGTAGGGACCGACGGGCTTGGACATGCCGCCAGTCTCGCGCCTCGCCCGCCCCCGCCGGGCGGTGCTCAGCGCCAGCGCTGACCGGTGGGCCACTCCGGCGGGCAGCCGCCGTGGATCCAGGCCGCCGCCGCCACGGCGGCGAAGACGGCGTCGGAGCCCCGCACCGCCGGGCCGGCCCCGGCCTCGACCTCCACCTCGATCGGGGGCGTCTCGGTGGCCCGCAGCACGCCGAACGAGCGGACCGTGAGGTCGTGCACGGTCCCGTCCCCGTCCACCGCGATGCCCTCCCGGCTCACCCAGGACAGGGCCATGTGGGCGGCGCCCGTGCAGTAGGAGCGCAGCACGGTCTCGTCCAGCACCTCGCCGGCTTGCACCCGGACCCGGACGGTGCCGTCGGGGTCGATCGTCGCCTCGGCCTCGGCGCCGCGGACGGGGTCGACCACCGGGCCCAGGCCGCCCCGAGCGCCGGCCATCAGCACCACCGCCTCGGCCCAGCCGGCGGCCCGCAGGTCGATCGAGGTCGGCGGGCCGGCCACGTCGACCTCCTCGACGGCGAGGCCGGGCGCAACCCGAGCGACCACCTCGACGATGCCCGCGGTGCGAGCGACCCGGAGGATCCCGGACCCGTCGGGCCGAGCGCCGCCGGCCACGGGCGGCCGCTTGGGCCCGAGGCGCACGGTGTCCTCCCGGTTGAAGAGGACCCGCACGGCGCGGCCGTGCCGGTCGGCCAGCTCCCGGGCCGCCGCCAGCACGGGGCTCTGCCGCTTGCCGCCGAAGGCACCGCCGTTGGCCAGCGGCGAGGCCGGCTGTCCGCCCGGTTCGCACCACGAGGCGTCGGGCTCGAGGTAGGCGGGCTCCACCCAGGACGTGCGCAGCACCGCCGCCCAGTCGCCGGGGGGTGCGTCGATCGGGGGGCGGGCCTCGACGGTGGTCCGTCGGCCCTGCACCTTGCCCGCCGCCGCTCGCGCCTCGTCGAGCGTCTCCCCGACCGCCCAGCCCCCGCGGCCGTCCGGCACGGCCACGAGCGCCCCCGGGGGCGCGGCGTCGTCGGCGAAGCCGCCGCGACCGAGCGCCACCTCGGCTCCCACCCGCTGGCGGGCCCCGCCTTCGATCTCCGCTCGGCGGGCGGCCCCGTCGAGGTCCCTCCCCGGGGGGCTGGACGTGCCGGTTCGCCCGTCCCACGCGTCGAGGATGGTGCGCCAGCCCGTGCACCGGCACAGGTGGGCGAGCAGCGCCTGCTCGACCGCCGCGTGGTCGGCGTCCGGCGCCCGGGCGGCCAGCCCCTCCAGCCGGCAGATGATCCCCGGGGTGCAGAACCCGCACTGGCTGGCCCCGGCGCCGGTGAACGCGTCCGCCCACCGCTCCTGGCGCTCGGGCGGCAGGCCGTCGACCGTGGTGACGGTGCGCCCGGCCACCCGCCGGGCCGGGGTGACGCAGGCCACCCGAGGCTGGCCGTCCACGAGGACGGTGCAGCAGCCGCACTGGCCCTGCGGGCTGCAGCCGTCCTTGGGGGCGACGAGGTGCAGGTCCTCCCGCAGCACCGACAGCAGCGACTGCCCGCGATCGGGCACCTCGACGGCACGCCCGTCGACCTGGAGGGCGATGGGTGGGCGACTGCCGTCAGACATGCACCGGAGGATAGGTTCGGCCCGATGTCCCACGTCCCACCGCTGCTGTCCCGTCGTCGGCTCCTCCTCGGGGGCTCGGCCGCCACCGCCGCGGTGCTGATCGGAGCGTGCGGAGGAGACGACGATCGCGCCGCCCCCACGGCGGGCGGCGAGGAGACCCCGTCCGCTCGCGAGGGGCTGGCGCTGGTCCAGTTCGTCGGCGGGCCCACGTTCGTGCCCGGCCCCGTCCGCGTCCCCTTCGGCGTCGCCGACGCCGATGGCCTCCTGACCGCCGACGCCAGCCCGGCCGAGCTCGAGGTGGAGGTGCTCGACGCCGACGGCGCCCCCGTGGCTCCCGCCGTGACGGTCGCCCGGCACGCCGAGGGCCTGCCCCGGCCCTACTTCCCCCTCCGTCTCGACGTGCCGGCCGCCGGCTTCTACACCGCCCGGACCGAGATCGACGGCATCGGCTCGGAGCTGTCGTTCCAGGTCCACGAACCCGGCCAGCTGCAGGTGGTGGGCCCGGGCGACCCGCTGCCGTCGGTCGTCACCCCCACCACCGCCGACGCGGCCGGGGTGGACCCGATCTGCACGAGCGACCCGGTCTGCCCGCTGCACGAGGTCACCCTCGCCGATGCGGTCACCGAGGGCCGGCCCGTGGCGCTCCTCGTCTCCACGCCGGCCTTCTGCGAGGTCGCCATCTGCGGCCCGGTTCTCGACGTGCTCCTCGCGGTCGTCGAGCAGCACCCGGACGTGCGCTTCCTGCACGCCGAGGTCTACGCCGACCCCTACGAGGACCAGGAGACCTACGCCCCCATCGTCGGCGACCTCGGCCTCCACTTCGAGCCGTGCCTCGTGCTGGCCGGGGCCGACGGGCGGGTCGTGGAGCGCCTCGACACCATCTTCGACGTCGCCGAGGCCTCGGACCGGCTCACCCGGCTGGCCTGAGCGGGACCGGTAGCCTCCGGTCCGTGCACACACCCCGCGACGCCGCCGGGCCCGGCCTCCACCGCGTCGCGGCGGCCGATCCGGCCGCTCGGGCGGTCGAGCTGGTCGAAGAGCACGGCGGGCGGCTGTGCCGCACCGCGGCCGACCTCGACGCGGTCGTGGCCGAGCTCGAGCCGCTGGGCGGCCTCGACGACCAGGTGCTCGCCGAGCTGGCGGACCTGGCTCGGAGGTGGACGAAGCTGTCCGAGGTCTCGGATCGGACCCGCCAGCGGGTCGTCGCGGCCGCCGGTCGGCGAGCTGCCCCTGGAGGCCTGGCCGTGCACCCGGACACGGTGCGGGAGCGGGCTCGACGGCTGGAGGACGCTCGGAGCGCGCTGCTGGAGGCCGAACGGGCGGTTGCCGCGCACCAGGCGGCCACCGAGGAGAAGCCGCCTCCGGCCGCCGAGGCCACTACCGACCCCGACCCGGTCCTGGTCCGCGCCGTGGGCACCTCGACGGGGCTGCGGGTGCGCCGCAACCAGGCCATGGGAGTGGTGCTGGCGGCGTTCGGCCTCGGGCTGATCCTCCTCGCCCTCGCCGTCCTACCGCTCTGGGCGGTCCTGCTGGTGCCCCTCGTGGCGTCGCTGTGGGCGCTGCGCCACCTGCGCCCGCAGGAGGTCGACGACTCCTACGAGGAGGAGGCCGCCTCCCTGCTGTCCGAGGTCGGCGCGTTCACCGACGAGCACGCCGGCACCCGGCGAGAGACCCAAGAGCGCAAGGCTGAGGCAGCCCGCCTCGGGGCCGCCCGCTCCCGGGCCGAGGAGGAGGTCCGCCTGGCCGAGCGGTCGTGGTGGGACCTGGCCGGTCCTGGCGTAGACCCGCGCGACGTCGACCAGGTCGTGCGGCGCTTCGACCCTGGGCTCCTCGGTGCCGAGCACCTCGCCGGCGAGGCCGTCGGGGTGCGAGCCACCGACGCTGCGCTCGCCCGGCTGGCCGAGCGGTGGTCGAGCCGCTGGGAGGGCCTCGGCCTCGAGGTGCCCCCGCTCGACGAGGGTGGGGCGGCCGTGGAGGCCGTCGCGGCCCGGCGGCGGCAGCTGGTGGTCCTGGTCGGGGAGGTGGCGGTCCTGGCCGAGGACGTCGCGAAGCAGGTGCCGTGGGCCACCGTCGTGGTGGTGGAGGCGGACCAGCCCTCGGCTCAGCCGACGATCTGAGGGGGCCGGAGCCGATCCGGCGGGATCAGCGCCGGCGACGGGTCAGCTGAAGGACTTCCCGCACCCGCAGCTGCGCTGGGCGTTGGGGTTCTCGATGGCGAAGCCGGCCCCCTGGAGGCCGTCCTTGTAGTCGAGGGTCGCCCCCTGGAGCAGCTCGGCGCTGGAGGCGTCGACGACCACCTTCACGCCGGCTTGGTCGAGCAGGTTGTCGTCCGCGGCGACGTCGGTGTCGAAGAACATCTCGTAGCTGAAGCCGGAGCAGCCGCCCGGGCGCACCGCAACGCGCAGGGCCAAGCCCTCCTCGCCCTCGGCGGCGATGAGGTCCTTCACCTTGCTGGCGGCGGATTCGGTGAGCGTGATCACGTCGAGGTCCTCCTGCAGGACGAAGCGGCTGGATCCAGGCTACCTGGCCGCGGCGGCGATCTCGACCTGGCACGGGTACCGGTGCACGAGAGGGTGGAAGTCCACCACCTCGCCGTCCCCCCGCTCCTCGACGAACCCCTCGACGAGGCCCCGGTGCAGGCCGCACACGACGTCGGGGTTGCTCTCGGCCAGCTCCCGGAACGGGCAGCGGGTGAACGCGATCGTGGCGCGGTCGTCCTCCTCCACGGCCTCCGGGTCGAAGCCGAGCCCCGCCAGCTCCTCCGTGAGGGCGGCCACGCACGGGCCGAGGCGGTCCGGGCGACGGGCGCCCTCCGCCCCCTGGGCCCGCCCGGCCTCGACGGCGTCGGCCCCGCTCAGCCCGGCGGCGGCGGCCAGCTGGAGCAGCATCCGGGCCAGGACCGGGAACGCCGGGGGCTCGAAGCCGAGGGCGGGGGCGTCGGGGGCGAGGGAGTACCGGTGCTGGGGGCGCCCCACCGTGCCCTGCGCGTCGATCGTGACCTGCAGCAGCCCGACGTCGCGCATCCGCTCGAGGTGGGGCCGGACCGTGTTGGGGTGCAGGCCGAGCGTCTCGGCGACCTGGGCCGTGGCCAAGGGGCTGGGGGAGCGGGCCAGCTCGAGGTAGATGGCGTAGCGGGTGTTGTCGCCCAGCGCCTTGAGGAGCTCGAGCCGAGGGGTAGCCACGCGTGGAGTTTACACGGACCCCACCGGTAGAATGGCGGCCGTGACCCCCACCGCGCTCCCCACGGCCGACGACGTGCTCGCGGTGCTGCGGGGCGTGATCGATCCCGAGCTGGGCAGCGACATCGTGGACCTTGGCATGGCCAAGGGCGCCCGGGTGGAGCCCGACGGCGAGGTGGTGGTCACCATCGCGCTCACCACCTCCGGGTGCCCGCTACGAGCCCAGATCCAGCGCGACGTGCGCACCCGGGTCGGCTCGCTGCCGGGTGTGCGCCACGTCCGGCTCGAGTGGACCGAGATGACCCAGGAGGAGAAGGCCTCCGCCATGGCCAAGGCCCGGTGGAACGTGAGCCAGCGGCCCGAGGAGACCTCCCTCGCCCCGGCCACGAAGGTGATCCTCGTGGCCTCCGGCAAGGGCGGGGTGGGCAAGTCCTCGGTGACCGTGAACCTCGCCGCCGCCCTCGCCGCCACGGGGCGCCGGGTCGGCGTGCTCGACGCGGACATCTGGGGGTTCTCGGTGCCGCGGATGCTGGGCGTGGGGGGTCGGCTGCGGGGCCGCGAGGCGGATGGGCGCAAGCGCATGCTCCCGCTCGAGCGGACCGTGGGCGACGGGCTGCTGCGGGTCATCTCGATGGGCTTCCTGGTCGAGGACGAGGAGTCGGCGCTCATGTGGCGCGGCCTCATGCTCAACCGGGGCGTCACCCACTTCCTGCAGGACGTCGAGTGGGGCGAGGACCTCGACTACCTCCTCATCGACATGCCGCCCGGCACGGGCGACGTGCAGATGGGCGTGGCGAAGCTGCTGCCCCGCGCCGAGGTGATCGTGGTGACCACCCCCGCCGAGGCGGCCCAGAAGGTGGCCAGCCGCGCCGTGTCGATGGCCCGCAAGAGCTACCTCCGGGTGGCGGGCGTCATCGAGAACATGAGCGCCTTCACCTGCGAGCACGGCACCACCTACGAGCTCTTCGGCTCGGGCGGGGGCGCCGCGCTGGCTCGCGACGCGGGGGTGCCGCTGCTCGGCCAGGTCCCGCTCGAACCGGCCGTGGCCGCCGGGGGCGATGCCGGCGAGCCGGCGGTCCTCGGGTCGGGCCCGGCCGCCGATGCCTTCCGGGCCATCGCCGAGCGCGTCCTCACCGAAGCCGTCCCCCCAGCCGAGCTGGCCGGGTGCTCGGCGCGGATGCTCGAGGCCGCGGTGGCCGCCCTCGACGCCCAGGACGCCTGAGCCGGGCGGTCAGCCCCGGCCGATCTCCCACTCGTCGTCGAGCGCGTCGCCGGTGGCTCGGCCCTCGTGGGCCAGCTTCCGCAGGTGGGCCCACACGGACAGCGCGGCCCAGTCGTGCAGCTCCTCGGGCACGTCGGCGTAGATGCTGGCCACCAGCGCCGGGATGGTCGACCGGCCCGCAGCGGCCAGCGCTTCGACCACCTGGGCCTCGCGAGCGAGGCGGTGGGTGCGGTACTCGTCGATCTTGGCCTGCGGGTGCTCGATGAGGTGGCCGTGGCCTGGTGCGATCGACCGCAGCCGCGGGCGCAGGCCGGTCAGCCGGTCGAGGGAGGCGAGGTAGGCGCCCATGTCGCCGTCGGGTGGTGCGATGACCACGGTGGAGCCCTCCATGATGTGGTCGCCCGAGAACAGCATCCGCTCCTGCTCCAGCAGGTAGCAGAGGTGGTTCGACGCGTGGCCCGGGGTGTGCACGGCGCGCAGCACGAACTCGGTGGCCTCGATCAGGTCGCCATCGCCGAGGGTGCGGTCGACGACGAGGTCGTCGCGGGCGTCGAAGGCGAGCACCTCCGCCCCGGTGCGCTCCTTCAGGCCGGCGGCGCCGGGGGAGTGGTCCTCGTGGGTGTGGGTGCAGGCGATCCAGCGGATGCGGTCGCCGCCGCAGCCGGCGATGGTGTCGAGGTGCGCGTCGTCAGCGGGGCCGGGGTCGATGACCACGATCTCGTCGATGCCGACGAGGTAGGTGTTGGTGCCGGGACCGGTCATGATCGACGGGTTCGGCGCCACGATCCGCCGCACGAGGGGGCTGAGCGCGCTGGCCACGCCCGAGACGAGCGGCGGGCGCTCCTCCCCGGCGTCGGCGTGGGTGGTGTCGCTCATGTGCGGTCCTCCAGGTGCCCGCCCGTCGGGGTGGTCATCGGCCCAGCCCGGGGCGGTCCGGGCCGGGCGGCGGGTCCTCCCAGCTGTCGACGTCCCAGGCGTCGGCGCCCGGACGGCGGGGGGCGGTGGGAGCGCCGGCCACGATGCGGACGATGCCTCCACCGGCGCGTATCCGCCGCAGGATCGCGCTGCGCACGACCGTCCGGGTGGGGGGCAGCAAGAGGAGGATGGCCAGGCAGTCCGAGAGGAACCCCGGGGTGATCATGAGGGCTCCGGCCAGCAGCACGAGGGCGCCGTCGACCACCTCGGCCGAGGGCACCCGTCCGGCCCGCACCGTCCGCTGGAAGCGGTTGATGACCCCGACTCCGGCGACCTTGGCCAGCCAGGCGCCGACGACGCTGATCCCGATGAGGAGCAAGATCGTCTCGGGGACGCCGATGCCGCCGGCCACCTGCACGATCACGTAGAGCTCGACGATCGGCACGACCAGGAAGAGCACGAACAGCAGGCCGATCATCGGGTCAGCCTACCGCCGAGGTAGCGTCGCCCCGATGGCCAGGGACGACGGGGCTGGGGCCGCCGGAGGGGTGGGCGGGCGACCCCGGTCGCGGTCGCTGCGCGACACCCTGCCCCGCTCGGCGCTCGGCCTGGCCGGGCTCCTGTTCGCGATGAGCGTGGCCTCGGCCGCCACCGGCGCCGTCCTCTATGCGTACTACGAGTACCGGCTGGGCCAGACCGACGACCGGGTCGAGGAGTTCGCCGCCGGCTTCGAGGAGACGATGGACGAGGCGGTCAGCCGGATCCAGACCGAGCGCGACACCGCGGTGGGCGCCGTCCAGGGCCAGCTGGACGACCTCGAGAAGTTCGCCGCCAGCGGCGAGACGCTGGCCGCCCTGCTCGAGCAGGCGGCACCGTCGGTCTGGTTCGTGTCGACCCTCGACGAGGCCGGCCAGCCATCGGTCGGATCGGCGTTCGTCGTGTTCTCCGACACCGAGCAGTCGTTCCTGCTCACCTCGTACACGACGATCCGTGCCGCCACCGCGAACCCGGCCCCGGAGATCACGGTTCGCAAGGGCGACGACGTCCTCGGCGTCGAGCTGACCTCGTGGGACCCGGCCAACGACCTCGCCCTCCTCACCGTCGACCGCCCCTCCCTCCCGGCCCTCGAGTGGGCGCCGACCGACCCGCCGACCCAGGTGGGCGACCGGGTCTTCGTGGTCTCCGGGCTGGGCGCCGCCGGGGGTGCGATCAGCCAGGGCTTCGTCGCGGACGTGTCCGCCAACGGCGTGCAGCACGACGCCCCGGTCGGTGCCGCCTTCCAGGGCGGTCCTCTGCTGACCTCCGGGGGACAGGTCCTGGCCGTGGCCAGCCGCGCCTACGCTCCGCTCGGCTTCGCGCCCGAGGCCGTGTTCTTCGGGGTGCCGATCCGCGCTGCCTGCATCGAGGTGCTGCGCTGCCCCGATCCCGAGACCCAGCCGGGCTGAGCGGCGAGGGCCCTAGTTGAACAGGCCGCCGTCGTCCTCGGTGGTGGAGGTGGTCGAGGGGGCCGTGGTGGTCGTGGTGGCCGGCGTGGTGGTGGTCGTGGTCGTGGGCACGTCGGCCTCCGGCGCCGCCGGGGGCTCGACGTAGGACACCGCCCCCGGGTCGCCGGTGGGGTGCTTGCGCCGGCCCGGCTCGAAGCCCCGGCGGGCCGTCCGCTTCTTCGCGTCGGGCACCGCCTCGATGGGGGCCGGCTCGGTGAACTCGGTGACGGGGACCTCGCGCAGGGCGCGCTCCATGAAGGCCTGCCAGATCCGGGCGGGGTGGCTGCCTCCCGTGACCCGGCCCACCCCCTTGATGTCCACCAGCTCGCGCGTCGTCTCGGCCGTCTTGTTCTCGTAGCCGATCCACACGGCAGTGGACAGCGTGGGGGTGTAGCCGACGAACCAGGCGTCTCGGTTGTCCTGGGTGGTGCCGGTCTTGCCGGCGGCCGGCCGGCCGATGCCCCGCCCCCGCGCCGTCCCGCTCTCGAGGACGCCGCGCAGGACATCGGTGACGTTGTCGGCCACCTTCTCGTCGAGGACCCGCGCCGGCTCGCGCTGCGAGGTGTCGATCAGGACGTTGCCGTCCCGGTCCGTGACGTGGAGCACGGGGGTGGGCTCGGCCCTGAGCCCGCGGGCGGCGAACACGCCGTAGGCCGACGCCATGTCGAGCGGCGACACGGACTCGGCCCCCAGGGCCACGCTGGCGCAGTGGATGGCCGGGTCGTAGGGCCGCACGCCCGTCACGCCCAGGTTCCGGGCGAGGTCCATCGTGGCCTCCACCCCCACGTCGAGGATGAGGCGGGTGTAGACGGTGTTGACCGACGCCGCCGTGGCCCGCCGCAGGTCCACCGTGCCGTACCCGGCCCCCTCGTAGTTGTCGAGCACCGTGCCCGGCGACCCGCAGGCCTCCGACACGTCGTGCGGGCGACCGGAGTAGGTGGCGTCGGGGGTGATGCCGGCCGCGAACGCCTGGGCCAGCACGAACGGCTTGAACGCCGAGCCGGGCTGGCGCCCGGAGCCCCCGCCACCCACCCCACCGGCGCTCGACTGGCCCAGGGCGTAGTTCACGGCGTCGGTGGCGAAGTCGCGGCCCGACACGAAGGCCCGGACGAACCCGGTCGGCGGCTCCACGGCCACGAGCGACGTGCGGAGGTCCGGTTCGGTGCCGTCGAGGAAGGCGGCCACCTCCTCCCGGGCCGCCGCCTGCGCCACCGGGTCGAGGGTGGTCACGATCCGCAGGCCACCCTGGTAGATCTGGTCCTCGCCGCCGGGGAGGTGCTCGACGAGCCACCGCCGCACGTAGTCGGTGAAGTACGGGTCGCTCGACTGCTGGGTCTCGGGCGGCCACACCACCGTGGCCGGGCCCGGCGCCGGTCCGGCCGCCGCCAGCCACACCGTCTCGGCGGCGGCCGCGTCGTGCTGGGCCTGGTCGATCATCCCCTCGTCCAGCATGATCCCCAGCACCTGGAGGCGGCGGAGGTCGGCGGTGCCCGGGTCCGCCCGCGGGTTGAACCGGCTGGGGGCCGGGATGATGCCGGCGAGGAGCGCCGCCTCCGACAGCGTCAGGTCCCTGACCGGCTTGCGGAAGTAGGTCTGAGCCGCGGCGCCCACCCCGTAGGCGCCCTCGCCCAGGTAGATGACCGAGAGGTACTCGAAGAGGATCGCCTCCTTGTCGACCTGCCGGTCGAGCTGGCTGGCCAGCACCGCCTCGCGGATCTTGCGGCTGATCGTCTTGTCGGCGCCGGTGACCGTGTTCTTCACCAGCTGCTGGGTGATCGTCGATCCGCCCTGGGCGGCCGACCGATCCCGGATGTCGGCCACGAGCGCCCGGAGCGTGCCGCGGATGTCGATCCCGCCGTGGGTCCAGAAGCTCCGGTCCTCGGCCGCCACCACCGCCTGCTTCAGCACCTCCGGGATGTCCTCGGGGGCCACGGGGATGCTGGTCTCGAACTGCTTGAAGGTGCCGATCTCGTTGCCGGCGGCGTCGTAGACCCGGCTGATCTGGGACGGCGCCGGGGGCACACGCTCGGGCAGGTTGGCCGGGAGGGGCAGGAAGAGGTTGGCGGCCAGGATGATCGCGGCCGACGTGACGGGGGTGAGCGCGACGAGGACGGCGGCGGCCGCGTGCGACAGGAACCGGCGCATCTCTCAGTGGTTCGGGGCGGACAGCGGCATCCCTGCCCGCAGCCTCGCTCGGCGAGGTCAGCGACCGGGGGCTGGGCTCAGGTGGCCCGGAGGGTCAGCTGCTTGCGCTCGGCCTCGTTGAGGCCGCCCCAGATCCCATGGGGCTCACGGATCTTCACGGCATAGTCGAGGCAGGGTCGGCGCACCGAGCAGGTGGCGCAGATCTCCTTGGCTCGGGACTCTCGGTCCAGCTTCTCGTCCTTGCGTTCGAAGTGGGCGGGCGGGAAGAAGACCTCGGCCTGCGGGCCACGGCATGCGGCCTTCATCTGCCAAGCCTCGTCAAGACGCTGTGCGCTCACGTGGCATCCCCCTTTCGGCGGCCGACCCTACGCCTGCCCTTTCGGAGAAACAAGGGTCAATCCCCGGAGGGCAACGCCCCGAGCAGCGGGGACGGCCCAGGTCAGAGGGGGTGCCGTGCCGCCGCCGCCGCCGTGATCGTCGAAGGAGCGTTGGCATCCGGCCTGCCAAATCTTGTGAATGGCGCGGCGGCCGCCGGCGTCAATCCGACGGGCCCCGATCCCGGTGATCCCGGGCCGCCCCGTCGATGGGCTCCACTTCCAGGAGGAGGCCCTCGATCGAGGCCACCCGCACCGGCGCGCCCGCCTCGATGGGGGTGGCCCGGTTGGTGCGGGCCCGCCACGGGGCGTCGCGGACCATCACGATCCCGTCGGGGGCCACGGCCCCGACCGCGGTGCCCACCTCCCCGATCATCCACTCCCGCCCGATCGTCGGGGTGGAGAAGCGGGTGCGGACCATCGCC
The DNA here is from genome assembly GCA_046565645.1 of Acidimicrobiia bacterium. Classification (GTDB taxonomy): domain Bacteria; phylum Actinomycetota; class Acidimicrobiia; order Acidimicrobiales; family VFJN01; genus VFJN01. The sequence goes on along the minus strand of JBKHYD010000015.1, from coordinate 77,358 downwards.
GGCATGCCGCCGACCATCGCCACCGCCATGCCCACGATGCCGGCGAGGAGCGGGATCCAGGACAGCGACACGCCGTCGTAGAGGACGAGCGACCCGAGTGCGAAGGCGGCCGTGGCGATGGCGCTCCAGACCCGGGGGACGCCGGTCTGGACGTCGACGGCGTACCCGAACGCGGCGAGCAGCAGGAGCCCCACCCCGAGCGGGTTCGTGGGGAGCGAGGCCAGGCCGTAGGACCCGAGCACCAGGGACCCGGCCCCCACCATGCCGGCGATGCCGATCCCGGCCGTGAACAGCTCGAACACGATGAGCCCGAGCCCGATCGCGAACAGCAGGTAGGCGACGGGTGGGCTGGCCACCGTGTGCATCAGCTGACCCGTCAGGGGGAGCTGGGCGAAGCGGGCCTGCGTGACCGGTTCCCGCCGGCGGTCCTCGCCCTCGCCCACCACCTGGCTCTCGACGCCGTCGAGACCGAGGATGAACTCCCCGATGGTCGGGGCGTCGTTGTCGACCAGCCCCAGCTCCACCGCGGTCTCGGCTCCCACCTTGTCGCCGACCGCCGCCGCCCCGCCCAGGCTGCGGTCACCGAGGAGGGTGCGGGTGACCTCGATCCGGCTCTTCGGGGCCACGCCGACCGTGCGGGCGGCGGCCAGCACCGCGGTGGTCTCCCCGGTGGCCTTGCTGCCGGAGGGGCCCACCCACACGTCGACGGGGACGCTCGATGACTCGATCGCCTCGACCAGATCGTCGAGGCGGTCGTCGGCGACCACCGACCCTCCGCTGTTCAGCTGGAGCACCAGCGCCAGCGCGCCCTCGCGCTCCGCCTCGGCGATCTCCGACTGCACGAAGTCGACCAGCACCCGGTCGAGCAGCCCACTCACCTCGATCACCGACACGTAGCCGGCATCGGGCCCCTGCGCCGGAGAGGCGCCGGCGGGCCGGGCGACCAGGAGTGCGAGGAGCGCCAGATGTGCGAGCACCAGGGCCGCCCTCGGTAGCCTCGGCGAGAACACCCGGTGACGGGCGGGCGCGGCTGGGACCGGCCCGGCCAGGAAGGTTGCCTTTGGATCCCGCGCGCTTCTTCGCTGCATCTCGGCTGGTCATCGTGGCCGGGAAGGGTGGCGTGGGCAAAACGGTGGTGAGCGCCGCCCTGGCCCGGGCCGCGTCCCGGGCCGGCCTGTCGTCGCTCGTCATCGAGGTCGAGGGCAAGTCCGGGCTGCCGACCATGTTCGGCCAGGGGGCGCTGGAGTACGCCGACGCCGTCCTCCACCCGGGGGGCGGCCCGCGCGGCGACGGCGAGGTCCGGGCCCGCACGATCACCCCCGACGAGGCCCTCCTCGACTACCTCCGGGACCACGGGCTGTCCCGCATCTCCAAGCGCCTCGTCGCCTCGGGCGCCCTCGACGTGGTGGCCACCGCCGCCCCCGGCATCAAGGACATCCTCATCCTCGGAAAGGTGAAGCAGCTGGAGCGGGCCTCCGTGGCCGACCTGCTCATCCTCGACGCACCGGCGGCCGGCCACGCCATCACCTTCCTGCAGGCGGCGCGGGTCCTGCTGGACACGGTTCGCGTCGGCCCGATCAACGCCCAGGCCCGTGAGGTCCTCGAGATGCTGACCGACCACGACCGGTGCCGGGTCGTGCTGGTCACGCTCCCGGAGGAGACGCCGGTCAACGAGCTGGTCGACACCGCGTTCAGCCTCGAGGACCGGGTCGGCGTGGGTCTGGCGCCGGTGGTGGTGAACGGGCTCTACGACGACCTGCCCGGCGTGGACGCCGATCCCGAGGCCGCCGCCGTGGCGGCCGACTCGGCGCTGCGCGACGGCGAGGCGGAATCGCTCGCGGCTGCGGCCCGGTTCCGCCGCGATCGCATGGCCCTGCAGGACGAGCAGCTGGGACGGCTGGCCGCGGCGCTGCCCCTGGAGCAGCTGCGGCTGCCGTTCGTGTTCACCACCGAGATCGGGCCGGTCGAGCTCGAGGGGTTGGCCGAGCGGCTCCTCGAGGAGATCCAGCGCCTCCCGGAGGTGGTGTGATGGCCAGCCTGCGCCAGCTGGTGGAGGAGCGCCGCATCCTCGTGTGCTGCGGCTCGGGCGGGGTGGGCAAGACCACCACGGCGGCCGTCCTCGCCCTCGAGGCGGCTCGGGCGGGACGAAGGGCGGTCGTCGTCACGATCGACCCGGCCAAGCGGCTGGCCGATGCACTGGGCCTCGAGGGCCTCACCGGCACCCCGAGCCGGATCGAGGGCGACTGGCCAGGCGAGCTCTGGGCCCTGATGCTCGACACCAAGAGCACCTTCGACGACCTCGTGGTGGAGAACGCGTCGTCACCCGAGCAGGGGGAGCGGATCCTCGCCAACCGCTTCTACCGGAACATCTCGGGTGCGCTGTCGGGCACCCAGGAGTACATGGCGATGGAGAAGCTCTACGAGCTCAACCAGCGCACCGACTTCGACCTGGTGGTGGTGGACACCCCGCCCACCCGCAACGCCCTCGACTTCATCGACGCGCCGCGCCGGCTCACCCGCTTCCTCGACCACCGGTTGTTCCGGATGATCACCTCGCCCGGGCGCGGGGTCCTGAAGGCGGTCAACGTCGCCGCCCAGACGTTCCTGCGCACGGTCGCGAAGGTCGTCGGCGCCGAGGTGATCGACGACGCCGTCGCGTTCTTCCAGGCCTTCGAGGGCATGGAGCAGGGCTTCCGTGACCGGGCCGACGCGGTGTTCCACCTCCTCTCCGACGAGGACACCGCGTTCGTCCTCGTGGCGTCGCCCCGCCGGGACACGATCGAGGAGGCCACCTACTTCGCCGAGAAGCTCGCCGAGGCCGACATCGCCGTGCGGGCGCTGGTGGTCAACCGCATGCACCCCCGGTTCGGCGACGGTCTGGCCGAGGCCACCCGGGAGCGGGCCGACACGCTCGAGGGCACCGACCTCGGCGGCCTCTATCGGAACCTGGCCGAGTTCCAGCTGGTCGCCTCCCGGGAGGACGAGCACCTGGCCGGGCTGGCCGAGGCGGTGGCGCCGGCCCCGGTGGTGCGGGTGCCGTTCCTCAGCACCGACGTCCACGACCTCGCCGGCCTGTCGGACCTGGCCACCCACATCCTCCCGCCCTGACCCGGGCCCGCTCACCCCGGTCCGCCCGGTGCGAACGGCGGCCCTCGGGCTCGGTGCTCGGCGTGCCTCGGTCTCGGGTTCGACGGGCGGGGCTAGTCGGGGGTGCCGGTGCGGGCGTCGGCGAGGGCGGTGGCGGCCTCGTCCACCGTCTCGGTCACGCTCACGATCCGGTCGAAGCCGGTGGTGTGCAGCAGACGGGTCAGCGTGGGGCGGCTGCAGGCGACGGCGACGTCGCCGCCGGCCTCCCGAGCTCGCCGGATGCCGCCGATCAGCGCTCCGAGGCCGGCCGAGTCCATGAAGGGCACGGCGGACAGGTCGATCAGCAGGTACTGCTTGTCGGCCAGGCCCCCGAGAGCCTCTCGGAACTGGCTCACCGTGTAGGCGTCGAGCTCACCGACCGGACGGCAGAGCGTGTAGTCGGTGGCGTCTTCAACCTCGATGTCGAGCACGCGTCCTCCAGAGACGGGGTCGTCGGCGTGGCGCCGATGGTACCCACGGATCGGCGGGGTGGTCGCCGCGCCCGCTGCCGCGCCGGCCGAGTCGATGCGCTCGAGGGGCGGCCGCTAGCGTCCCGGCCGTGACCGACGTCCTCCTCGCCACCGACGCCGATGCCGTCCACGACGAGGTCGAGGCCGCCCTGGCCGACGACGGCACCCAGGTCCGCCGCGTCCGTGCCGGGATCGACGTGCCGCCCGCGGTCGCCAAGTCCGTGCCGGACCTCGTGGTGCTGGACCTCCAGATCGGCAACATGGGAGGCATCGCCACCTGCATGCACCTCCGCCACGAGGCCGAGGACGGGCGCCTCCCCGACGTCCCCGTGCTCATGCTCCTCGACCGGGGCGCCGACGTGATGCTGGCCCGCCGCTCGGGTGCGGACGGCTGGCTGGTCAAGCCGCTCGACGCCTTCAACCTGCGGCGCACGGCTCTCGCCGTCATGGCTGGCCGGGCCGGCGAGGTGGCGCAGCCGTCGGCCGAGCCGATGCTGGCGGGCGACGTCAACCCGGCCTAGACGGGCTTGGGGGCGGCCGCCGCGCATGCGGTAGCCTGACCCCTCCCTCCGGGTGGTGGCTCAGCTTGGTAGAGCGCTGCGTTCGGGACGCAGAGGTCGGGAGTTCAAATCTCCCCCACCCGACCACGAGATGTGCAGGAAGGCCCGGGTCAGCGCACCTGGCTGGCATCACCGTCGAGAACCGACCCGGCGATCTGGTCGTCGACGAGGTCCTCCGGGACGCGGTGGCCAGGGTAGCGACTCGCCACGATCTCGCTCCTGGGTGGCTGAACGATCGAGCCAGACCGTTCCTGCCGGTGACCTTCGACGAAGCCCCTGCGAGGTGCTCCTCGATCGGCCCGGGCTCACAGTCCTCGGCGCGCCCCTCGATCAGGTCTTCCTCATGAAGCTGTTCGCATCTCGCGCCGCGGATGTCGATGACCTCGAGGTCCCGTGGGAGACTGCTCGTTCGAGTCACCGGAGGAAGCGGCGGAGGCATTCCACCTCGGCTACCCCCATCTCGAGCACGACGAGCACCGTGCCGACCACATCCGTCGCCTCCTCTGAGCGCGGTTCCATCCCGTGTGGATCCCTGAAGCCGCCCTGCACCGGGGGTTGTCCACCACTCACCGGAAGTGGCCGTGAACGGGCCTCGGTCCCGGTATCCTTACATGGACGTATAGGTAAGGAGATGCTGATGGACGCTGCTGCGAAGGTGTCGTCGAAGGGGCAGGTGACCCTGCCCAAGGCGGTCCGGGATGCGCTCGGCATCACGGAGGGGGACGAGGTCGTGTTCCGCGTGGAGGGCAACCGGGCGGTTCTAGCTCGCACGCCGGACTTCCTGGAGCTGGCGGGCACGATCCGGGTGCCGGCGGCCAAGCGCAACGTGGCGTGGGACGAGGTCATCCGCCGCACGAGGTCTGCGCGGGCCGCGTCGGGACGGTGAGCGCGTTCGTCGACACGAACGTCTTGGTCCGCCATCTGACCGGCGACCCGCCCAAGTTGGCTGCGCGGGCGACCGCCTACCTCCGCCGAGAGCGCGAGCTGTTCCTGACCGACCTCGTCGCCGCAGACACCGTGTACGTGTTGGAGTCGTTCTACGAGGCGCCTCGGGGTGAGGTCGCGCAGGCTGTTCGCTCGCTGCTCGCGTTCGACTCGATCGTGTGCGTCGATCCGGCGCTGTTGCTGCGGGCCATCGAGGTCTACGAGACCGATCGCGTCGACTTCGCTGAGGCCTACCTCGTCGCCTGTGCCGAAACCACTGGTGTCGGACGCGTGGCCTCCTTCGACCGGTCCATCGACCGAGTCGGCACGGTCGAGCGGGTCGAGCCACCCGCAGTCTGAGCGGCGTTCCATCCCGCGGGGATCCCGCGCGATCCTCAGAACCGCCCTGAACCGGGAGCGTCCGCCACTGACCGCAGATGTCCGCGCAGGAGCCGGGGTGGCTCGCCTTCCGCGCCTGCCCCGGACGGACCCGCGACCGGGTCGGGCGCCGTCGAGGTCAGTGGCGGTGCTGGAGCGCCTCGGCCGCCCGGCGGGCGGCGGCCTTGGCGCGCTGCTGCATCGCGACGGCGCGCTCGGCGGCCCTCGCCGCGCGCGCGTTGGCGGCGTCCGCCCGAGCGATCAGCTCGTCGACCAGTTCGGGCTCGGCAGGGCCGGTCGCGGCGGTGCGATCGGGACGGGCCTGCGCCTGCTCGTCGTCCAGCACCGCCTGGCGCTCGTCTCGCAGGTCCTGGGCGTCATCGAGGGCCTCTCGGTGGCCGTCGAGCGCGAGCTGGCTGCGGTCGAGGCTGGCCTGGGTGCGGAGGCTGATCGCGTCGCGGCCGGCGGCAGCGACGCGATCGTCGAGATCGGCCTGCTCGCGGTCGAGCGTGGCCTGCTCGCGGTCGGCGATGGCCTCGTCGCGGTCGGCGATGGCCTGCTCGAGGTCGACGATCTGCTGTTCCTGCTCGGCTTCCCGCGCGAGGCTTGAGCCGTCGTCAGCGGCGGGGGATCCGGTCATGTGAGGGCTCCTGTCGTGTCGGGGTCAGCTCGATGTCGAGCGGTCGAGGGTGGCCGACCGCGTAGCCTTGGGCGTGATCGACGCCCAGCTCTCGGAGGACGTCGAGGGCTTCGAGCGTCTCCACGCCCTCAGCGATCGTCTCCAGGCCGAACGCCAGTGCGAGGCTGACCACGGCCCGCACGACGTGCTGGCTGGCGGGCTCCTGGACGATGTCGACGACGAACTGACGGTCGATCTTCAGGATCGAGACGTAGAAGCTCTTGAGGTAGGCGAAGCCGCCGTACCCGGCCCCGAAGTCGTCCAGCGCCACACCACAGCCCAAGGCCGACAGCACGTCGACCAGGTGGGCGGCGGCCGCTCGGTCCTCGATCAGGGCCGTCTCGGTGATCTCGCAGATCAGGCGGTCGGGTGCGGCGCCCGCTGCGTCGATGGCCGACGTGATGAAGGAGACCATCGTGGGGTCGGCGACCGAGTGGGCGCTGAGGTTGAACTGCACGCAGTGCCCGCTGGCGGCGAGGCGGGCTGCCTGCTGGACCACCCAGCGGTCGATCCGTCCGATCAGCCCGAACTCCTCCGCCACACCGAGGAAGGCGCCCGGGAGCACGACCTCGCCACCGCAGGTCATCCGCAGCAGCAGCTCGTGCCGGGTGACCACCCCGTCCTCCAGGCGAAGGATCGGCTGTGCGTAGAGCTCGAAGCAGCCCTCCTCGAGCGCATCCTGGATGCGGCCCAGCCAGGTCAGCTTCTCGAGCTCGGCGCGGAGGCGCTGCTCCTCGGCGAGCTGCTGGGTGATGTCGCGGAACACCACCACGCATCCCTCGAGACCGGAGCTGGCCATCCCCGACGCGGTGTACGAGACCGGGAAGGACGACCCGTCGGCGCGGAAGAAGACATCCCGGTCGATGGTGACCGCGCCTCCGCCTGATCCCGTCGTCGAGATCGGGCAGTCTCGGTGCGGATAGGCCGTGCCGTCGGGCCGGTGGTGGTGGGTGCGGTCGTGCATGACCTCGCCGAGCAGCTCGGCCTCGTCCACGCCGAGCAGGGCCGCGGCGACCGGGTTGAGGTAGATCACCCGCCCTTCGGCATCGAGCGCGAACATCCCCTCTGCCATGCTGTCGGTGAGCGCGTGGAGGAGCTCGGTCGTCGCCCGGAGGTCGTCCTCCACGGCCCGCCGTGCCGTGATGTCGACCGAGACGCCGATGAAGCCCTGCGGCTCACTGGAGTCGTCGACGACGGGCGCCAGCCGGGTCAGCACCAGCACTGTCGAGCCGTCCTTGCGCGTCAGCCGGTACTCCCCCTCGTGGCTCCCGGCCAGCGAGTGCTCGCGGAGGGTCGCCAGGTCGCTCTCGGGTCGCTCCGGGTCGAGGAGGGCGAGCGTGGTGCGCCCAAGTGCCTCAGCACTGGTCCATCCGAAGAGCCGCTCCGCTCCCTTGTTCCAGAACTCCACGCGGTAGTCCAGGTCGGTGGCGATCACCGCGGCGTCGACCTCGTCGAGCATGCGGCGGAACAGCTGGTCCTGTGCTTCGGGCGAGCTCGGGCTCGCACCGCCAGGTGGTGCGCCGCCCTGCCTGCGCTCCGGTACGAGCCAGCCGCGGCTTCGACCATCGGGGCGGGAGCCGATGCCGGGCACGTGCATTCCCCGATCTGTGGTCGACGCGGTCCGGGTCGACCGTCGTGCTCACCCTCGCCTCAGCGACGCGCCCCGGCTAGGGCCGAAGGTCCCGAACGCGAGGCCGGCGCTCGGCCTGGGTCAGCCGCGCAGCACGGCCGCCCCGGGCGGCGAGGGTGCACTCCCGCGGTCCGGTCGGGGCGCCGCTCCGCGGAGACGGGTCCGCCTCGCCTTCTCCTGGTACATCGCTCGGTCGGCGTCGTCCACGGCGAGGCCCAGCGGGCGGCCAGCAGGCGCGGAGGCGGCGCCCACCGAGGCGTCGATGCCGGCGCTGGTGAGAGCGGACCGGAGCCGGTCAGCGACCTGGTCGGCGGCGTCGTCGCCGTCTCCGCCGGGTGCCTGAACGGCGAGTACGCCGAACTCGTCGCCGCCCAGCCGGGCCACGAGGTCGGTCTCCCGGACGGCCTCGCGGAGCACCCGCGCCGTGCGCTGGATGAGGAGGTCGCCGGCGAGGTGCCCCTGCTCGTCGTTGACGGCTTTGAGGCCGTCGAGGTCGACCACCGCGACGACGACGGCGGACTGGTGCCGGGCCACCCGGGCCCCCTCGCGCCCCAGCGCCTCCCGCCACGCTCTTCGGTTGGCCAGCCCGGTCATCGGGTCCGCGCTGGCCGCCCGCTCGGCGCGGAGCGCACGGCGCTCCACGGCCGCCATGGCCCGCTCGGCCTGCACGAGGCCCTGGAGGGCGCCGACGAGCACCTCGATGAGCTCGTCCTCGGGCTGCGGCTCACCGGGGTGCTGCACGACGAGCCCGAGGAGGGCCCCGCTGGAGAGCCGCACCGGCCAGATCTGGGTGGCGTCGTCGAGGTCCACGCCCCGCACGCGTCGGCGGTCGTGGAAGGTCCATCGCGGCCCGGCTCGGTCCACCGCCGCGAGCAGCGATCGAACGGCGTCGGGCACACCGAGGCTGGGTGGCTCGGAGAGGCCGTGGAGGCTGCGGTCAGGCGTGGGTTCGGCGGGCACGGGTTCCTCGAGCTGACAGCCTCGACAGGGGGTCGAGGTGAGCGAAGGCTCCCTGGATGTCTGCCACCGTTGGGACGGCGGCAAACCCTGCCGCGGCGCCGGTCAGGGCTCGGGGCTCGGGCCCTCGGGTGTCGACCCCGTCCAAGCGGTGCCGTAGCGGTCCCACAGCTCCGCGCTGATCGCGCCGATCGCGCCGCTGACCGGCACGGCGACGAAGGCGCCGATGATGCCGCCGAGGGCGCCGCCGGCCGCCAGCGCCACGAGGATGACGGCGGGGTGGAGCTGCAGCGACCGGCCGTAGATCCACGGCGCCAAGAGGTCGCCGTCGAGCTGCTGCACCACGATCGCCACGGCCAGGACCACGAGGGCGGCGCCCAGGCCCTTGCCCGCCAGCGCCACGAGCACCGCGATGGCACCCGCCGTGATGGCGCCCACGATGGGGAAGAAGGCGGCCAGGAAGGTGAGGAGCGCCACGGGAGCGGCGAGCGGAGCCCCCACGATCCAGAGCGTGAGGCCGATGATCACGCCTTCCACGACGCCGAGGATCGCGGCGCCCCGGATGAACCCGGCCAGGGCGTCGAGCGCTCGACGCCCCGCCGCCCGGGCCAGATCGCGGTGTCGCCCGGGCAGGTGGGACAGCGACCAGTCCTGGAAGCGGCGTCCGTCCTTCAGGAACAGGAAGGTGAGCACGAGCGCGAGGAGCGCGCCGGCCAGCGTCTCGCCCACCGTGCGGACCCCCTCGGCCAGCCGGTCGGAGGACTGCTGCACGATCTCCGAGAGCCGGCCGCCGGGGTCGTCGGTCACGTCCTCCACCTCTCGACGATCGAGGTGGAGGGGACCGTCGACCATCCAGTCCTCGACGTCGTCGAGGGCCGTCTCCAGCGTGTCGCCCAACCCCTCCAGCTCGTCGACCGTGGCGGGCACGATCGAGGCCAGCGCGCCGGCGATGACGAACAGGAAGCCCAGGAACACGCTGAGGGTGGCCCACCGGCTCTTCCAACCCCGCTCTTCCAGCCGCACGACGAGCGGAGACAGGACCGACGACAGCAGCAGTGCGATGAGCACCGGGAGCACGACGATGCGCAGCTTCCAGAGCAGCGCCCCGATCGCCAGGACCAGCAGGCCGAGCACCAGCACCCGCCAGGCGACGTCGGTGACCTGGTGGAACGAGGTGGGCCTCGCGACGGGTCGGTCGGGGTCGGTCACCGAAGGACCGTACCCGTAGGGCCCGCCCCCCAGCCGGGAGGCTCGCACGGCGTGGGCCGGGGCTGGGGCAGGCTGGGGTGATGGAGCTCGCCGCGCTGCAGCAGCTGATGGCCGACACCTACGGCGACCAGGACCGCCAGCGCGGGCTGCCGGCCACCGTAGCCTGGCTCACCGAGGAGATGGGGGAGCTGGCCCAGGCGGTGCGCAAGGGCACCCCCGAGCAGCAGCTCCACGAGCTCGGGGACGTGCTGGCCTGGTTGGCCTCCCTCGCTGAGCAGCTGGGCCTGTCGCTGGAGGACGCCGTGTCCCGCTACGCCGACGGCTGCCCGAAGTGCGGGGGCGTCCCCTGCGCCTGCTCCGGCTGACCGGGAGCCCGTGGCGGGCTACGCCTCGTCGATGATGACGTCGGTGATGGCGACGATCTTGGTGGGCGTGCCGTTGGTGGCGGCGTCGCCGTGCTGGTTGATCGCGTCGACGACGTCCTGGCCCTCCACCACCCGACCGAACGCGGTGTAGGTGGGGGTGAGCTGGGCGCCGCCGCCCTCGACGGTGATGAACCACTGGCTGCCACCGGAGTCGGGCTGGCCGGTGTTGGCCATGGCCAGGGTGCCGGTGGGGTACGGGTCCTCTCCGGTGGGCAGCTCGTCGGCGATCGTGTAGCCGGGCCCGCCGGTGCCGGGGGTGGGGCCCACCGGGTCGCCGGCCTGGATCATGAACCCGGGGATGATCCGGTGGAACGGCACGTTGTCGTAGAAGTCGTATCGGGCCAGCACCACGAAGTTGTTGACCGTCTCGGGCGCCGCCTCGGCGTCGAGCTCGACGACGATGTCGCCCTCGGTGGTCTGGAGGGTGGCGGTGTAGGTCTTCGCCGGGTCGATGCACATCGGCGGCGCCTGCTCGAACGACGTCGTCCGCTCGGCCGAGCCGTCGGCGGGCGGGCACGGGGTCTCCCCGGTGATCGACGCGCCCGCGCCCGGCAGCACGACCTCGACCGGCTCGCCCGGGTCCTCGGACGTGTCGTCGGTGGCCTCGCCCTCGGTCGTGGTGGTCCCCTCGGTGGACACCTCCTCGCCGTCGTCCCCCGACAGCAGCGAGATGGCCAGCGCCACCAGGACGAGCGCGCCCAGGAGGAGCAGCAGGTTGCGCAGGTTCCTGGCGCGCTGGGCCCGGCGCTGGGCCTGGCGCTCCGCCTCCAACCGGGCCAACCGGCCTTCGTCCTGTCGCTGTCGCTTCTCGGTCGGCATGGCGGGTCACGTTAGTGGTCGCCTTCCGGGCCACTGGAGTCGGGGATCGGGTTCGTGGGCGCCAGGAGGCCGGCGGTAGCGTCGGCCCTCGTGCCCCTCGTCGTGCAGAAGTTCGGCGGCACCTCCGTGGCCGATCCCGAGCGCATCCGCGAAGTCGCCGATCACGTGGCGCGCACCAAGCGCCACGGGTCCGACGTCGTGGTGGTCGTCAGCGCGATGGGGAAGGAGACCGACGAGCTCCTCCGCCTCGCCGCCGACGTCTCCAAGGTCCGCCCGGGCCGCGAGATGGACATGCTGATCACCGCGGGGGAGCGCAAGGCCACCGCGCTCTTGTGCATGGCCCTGCACGACCTGGGCGTGCCGGCGGACAGCTTCACCGGCAGCCAGGCCGGCTTCATCACCGACAGCGCCCACACCAACGCCAAGATCACCGAGCTGCGGCCCGACCGGCTGCGAGCCGCGCTTGCCGCCGGCCGGACCCCGGTCGTCGGCGGCGCCCAAGGCGTCTCCGGTGACAGCCGCGACGTCACCTTCCTCGGGCGGGGCGGCTCCGACACGACTGCGGTGGCCCTGGCCCACGCCCTCGAGGCGGACTCCTGTGAGCTCTACACCGACGTGTCCGGCGTGTTCACCGCCGACCCCCGCCTCGTCGAGACCGCTCGTCGCATGAAGGCCATCAGCTTCGACGAGATGCTCGAGATGACCGCCAACGGCTGCCCGAAGCCGGCCATGCGGTCCGTGGAGTTCGCCCGCACGTGGGGCGTGCGGCTGCACGTCCGTTCAGCGTTCACCTGGGAGCCGGGCACCTGGGTGCAGGAGGAGGACCCCACCATGGAGCAGGCCATCGTGTCCGCCGTCGTGCACGACACCTCGGAGGCCAAGGTCACGGTCTCCGGCGTGCCCGACCAGCCCGGCATCGCTGCCCGGCTGTTCCGGCTCCTCGCCGACCGGGAGGTGAACGTGGACATGATCGTCCAGAACACCTCCGAGCACGGCGTGACCGACATCTCCTTCACCGTCCCCCACGAGCACCTGGAGGCCGCCCGCGAGGTCACCGAGGCGCTGAAGGACGAGATTGGCGCCACCGGCGTCAGCACCGACCGCGACATCGCCCGGGTCAGCCTCGTGGGCGCCGGGATGAAGTCCAACCCCGGCGTGGCCGCCACCACCTTCGAGACGCTGGCCGCCCACGGGATCAACATCGAGATGATCTCCACCTCGGCCATCCGGATCTCCTGCATCGTGCGCGAGTCCCAGGCTGAGGAGGCCGTCCAGGCCCTCCACGCCGCCTTCCTCGGCTAGCGGCGCCGCAACCACCTTGGGGCTCGTGGTGGCGCGGCCGTAGCCTGCTCCCCATGCGCGTAGGTGTCTTCGGTGCGACCGGTCAGGTCGGTGGGGTCATGCTCCGGCTGCTGGCCGAGCGTTCCTTCCCCGTCGAGGAGCTCCGGGTGTTCGCGTCGGCTCGGTCAGCCGGCCTGACGCTGCCCTGGAAGGGCGGCGAGGTCACCGTCGAGAACGCCGAGACCGCCTCTTACGACGGGCTCGACCTGGCCCTGTTCTCGGCCGGCAAGACCGCCTCGCTCGCGCTCGCCCCTCGGGTGGCCGCCGCCGGCGCCACCGTGATCGACAACTCGTCGGGCTGGCGCATGGACCCCGACGTGCCGCTCGTGGTGCCCGAAGTCAACGGCCACGCCCTCGCCGACATCCCGAAGGGGATCGTCGCCAACCCCAACTGCACCACGATGGTCGCCATGCCGGTCCTGAAGCCGCTCGACCGCGCCGCCGGGCTCCAGGCGATGGTGGTCAGCACCTACCAGGCGGCCTCCGGCAACGGGCTGGGCGGGGTCGCCGAGCTCGAGGAGCAGATGCAGAAGGTGGCCGGCGAGGCGGCCGCGCTGACCCACGACGGACGGGCCGTCGAGTTCCCCCCTGCCGTCCGGTTCCCCAAGACGCTGGCCTTCAACGTCATCCCCCAGTGCGGGAGCTTCGTCGACGACGGCTTGGAGGAGACCGACGAGGACCAGAAGCTGCGCAACGAGAGCCGCAAGATCCTCGAGCTCCCCGACCTCGAGGTCTCCGCGCTGTGCGTGCGGGTCCCCGTCTTCACCGGGCACTCCATGGCGGTCAACGCCCGCTTCGAGCGCCCGATCACGCCTCAGGAGGCGATGGACGTCCTCGCCGGGGCCGACGGGGTGGCGCTCGACGGGGTGCCCACCCCGCTCGACGTGACGGGCGGCGACCTCACCCACGTCGGCCGGTTCCGCCAGGACCCCACCGTGGGCGAGGGCCGCGGCCTGGCCTTCTTCCTCTCCGGCGACAACCTCCGCAAGGGCGCCGCCCTCAACGCCATCCAGATCGCCGAAGCGCTCCTGGCCGCCCGGTAGCCGGCCCCGACCGGCTCAGGCCGGGACGGAGGACGCCGGGCGGTCGGCCCGCTCCACGTGCACCGGCAGCGTGAAGCCGAACGTGGCGCCGCCGCCGGGGGAGTCGGCGCACCAGATGCGACCGCCCATCTGCTCGACCGACGACCGGGCGATGTAGAGCCCGAGGCCCACCCCCTGCTGGGGGCGGGTGAGGTGGTCGCCCAGGCGGGTGAACTTGTCGAAGATGCGCTCCCGGTCACCCGGTGGCACACCTGGACCGTGGTCGGACACCGTGGTGACGACCTGGTCCGCCTCCCGACGGGCCCGGACCGCGATCTCGCTGCCCTCGGGCGAGTACTTCAGCGCGTTGGACAGGAGGTTGGCCACCACCCCGGCGGCGAGGTTGGCGTCGGCCACCACGTGCGCGACCCGCGGCTCCACGACCACCTGGATCGAGCGGCTCGGGTCGGTGCGCTGGTAGAGCTCCACCTGGTCGGCGAGCAGCTCGGGCCAGTCCAGCGCCTCGGGTACCACCACCAGCGCCCGCCGGTCGATCGTGGTGGCCTGGAGGAGCGCGCTCACCAGGTCCTCCAAGCGCTGCTCCTCTCGCACCATCACCTCGTAGATCCGCTGGCGCTTCTCGTTCTCGAGCTCGGCGTCACGCCGCTGGAGCGTGTGCAGGAAGCCCTTGATCGGGGTGAGCGGCGTGCGCAGCTCGTGGCTGACCTGGGCGATCCAGCCGTCCTTGTCGTCCTGGAGCTTCTTGCGCTCGGTGTCGTCCCGGGCCACCACGACGTAGCCCCCCTCCGACAGGGGGGCCCAGCTGCAGGTCAGCCACCGCTCGTCGCCCTCGGCGGCATCGACCCGCACCAGCGCCACCTCAGGCCGACCGAGGCGCCCCGGGTCGGCCTGCCCGTGACGGGCGACGCCCTCCTCGTCGACCGGGCGGAAGATGGCCCCGACCGGGTTCCCCACCGCCCGTTCGGCTGGCACCCCGAGGATGCGCTCCATGGCGGGGTTCCAGGTCCGGACGGCCATGTCGAGACCGACGGTGAAGATCCCGTCGGACGACGACTCGAGGACATCGGCGATGGTCCTCCGCTCGGCCTCCACGTCGGCGATGAGCGAGAGCCGGTGCAGCGTGGACGACACGCGCTGCGCGAGCGCGTCGAGCATGCGCTCCTGCTGGTCCGTGTAGTCCCGCCCGTCGGCCCGGGCGCTCACCGCGATCGACCCGCAGGGCACCCCAGCGTCCTCGAGGAGCCGCATCCGGCTCCCGTCGCCGTAGACCGAGGCCGACAGGTCGCCCCGGCTGACGCGCACCGTGTCTCCGATGCCCTCGATGAGCACGGTCGCGTGCGGGGCGCCGAGCAGCGCCATCGCGTGGTCGGCCAGCTCCCGGGCGGCGTCGTGGGGGTCACGGGCCGCCGCCAGCGCGAGCTCGGCGCGGCGCAGCCGCTCCATCTGGTGGACCTGCAGGCCCGCCTGGCCGGCGGTGCGGGCCGCCACCACGGTCGTGGCGGCCAGTGCGACGAGGGCAGGCACCGCCAGGACCGAACCCGAGGCCAGGAGCGAGAGGACCACCAGAGCCTGGGCGACGAGCGCGAGGGCGAGCGCGGGTGACCCCGCGGTCGCCCTGACCCGCTCTGCGATGCGCTCCACGCCGCATGCCTCCCAGACGCCTCGGCTCAGCCCATCGTCCCGGGCCGGGGCGGTTGGCGTCCATGGCCCGATCAGGCCATTTCCACCTGGTCACCTGCGGACCCGGCCTCGGAGGCCGCCGAGCGCTCCTAGGGCAGGGCGTCGAGGTCCGCGGCGACGCCGCCCAGGAACACGGTGACCGCGCCCGCGCCCGCGGTGCGCCAGGTGCCGTCGGGGTCGCGGAGCAGGGCCGTCCGCTCGTCGATGCCAGCGATCGGGAGCGAGCCGGGTGCGATCTTCAGCGTGCGCCGCTCCTTGTCCTCGCTCCAGGTGCCGTGGTGGGGGATCACGGCCATCGGGCCGATAAGGCCCAGGCCCAGCGTCAGCGCACCGCCGCGCGGGTCCACCATCGGGTCGCACAGCACCATCGCGCCAGCGCCGGTGCCGGCCAATCCGCCGCCCTCCTGCCACCGGGTCACGATCGCGTCCCACACCGGCGAGTCCTTCAGCACCGAGCGGAGGTGCATCGGCGAGCCACTGCCCACGTAGGTGAGCGACGAGGAGCGGATCGCGTCGAGGTGGGACGCGTCCATGGCATCGACACGGGTGAGCACCGGCAGCGCCCGGACCGTGGCGCCCAGCTCACCGAACCAGCGCTCGGCTGCTTCCACCTGCCGATCCGGGTGCTCGTAGGCGGCCGCGGTGGGCAGCACCAGGACCTCGCTGGCCCCGGAGGCGGCGAGGAGGTCTCGATCGAAGTCACATCCGGGGCGCCACTCGGCGCCGCCCACGAGAGCGAGGAGGCCGGGCATCGCCCGCACGCTACTGCCACGCCTCGGCGCCACCGGTCGCCAGAGCTGGCCCGCCTTTGGCACCGGCGGTTACCGCTCGGTAGCGTCCGCGCGATGAGCATCAAGCGCTTGGGGATCGTCGGATCAGGGATCATGGGCTCGGGCATCGCCGAGGTGGCGGCCAAGGCCGGGGTGGAGGTCATCCTCCGGTCCCGTCAGCAGGCCTCGGCCGACGCGATGGTCGCCGGCCTCGAGCGGTCCCTCGCCAAGCAGGTGGACAAGGGCCGTCTCGACGAGGCCGAGGCCAAGGAGATCGGTGCCCGCGTGAGCGCCACCGACGACCTGCACGCCCTGCACGACTGCGACCTCATCCTCGAGTCCGTGGTCGAGGACCTCGCCGTCAAGAAGGAGCTGTTCACGCGGCTCGACGACATCGTGAAGCCCGAGGGCATCCTCGCCACCAACACCTCCACCCTGCCCGTCGTGGAGCTGGCGGTGGCCACCGAGCGGCCGGACAAGGTGGTGGGCATCCACTTCTTCAACCCGGCCCCGATGATGAAGCTCGTGGAGGTCATCGCCCCGCTCACGGCGTCTGTCGACACCGTGGAGGCGGCCAAGGCGTTCGCCGCCGGTTGCGGCAAGGACGTCGTCGAGGTGAAGGACCGAGCCGGCTTCATCGTCAACGCCCTGCTCTTCCCGTACCTGAACAACGCCGTGCGGATGCTGGAGTCGGGCACCGCCAACCGGGACGACATCGACACCGCCATGAAGGGCGGCTGCAACTTCCCGATGGGCCCCCTCGCCCTCCTCGACCTCGTGGGCCTCGACACGTCGCTGTCGATCCTCGACGCCCTGTACGACGAGTTCCGCGACCCGAACTACGCCGCCATGCCGCTGCTGCGCCGCATGGTCGCCGCCGGCAAGCTGGGTCGAAAGTCCGGCTCGGGGTTCTACGACTACTGACGTCGTCGCCGAACCAGAGGTTCGGCAACGAGCTGACTCGAGCGAAGGCCGCCCTCCGGGCGGCCTTCGCGCTGCAGGGCCTCTCGGCTCCGGGCGGCGGAGCCGCCCTCCGCCTCTGTGGGGGGTCCGACGGCAGCCTCTGCCCCCCCACGCCCCCCGCCGGTGCTCGGCGCGGTCCTGCTCGGCGCTGACCCCGATCGTCGTCTGCTAGCACTTCGGCATGGCAGCACTGGAGCTCTTCGACATCGCTGGGAAGCGGGCTGTGGTCACCGGGGGTGGGAGCGGGATCGGGACGATGATCGCCCGGGGCTTCGTGGAGGCGGGGGTCGACGTGCTGATCGCCTCCCGCAAGGAGGAGTCCCTGCGCGAGGTCACCGACGAGCTCTCCGCCCTGGGCTCGTGCGACTACGTGGTGGCCGACCTCTCCACCGAGGACGGCTGCCGGGCCCTCGGCGACGGCGTCGCCAAGCGGTGGGACGCGCTCGACGTGCTCGTCAACAACGCCGGCGCCACCTGGGGCGCGCCCCTGGCCGAGCAGGACCACTCCTCGTGGGCCCGGGTGCTCCACCTCAACGTGGAGGGCGTGTTCCACACCACCAAGTTCCTGCTGCCGCTCCTGCAGGCCGCCGGCTCGGAAGAGGCACCGGCTCGCGTCATCAACATCGGGTCGGTCGACGGGATCCACGTGCCGGCCATGGAGACCTACTCGTACTCGGCCTCGAAGGCCGGGGTGCACCAGCTGACCCGGCACCTCGCCAAGCACCTCGCTCCGGCGATCACCGTCAACGCGATCGCCCCCGGTCCCTTCCGGTCCCGGATGATGCGGGCCACGCTGGAGGCGGCTGGCGACGCGCTGCCGGCCATGATGCCGCTGAAGCGCATCGGCCGGGACGAGGACATGGCCGGAGCAGCCATCTTCCTCGCCTCCCCGGCGGCCTCGTTCCTCACCGGGGTGATCATGCCGGTGGACGGCGGGCTCGCCACCACGAAGTAGGGCTCGGTCCGGCGTGCCGGTCGAGCCGCCTCGCACCCCGTGGGCCTTCCCCCACGCCCACCGCGCCGACGAGCACGGCGTGGTCGGGCTCGGAGCCGACCTCGAACCGGGCACCCTGCTGGCCGCCTACCGGGCCGGTGTGTTCCCGATGCCGCTGGCCCCGTCGGGTCCGATGGCCTGGTGGTCGCCGGACCCCCGGGGGGTCCTGCCCCTCGACGGGCTACGGGTCAGCCGCTCGCTGCGACGCTCCTGCCTCCGCTACGAGGTGCGTGTCGACACCGCCTTCGCTGCGGTCGTGGAGGCCTGCGCCGACCCGGCTCGGGACGGGAGCTGGATCACGAGGGAGGTGGTCGCCGCCTACCAGCGGCTCCACGACCTCGGCTGGGCCCACAGCGTCGAGGCCTGGGACGACGACGGGCTGGCCGGCGGCCTCTACGGGGTGGCGGTGGGCGGGCTCTTCGCCGGGGAGTCGATGTTCCACCACCGGCGGGACGCGTCGAAGGTGGCGCTGGTGGGTCTGGTCGAGCTCCTCCGGGCGGACGCCGAGCCCCGGCGCCTGCTCGACGTGCAGTGGCGCACCGAGCACCTCGCCACCCTCGGGGTGGTCGAGGTCAGCCGATCGTGCTACCTGCGGCGGCTGGCGCAGGCGCTCGAGGCGCCCCTCCCGGTTCCGTGGCGCTGAGGCGACAGAACCGGGAGGGCAGGACCGTCAGCCCCTGGCGCCTCGGCCCTTGCTCCCACCACCGCTCTTCGCGCCCTTGGCCGGCTTGGCCTTCGCCCCGTCGCCCTCACCGTCGTCGGGGGAAGAGGTGCCTTCGCCTTCGGGTGCCCCATCGGTCTCGCCGCCGTCGGCGTGGCGCTTGCCCAGGTCGCTCTTCGCCACCGCGCTGATGCACTCGCCCCGCTCCCGTCCGGACTCGGGGCAGGTCTTGGTGGCCTCGGACACGTACCAGCCGTGGTTCATGGGGCGCTCGCCCTCGTCGAGGTCGGCCTCCTCGTCCAGCTCCTCTTCCCCGAGGTCCTGCACGGTGGCCTCCGGGTCGCCGTCGGTCCCCTCTTCAGAGCCGTCGGTGCCGCCGGCCGGCACGCAGTCGTCGGACGGGCCCTCGGCGCCCTCGCCGGTGCTGCTCTCGGTGCCCTGGTCGGTGGTGCCCTCGGTGCCCTCGTCGGTGGTGCTGCCCTCGGTGCCCTCGTCGGTGGTGCCCTCGTCGGCGGTGCTGTCGTCGGTGGTGGCCTCGTCGGTGGTGGCCTCCTCGCACAGCTCGTCGGGACCCGACCCGAGCAGGGGGCCGTCGGGCTCGTTGGCGAGGGCGACGCCCACCAACGAGAGGGAGACGAGTCCGGCAACGACAACGGCGAGGGTGCGACGGGTCACACCTGGGTCATCGTCACGATCCGTGGCTGGGGTTACTACTTTCTGTGGTTTCTTGGTCGACGCGGGTTTGGTGGCCCTCCCGGGCCAGGGCGATCATGGGGCATGCCCGTGCACCTGGAGCAGCCCGATCGGCCCTGGATGATCCGAACCTACTCGGGTCACTCCACGGCCCGGGCGAGCAACGAGCTCTACCGGTCGAACCTCGCCAAGGGCCAGACCGGCCTGTCGATCGCCTTCGACCTTCCCACCCAGACCGGCTACGACCCGGACCACCTGCTGGCCCGCGGCGAGGTGGGCAAGGTCGGCGTCCCCGTCGCCCACCTCGGTCACATGCGCGAGCTCCTCGACGGCATCCCCGTCGGCGAGATGAACACGTCCATGACGATCAACGCCCCGGCGGCGTGGCTCCTCGGCCTGTACGTGGCCAACGCCGAGGACCAGGGCGTGCCCAGCGAGAGGCTCCGGGGCACCACGCAGAACGACATCGTGAAGGAGTACCTCTCCCGGGGGACCTACATCTTCCCGCCACTGCCCTCGCGCCGGCTGATCGTCGACATGATCGCCTTCTGCAGCGAGCGGATCCCGATGTGGAACCCGATGAACGTCTGCAGCTACCACCTGCAGGAGGCGGGGGCCACCCCGGTGCAGGAGCTCGCCTACTCGCTGGCCACCGCCATCGGGGTGCTCGACGCCGTCAGGGAGTCGGGCCAGGTGTCCGACGACCGCTTCCCGCAGGTGTTCGCATCCATCAGCTTCTTCGTGAACGCCGGCATCCGGTTCGTCGAGGAGACGGCCAAGATGCGGGCCTTCACCCGGCTGTGGGAGCGGATCGGCCGGGAGCGCTACGGCGTCACCGACCCCAAGGCCCTCCGCTTCCGCTACGGCGTGCAGGTCAACAGCCTCGGGCTCACCGAGGCCCAGCCCGAGAACAACGTGCAGCGCATCGTCCTCGAGATGCTGGGCGTCAGCCTCTCCCGCGACGCGCGGGCCCGTTCGATCCAGCTACCGGCCTGGAACGAGGCCCTCGGGCTGCCCCGCCCCTGGGACCAGCAGTGGGCCCTGCGCATGCAGCAGGTCCTCGCCTACGAGACGGACTTGCTCGAGTACCCGGACCTCTTCGAGGGCTCCACCGTGATGGAGGCCCTCACCACCGAGCTGGCCGAGGCGGCGTGGGCCGAGCTCGAGGAGGTCCTCGAGCTGGGCGGCGCCTTCGAGGCCATCGAGGAGCTCAAGGGCCGGCTGGTGGCCAGCCACGCCGAGCGGATGCGCAAGCTCGAGACCGGTGAGCTCACCGTCGTGGGGGTCAACCGCTTCACCGAGGCGCTTCCGTCCCCGCTCGAAGGCGAGGGCTCCATCCTCAAGGTCGACCCGGCCGTGGAGGCCGAGACGATCGCCGGGGTGGAGGAGTGGCGCTCGCAGCGGGACCAGGACGCCGTGAAGAGGGCCATCGACGAGCTGCGCCGGGTGGCCGAGACCGACGAGAACGTGATGCCGGCCACCATCGCCCTCGCGCACGCAGGCGGCACCACCGGCGAGTGGGCCGGCACCCTGCGGGAGGTCTTCGGTGAGTACCGGGCCCCCACCGGGGTGGCCGCCGCCTCAGGGGTGGGCGGGGGCAGCGACGGCCTCCGGGCCCTCGCCGAGCGCGTCAAGGCGCTCCCCGGCGGGCCGCCGCGGATGCTCGTGGCCAAGCCGGGTCTCGACGGGCACAGCAACGGTGCCGAGCAGATCGCGGTGGCGGCTCGCGACGCCGGCCTGGAGGTCATCTACCAGGGGATCCGGCTCACGCCCGAGCAGATCGCCTCGGTGGCCCTGGACGAGGACGTCGACGTCATCGGGCTCTCGATCCTCTCCGGCAGCCACCTCGAGCTCGTGCCCGAGGTGGTGCGCCTGGCCCGTGAGCGGGGGGTGACGGCGCCCATCGTGGCCGGCGGGATCATCCCCGAGGAGGACCGGCCGACGCTGCTCGCGGCGGGCGTGGAGGCCGTCTACACGCCGAAGGACTTCGAGCTCTCCAAGATCATGGGCGAGGTCGTCGACCTCGCCATCCGGCACCGCATCTGAGCGGCGGTACGCTCCCGCCGATGTCAGGGCACGGTCGAGGAGCCGACGACGTGGGAGACCTGCCCGTCGACCCTTCGCTGCTCGACCCGGTCACCCAGCTCTACGCCGAGCCCTTCTTCCTGGCCACCACCAGCTGGCGCCTCGGTGCCTGCCGGCGGGTGCTGCGACCGCTGGCGGTGGCCGTGCTCGAGGTCGTCGACGGCCTCCCGAAGGGCCCGGTGGTGGCGTCGGAGCCGAAGGTGGTAGCGGCCATGCTGCGCGGCACGCTGCGGGCCAGCGACGTGGGCGCCCGCCTCTACGACGGGACCTACGGGCTGCTGCTGGAGGACACCCCCGAGGACGGCGCGGTGTGGGCGGTCGAGCGGGTCCGGCGGGCGCTCGACTCGAAGCCCGGCTCCCGGGTGATGCGAGCGGGGATCGCCTGCTACCCGGGCCAGGCGCTCACCGCGGTGGAGATGCTGACCGCCGCCCACCGGGCCCTCGCGGCGGCCCGGCAGTGGCCGCAGGACCGCATCGAGGTGGCGCTCGTCGAGCCCTGACTCAGGGACGGGCCGGCATGGCGAAGCAGCGGTCCTCGAGCCGGCCGAACGCGTACTCGCCGTAGAGCCCGCCGAACATGCCGCGGGTCTGCTCGGTCCAGGCCAGGGCCTCCGGGGTGGAGATGCGGCGGTGGACCTGCAGGACGCCCCCGTCGAACACGCGGTACTCCGCCCAGGTGCCCGGGTAGTCCTTCACGCAGGCCACCTCGGCCCACGGTCGCTCGCCGGTGGCGTCGATTCGGCGCACCCGGTTGCGGTGGGTGTGCCCGGCCACGTAGCCGAGGATCCGGGGTTGGCGGGCGACCGCGGCGACGAGCCGCTCCGAGTCGTCCGGGTTGATCCCGAAGTAGCTGGCCGGACGCTCGGCCGAGTGCGGGCTCCAGATGTGGTGGTGCCCCAGCACGAGGACCGGACGGTCGGCCTCGTGGGCGAGGTCCTCCAGCCACTCGACCTGGTCGGCACCGAGGCCGCCGGAGGGCTTGCCGGGGATCGTCGTATCGAGCAGCGCGATCGTGAGGCCGGGCACGTCGCGGCGCTGCGGGCCGGCCGGGGCGAAGGTCTGGTGCTCGTAGGCGTCGTGGTTGCCGCGCACGTGCAGGAGCCGCTCGCCGAAGGCGCCCTCGTAGGCCCGCAGGAAGGCCGTGTACTCCTCCTCGGTGCCCTCCGAGGTGAGGTCGCCCTTCACCACCACCGCGTCGGGGGCCGTCGCGGTGATCTCCTGGATCGCCCCCCGGTTCATGAACTCGGGGTAGGGCTCGGATCCGGCCGGGACCCGGAAGACGGGCCCGTTGTCGTCGCCGGCCATGAGCCCGCAGACCACCTCCCCGTAGTGGACGTCGTTCACCGTGGCGACGGTGGCGAGCCGCTCGCCCAGGCGGGGGAGGGTGCGAAACGCGAAGCCCTCGATCTCGTGGTCGGCGTCTGGCTCGAGGTCCTCGTAGCGGCGGACGACGGAGCCGTGGTGGACGACCGCCTCGTCGTCGGCGACGGTGGTGAGCTCGGGGTCGCCCAGCGTCACGCCTCGACCACGACGGCACTCACCACCTTGTCGTGCCAGGTCTGCTTGCGCCCGTCCCAGAGCGCCCACAGGTAGCCGAGCGCGCAGAGGTTCCCCGAGATGAACATCTGGAAGAGGTAGCGGCCGAGCGCCCGCCCGGTGCCGATGGCGGTGCCGTTGCTCGCGTCCACCACCCGCACCCCGACCGCCTTCTTGCCCACCGTCTGCCCGCTCCGTCCGATCAGCAGGGTGTGGTAGAGCACGGTGGCCACCAGGGCGGCGAGCCCGAGCGCCGCGAACATCACCCAAGTCCCGGTGGTGGGCACCTCGCAGAAGGCGTTGAGCTCCTCGCCGATGGTGATGTTGCCCTGGTCGTCCACCGAGCAGGCCTCGATCTCGGTGGGACCCGCCGCGATGGCCACGATGGCGGGGATCCAGAAGAGGGCGACGATCAAGGCGTCGATGAGCAGCGCCCCGAAGCGCTTCCACACGCTGGCGTAGCGCATCGCTCCCGGTGCGGAGGTGCCGTAGGTGGTGTCGTAGCCGGGCGGGGGGCCGTAGGACGCGGGCGGCGGCGGGGGCGGGTACCCGCCCGGCGGAGGGGGCGGCGGTGAGGACCCGGGCGGAGGGGGGAAGTCGGTCACGTCGCCGAGGCTACGCAACCGGACCGGTGGCGGCTGGCTACCAGGGCCGATCGCGGCGGATCGGGATCGGCTTGGTCCACCAGCGCCCCGCGAAGCGCCAGCGGGGCGGAGGGGCGGGGGCGTCGGCCACGACCGCTCGGGGCCACGACGCCTCGATGGCAGCGACGATGGCCGCCGCCTCCTCCTCGGTGGGGGTGGGGGTGATCTCCACGGCGACGGCGATCAGAGCGGCACGTTGCCGTGCTTGCGCTTCGGGAGCTCTTCGCGCTTCGACCGGAGGAGGTCGAGGCCGGCGATCAGCTTGATGCGGGTCTCGGCCGGGTCGATCACGTCGTCGACGAAGCCTCGCTCCGCGGCCACGTAGGGGTTGCAGAACTTCTCGGTGTACTCGTCGACGAGCTCGGCGCGCTTGGCGATCGGGTCCTCGGCGGCGGCCAGCTCCTTGCGGAAGACGATCTCGACGGCGCCCTGCGGGCCCATCACGGCCAGCTCGGCCGACGGCCAGGCGAACGCGAGGTCGGCCCCGATCGACTTGGAGTTCATCACCACGTACGCCCCGCCGTAGGCCTTCCGGGTGATGACCTGGATGCGGGGGACGGTCGCCTCGCAGTAGGCGTAGAGCAGCTTGGCCCCATGGCGGATTATGCCGCCGTGCTCCTGGTCCACCCCGGGCAGGAACCCGGGCACGTCGACCAAGGTCACGAGCGGGATGTTGAAGGCGTCGCAGGTGCGGACGAAGCGGGCCGCCTTCTCCGAGGAGTTCACGTCGAGCACGCCGGCGAGGACCATGGGCTGGTTGCCGACGACGCCGACGGGCTTGCCGTCGAGGCGGGCGAACCCGCAGGTGATCGAGCCGGCCCAGTGCGGGAAGTACTCCACGTAGTCGCCGTCGTCCACCACCGCCTCGATCACGGCCTTCATGTCGTAGGGGATGTTGGGGCTGGCCGGCATGAGGTCCCGCAGCTCGGGGGTCTCGCGCATCGGGTCGTCCAGGGTGGCGACGGCCGGCGGCTCCTCGAGGTTGTTCGACGGCAGGAAGCTGAGGAGGTAGCGGACGTCGTCCAGGACGGCCTGCTCGTCGGCGCCCACGAAGGTGGCGACGCCCGACTTGGAGGCGTGGGCCATCGCGCCACCCAGCTCCTCGAGGGTGACCTCCTCGCCGGTCACCGTCTTCACGACGTCGGGCCCCGTGATGAACATGTGCGACTTCTCCTTCACCATGAAGATGAAGTCGGTCATGGCGGGGGAGTACACCGCGCCGCCGGCGCAGGGCCCGAGGATCACGCTGATCTGGGGGATCACGCCCGACGCCAGCACGTTCCGGTAGAAGATCCCGCCGTAGCTGGCCAGGGAGACGGGCCCCTCCTGGATGCGGGCTCCGGCGCCGTCGTTCAGCCCGATCAGCGGGGCCCCGACCTTGACGGCGAGGTCCATCACCTTGTGGATCTTCTCGGCGAAGACCTCGCCCAGTGCGCCGCCGAAGACGGTGAAGTCCTGGCTGAAGATGAACACCTTGCGGCCGTCGATGGTGCCCCAGCCGGTGACGACGCCATCGGTGTAGGGACGCTCCGTGAGCCCGCTCTCGTGGGCCCGGTGCCGGGCCAGCATGTCGAGCTCGTGGAACGAGCCGGGGTCGAGCAGGTGCTCGATGCGCTCGCGCGCCAGCATCTTGCCCTTGGCGTGCTGGCGCTCGACCGCCCGCTCCGATCCTGCCTGGAGGGCCTGCTCCTTGCGCTTGGTCAGCTCGGCCAGGCGCTCGCTCATCGGGTGCTCGGTCACGGTGCCAAGGTACCTGCGGCGGCCGCGGCCCTCCCAACGGGCACCAGGGACCCGTGACGGGATCTGTGAGCGATCTCGAGACCGCATGCGGTCGAAGCGACGCACCGATCACGGCTTCTGAACGACGTCTGTGTGCGGTTCCACGCCGTAGCGGCCAGAGATCGCACACAGACGTCCGCCGCCTTCGCCAGCGCGGATCAGGTCCGGGGTAGGTCCCGCCAGGACACGCCCCTCAGCGGGTCGGGCTCACGGGGCAGGCCCAGGACCCGCTCGGCCAGGATGTTGCGCTGGATGTCCTCGGTGCCCCCGCCGATGCGGCTCGACCACTGGAACAGGAAGACGTCCTGCCAGAAGCCCCCGTCGGGGGCGTCGTCGTGCCAGAGCATGCCCGACGGTCCCAGGATCGACATGAGGGTGGCCCCCACGTGCTCGACCTGGTGGCTGTTGACCAGCTTCAGCACCGCCCCCTCGGGTCCCGGCGATCGACCGTGGGACACGGCGGTGCGGACTCGGAACATGAGCCACCGCTGGATGGCCTGGCGGGAGTGGAGGCGGGCGATCTCCTGTCGGACCACCGGGTCGTGGGCCCGTCCGAGACGGGCGGCCAGGTCGGCGACGTCCCGCCAGCCCGTCTGCCCGCCCTCGCCGATGGCGGTCCGCTCGGCCGTCAAGGTGGTGGCCGCGACCCGCCAGCCGTCGGTGGGGTCCCCGACCACCCGGTCGGCGGGCACCCGAACCTCGTCGAGGAACACCTCGTTGAAGTGGATGGCCCCGTCGATCTGGCGCAGCGGCCGGACCGTCACCCCCGGCGCTCGCATGTCGACGAGGAAGTAGCCGATCCCCCGGTGCTTCGGGGCGTCGGGGTCGGTTCGGGCCAGGCACATGCCCCAGTCGGCCAGGTGGGCGGAGGACGTCCACACCTTCTGGCCGGTCAGCACCCACTCGTCGCCGTCACGGACGGCGCGGGTGCTGAGCGACGCCAGGTCGGACCCGGCTCCCGGCTCGCTGAAGAGCTGGCACCAGACCTCGTCGCCCCGCAGCATCGGCTCCAGGAACCGGGCCTGCTGCTCGGGGGTCCCGTGCGCCATGAGCGTGGGGCCGGCCATGTCGATGCCGATCATGAAGAAGCGGGCCGACACGTCGAAGCGGGACTCCTCCTCCGCGAAGACCCCCGCCTCGATCGCGGATAGGCCGCGACCGCCGTGCTCGACCGGCCAGTGCACCGCCGCCCAGCCGGCCTCGAACTTCGTCCGCTGCCAGGCCCGGGCCATCTCGAGCTGGGCCTGGTCGGCTTCGTCGGTCTTGGCTCGAAAGGCCCGCCAGTCCCCCTCGCCCTCGCCCCGGGGCATGGCGACCGTGCGCAGCCACGCCCGGGCCTCGGCCCGGATCGCTGCCTCTGCCTCGGTGTCGTCGACGTCCACGATCCCCCTCGAAAACGAGAACTCGTTCTAGTTCTCGGGCTCCGCCGCCGGCCACTCCCGCCCGGCCCCGGGCCTCGGCGTAGGGTCGAGCGGGTGCGCCTACCGCTGTCGCCCCCGGTCAAGCCGATGCTGGCCAAGGCGGTCCGTGAGGTGCCCCACGACGCCGGGCTCGGCTTCGAGCCGAAGTGGGATGGGTTCCGCTGCATCGTCTTCCGGGACGGCGACGAGGTCGAGCTCGGCTCGCGCAACGACCGGCCGCTGACCCGGTACTTCCCCGAGCTGGTCGACCAGCTGCGGGCCACGCTGCCGTCCCGCTGCGTGGTGGACGGCGAGATCGTGGTCGTGACCGACGACGGGCTCGACTTCGACGCCCTGCAGCAGCGCCTCCACCCCGCCGCGTCACGGGTGGCCCGGTTGGCGGCCGAGACGCCGGCCAGCTTCGTGGCCTTCGACCTCCTGGCGCTCGGCGAGGCAGACCTCACCACCCGACCGTTCCGGGAGCGCCGAGCCACGCTGGTCGCCGAGCTGGGCGCCGGCGGGCCGCACGTCCACCTCACGCCCTTCACCGAGGATCCCGCGGTAGCCGAGGACTGGTTCACGCGCTTCGAGGGGGCCGGCTTCGACGGCGTGATGGCCAAGCCCCTCGACGCCCCCTACCAGCAGGACAAGCGGGTGATGTGGAAGGTGAAGCACGAGCGCACGGCGGACTGCGTGGTCGCCGGGTTCCGCTGGCACAAGGACGGCCAGGGGGTGGGCTCGCTGCTGCTCGGGCTCCACGACGACGAGGGGGTGCTGCACCACGTGGGCGTGGCCAGCAGCTTCACCGCGGCGCGGCGCCACGAGCTCGTCGACGAGCTGGCGCCCCTGCGAGACGGCGCGCTGGCGGGCCACCCGTGGCGGGAGTGGGCCGACGCCCAGGCCCACGCCCGAGCGGCGGGGAGGATGCCGGGTGGCGTCAGCCGGTGGAACGCCCAGAAGGACCTGTCGTGGGAGCCGCTGCGGGTCGAGCTCGTGGCCGAGGTCCGCTACGAGCACGTGCAGTCGGGCCGGTTCCGCCACGGTGCCCGCCTCGTCCGGTTCCGGCCGGACCGCACGCCCGCATCGTGCACCTACGCCCAGCTCGAGGAGGTGGCACCGGCCGAGCTCAGCCGCATCTTCGGGTCGGATCTCGGGGCTGCCGGCCGGGCCGGCAGCTAGTCCTGGGGGAGGGGGGTGAGGGCGTCGGCGGTGTAGGTGACCAGCGGGTCCCAGAGGAGGAACCCGGTCAGGCCGAGCTCGGCGGCGGCATCGATCTGGGCCTTCACCTCGGCCGCCCCGTAGGTGACGCCGTGGAGGCTGAAGTCCTGCAGCCACGGGACGTACCGCACACCCGAGTCTGCGGTGAGCTCCTGGAAGTGGGCCAGCGACCGCTTGGTGATCTCGTAGGGCTCGTGGATCGGTGACTCCACGTCGTACATGCCCGGCCCCCAGTGCGACGGGTACACCATCGGCGCCAGGTAGTCGACCACCCGGGCCATGGCCGGGATGTCCTGGGCGATGCTCTCCCCGGAGGCGGCCGCGATGCCGAACACCGAGGCCCCCTGGTACGCCCCGCGGACCCGCAGCTCCTCGTGGGTCTCGGCCAGGAAGTCCACGATCGCCTCGGAGCTGGTGGCGCCCTCGGCCAGCCCGGGGATCTGCATCGTGCTGGGGTGCCCCTCCGGACGGCGCATGTAGTCCCACAGGATGTCGTGCACGCCGGCGTCGACGGCCTCGAGCGCGATGGCGCGGTTGTAGGCCCGCACCTCGTCGTCGAGGTAGTTCGTGAACCCGCCGTACGCGCTCAGCATCTCGCCGTCGGGGGTCTGCAGCACCGCGTCGCGGCGCCCGTCCTCCCAGGCGGCCTGCGCGTAGATCGGGTCTCGGAACGCCACGATCCGCCCGATGACCCGCACCCCTCGCTCCTTGAGCTCGGCCACGGTCTCGGCGAGGTCCAGCTCCGGGCGCACGGCACCGATCCGGCGGGCCTCTTCGATCTCGGAGTCGTAGCCGATCACGCCGGACTCGTCCTTGAGGTCGAGCTGCACCGTGTCCACGAGGCCGCGGTCGATGAGCGAGAGGATCCCGGCCCGCAGTTTGTCGTCGCCCCAGGCCGCCGCCGAAACGTGCACGCCGTGCACCCGGTCGGGGTACCAGACGGGGACGCCGGAGGTGGCGGTGGTGCGGTTGCCGGCCGGGTCCACCGCCTCGAACCGGAGCTCGCCGGTGGGCGGGTGCGCGAAGTCGACGGCGAAGCGGCCGTCGTCGTGCTCGACGGGCTCCCCGTTCAGGAACAGCTCCGCATCGGGCTCGGTCGTCCCCGAGACCGTCACCGCCTCCTCGACCGGCACCGGGTCAAGGGAGCTCGGCACCTCGAGGACCGGGGCCACGGAGTCCACCACGTAGGTCCACTCGAACGTGGAGTCGGGCAGGAAAAGCCGTCCGACCGAGAGTCGGAGCCGGTGCTCGCCCTCGTCCAGCGCGCCCTCCACCAGCTCGTCCGCTACGAGCTCGGCTGGCTCGACCACCAGGGTGTCGCCGGTGAACTCGAGGTCCTCGGTGAGCTCCACCCCGTCGAGGCTGACCGAGGCGCGGAACCGGTCGTCGGAGTTGGGGATGCTTAGCGCGATCCCGAGCTCGGCGGCCGCCTCGGGCTGGAACGGCGTCCCCGAGACCAGTCCGGCCAGCTCGACGTGGACGCGGGTCGACTTCCAGAACGACCAGCCCAGCCACGCGACCAGCCCGATCGCGCTCGCCGCGATGAGGAGGATGGTGAGGTCGATCTGCCGTCGGGGCCGGAACCGCTGGCTCCGCCCGCGGCTGCGCTCGAGGCTGAGCCCGCGCGGCGTGAGGTCGAGGGTTTGGGATCGCAGGGGCGCGAAGACGTCGTCGCTCCGGCGTCGTCCGAGCCCGCGGCGGCGAGCTGGCGACCGTGGGAGGTCGTGGAGAGGGCGGACCATGAGGTGGGCTCCGGCGCAGGCCGGTGGACAAGTCTGCCCGGACTCGGGCCGATCCGGCCATCCGCACCCTCTCGCGGAGCGGGCAGACTGGACGGCGATGGGGGAGGCCACCGAGATCGAGCTCGACGGCGTGGCGGTGTCGATCACCCACCCGGACAAGGTGTTCTTCCCGGCGCTGGGCACCACCAAGCTGGACCTCGTCCACTACTACCAGGCGGTCGCCGGACCGTTCCTGGCCGAGGCGCGGGGTCGGCCCGTGCTGCTGGAGCGCTACCCGAACGGGGCCGGGGGGAAGTCCTTCTTCCAGAAGCGAGTGCCCGCGTCGGCCCCCAGCTGGCTGACCACGGTGGAGGTGGCGACCCCCAACGGCACCACGAGCGACGCCCTCGTCCTCGCCGACCTGGCGCACGTGCTGTGGGCGGTGAACCAGGGGTGCCTCGGCTTCCACGTCTGGCCGGACCGGCTCCCCCACCTCGGCCTCGCCGACGAGCTGCGCATCGACCTCGACCCCTCGCCCGGGGTCGGCTACCCCCAGCTGCGCGACGCCGCCTGGGCGGTGCGCGACCTCCTCGCCGAGGTGGGTCTGGAGGGCTGGATCAAGACGTCGGGCTCTCGGGGCCTGCACCTCTACGTGGCCCTCGAGCCCCGGTGGGACGCCTACGAGGTCCGGCTCGCCGCGGTCGCCCTGGCCCGAGAGCTCGAGCGACGCCATCCCGACGCGATCACCGCGCAGTGGTGGAAGGAGGAGCGAGGCGCCCGCGTGTTCGTCGACTACAACCAGAACGCTCCCCACAAGACGGTGTTCGGGGCGTGGTGCGCCCGAGCGCGCGTGGGCGGCCAGGTCTCCACCCCGGTGGCCTGGGAGGAGCTCGACGGCATCGTCCCCGACGAGCTGACGGTCGCCACCGTCCCGGCCAGGGTGGCCGCCGGCGGCGACCCGTGGGCGGGCAAGCACGAGCGCCCGCAGGACCTCACCCCGCTGCTCGAGTGGGCGGCCCGGGACCGCTCGGCCGGTCTGCCGGACGCGCCCTGGCCGCCCGTCTACCCCAAGATGCCCTACGAGCCGCCGAGGGTGGCGCCCAGCCGGGCGCGAGCAACTTGACCCCTGGGTCAAGATCGCGCTTGCCTGGTGCCGTCCGGGCCCGATGGCCGTCCCGAGGGGGAGCGCGATGACCGACACCGCAACCAAGCCGTCCACCGACGTCGTCGACGAGGTGCGGGCCTGGCTGGAGGAGAACTGGGACCCCGACCTCACCGTCGGCGAGTGGTGGGAGCGCCTCGGCCTCTCCGGCTGGGCCGCCCCCGGCCTCCCCACCAACGCCTACGGCAAGGGCCTGAACCGCAACGACTCGGTCGCCGTGCAGAGCACCATCGCCGAGTTCGGGGCCCTGGGCGCCCCCGGGGGCCTCGGCCTGCTCCTCGCCGCTCCCACGATCGCTGCCCACGGCACGCAGGAGCAGATCGACACGCTGGTCCGCGACATCGTCACCGGGAAGAAGGCGTGGTGCCAGCTCTTCAGCGAGCCGGGAGCCGGGTCCGACCTCGCCGGCCTGCAGTGCCGCGCCGTCAAGGACGGCGACGAGTGGATCGTGACCGGCCAGAAGGTCTGGACCTCCGGCGGCCAGGTGGCGGACATGGGCATGCTGATCGCCCGGACCGACCCCGATGTGCCCAAGCACCAGGGCATCACCTACTTCGGCATCGACATGCACCAGCCGGGCAAGGTGGACGTGCGACCGCTCGTCGAGATGACCGGCCACGCCCTCTTCAACGAGGTCTTCATGGAGGAGGCCGTCGTACCCGACGCCTGGATGATCGGCGGCCTCAACAACGGCTGGGCGGTGGCCAACACCACCCTCATGAACGAGCGGGCCGGTCTCGGCTCGGGTGGCGGGCACGCGGCGGCCAGCGCCGCCACGCCCGGCACGGTGGCCAAGGACCTCGACAAGCGGGCCGGCGACTTCGTGTCCGCAGACGGCAAGCCCCGGCGTCGCTCCGGCGGCGGGGGCGGAGGCATGGCCGGCGGCTACAAGCTCCTCCTGGACCTGGCCAAGGGCAACGGCAAGGTCGAGGACCCGACGATCCGCCAGGACCTGATGAAGCTCCACACCCTGAACGAGCTGGGCCGCTTCAACAACTGGCGGGCGAAGGCGGGCCGGGCCATCGGCCACGAGGTGCCGGGCCTGCCGAACATCTCGAAGCTGGCCATGAGCGAGATCGTGCGCACCCAGCGCGACCTCGGCCTCAGGATCCTCGGCCCGCTCGGCACCCTGCACGCCTACAAGCCGGCCCAGCAGGCCGAGCTCGACCGGGCGACCGGAAACCCGTTCACCGGGCTGGTCACGGGGATGGCCCTCTTCGCCCAGGCACCGCCCATCTACGGCGGCACCGACCAGATCCAGAAGAACATCATCGGCGAGCGCGTGCTCGGCCTCCCCAAGGAGGCCAACAACGACAAGACCGCTGCCTTCAAGGACCTCCCCAAGAACGCCTGACCGCCACGACGCGTCAGTGGCCGCCCCGGCGGACGCCCCCGTACTTCATGCGGGTGTCGGCCATCGAGGCCGGCCGCTTCGTGTCGTCGGCGATCGCGGCGTCGACGACCTCGCCGACGAAGAGGGTGTGGGAGCCGAGGTCGTGGGTGTGGCGGACCTCGCACTCCAGCCAGGCGATGGCCTCCTCGAAGATCGGCGCGCCGGTGGTGCCGTCCCGCACCGCTCGGCCGTTCAGCGTGCCGGCCTCGGCGTCGTAGGCGGCCGGCTTCGAGAACTTCACGAACACCTTCGTCTCCTCGGCGTCCCAGAGGTTGACCGTGAACGAGCCACCCTCTGCGATCAGCCGGCGGGTGACCGCCTTGTTGTCCACGCCGACGCCGATGAGCACCGGCTCCATGGCCAGCTGCGTGATCCAGCTGGTGGTCATGCCGTTGCGCTCGTCGCCGGCGCGGGAGCCGACGAGGGCCAGCGCGTTGGGGATCTTCCAGGTGACGCGGTTGATGAGCTCGTCGTCGAGGGCCATGGCTCGAGGGTAGGGCGCAGGCCGCGCCGACCCGTCGAGCACGCCGTCCGCACGACGCCGGCGTCAGCCCGGTCGGTCGGCCAGCCGGTTCGCTCGCTCGGCCAGGCGTGGGTCGCCCAGGGCCTCGGCCACCGCGGCGAGCTCGCGCGTGGGACCGGTCCAACGCCAGTCCTCCACGGCACCCACGTCGGCATCGGTCTCGACGGTGGCGATGCGCCGGAACAGCAGAGCCAGCTCGAACTGCTCCCGCAGGACGGCGTTGAGCTTGGCGGCACCCCGGACCCCGGCGTCCCAGGTCGTCGGATCCTCGGGGATGTCCTCGAGGTGGCCCCACCGGTCGAGGACCGAGGCCGCCGACTTGGCGCCCCACCCGGGCAGACCCGGGAACCCGTCGGCGCTGTCCCCGACGAGCGCCAGGAGGTCGGGAACGGAGGCGGGCGAAACCCCCAGCCGCTCGCGCACCCCGGCCGCGTCGAACCACTTGTCCTGGCGGCGGTCCCACTGCCAGACCTTGCCGCCGACGCACTGCCCGAGGTCCTTGTCGGGCGTGCAGATCACCACCCGATCCACCTCCGGGTGCGCCGCGGCCACCGCGGCGGCCGCGGCGAGGGCGTCGTCGGCCTCCTGTTCGACCATCGGCCAGACGGCGAACCCGGCGGCCCTCAGCGCGTCCTCGACCAGGGGGAACTGCGCCTTCAGCTGCGGGTCGATGCCCGAGCCGTCCTTGTAGGTGGGCCAGAGGTCGTTGCGGAACGACTCGATGACGTGGTCGGTGGCCACCCCGACGTGCGTGGCCCCCTGCTCCAGCAGCATGAGGCAGGAGCCGACGACCCCTCTCGTGGCCCCCCGCTCGGGGTCCTTGTTGGCGGGGGAGTAGTGGTACCGGAACAGCTCGTAGGTCCCGTCCACGAGGTGGACCTGCATGTCAGAGCGCCTGACACCAGAGCGATGCAGTCGCATCGGCTCGAGGTTGGGAACCATGGCCTCGATGCTGATCGTGCCCCATGCTCAACGGCTCCGCGTTCCACGCCATCCCTGAAGTGTGTCGCAGACGACGGCGGTCTGGTCGTTAGCGTGACGGTGGCGCAACGGGACGGTGGTTGCTGCGAACGGCCGCGCTCACAAGAGCTCAGGGCCTCAGCGCTGTCGGACGAGCGTGGTGATGTCCATGCTGATGTCTTCGGCGATGTGACCGAAGAACTCCTCGACCTCCGACAGCGGCTGCAGACTGCACGCCTCCTGGGCCGCGCTGCGATCGGCCCAGATCGCGATCTCGGCCCACGTGCCGTCCTCGAAGCGCACGAGCTGCACGCTCTCGAGTGCTGGGTGCGCTCGCTTCATCGCATCGACCATGGGCTCCCAGGCCGCGATGAGCTTCTCCTCGGCCTCAGGTTCCACCCGCTGACCGGGCGGTGTGAGCGGCCTGGACCGGGCCGCTCGCGGGTCAGAGCCCGAGTGCGCTCAGAGCGTCGGCCGCCCGACCGATGGCGGCGGCCAGCCGCGGGTGGCTGACCTCGAAGCGGGTGACCTCTTCGCGCAGCTCCTCGACGAGGTCGCCGTCGTCGTCCTGGAGACGGATGCGATCCTCCACCCGGCCGGCCAGCCGGGCCAGCTCGGCGTCGTTCGCCTCGCCGCGCTCGTTCGCGTCGATCGCGGATCGGAGCTCGGCCAGCAGCTCTTCCAGCGGTTGGTGCTTCACAGCGTCAGCCTCCGTCGTGCGACCCGCTGAGCAGGGTGTGGGTGCTGTCGGCAGCGTATGGCATCCCCGGGGAGCCATCGCCATCGAGTCGGATGGACCCGGTCGAACCGGCTCTCCCGGCCGGTCGTCGCCCGCCGTCGGTCGGGACCTGGTGCCAGTCGGCCGGGGTGGCCCGCCCGGTAGCGTCGATCCTGCCGTGGCTGCCCGCTTCGTCCTCGTGTGCCTCAAGCGGCTGGCGCCGGGCGTGGCCGCCGTGGGCCTGGTGCTGCCCGGCTGCACGGACGACGGGCCAGGACGCCCGGACCAGCTGGCCGAGGGTCGGGACGGGCCGAACCCCGGCGCGCTTCCCACGGTGCCCGGGGGCGTGGCACTGGCTCCCACCGACCCCGCCGTCGCGCTCGTCGGCACCGACCTCGCCTACGGGTCGCCGCTGCCCAGCGAGCAGCTGGCCGCCGAGGCGCTCCTCGACACCCCCGAGGTGGTCGCCGTGCTCGCCCGGCGCGCCTACGCCGTGCCCGAGGCCCGTCGCCTGGCTGACGTGGTGGCCATCACGGTGGACGGTGCTGAGGTCTTCGACGAGGCGGCGCTGGCGGCCTTCCACGAGGGGCTCGTCTCGGGGCTGGCCGGAGGCGGCGAGGCCGAGGAGGAGGAGCTCGTCGCGCGCCCGGTCCTGGTGGGCGGCGGCCAGGACCGAGCCGTGATGGGCTGGGCCGAAGGGGATCTCTTCACGGTCGTGCTCGCCGGCTCCAGCGCGGACGCTCGGACGGTCGTCACCCGCCAGCTCGAAGCGCGCCGCCGCGGGGAGACGGGCTCGACGGACCCTGCCACGCCCATGGCCCGCCTCTCGTCCGAGGCGGCCTTCGTGGAGGTGCCCACCGTGGCCTTCGCCCCGATCCCGCCCCCGGAGGAAGAGCCCGACGGCCCGGAGCCCCCCGCCCTGGCCGGCGCGCTGGGGGTCCAGGGCCGCTACGGGGTGACGGCGGGTGAGCGGCGCACCGTCGTCTGGTCGTTCGCGCTCGACCTCGCCGCCCACCCCACCGCCGAGTCCGTCGCACCGCTGCTCGGCCCGCTGGTGTCGGCCCGCGCCGGGGGGGCGGCGGCCACCGCCACCGAGGTGGTGGACCGCATCGTGGTGTCGGCCACCGTCGCCGAGGGCGAGCGCTCGGCGCTCGCGTTCCGCCACCAGGGCCTCGTGCTGCTGGTGGAGGGCGAGCGCCCGGACCAGCTCGAAGCCGTGGCCACGGCCTGGATCACCGCCCTCGGCCCCGGCTGAACAACGTCTGTGTGCGTTCTTGCGCCGCTACGGCCGAGAACCACACACAGACGTCGTTCGGGTCACTCCTGGACGAGCTCGATGAGGGTGCCGAAGCTGCCCTTCGGGTGCACGAAGGCCACCGTGGTGCCGCGGCTCCCCGGGCGGGGGGCCTGGTCGATCGGGGTGGCGCCGGCCGCCTTCATGGCCTCGAGCGCCGCCGCGCAGTCGTCCACCCGGTAGCCGATGTGGTGGAGGCCCTCGCCGCGCTTCTCGATCGACTTGGCGATCGGAGAGTCCGGGCGGGTGGCCGCCGTGAGCTGGATGTACGAGTCGGCCACCTTGATGAGGGCCTCCTCGACCCCGTCGCTCTCCACGACCTCGCGGTGGTGCACCTCGGCCCCGAAGGCCTCCCGGTAGTAGGCGATGGCCGCCTCGAGGTCCTTGACGGCGATGGCGACGTGGTCGATCTCGGTGAGGATGCCGGAGGTCATCGGGTGTCTCCTTGTGCGGGGGGCGGGAGGCCGGGGGCTAGAGCTCGCCTCGGGCGTGGTGCTGGAACAGGGTGATCTTGTCCTCACCGATGCGAGCCCGCTTCTCGGGGTCGGTGACCCCGAGCCCCTCGGCGGGAGCCAGGCAGCGGACCGCCAGCTTGCCCTCCGCCTTGTTCTGGTGGACGAGCAGCGCCGCCTCGCCGACCTGCTCGAGGTCGTAGGACGCGGACATGACGGGCTGGATGGCGCCGCGGTCGATGAGGCGGTTCATGTCCCACGCCTCCTGGTAGTTAGCGAAGTGGGACGACACGATCCTCTTCAGCTTCATCCAGAGGTGCCGGTTGTCGTACTCGATCATGTAGCCAGAGGTGGCGGCGCAGGTGACGACCGTGCCACCCCGCTTGGCGATGAACACCGAGGCGCCCATCGTCTGGCGACCCGGGTGCTCGAACACGATGTCAGGGTCGTCGCCGATGAGGCTGCGGACCTTCTTGCCGAGGCGGCGCCACTCGCTCTCGTCCTGGGTCTGCTCGTCCTTCCAGAACCGGTAGCCCTCGGCGGCGCGGTCGATCACGTTCTCGCAGCCCATGGCCTCGAGCAGCTTCACCCGGCGCTCGTTGGACACCACGCCCACCGGGATGCCCCCGCCGTTCAGGACGAGCTGGATGGCGTAGGCGCCGATGCCGCCGGTGGCGCCCCACACGAACACCGAGTCGCCCTGCTTCATGCGGGCCGAGTGGTCGCCAACGAGCATCCGGTAGCTGGTGGAGGCGCACAGCCCGTTGACCGCCGCCTCCTCCCAGGTGAGGTGCTCAGGCTTGGGCATCAGCTGGTTGGCCTTGACGATCGAGAGGTCGGCGAGGCCGCCGTAGTTGGTCTCGAAGCCCCAGATCCGCTGGTTGGACGCCAGCATCGAGTCGTTGTGGGCCGAGGGGTCCTGGTCGTCGACGTGGTTGCAGTGGACGACGACGCGGTCACCCGGCTTCCAGTTCCGCACGGCGGAGCCGACCCGGAGGACGACGGCCGAGGCGTCGGAGCCCACGACGTGGAAGTCCTGCTTGTGGCGGGCCCCCCACTCCGACTCCTTCCCGAGGCGGTCGAGGAAGGCGAACGTGGACACCGGCTCGAAGATCGAGGTCCACACCGTGTTGAAGTTGATCGAGGACGCCATGACGGCGATGTAGACCTCGTCGGGCGCGATCTCCGGAGTGGGCACCTCCCCCACGTGGAGGGTCTTGCGGGGGTCCTTGTCGGCTGACTCGACCCCCTCCCACACCTCCTGCTCGGAGCGCAGCACGTGGGCGGCGCGGTAGCTCTCCGGGATCGGGATGGCGGCGATGTCCTCACCGGAGGCGCCGCTCTCGATGGCGTCGAGGAACTCCTGCATGGCGCGAACCTACCGATCGGTCACCGCGCCGAGCGAACCCGGACGAGGCTCCGGCGGCTACGGTCCACCCGCACCCCGACGCCGACCCCCGGAGGCACCGATGGCCACGACCCGCAACGCGACCACCACCTGGCAGGGCACGCTCTTCGAGGGCTCCGGGCAGGTCACCCTGCAGTCCTCGGGCCTCGGCACCTTCGACGTGTCCTGGCCCTCCCGGGCCGAGGAGGCCAACGGCAAGACGAGCCCCGAGGAGCTCATCGCGGCTGCCCACTCCTCGTGCTTCTCGATGGCGCTCTCCAACGGCCTGGCCAAGGCCGACACCCCGGCCGAGCGCCTCGAGGTGTCCGCTGCCGTGACCTTCCAGCCCGGCCAGGGCATCACCGGCATCCACCTCACCGTGGTCGGCACCGTCCCGGGCATCTCAGCCGAGGACTTCGAGGCGGCCGCCACCGCGGCGAAGGAGGGCTGCCCGGTCAGCCAGGCGCTCACCGGCACCACCATCACCATGGACGCCTCGCTGGCCTGACCCGGACACGACGTCTGCGCAGCGCGCCGCTCGGTGGCGTGCGAGGCCCGGGCGGCGCGACCCGGCGGCGCGCCTCCCCAGCCGGTGGGAGGCTGAGCCGATGGTGCTGACCGACGGGGACCGGATCCGAAACCTGCTGGGCGCATACTGCGACCTGATCGACCAGGGGGACCACGCCGGGGTGGGGGCCCTCTTCGGGACCGTCGGCGTGCTGGCCGCCGAGGACGGGACTGTCATCGCCCGCGGCCACGAGGCGATCGCCGACTTCTACGCCCGTACGACGAAGCGCCACGACGGCTCCCCGCGGACCAAGCACCTCGTCACCAACACCGTGCTCGACCCCGAAGACGACGGCAGCGTGCTGGCCCGCTCGTCGTTCCTCGTGCTGCAGGCCACGGCCGACCTGCCGCTCCAGCCGATCATCGCCGGTCGCTACGTCGATCGGTTCGTTCCCGACGGCACCGGTGGCTGGCGGTGGGCGGAGCGACGCTTCACCGCGGACCTCGTCGGCCACCTGAGCCACCACCTCGGCCAGCTCTGAGCCGACGCCCCGTGCGCTCGTGGGGTGGGCTCAGGTGGGCGGTTCGCCGAGGAGCAGCTGCACCGGCGCCAGCTCGTCGGCGAAGCCCGGCTCCCAGGGGAGGCGGCCGTTGCCGTCGGGCCAGGCCAGCTGCACCATCGAGAAGGCGTCCTCGGCCCGCCCGGCCAGCCGGTGGTGCTCAGCGAGGCTCGGGAACATCCCGACGGCGCCGCCGGCGTCCACCGGGAGGAGAGCGCAGGGCTGGTCGCCCTCGAGCAGGCCGGCGAACGGCGGGCCGATGGGCAGCTCGGTGCCGCCGGCGAGGGCGCCGGCCACGAGGTCGAAGAGACCCCGGCAGGCCACCGGGGCCAGGCCGAACACGACCAGCTCCGGGAACCCGAAGTGCTCCTCGAAGCCGATCGTGTAGGCGTACCGGGGGATCGGGGCGTCGGCGTCGCCGCTCGGGCCCACCGTGTCGATGGCCCAGCCCTCCCGCTCGAGCATGAAGACGATCTTGTCCCGGTGGCTCATGTCGCGATCCGGGAAGACGTCATCGGCCATGCCCCAAGGGTGGCAGACGCCCGAGGCCGGGCGGACGCAGGGCTGACGGCGGGGCGTGGAGGGGGGATTTCGCCGATCGGCAGGTAGCGTGCCGCCACGCGTCGAATTCCTGACCAACTCGCTCTGGATTAAGGTGTGCCCGTGGCCCTGACCTCACGCCCCACGCTCATCGGCTTCCCCGACACCGTCAACGAGGTGTCGGCCCGCCTCGTCGCCACCGGTGTGGTCCTGATGGCCACGGCCACCATCGCCCTCGACCTGCGCTGGATGACGCTCGTGCTCGCCTACGGGTTCGTGGCCCGGGTGCTCACGGGCCCTCGGCTCAGCCCGCTGGGCCAGCTCGTCACGAAGGTGGTCACGCCTGCGCTCCCCTTCGAGGAGAAGGTCGTGGCCGGCCCGCCCAAGCGGTTCGCGCAGGGCATCGGTGCCGGCTTCACCGTCACCGCGGCCGTCCTCACCTTCGGCTTCGACGCCTTCGGCCCGGCGCAGGTGGTGCTCGGCCTGCTGGTGGTGGCCGCCTCCCTCGAGGCCTTCGTCGGCTTCTGCCTCGGATGCTGGACCTTCGCCGCCCTGATCAAGGCCCGCGTCCTGCCGGAGCGGGTGTGCCAGGACTGCAACGACATCTGGCGCCGCCTCGAGGCCAGCACCCCCGTCCCGTACTGACACGACGTCTGTGTGCGTTCTCTGGCCGCTACGGCGCAGAAGGGCACACAGACGTCGTTACGTGAGGGGGCGGTCGGTGGGGTCGATGATCCTCGGTAGGGCGGTGTCGCCCATCAGGTAGCGGTCGACCTCGGCGGCGCAGCTGCGGCCCTCGGCGATCGCCCACACGATGAGGCTCTGGCCCCGGCCCATGTCGCCGGCCACGAACACGCCGGGCACCGTGGACTGGAAGTCCTGGCCCCGGGCCACGTTCGTGCGGGGGTCCAGGTCCACGCCGAGGTCCTCGACGAGGCCCTCCTTCTGGGGGCCGAGGAAGCCCATGGCGAGCAGGACGAGCTGGGCCGGGATCTCGCGCTCGGTGCCCTCGACCTTCTCGAACCGCCCGTCGACCAGCTGGACGTCGTGTACGAGCAGCGCCCGGACGTTGCCGTCGTCGTCGCCGAGGAACTCCTGGGTGTTGATGGAGTAGAGCCGCTCACCGCCCTCCTCGTGGGCGGACGAGACCCGGTACACCATCGGGTACGTGGGCCACGGGTTGGCGCCGGGCCGCTCGTCGGACGGCCGGGGCATGATCTCGAGCTGGGTGACCGAGCGGGCGCCGTGGCGGTGCGAGGTGCCGAGGCAGTCGGCCCCGGTGTCGCCGCCGCCGATGATGACGACGTCCTTGCCGCCGGCGTGGATCGGCACGTCCTCCACCGGGAGGTCGCCCTCCTGAGCCCGGTTCGACCAGGGCAGGAACTCCATGGCCTGGTGGATGCCGCCCAGCTCGCGCCCGGGGACGGGTAGGTCCCGCCAGATGGTGGCCCCGCCGGCGAGCACGACGGCGTCGAAGTCCGCCTGCAGCTGCTCGGCGGTGACGTCCACGCCCACGTCGACGTTCGTGCGGAACTCGGTGCCCTCGGCCCGCATCTGGGCCAGCCGGCGGTCGAGGTGCCGCTTCTCCATCTTGAACTCGGGGATGCCGTAGCGCAGCAGGCCCCCGATGCGGTCGGCCCGCTCGAACACGACCACGTCGTGGCCGGCCCGGGTGAGCTGCTGGGCGGCGGCCAGCCCGGCCGGGCCGGAGCCGACGACCGCGACCTTCTTGCCGGTCTTCACCGACGGCGGGAGCGGCTTGACCCACCCCTCCGCCCAGGCCCGGTCGATGATCTCGACCTCGACCTGCTTGATGGTGACCGGCGGCTGGTTGATCCCCAGCACGCAGGCGCTCTCGCAGGGGGCCGGGCAGAGCCGGCCGGTGAACTCGGGGAAGTTGTTGGTGGCGTGGAGCCGCTCGATGGCGTCCTGCCAGCGGTCCCGGTAGACGAGGTCGTTCCAGTCCGGGATCAGGTTGCCCAGCGGGCAGCCGTTGTTGCAGAACGGGATGCCGCAGTCCATGCACCGCGATGCCTGCGTCTGGAGGTGGTCCTCCGGGAAGTCCTCGTAGACCTCCTTCCAGTCCCGCAACCGCACCGGCACCGGCCGCCGAGCAGGCAGCTCCCGATCGTGCTTCAGGAACCCCTTCACATCACCCATGAGCCGCCGCCATGATCGCCTCGTCCACGTCCATCCCTGATTCCTCCGCGATGCGGGCCGCTTCGAGCACCCGCTTGTAGTCCCTCGGCATGACCTTCTTGAAGCGGCGGACCTCGTCGTACCAGCGGTCGAGGATGCGATCGCCGACGCTGGAGCCGGTGGCCTCCACGTGGGCACGGATCGTGTCCCGGAGCCACACGGCGTCGTCGGGCTCGACGGGGTCGAGGTCGACCATCTCGGCGTTGAGCCGGCGGAAGAACGTGTCGTCGGGGTCGTACACGAAGGCGACCCCGCCGGACATGCCGGCGCCGAAGTTCCGCCCGGTCGGGCCGAGCACCACCGCCCGGCCGCCGGTCATGTACTCGCAGCCGTGGTCGCCGACGCCCTCCACCACCGCGGTGGCGCCTGAGTTCCGCACGCAGAACCGCTCGCCGACGATGCCCCGCACGTACGCCTCGCCGCTGGTGGCGCCGTAGAGCATCACGTTGCCGGCGATGATGTTCGCCTCGGGCACGAAGTCCGGGTGGCTGTCGGCGGGCGGACGGACCACGATCCGTCCCCCGGAGAGGCCTTTGCCGACGTAGTCGTTGGCGTCGCCCTCGAGGTCGAGGGTGATCCCCCTCGGCACGAAGGCTCCGAAGCTCTGGCCGGCTGAGCCCGTCAGGTGCACGTGGATCGTGTCGTCGGGCAGGCCCTCCCCGCGGTAGCGCTTGGTGACCTCGTGGCCGAGCAGGGTGCCCACGGTGCGGTGCACGTTGCGGATGGGCAGGTCGATCTCGACCCGCTCTCCCCGCTCGAGCGCCGGCGCGGCCTCGGCGATGAGCTGCTGGTCGAGCGCCTTGTCGAGGCCGTGGTCCTGGGTGCCGGTGCAGTGCAGGTCCTGCTCGAAGGGGCTCTCGGGCCGGTGGAGGATGGGGGAGAGGTCGAGGCCGCTCGCCTTCCAGTGGTCGACGGCGGCTCGGGTGTCGAGCACCTCGACGTGGCCGATCGCCTCCTCGAGGGAGCGGAACCCGAGCGCGGCCAGGTGCTCGCGGACCTCCTCGGCGATGTACTCGAAGAACGTCTCGACGAACTCGGGCTGGCCGGTGAAGCGGGCTCGCAGCTCGGGGTTCTGGGTGGCCACGCCCACCGGGCAGGTGTCGAGGTGGCAGACGCGCATCATGATGCAGCCCGACACGACGAGCGGTGCGGTGGCGAACCCGAACTCCTCGGCGCCCAGCAGCGCGGCGATCACGACGTCGCGGCCGGTCTTCATCTGGCCGTCGGTCTGCACGACGATGCGGTCCCGCAGGCCGTTGAGGAGCAGCGTCTGCTGCGTCTCGGCCAGGCCCAGCTCCCACGGTGCACCGGCGTGCTTGAGCGAGTTGAGCGGCGAGGCGCCGGTGCCGCCGTCGTGGCCGGAGATGAGGACGACGTCGGCCTTCGCCTTCGACACGCCGGCGGCCACGGTGCCCACGCCCACCTCGGCGACCAGCTTCACGTGGATGCGGGCCTCGGGGTTGGCGTTCTTCAGGTCGTGGATGAGCTGCTTCAGGTCCTCGATCGAGTAGATGTCGTGGTGCGGCGGCGGGGAGATGAGGCCCACACCCGGGGTGGAGTGCCGGGTCTTGGCGATCCAGGGATAGACCTTGCCGCCCGGGAGCTGCCCGCCCTCGCCCGGCTTGGCCCCCTGGGCCATCTTGATCTGGATGTCGTCGGCGTTGGTGAGGTACTCCGAGGTCACCCCGAAGCGCCCGGACGCCACCTGCTTGATGGCGCTGCGCCGGGCCGGGTCGTAGAGGCGGTCCGGGTCCTCGCCGCCCTCGCCGGTGTTCGACTTCCCACCGAGGCGGTTCATCGCGATGGCGAGGGTCTCGTGCGCCTCGGCCGAGATCGAGCCGTAGCTCATGGCGCCGGTGGAGAACCGCTTGACGATCTCGCTGACCGGCTCGACCTCCTCGAGCGGCACGGCCGGGCGCTCGCCGGTGCGCAGCTCGAACAGGCCGCGGAGGGTGGCGAGGCGCTTGGCCTGGTCGTCGACCCTGGAGGTGTACTCCTTGAAGATGTCGTAGCGCTTCGTGCGGGTGGCGTGCTGGAGCTTGAACACCGTCTCGGGGTTGAAGA
Organism: Acidimicrobiia bacterium; assembly: GCA_046565645.1. GTDB lineage: Bacteria > Actinomycetota > Acidimicrobiia > Acidimicrobiales > VFJN01 > VFJN01. The sequence continues at coordinate 33,894 of JBKHYD010000015.1, read as the reverse complement.
GGTGGTGCTCGCCCTCGCGGCGCCACTGGTACTCGCCGCCCACCCACAGGTCGCGGTGGGCCGCCTCCTCGGGCCGGGGCAGGTGGGCGAAGCGGTGGCGGATGGCCACCTCCTCGGCGATCTGGTCCAGGCCGACGCCGTCGATGCGGCTGGTGGTGCCGGTGAAGTACTCGTCGACCAGGTCCTGGCCGAGCCCGATGGCCTCGAACACCTGGGCGCCCGTGTAGGACGCCACGGTGGAGATCCCCATCTTCGACATGATCTTCAGCACGCCCTTGGTGCAGGCCTTGACGAAGTTCTTGTGGGCCTGGGCCTTCGTGACGCCGGGCAGGCCGCCGTGGTCGATCAGGTCGTCGACCGTCTCGAAGGCCAGGTACGGGTTGATGGCCGCCGCGCCGTAGCCGAGGAGGAGCGCCATGTGGTGCACCTCGCGGGCGTCGCCGCACTCGACCACCAGGCCGACCTGGGTGCGGGTCTGCTCCCGGATCAGGTGGTGGTGGACGGCCGAGACGAGGAGCAGCGACGGGATCGGGGCGAGCTCCTCGTTCGAGTAGCGGTCCGAGAGGATGATGATCTTGGCGCCGTCGGCGATGGCGGCGCTGACCCTGGCCCGCACGTCCTCCAGGGCCCGGCGCAGCCCCTCTCCGCCCTCCGCCACCGGGTACAGGCCGTCGATGGCGAAGGGCTTGAAGCCCGGCTTGTCGCCGTCGTCGTTGATGTAGAGGAGCTTGGCCAGCTCGGCGTTGGTGAGGATCGGGTACGGCAGCACCACCTGACGGCACGACGCCGGCCCGGGCGAGAGCAGGTTGCCCTCGGGTCCGAGCGTGGAGCCCATCGAGGTGACGAGCTCCTCGCGGATGGCGTCGAGCGGCGGGTTGGTCACCTGGGCGAAGAGCTGCTGGAAGTAGTCGAACAGCAGCCGAGAGCGCTCGGAGAGGACCGCCACCGGGGTGTCGGTGCCCATGGAGCCGATGGGTTCGGCACCGGTGCGGGCCATCGGCCCGATCAGGATCTTCAGCTCCTCGGTGGTGTAGCCGAACACCCGCTGGTGCTTCACCACCGACGCGTGCTGCGGGGTGAGGAAGTCCCTCGGCGGGAGGTCGTCGAGCCGCACGAGCCCGGCATGGAGCCACTCGCCGTAGGGCTTCTGGGAGGCCAGTGCCTGCTTGATCTCCTCGTCGTCCACGATGCGGCCCTGGGTGGTGTCCACGAGGAACATCCGCCCCGGCTGGAGCCGTCCCTTCTGGACGACGGTCGACACGTCGATGGGCAGCACGCCCACCTCCGACGCCATGACCACGAGCCCGTCCTCGGTGACCCAGTACCGGGAGGGGCGCAGGCCGTTGCGGTCGAGGACGGCGCCGATGACGGTGCCGTCGGTGAAGGCGATCGACGCCGGACCGTCCCACGCCTCCATGAGGCTGGCGTGGAAGCGGTAGAAGTCCCGCTTCCAGTCCGGCATCGACTCGCGGTTCTCCCACGCCTCGGGGATCATCATGAGCACGGCGTGGGGCAGCGAGTACCCGCCGAGGTGCAGCAGCTCGAGCGCCTCGTCGAACCGGGCGGTGTCGGATCCGCCGGGCGTGCAGATCGGGTACGCCCGCTCCAGGCCCTCGATGAGGTCGCTCTGGAGGAGCGCCTCTCGGGCCCGCATCCAGTTCTCGTTGCCCATGACCGTGTTGATCTCGCCGTTGTGGGCGACGAGCCGGTACGGGTGGGCCAGCGGCCACGACGGGAACGTGTTGGTGGAGAACCGGGAGTGGACGAGGGCGAGGCAGGACTCGACCCGCTCGTCGCCCAGGTCGAGGAAGAACTCGCCCACCTGGTGGCTGATGAGCATGCCCTTGTAGACGAGGGTCCGGGCCGACAGGCTCGGGAAGTAGACCCGCTCGCCGGCGTGGTCGATCTCGTGCTCGATGCGCTTGCGGACGACGAAGCACCTGCGGTCCAGCTCGATGCCCGACAGGGCGGGCTGCCCCTCGGCGGCGGCCAGGAACACCTGCTCGAAGGTGGGCTCGGCGTCCTTGGCCTGCTGGCCGATCATCGAGTCGTCGACCGGGACCGACCGCCACCCGAGGACGCGGAGGCCCTCGGCGGCCGCGATCTTGTCGATGCCGTCCTTGGCTGCCGCCACGCCCTCCGGTGAGCGGGGGAGGAAGCCGATGCCCGTGGCGTACTCGCCGGTCGGTGGGAGGTCGAAGCCGGTCACCTCCCGGAGGAAGGCGTCGGGGACCTGGATGAGGATCCCGGCGCCGTCGCCCACGTTGGGCTCGGCGTTGGTGGCGCCGCGGTGGTCCAGGTTGCACAGCGACTGCAGGCCGAGCTGCACCATGCGGTGGCTGCGGCGGCCGTGCATGTCGACCACGAAGGCGACGCCGCACGCGTCGTGCTCGAAGGCGGGGTCGTAGAGGCCTTGCCGAGCGGGCACGCCGGGCAGGGCGCCGCGAGGAGCGGGCAGCTTGAGCATTCGGTCGTCCTTGCCGTGGAGCGGTGGATCGGGTGGAGCAGGTCCAGAGCTCTGCGGTGGGACGTCGTTGGCCCGGCGCAGGGATGACCACTGTAGCGGCCGGGCCGACCCGGGGACCAGCCGGTACCATCCGCGTCGACCGAACGGTCAGGAGGGGCGCGATGGGTGAGGCGCAGCAGGGGCAGGCCGTCGAGGCGGGGCCCGACGCGGGGCCGGCGGGGGCTCCGCCCACCGCTCCGGTCGAGGTCAGCGCCTTCCGAGCCGCCCGCCAGCTGCTGGACGAAGCCGAGGCGGCGGCCGCGAGCATCGTGGCCGAGGCGGAGCGACGGGCCCGGTCGAGGGAGCGGGAGGCCGACCTCCTCGTGGCGAAGGCTCGCCGCCTGCTGGAGGCGGCCGAGGCGAAGGCGGCCGTGGTCCTCTCCGAGGCCCGCGCCGCGGCGGCCGTGCTGGACCTCACCGACGCAGGGCCCGGTCGGGTGGTCGCGCCCGGCGCGACGGTCCTGCCCCGGGGTTCGCTCGCCGACCGCATCGACGAGATCGTGGCCTCTGCGGTCGCCCAGGCGGTCGACGAGGCGCGGCCCCGCTCGGGCGCGCTGGGCAGCGCCTCCTGATCGAGCCGACCGTCGTCGGCCCTCAGCGCCGGGCTGGCTGGCCTGCGGGAGCGGTGCCTACGCTTGGACGACCACAACCACGACTCTTGGGGGAACGCTCCATGGCTGGATCCGTCATCCTGGCCGGCGCTCGCACGCCGATCGGCAAGCTCTCCGGGGCGCTGGCGGGCTTCTCCGCCGCCGACCTCGGCGGTCTCGCCATCAAGGAGGCCCTCGTGCGGGCCGGCCTGTCCGGCGAGCAGGTCGACTACGTCTTCATGGGCCACGTGCTCGGCGCCGGTGCCGGCCAGATCACGGCCCGCCAGGCGGCCGTGGCGGGCGGGATCCCCATGAACGTCCCGGCCACCACCGTGAACAAGGTGTGCCTCTCGGGCATCAATGCCATCTACCTCGCCGACCAGATGATCCAGGCCGGCGATGCCGACATCGTGGTGGCCGGCGGCATGGAGTCCATGACCCAGGCCCCCTACCTGCTCCCGGGCGCCCGCCAGGGCTACCGCATCGGGGACCAGAGCGTCGTCGACTCGATGATGTACGACGGCCTGTTCTGCGCCTTCGACGCCTGCGCCATGGGCGCCGGCACCGAGAAGTACGCCGCTTCGGCCGGCCTGGCCCGAGAGCCCCAGGACGACCTGGCCGCCAAGTCCCACCAGCGGGCCGCTCGGGCGGCCAAGGACGGCCTCTTCGACAACGAGATCGTCAAGGTCGAGATCCCCCAGCGCAAGGGCGACCCGATCGTGTTCGACACGGACGAGGGCGTGCGGGGCGAGACCACTGCCGAGTCGCTGGCCTCGTTGCGCCCCGCCTTCGACAAGTCCGGCAACATCACCGCCGGCAACGCCTCCCAGATCTCCGACGGCGGCGCTGCGGTCGTCGTCGCCTCCAAGGCGGCCGCTGAGCGGCTCGGCACCGAGCCCCTCGGCGAGATCGTGGGCTACGGCCAGGTGGCCGGTCCCGACGCCTCCCTCCTCACCCAGCCGGCGCGGGCCATCAAGCAGGCCCTCGACCGCCTCGGCAAGCAGGTGTCCGACGTCGACCTGTTCGAGCTCAACGAGGCCTTCGCGGCCGTGGGCCTGGCCTCGATGCAGGACCTCGGCATCACCGACGAGATCGTCAACGTGAACGGCGGCGCCATCGCCGTCGGCCATCCCCTCGGCATGTCCGGCACCCGCATCGCCTTCACGCTCGTCAACGAGCTGAAGCGCCGCGGCGGCGGTCTCGGGGCAGCTGCCCTCTGCGGCGGGGGCGGCCAGGGCGACGCCATCCTCATCCAGGTCTGATCCACCGACCAGCGGTGTCCGGTGCCCACGTCTCGGCGGGGGCACCGTCGCGCCCGGGCCTGGACACCAGTCGCCCCCGTGGGGCGATGCGGGTCCGTGCCAGAGGTGTGCACCGGGCCTGGGGCACCAGATGAGCCCCGATCGGGCGCTTCCTGCCCCCAGCGGGGCCGGGGTCGGGCGGGTCAGGTGCGGGGCAGCATCCCGTAGACGTGGGTGGGGCGCAGGCGGACGACGAGGCGCCGGTCACGGGCCATGGCGGCGCGGTAGTCGCCCCAGTCGGGGTGCTCTCCGCTGAGCGAGCGGTACAGCTCGACGAGCTCGTCGACGGTGGCGTCGTCGGGCGCCGATGCCACCTCCGACAGGTCGACGTCGCCCTCCAGCACCACGTAGGCCCAGAAGTCGTCCTGGGTGACGTGGAGCGATGCTCTGGGGTCGCGCCGAAGGTTCTGGTACTTGGCCCGATCGGCGGTGATCGACACGCGCACGACGCCCTCGTCGTCGACCGCGTACATCACGTTCGAGAGCTGCGGGCGGCCGTCGCGCTTCTGCGTGACCAGCACGCCCTGACGGTTCGAGCGGGCGAAGGCGAGGGCGTCGGAGAGCTCCATGTACCGATCCAACGGCTCGACGGCAGGGGTTCTTCCCCGTAGGGGAAGCCGCGGCAAGCGTTTGACAACCGACCGGGGCGGCACATCAATGTTGCGCCGTATGCCCAAGTACCTCGTGATCGTGGAGTCCCCGGCCAAGGCCCGCACCATCGGCGGGTTCCTCGGCCCGGACTACGTCGTGGACTCCTCGATGGGGCACATCCGTGACCTGCCCGCCAAGGGCCTCAACGTCGACACCGAGCACGACTTCGCCGTGGAGTACGAGGTCCACGCCAGCAAGAAGGACACCATCAGCCGCCTCAAGAAGGCGCTGAGGGGGGTGGACGAGCTCCTGCTCGCCACCGATGAGGACCGCGAGGGCGAGGCCATCTCCTGGCACCTGCTCGAGGTGCTGCAGCCGAAGGTGCCCGTGCGGCGCCTGGTGTTCCACGAGATCACCCCGGCGGCCATCGAGCACGCCATCGAGAACAGCCGCGACGTCGACAGCGGGCTCGTCGACGCCCAGGAGAGCCGACGGATCGTGGACCGGCTCTACGGCTACCCGGTCTCAGAGGTCTGCTGGCGCAAGATCCGCCAGGGGCTGTCGGCCGGCCGGGTCCAGTCGCCCAGCGTTCGGCTCATCGTGGAGCGCGAGCGGGAGCGGATGGCCTTCGTGGCCGCGTCCTACTGGGACCTGTCGGCCGCGTTCCCCACCGAGCCCGGGTTCACCGCCGCGCTGGCCACCCTCGACGGGCGCCGGGTGGCGGGCAGCCGCGACTTCGACAGCCAGGGGCGCACCAAGCGAGAGGACGTGGCCGTCCTCGACGAGACCGCGGCGCTGGGCCTGAAGGCCCGCCTCGAGGGCCAGCCGTTCACCGTGGCCGGCGTCGAGACCAAGCCCTACACCTCCCGGCCCAAGCCACCGTTCATCACCTCCACCCTCCAGCAGGTGGGCGGCAGCCGCCTCCGGATGAGCGCCCGCCAGGTGATGAGCCTCGCCCAGGGCCTCTACGAGGAGGGCTACATCACCTACATGCGGACCGACAGCACCACGCTGTCGGACACCGCGATCCAGGCGGCCCGTCAGGTCATCGAGCACCAGTTCGGCCGCGACTACCTCACCGACGGCCCCCGCACCTACGCCAAGAAGGCCAAGAACGCGCAGGAGGCGCACGAGGCCATCCGTCCCGCCGGCGACACCTGGCGCAGCCCCGACCAGCTGCGAGGCGAGCTGCGGGGCGACCAGCTCCGCCTCTACGAGCTGATCTGGCAGCGGACCCTCGCCTCTCAGATGCCCGACGCCCGGGGCCACACCGTGACGGCCCGCATCAGGGCCAGCACCGTCGACGGCACCGAGACCGAGTGGACGGCCTCCGGTCGGACGATCACCTTCCCCGGGTGGCAGGCCGCCTACGGCTACGGGGGCGACGACGACGCCAGCGACAGCGGCGACGAGACGGCCAAGCTGCCCGAGCTCACCGAGGGCCAGGCCCTGCCCGCCCCCGGCATCGACGCCGAGGGCCACACCACCCAGCCCCCGCCCCGCTACACCGAGGCCACCCTCGTGAAGCGGCTCGAGGAGCTGGGCATCGGCCGCCCCTCCACCTACGCCTCGATCATGCAGACCATCCAGGACCGCGGCTACGTGTGGAAGAAGGGCCAGGCGCTCGTGCCCACCACGGACGCCTTCGCCGTCGTGGCCCTGCTCGAGCAGCACTTCAGCCACCTCGTGGACTACGAGTTCACGGCCCGCATGGAGGACGACCTCGACGAGATCGCCGGCGGCCGCCAGCAGCGGGTGCCCTGGCTCCGCAGGTTCTGGTTCGGCAACGGCGAGCCCGGGCTGGTCGAGCTGAAGGCGAGGGCCCTCGAGGAGGCCGACGCCGAGGCCATCAACACGATCCCGCTGGGGGTCGACGAGCACGGCGAGCCGATCGTGGTCCGCAACGGCCGCTACGGGCCGTACGTCAAGCGCGGCGAGGACACGGCGTCGGTCCCCGAGGACCTGCCCCTCGACGAGCTCACCGTCGACAAGGCGGTCGAGCTGCTGTCGGCCCCGAAGGGCGGCGAGCCGATCGGTACGGATCCCGAGACCGGTCTGCCGGTCTACGCCAAGCAGGGCCGCTTCGGTCCGTACGTGCAGCTGGGCGACGCGGACACGCTTCCGCCCGACACGAAGCCGAAGATGTCGTCGCTGTTCCAGACGATGACCCTCTCCACCCTCACCCTGGAGGAGGCCCTGCAGCTCCTGTCGCTGCCCCGGGTCGTCGGCAAGCACCCCGAGGGGGGCGAGATCGTCGCCGCGAACGGCCGGTACGGCCCGTACGTGAAGTGGAAGGACGAGACCCGCAGCCTCGACAGCGAGGAGAAGCTCCTGACCGTCAGCCTCGACGAGGCGGTGAAGGTGCTGGCGGAGCCGAAGAGGTTCGGTCGGCGCGCCGCTGCTCCCGCGCCGCCGCTGAGGGAGCTGGGCAACGACCCTGTCTCCGAGAAGCCGGTGGTGGTGAAGGACGGTCGGTTCGGGCCGTACGTCACCGACGGGGAGACGAACGCATCGCTCCGCAAGGGCGACACAGTGGAGGGCATCACCATCGAGCGGGCCGCCGAGCTGCTGCAGATGCGGCGAAAGGCGGGGCCGGCGAAGAAGGGCGGGCGCAAGAAGGCCCCGGCCAAGAAGGCGGCCGCCAAGAAGGCCCCAGCCAGGAAGGCCCCGGCCAAGAAGGCCTCGGCCAGGAAGGCCCCGGCCAAGAAGACGGCCCGGAAGGCGGCCGAGGAGGCCGCCGCCGACGGCGCCGCTCGCGGCGGCGGGGCAGCGACGCCGACGCCCGAGGCTCCGACGAGCTCCGCCGACGACGCGTGATCGCCGGCCACCCCCCGGTCGGCCCCTAGGTTGGATCCGATGTCGGAGCCCGGACCGACGCCTCCCGTCACAGCGGGCCCCGAGCCCGACCCCCTCGTCGGCGCCGACGCCGGCACCTCGGCTGAGCGCCTCGGCCTGCGCAGGCGGCTGTTCGGCTCCGACCAGTTCTTCCGCCTCTGGGTCACCCAGGTGCTCTCGTCGATCGGGGACTGGCTCGGCTTCCTCGCCATCGCGGCGCTGGCGTCGAGGATCGGGGAACGGCCCGAGGCGTCCGTCGGGCTCGTCATGTCCGCCCGCATCGTTCCCGGGTTCTTCCTCGGGGCGGCGTCGGGCGTGGTGGCCGACCGCTTCGACCGCAAGAAGGTGATGGTCTACTGCAACATCGGACGGGCGGGGGTGCTCGTCCTGCTGCCGTTCGTGGACAGCGTCCTCGGCCTCGTCGTGGCGTCCCTCGTGCTGGAGACCTTCACCCTGCTGTGGACCCCGGCCAAGGAGGCGTCGGTCCCCAACCTCGTGCCCGCCGATCACCTGACCACCGCGAACTCCCTCTCCCTCGTGGCCGCCTACGGGACGATGCCGCTGGCCGCCGGCCTCTTCTCGCTGCTGGCCGGCGTGTCGGGCTGGCTCGGCGGGATCGACGCCCTCGACGCCCTCGAGACCAACCGGGAGGGGGTGGCGTTCTACGTGAACGCGGCGACGTTCCTCATCTCGGCCGCCATGATCTGGCGCCTGGACATCCCCGCCCGGGAGCGGCTCAAGAGCCGCGACGGTCGGCGCATCGACTTCGGGCAGGCCTTCCACGAGCTGAAGGAGGGCTGGCAGTTCATCTTCATCAACCCGGTGGTGCGGGCGGTCAACGTGGGCCTGGCCACCGGGCTCATCGGCGGCGGCATGCTCGTACCCCTCGGCCCCGTCTTCACCACGAGGATCCTCGACGCCGGCGCGGCCGGCTTCGGCCTCTTCATCTTCTTCTTGGGCGTCGGGGTCGCGCTCGGCGTGGTGCTCCTCTCGGTGTTCCAGCGCCGGCTCCCCAAGGCGCGCATCTTCGCTGGCTCGGTTATGGTGGCCGGGGTCTCGCTCGTCACCGCGGCGTCGATGTCGAGCTTCGGCCTCGCGGCGCTCTTCGTGACGATCCTCGGCGTCTGCGCCGGGAGCGTCTACGTGCTGGGCTTCACGCTCCTCCACGAGAGCGTGGACGACGAGATGCGGGGCCGGATCTTCAGCTCGCTCTACACGCTCGTCCGGCTGTGCGTGCTCATCGCGTTCGCGGTCGGCCCGCTCCTGTCCGACCTGCTGGACCGGCTGAGCGACCGGCTGTTCGACCGGAACCTGTCGTTCCTCGGCGCCAACCTGTTCATCCCCGGGGTCCGGCTCACCCTCTGGCTGGCGGGTGCGATCATCATCGGCGCCGGCGTGCTGGCCGTGCGGTCGCTCCGGGCCGGTGAGGCGGGGCCGACCGAGACCGGCGACTCCGAGCGCCTCCAGGAGCTGATGTCCGAGCTGACCCGGCCCCTGACCGACGTGAAGCACAGCCATGACCACCCCGCGGAGCCCCGCCGGCCCAAGCCACCGGCCGAGGCCGACGACCGCCCCCCGCCCGGGGGGTCCACGTGACCGGTCGCCTCATCGCGTTCGAGGGCGGTGAGGGCACCGGGAAGTCCACCCAGGCGGCCCGGCTGGCCCGCCGGATCGGCGCACTGCTCACCCACGAGCCCGGCGACACCCCGCTCGGGGCCGCCATCCGCCGCATCCTCCTCGACGCCGCCGACCTCGACATCACGGCCCGGGCGGAGGCGCTCCTCATGGCCGCCGATCGGGCCCAGCACGTGCAGGCGCTCGTGCGCCCCGCTCTCGAGCTCGGCCGGCCCGTGGTCACCGACCGGTACCTCGGGTCGTCGGTCGCCTACCAGGGCTACGGCCGCCAGCTCTCACCGGCGGAGGTGGCCTCCTTGTCCGAGTGGGCGACCGAGGGGCTGTGGCCCGACCTCGTGATCCTCCTCCAGGTGCCGGGCTCGGAGGCGGAGCGGCGCACGGGCGGGGCCCGCGACCGGATGGAGGCGGCCGGCACCGCCTTCCACCGTCGGGTCCACGAGGGGTTCCTCCAGCAGGCCATCGCCGACCCGGACCGCTGGGTGGTCGTCGACGGCACCGGCACCGAGGACGAGGTGGCCGAGCAGATCTGGCGGATCGTCTCGATGCGGTTCCCCGACCTCACCTGACCGCGGCGCAGGGCCCCGGCGAGCGCCGGTCGCCGGCGCGCGATGATCCCGGGGTGAGCGACCTGGCCGTCCCGACCGAGCGCGACGTCTTCGCGGACGTGATCGGCCAGGACGAGGCCGTCGCCCACCTGAGGGCGGCGGCGGTCAACCCGGTCCACGCCTACCTGCTGGTCGGCCCCGCCGGGTCCGGCAAGCGGGCGGCCGCCCGGGCCTTCGCCGCGCTCCTGCTCTCCGCCGGCAGCGAGGGGGCGGACCGCGCTCGCCACGTGGACCTGGCCCTGGTCGAGGCTCACCCCGACCTGCGCGTGGTCGAGCCCTCCACCGCCCAGGGGCGCATGGACGTCGACACCGCCCGCGAGATCGTCCGCCAGGCCGTGCTCAGCCCGGCCGAGGGGGGTCGCAAGGTCCTCGTGCTCGAGGACTTCCACCTCATCGACAGGTTCGGGGCCATCCTCCTCAAGTACGTGGAGGAGCCACCCGCCTCCACGTTCTTCGTGATCCTCGCCGAGGACGTCCCGCCGGAGCTGGTGACCATCGCGTCGCGGGCGGTCCGGATCGACCTCGGCCCGGTCCCCACCGCGCTGGTGGCTGAGCGGCTCGTGGCCGAAGGGGTGGCGCCGGACCAGGCCCAGGCGATCGCGGCGGCCGCCGCCGGGGACCTCGACCGGGCCCGGCTGCTCGCCACCGACGAGCGGTTCGCCCTGCGGGTCCGGGCCCTGCAGGAGATGCCGAGGCGCCTCGACGGCACCGGGGCCCGGGCCGCCGTCCTGGCGGCCGAGGTCAAGGCGCTCATCGACGATGCCCAGTCGGTCATCGACGCCCGCCATGCGCTCGAGGTGGAGGCGCTGCAGGCCCGGATCGAGCAGTACGGGCAGAGGGGCAGCGGCAGGAAGGACCTCGAGGACCGCCACAAGCGCGAGGTCCGCCGCCACCGCACCACCGAGCTGCGGCTCGCCCTCGCCACCCTGGCCGCCGCCTACCGCGACGCCCTCCCCGCTGCCGCTCACCCGGCCGAGCTGGTCGAGGCCCTCCACCGCCTCGACCAGGCCGCTCTCGCGCTCGAGCGGTTCCCCAACGAGACCCTCCTCCTCCAGTCCCTCTTCGCCCACCTCCCCTCCCTCCCGGCCTGACCGCGAGAACCCGCGGATCCGGCTCCTGGACGGACCGTCGGGGGGTCGATCGAGCATTCGGAGGCTCCGGGCTCGATCGCTATGCTTTCGAGCCCAGCGCCGGAGTAGCTCAGTCGGCAGAGCATTTCACTCGTAATGAAAGGGTCAGGGGTTCGATTCCCCTCTCCGGCTCCACATCCCTCGGTCGTCGGCGGGCCTCAGCCTTCGTCGAGGTCGGGGAAGGTGTTCGGGCACGACGGGGTGCCGGGCACCCGGCTCCGGGGGATCCCGTCGTGGCTCTCCACCACCGCCGAGGGGCCGTCGGCGCCATGGACGCAGTAGGCGTCGGCGTCGGCGGCGGTGATGACGACCACCGGACGGTCGGGGTCGATCCCGTCGGCGAGCGTCGGGTCGTCCAGGTACGGCACCAGCGCCGACAGGTCCCCCGCGTAGGCGCCGGTGGCGGCCCGGTGCGCCTCCTGGGCCCGGGCCACGTCGGCCAGGGCCTCCATCAGGGGGCTGCCCGGGAGGGCCACGCCCTCGACCAGGCGCCGGCCGAGGCCCACCGCCACGAACCCGCCCGCGCCGAGATCGTCGAGCCGTGTCGTCAGGGCCTCGGCGAGAGGTCCCCCCTCGTCCGTCGTGATCGGCGTGTCCTCGGGGAGCCCGAACCAGTCGAGGATGCGGCGCAGCTCGTCGGCAGGCTCGCAGCCGAGCTCCTCGTAGCGCCGGGCCGCCTCCGGCCCGGCGATCCCGGCGTAGGGGGCGGCCGGGAAGAGGCCCTCCAACGCCTCCAGCCCGGGTAGCGGGCCGTCCGGCTCCATCAAGGAGTCGACCATCACGTCGAGGGCGTCGCCGTCGCCCTGGAGGTCCCGGGCCCGAGCGGCGGCGGCGTCGAGCCAGGTCAGGACGGTGTCGTGGAGCTGGCGGCAGGTGTCGACGTCCTTGAGCTCATCGGCGGTCAGGCCCGAGGGGTCGCGGAGGTCCCCGTCCTCGAGGGTCGGCCCCGAGGGGCCCGAACCGTCCGACCCGGTGCAGGCGCCGGCCACCCCGAGGGCGACGACCACGGCGACGGCGGGGCCGAGCATCCGGCGGTCCCGCGGGCGGGAGGGGGAGGCCGTCGCCATGGCCGGACTCTAGGGAGGCGGGCGCAGCCCCCGGGGTGCGCGGCCTCGGCCCGGTCAGGTCTCCTCCTCGCTGGGCCTACATTGTCGATCCGTGGCCGACCGACCGGGGGAGGGGCTGAGGGCGCTCGTCGTGGACGACGAGGCGCCCATCCGCGGCCTGCTTCGGACCGTGCTCGAGCTGGACGGCTGGGAGGTCATCGAGGCCGAGGACGGCGCCCAGGCCCTCGCCCTCGCCAAGGCGGAGCGACCCCACGGCGTCGTGCTCGACGTGATGATGCCGGTGATGGACGGCTTCGAGGTGCTGGCCGAGCTCCGCCGCACGCCGCACGGCCGTGAGATGGCCGTCGTGATGCTCACCGCCAAGACCCGCCCGAGCGACATCCTGCGCGGCACCCGCCTCGGTGCGGACCTGTACCTCACCAAGCCCTTCGACCCCGACCACGTCGCACAGCAGCTGGTGTTCCACGCGCTGCGCCGGAGCCCCCGGGCCCGCTCGGAGCCCCCGGCGGCGCTCCGGCCGGGGCGCCGCCGCCCTCGTCGCGAGCGCTGACCGCGTCCACGGGACGCCCCCGGACGGGCTGCCCGACAGGTGCGGCGGGTAGGTTCGGGCGATGGCCGACCAGGCGCGCTTCGCCGAGCTCGCGATGGAGCACACCAGCTCCCTCTACTCGGCCGCGCTCCGGATGACCCGCAACCCCGCCGACGCCGAGGACCTCGTCCAGGAGACCTACCTCAAGGCGTACCGGGGCTTCGCTGGCTTCGAAGAGGGCACCAACCTCAAGGCGTGGCTCTACCGGATCCTCACCAACACCTACATCAACAGCTACCGCGCGAAGCAGCGGCGGCCGGACGAGACGGACCTCGACGACGTGGAGGACCTCTTCCTCTACAACCGGATCGGCGGCCTCGAGGCGGCCCGTGCCAGCCGGTCGGCCGAGGACGAGCTCATGGACCTCTTCACCGAGGCCGAGGTGAAGACCGCGATCGAGGAGCTCCCCGAGACCTACCGGATGGCCGTCCTCCTGGCCGACGTGGAGGGGTTCTCCTACAAGGAGATCGCCGAGATCCTCGACATCCCGATCGGCACTGTGATGAGCCGGCTGCACCGGGGAAGAAAGGCGCTCGAGAAGCTGTTGTACGAGTTCGCCGTGTCCCGCCGGCTCACCGAGCCGCAACCGGACCACGCCACCTGACCCATGGCCGACGTCACCCCGCCGCTCAAGCCCCAGTGCGAGGACGCGCTCCACGCGATCTACCACCTGCTCTCGGGGGAGCTCGACGACGACAAGCGCGAGCAGATCGCGCACCACCTCGAGCAGTGCTCGCCGTGCGCCGAGCCGTACGACTTCTACGCCGAGCTGCGCCGGACGGTCCAGCAGCGGTGCCGAGACACCGCGCCGCCCTCGCTGCTGTCCCGCATCGAGGACGCGATCCAGCACGAGCCCCACTGAGCGGTCGGGCGGTCCCGGCCGGGGGCGATTCGGTCGGGCAGGGGAGGGTCGCTACGATCGGCCCATGCTCGCCGCCGTCATCTGGCACTACTGGATCGCCGTGATCCTCGTCCTCCTCGCCGTGATCCCGGCGACCGTCCTCATGGTGGCTTCCTTCCTGCGCAAGACGCAGGCCCCCAAGTACGGGCGGGACGAGTAGCGGGGTGAGCCGGGGCCCCGTCGACTGGCAGCTCGCCGAGCGGGTCGCGGTCCGGGCCTCGGGGCAGGACGCCTTCTCCCGCTCGTACCTCGCGGACTCGCTGCAGGCCGACTTCGAGGAGGCCACGGCCGAGGCCGAGGAGCTCGTCGCCGAGGCCACCGGGCTGCGCTCGCTGGCCGGCCCGGCCCGGGCGCGCGTGACCGACCGCGCCGACTGGGTGCGGGCCAACGTGGCGTCGTTCCAGCGGCTGCTCCACCCGATCACCGACAAGCTGGGCGAGAAGCTGGGCGACAGCCGGGCCGGCGGGCTCACCCGGAAGGTGGGCGGCGCCGAGGTGGGGATGCTCCTCGGCTGGATGTCGACGCGCGTGCTGGGCCAGTACGACATGCTCGTCCTCGAGGACCCTGAGGCGGACGGGCACGCCGACCAGGACGTCGTCTACTACGTCGGCCCGAACATCCTGGCCCTCGAGAAGCGCTTCGCCTTCCCGCCCAAGGAGTTCCGCCTCTGGCTGGCCCTGCACGAGGTGACCCACCGCGCGCAGTTCACCGGTGTCCCGTGGCTGCGCGAGCACTACCTGGGGCTCGTCCACCAGACCCTGGACTCGGTGGACCCGGATCCCAAGCGCTTCCTCGACGCCCTCGGACGGGTCCTGGGGGACCTCCGCTCCGGCCGCAAGCCCTTGGAGGACGGCGGCCTCGTCACCCTCCTCGCCACCCCGGAGCAGCGGGCCGTGCTCGACAAGGTCGGGGGCCTGATGAGCCTGCTGGAGGGCCACGGCGACATCACGATGGACCGCGCCGGCGCCGGCCGGGTGCCGAGCGCCGAGCGCTTCGCTCGGGTCCTGCGCGAGCGGCGGGCCAGCGCCAGCCCGGCCGCCAAGCTCCTCCAGCGCCTGATCGGGCTGGAGGCGAAGATGAACCAGTACGCGCAGGGGGAGCGCTTCATCGAGGAGGTCGAGCGGCTCGGCGGGGGCCCCGAGGCGCTGGAGCCGGTGTGGCGGGGGGCCAGCTGGTTGCCCACCCTGGCCGAGATCCGCGCCCCTGAGGAGTGGCTCGACCGGGTGCGGCTCTCCGAAGAGCTGGTCGGCTGAGCCCGGCCGGACCCCCGGCCGACCACGGTCGAGGGCCCGTCCCCAGGTAACGTCGCCGCGGATGACGACGGTCCTGGTGGTCGACGACGAGCCCGACATCGTCTACTTCGCCCAGGTCAACCTGGAGCTGTCCGGCTACGACGTGATCCAGGCCGCGGACGGCCAGCAGGCGCTCGAGCTGGCCCGGGCCCACCACCCCGACGTCGTCCTCCTCGACGTCATGATGCCGAAGCTCGACGGGTGGGGGGTCCTCGAGCAGCTGAAGGCCGACGCCGACCCGACGGTGCGAACGATCCCGGTCGTGATGCTCACGGCGCTCAGCGACGACCAGCACCAGGTGCGGGGCGGCATCGAGGGAGCCATCCGGTACCTCCCGAAGCCGGTCACGCCCGACGCCATGGTCCAGGCGATCGACGAGGTGCTTCGCGGGGGGCCCGAGCCCGTCCAGCGCAAGCAGGTCCAGCAGACCTCGCTCAGCCGGTTGGCCCGCATGGAGCGGGGTGGGAGCGCCACCGAGCCGTCAGGGCCCCGCCCCCGCCTCAGCCGCCTGGAGCGCCCCCGCCCGGCGCCTGCGGCCGGGCCCCCTCCGGCCAAGGTCGTCGCCGTGGAGCTGTCGCCCAGCCAGCGGGCCCTGCTCCAGGCCCTCCAGTCCACGTCCTCGGTGAGCGAGGCCGCCCAGCAGCTCGGCATGAGCCGCTCGAACATCTACGCCAGCCTGCGCCGCATCGGCCGCAAGCTCGAGGAGCACGACGCGTCGAACCTCCTCCGTCGGCTGCGGACCGGCGAGCTGGCCCACCTGCTCGAGGACTGACGCCTGGCTCCCGACCCGCTCCACCACCCCCTCGTGGAGCAGCTCGTCCGCCGATGCCCCTTCCCGGCTCCCGGCACCCCGACCGCCCTCGCCGTGTCTGGGGGCGCCGACTCGCTCGCCCTCCTGGTGCTGGCCGTCGCGGCGGGGTGCGCCGCGACCGCCGTCCACGTGGACCACGGGCTGCGGGCGGGCTCCGCGGACGAGGCGGCGGTCGTCGCCGCGGCGGCCGAGCGCCTCGGCGCCGGGTTCCGGGCCGTGGCGGTGGAGTTGCCGCCGGGGCCGAACCTCGAGGCGCGAGCGCGGGCCGCCCGCTACGCGGCCCTGCCCCCGGCGGTCCTGACCGGCCACACCGCCGACGACCAGGCCGAGACGGTGCTGCTCAACCTCCTCCGCGGTTCCGGGCTCGACGGCCTCGCCGGCTTCGACCCCACCCGCCGCCCCCTCCGTGCCCTCCGCCGGCACGAGACCGCCTCGCTCTGCGAGGCGATCGGGCTGTCGCCCGTGGTCGATCCGACCAACCACGATCCACGGCACCGACGCAACCGGGTCCGGTCCGAGGTGCTGCCCCTCCTCGACGAGGTGGCCCAGCGAGCCGTGGCACCGGTCCTGGCCCGCCAGGCCGATCTGCTGCGCGACGACGCCCTGCTGCTCGACGCCCTCGCCGAGGCGCTCGACCCGACCGACGCCGGTGCTTTGGCGGTGGCGCCCCTGCCGCTGGCCCGCCGGGCCGTCCGCCGGTGGCTGCGCAGCGGCCCGGAGCAGCACCCGCCCGATGCCGCCACCGTCGCCCGCGTGCTGGCCGTGGCCCGAGGCGAGGCGGTGGCCACCGACGTCGGGGGCGGGCGCTCGGTCCGGAGGAGCGCCGGCCGCCTGCACCTCGGCTAGGCGTCCCGCCTGCTCCCGGCCGGGTCTCCCCGGGATCGAGGGATCTTCCGCCGGCGTGCGCCCGAAGAGGTGCCGCGTCGAGCCCGGTCGGTCCGGCTCGGCTGCCGCCTGTGCTCGCCGGCGCAGGTCACGGCTACGTTGCCCGCATGGCCCCCGACCATCGCCACCTCATCGACAGCCCCGACCTGGGTGAGGTGGTGGTCGCAGCCGACGCGCTCCAAGCCCGGGTGGCCGAGATGGGAGCCGAGATCACCCGCGACTACGCCGGCCGGGCGCCTCTGCTCATCGGGGTCCTGAAGGGCGCCATGATGTTCATGACCGACCTGGCCCGGCACATCGCGCTGCCCCTCGAGATCGACTTCATGGCGGTCTCGTCCTACGGCAACGCCACCCGCACCTCCGGGGTGGTGCGCATCGTCAAGGACCTTGACATCGACCTGACCGGGCGCGACGTCATCATCGTCGAGGACATCGTGGACTCGGGGCTCACCCTCTCCTACCTGCGGCGCACGCTCGCCGCCCGGGGCGCCAACAGCCTCGAGGTCTGCGCCCTCCTCGTCCGCGAGGGGCTCCAGAAGACCGACGACGACCTGCGCTACGTCGGGTTCCGGATCCCCCCGAAGTTCGTGATCGGCTACGGCCTCGACTTCGCCGAGAAGTACCGGAACCTGCCCTACGTCTGCGTGTTCGAAGGGGATCCCGAGGCCTGAGGGGCTCGTCGGGACCAACGTCCCGACCTGACCGCGAAGTGCCGCGCGCCAGGGGCCGCCGGTAGCCTGCTCGGCAGTGAAGCGCCCCTCCCGCAACGCCATCGTCTACGTGCTCCTGGGCGCCGTCGCCCTCTTCGTCGCCTCCCAGTGGCTGCGGGGCGGTGATGAGCCGACTGAGCTCACGCTCAGCGAGTTCCGCGACCACGTCGCCGAGGGCGAGGTGGCCACGGCCACGATCAAGGACCGGTCGAACAAGATCACCGGCGAGCTCCGCAACGACATGGAGTACGAGGTCTCGTACCCGCAGGAGTTCGCCGACGAGCTGGCCACCGAGCTGGGCGAGGCGGAGCCCGCCATCGACGTCGAGGTGGACCAGCAGGAGCAGTCGCTGTGGGCGACGCTGCTCATCAACCTCCTGCCGTTCGTGCTCCTGATCGGCGTGTTCCTCTTCGTCATGAACTCGATGCAGGGCGGCGGCAGCCGGGTCATGCAGTTCGGCAAGGCGAAGGCCAAGCAGGTGTCGAAGGACGAGCCGAAGGTCACCTTCGCCGACGTGGCCGGCTGCGACGAGGCCGTGGAAGAGCTCCAGGAGATCAAGGAGTTCCTGCAGAGCCCGGCTCGGTTCCAGGCCATCGGGGCCAAGATCCCGAAGGGCGTGCTCCTCTACGGGCCCCCGGGCACCGGCAAGACCCTCCTGGCCCGGGCCGTGGCCGGCGAGGCCGGCGTGCCGTTCTTCTCCATCTCCGGCTCCGACTTCGTGGAGATGTTCGTCGGCGTCGGGGCCAGCCGGGTCCGCGACCTGTTCGAGCAGGCCAAGGTGGCTGCCCCGTCGATCATCTTCGTCGACGAGATCGACGCCGTCGGCCGCCACCGGGGGGCTGGCCTCGGCGGCGGGCACGACGAGCGCGAGCAGACCCTCAACCAGATGCTCGTGGAGATGGACGGCTTCGACGCCCGCACCGGCGTGATCCTGATCGCCGCCTCCAACCGGCCCGACATCCTCGACCCGGCCCTCCTGCGGCCCGGCCGCTTCGATCGCCAGATCGTCGTCGACCGGCCCGATCTCGAAGGGCGCAAGGCCATCCTCGAGGTCCACGCGAAGGGCAAGCCGCTGGAGCCGAACGTCCGCCTCGACGTCCTGGCCCGGCGCACCCCCGGCTTCACCGGCGCCGACCTCGCCAACCTCATGAACGAGGCGGCCCTGCTCGCCGCCCGGCGCGGCCTGCAGCTCATCGGCCACGCCGAGCTCGAGGCCGCCATCGACCGCGTGCTCGCCGGCCCGGAGCGCAAGAACCGCATCATGAGCGAGGCCGAGAAGCTCCGCATCGCCTACCACGAGGGCGGCCACACGCTCGTGGGCCACGTGCTCGAGGGCACCGACCCGATCCACAAGGTGTCGATCGTCGCTCGCGGCCGGGCGCTCGGCTGGACCCTCGCCCTCCCCACCGAGGACAAGTACCTCCGCACCCGCAGCGAGCTGGAGGACTCGATGGCCATGCTGCTCGGCGGTCGCACGGCGGAGGAGCTCGTGTTCGACGAGATCACCACCGGCGCCTCCGACGACATCGAGCGCTGCACCGACATCGCTCGCGGCATGGTCACCCAGTACGGCATGAGCGACCGGCTCGGCCCCCAGCAGCTCGGCAAGCCCCGAGGCGAGGTGTTCCTCGGCCGCGAGCAGGGCCATGAGGCCGACTACTCGGCCGAGGTGGCCAGCGCGGTCGACGCGGAGGTCCGGCGGCTCATCGACCACGCCCACGACCGGGCCCGGGCCATCCTCACCGCCCACCGCGCCACGCTCGACCTCATCGCGGAGCGGCTGGTGGAGAAGGAGACGCTCGAGGACGCCGACCTGGCCGAGATCTTCGGCCCGCTGGACAAGGGCACCGGCATCCCCGCCCCTGAGCCCGTCGCCGAGCCGTCGCCCGTCCCGCCCGAGCTCGTCGGCTCCGCCCCCGTGGCGGTGGCCGAGGCCGAGGCAGCCACCGCACCGGCGGCCGCACCGCAGCGTCCCCGTCGCTGGTGGCAGCGCCGGGTCTCCCCGTCTCCTCGGCCCTCCGGCACCTGATGGGGGCGCCGCGGCAGCGCCCGCCGATCGACGGGCCGATGGACCTCGAGCGCATCTCGAAGGCGGTCCGCGAGATCCTCGACGCCATCGGGGAGGACCCGGACCGCGACGGTCTGCAGGACACCCCTGACCGGGTGGCCCGCATGTACGCCGAGATCTGCTCGGGCCTCCACGAGGACCCGGCCGACCACCTCACGGTCACCTTCGAGTCGAGCCACGACGAGATGGTCATGGTGCGGGACATCCCGCTCTACTCGCTCTGCGAGCACCACCTCATCCCGTTCATCGGGAGGGCGCACGTGGCCTACATCCCCGGCAAGGACGGCCGGATCACGGGGCTGTCGAAGATCGCCCGCCTGGTGGACGGCTACAGCCGCCGCCCGCAGGTCCAGGAGCAGCTCACCGTCCAGATCGCCGACGCCATGGAGAGCACCCTCGAACCGCGCGGGGTGATGGTCGTCATCGAGGCCGAGCACCTCTGCATGTCGATGCGCGGGATCCAGAAGTCCGGTTCGACCACGGTCACCTCGGCCGTGCGGGGCCTCTTCCGCCAGAACATCTCCACCCGGGAAGAGGCGATGCGCCTCATCACCGGGCGCAGCTGAGCGGCCCGGCTCGCCGGCCGCCGACCCAGCCGAGGTCCGAAGGGGATCGGAAGGGGCTGAAGGGTACCGTGAGGCCTCGAACGACGGCGGGGTCCACCTCCTACACTCGTGGACCGTGCGGCCACTGGTGATGGGCATCGTGAACGTCACCCCCGACTCGTTCTCTGACGGGGGGCGCTTCGACGACCCCACCGCCGCGATCGAGCACGGCCGGGCCCTCGCCGGCGAGGGGGCGGACTGGGTGGACGTCGGCGGCGAGTCCACCCGCCCCGGCGCCCAGCCGGTGCCGCTGGCCGAGGAGCTGAGGCGGGTGCTCCCGGTCGTGGAGGCCCTCGCCGCGGACGGGCTCGCGGTGTCGATCGACACCCGCAAGGGCGAGGTGGCCCGGGCCGCGGTGGCGGCCGGAGCCCAGCTGATCAACGACGTGAGCGCCAGCCTGGGCCACGTCGCGGCGGAGCTCGGCGTGGCGTGGGCCGCCATGCACGCCCAGGGCGAGCCGGCCACCATGCAGCGCGACCCTCGCTACCACGACGTCGTGGGCGAGGTGCGGGACCACCTCGTGGCCCGGGCCGGCGCGGCGCTCGAAGCCGGCGTCCCCGAGGTGTGGATCGACCCGGGCATCGGGTTCGGCAAGACCACCGCGCACAACCTGGCGCTCCTCGCCCACCTCGACGAGCTGGTCGCCACCGGCCACCCCGTGCTCGTCGGCACCAGCCGCAAGCGGTTCCTCGGGGAGCTGGCCGCCCGGGCCGACGGCCTCGCCGAGCCCACGCCAGTCCACGACCGCCTCGAGGGCTCGGTGGCCACCGCCGTCTGGGCCATGGCCTGCGGGGCCCGCATGATCCGGGCCCACGACGTCGCCGCCACCGTGCTCGCCGCCGAGCTCATCGAGGCGCAGACCACCGCCGAGGCCGCATGACGGCCATCATCGAGAGGGAGCAGCACCTGTGGCGATGAAGGGCAAGTGGGCCCAGGGCATCCAGCCCCGCAACTTCGCGTGGATCCTGAAGGACAAGCTCGCCGTGTGCGAGCGGCCGGGTGGGTACGGCGCCAACCACCGCCGGGTCCGCCGGCAGGAGGAGATCATCTGGATCCGCGAGCAGGGGTTCACCAAGGTGGTCACGCTCATCCCCTCGCCCCACAACCTCCACAACTACGACGAGCTCGGCGTGTCGTGGCTGCACCTGCCCTTCGGCCCCCACGACGACCCCCACGAGATCGCTGACCGCCTCTACCACGAGCTCGTCACGCTGCTGGCCGGCGATGGCAAGGTGCTCGTCCACCAGGACGAGCTCTCCGACCGCGTGGCTGGGCTCATGGGCGGCTACCTGATGTGGTCGGGCGTCGTGCCCCACGCACCCCAGGCCACCTCGATCGTCGAGCGGCTCCTCGGCCGGCAGATGGGCCCGCTCGGGCGGGATCTCGTCACGTTGGCCGCCACCGTCCCGCACTGACGTGGCCGCCGACGACCGGATCGAGCTGCGCGGCCTGCGGCTGGCGGCGGTCGTCGGCGTCCTCCCGCACGAGCGCACCACCGCCCAGCCGCTCGAGCTCGACCTCGACGTCGTCGTGGACCTCGCGGCCGCGGGCGCCAGCGACGACCTCGCCGACACGGTGGACTACGGCGCCCTGTGCGAGGCCGTGGACGACACCGTGAGCCGGTCGCGCTACGGGCTCCTCGAGGCCCTCGCGGAAGCGGTGGCGGCCACCGTCCTCGACCAGGACGTCCGCATCACCGAGGCGGTGGTGGCGGTCCGCAAGCTCCGCCCCCCGGTGGCCCAGCACCTCGACACCTCGGGGGTGCGCCTGACCCGCCGCCAGCCATGACCCGAGCCTTCCTCGGCATGGGGTCGAACCTCGGCGACCGGGCCGGGCACCTCCGTCGCGCGGTCGCGGCGCTGGCCGACGTGGTCGCGGTGTCCCCCGTCTACGAGACCGAGCCGGTGGGCGGCCCGGAGCAGGGCGCCTACCTGAACCTCGTGGTGGAGCTCGACACCGCGCTCGACGCCCGGGGGCTGCTGGCCGAGGGCCGACGGCTGGAAGGCGCTGCCGGGCGGGTCCGGGAGGAGCGATGGGGGCCGCGCACGCTGGACGTCGACGTCCTCTGGGTCGACGGCGAGCAGGTGGCCGACCATGACCTCGTCGTGCCGCACCCCAGGATGCGAGAGCGGCGCTTCGTGCTGGCGCCCTTGGCCGACCTCGCGCCCGACCTCGTGTCCGGAGCCGATCTCGCGGCCGCGACGGGTGTCGTCGAGCGCCTGGGGCAGCTGGAGGACCTCCCATGATCCGGGTGAGGATCGTGGGGGAGGGGCGGGCCGGGGGGTCCCTGGCGACGGCGCTGCGCCGCTCCCACTGGCCCGTCGAGGTGTGGCACCACGACGCCGACCTCACCGGCGCCGCCGAGGAGGTCGATCTCCTCGTCCTGGCCACCCCCGACGCCGCCGTGGAGGCGGTGGCCGCCGCCGTGCTCCCGAACGAGCGAGCGGTGGTCGCCCACCTGTCGGGGTCGCTCGGCCTCGCCCCGCTGGCGGGCCACCCCCGCCGAGGCGTGCTCCACCCCCTCGTCGCCCTCCCGGACCCGGAACGGGGCGCCGAGCGCCTCGTCGGCGCGTGGTTCGGCCTGGCCCAGGACGGAGACCCGCTCATCGAGCAGGTCGTCGCCGAGCTGCACGGCCGGACCGTCCGGATCGCCGAAGCCGACTGGGTGAGGTACCACGCCGCCGCCGTCGTGGCCGCCAACCACCTCGTCGCCCTCATGGGGCAGGTCGAGCGGCTCGCGGCCGGGGTCGGGGCCCCGCTGGCCGCCTACCTCGACCTCGCCCAGGGCAGCCTCGGCGACGTGGCCGCCCTCGGCCCCGCGGCTGCCCTCACCGGCCCCGTCCGTCGCGGGGACACCGCCACCGTGGCCCGCCACCTGGCCGCGCTGCCCGAGGAGGAGCGGGACGCCTACCGCGCCCTCGCCGAGGAGGCGGCCAAGCTGTGCCGATGACCACGATCGCCTCGATCGGCGAGCTGCGCGCCGAGCTCGGCGGGCACCGCGCCGCCGGCCGCACCGTGGGCTTCGTGCCGACGATGGGCTACCTGCACGACGGCCACGCCAGCCTCATGGACGCCGCTCGCCGTGAGACGGACGTGGTCGTGGCCTCCATCTTCGTGAACCCGCTCCAGTTCGCTCCGCACGAGGACCTCGACAGCTACCCCCGGGACCTCGCCGGCGACACCGCCCTCGCCGAGGGCCACGGCGTCGACGTGCTGTTCGTGCCCACAACCGCGGAGATGTACCCCGAGCCGGTCCGCACCACGG
This sequence comes from Acidimicrobiia bacterium, assembly GCA_046565645.1. Classification (GTDB taxonomy): domain Bacteria; phylum Actinomycetota; class Acidimicrobiia; order Acidimicrobiales; family VFJN01; genus VFJN01. The sequence goes on along the minus strand of JBKHYD010000015.1, from coordinate 10,508 downwards.
TCTCCGTCGGTGGAGTGTCCCAGGGCTACGAGGGTCGCACCCGTCCCACCCACTTCGACGGGGTCGCCACGGTGGTGGCCAAGCTCTTCAGCATCGTCGGGCCGTGCCGGGCCTACTTCGGGGAGAAGGACTTCCAGCAGCTGGCCGTGGTGCGGCAGATGGCCTTGGACCTCTCCATGCCGGTGGTGGTGGTCGGGTGCCCGACCGTGCGCGAGCCCGACGGCCTCGCCATGTCGAGCCGGAACACCTACCTCACCCCCGAGGAGCGGGCCGCGGCGCCCGCCGTGCACCGCTCGCTCCTGGCCGGGCAGGCCGCCATCGAGGCCGGCGAGCGGGATCCCGACGTCGTGGTCGCCGCCATGGAGGCCGTGCTGGCGGCCGAGCCGCGGGCCGAGCTCGACTACGCCGCGGTCGTCGACGCCGACACCTTCGAGGTGCCCCGGCCCCTCGCCGGCACGCTGAGGCTGCTCGTCGCCGCCCGGTTCGGCAAGGCCCGCCTCATCGACAACCTCGGGTTGGTCCTCGGACCCTGACCCGGGCACACTGGTGCCGAACCATCAGGGGGTGACCGCGCTGGCGGCACCCACCACCAAGGAGACGCCCGAATGCGCCGCCGCATGATGAAGTCGAAGATCCACCGCGCCACGGTGACCGACGCCAACCTCCACTACGTCGGCTCCATCACCGTCGACCGCGACCTCATGGACGCGGCCGACCTCCTCGAGTACGAGCAGGTCGCGGTGGTCGACGTGGACAACGGCGCCCGGCTCGAGACCTACGTCATCGAGGGCGCCCGTGGCTCCGGGGACATCTGCCTGAACGGCGCCGCCGCCCGACTGGTCTCCCCCGGGGACCGGGTGATCATCATCTCCTACGCCGACTACGAGCAGGCCGAGCTCGAGGGCTACGAGCCCACCATCGTCCACGTCGACCGCTCCAACCGCGAGGTCGACGCCCTCACCGCCGAGCTCATCGCCACCGAGAACCAGGGCCCGGCCCCCCACCGCTACGTCGACGTCGAGTAGCCGTGCCGCTCAGCGCCCTCCGACAACGGAGGGGAGCGTGGAGCGGTGCACCGAGTAGACCGTCTCCTCGTGCCGGAGCTTGACCTGCTCGTCGTGGGATCGGGGGTGGCCGGGCTGTCGGCGGCGGTGCGGGCGGCCGAGCTCCACGACCTGTCGGTTGGGGTGCTGTCGAAGGCCGAGCTGCAGCAAGCCACCACGCGGTGGGCCCAGGGCGGGGTGGCCGCCGTGCTGGGCGGCGACCCCGACTCGACCGACCTGCACCTGGCCGACACCCTCGCCGCGGGCGCCGGGCTCTGCGACGTCGACGCCGTCCGCGTCCTCGTCGATGAGGGACCGGCACGGGTCCACGAGCTCATCGCTCTCGGCGCCGCCTTCGACCGCGACCCCGACGGGCAGCTCCAGCTGGCCCGCGAGGGCGGGCACTCGCTGCCGCGCATCGTCCACGCCGGCGGGGCGGCCACGGGCGCCGAGATCGAGCGGACCCTCGTCGACGCCGTGCGCGAGTCCGGCCGGGCCATCTACGAGCGGACCTTCGCGCTGGACCTGGTCGTCGAGGGGGGTCGCTGCCGCGGGGTCGTGGCCGCCGGCGAGACGGGGGAGAGGCTGGAGGTGCGGGCCGCCAACGTCCTGCTGGCCACCGGGGGCTACGGGCAGCTCTTCGCGGTGACCACCAACCCGGCGGAGGCCACCGGGGACGGCATCGCCATGGCGCTGCGGGCCGGCGTGGCCGTCGCCGACGTCGAGTTCGAGCAGTTCCACCCCACCGCCCTCCACCACCCGGCCATGCCGCGCCCGCTGCTGTCCGAGGCGCTGCGCGGCCACGGCGCCCTGCTGCGCGACGCCAGGGGTGACCGGTTCGTCGACGAGCTGCTCCCCAGGGACAAGGTCAGCCAGGCCATCACCCATCGGATGCTGGAGCTCGACGTGGAGCACCTGTGGCTCGACGCCACCGAGCTCGAGCACTTCGCCGAGCGTTTCCCCACCATCGCCGCCGAGCTGGCGGCCGTCGGCCTGGACCCGGCTCGCGACTGGCTCCCGGTCGCCCCAGCCGCCCACTACAGCTGCGGGGGCGTGCTGGCCGACCTCAACGGGGCCACCTCCCTACCCGGGCTCTGGGTGGCCGGCGAGGTCGCCTGCAACGGCGTCATGGGCGCCAACCGCCTCGCGTCGAACTCGCTGCTCGACGGCATGGTCTTCGGCCCCCGAGTCGTCGAGTCGATCGAGCGGGGCGTCGACGGGCCCGAGGCGACGGGTGCCATGCGCAGCCTGCTCGGCGGCGGGGAGATCCCCGGTCGAGCGCTCGAGCTCCCCGCCCCCGGGGACGGCGAGCCCCCGGGCCGAGCGGAGCTGCAGCACACCATGACCGTCCATGCGGGCGTCCTGCGCAGCGGCGCGAGCCTCGAGGAGGCGGCCAGGGCCTGCGCCCACGACCCCGTCGGGACCGACCCGGCGGCCTGGGAGCTCCGCAACCTGCTCACCACCGGTCGAGCGCTCTGCGCGGCAGCCACCGCCCGTGAGGAGAGCCGGGGCGCCCACAGCCGAACCGACCACCCCACGCAGTCCGACTCGTTCGCCGTGCGCTTCGTCATCGGCGGCTGAGCGCCCCCGGTGGACCACTAGCCTCGCCAGCCATGAGCGAGAGCGGCGGATCGTCCACCCCGGCCAGCTGGTACCCCGACCCGCTCGGGCGCCACGAGCTGCGGTACTGGGACGGCGCGCAGTGGACCGAGCACGTCTCGGACCACGGGCGGCAGTCCGTCGACCCGCCCACGCAGGGGACGCACATCCCCACCACCCAGCGGGCGGCCGAGAAGGTCGCCGGCGACGTGGCCCGGGCCGGGGTGGTCGCCACCGGAGGCGGCGGCGGCACGATCTTCACCGAGCCGATCCTGGTCGTGAACCAGAAGGCCAAGCTCATCGAGGTCAACAACGAGTACGCCATCTTCGACCAGCACGCCAACCAGATCGGGGCGGTGCGCCAGGTCGGGCAGTCGATGGCCAAGAAGGTCATCCGGGTCCTCGGCAGCTACGACCAGTTCTTCACCCACAAGCTCCAGGTCGTCGACATGGCCGGCAACGTCCTCCTCGCGCTGACCCGCCCGGCCAAGGTGCTGAAGTCGAGGGTCATCGTGCAGGACGGGCTCGGCAACGAGCTCGGTCAGATCACCCAGCAGAACGCCATCGGCAAGATCCGCTTCAACCTCGAGGCCGGCGGGCAGGTCCACGGGTCCGTGAACGCCGAGAACTGGCGGGCCTGGAACTTCAACGTCCAGGACGCCGCCGGCACCGAGGTCGCCCGGATCACGAAGACCTGGGAGGGACTGGCGAAGACGGTGTTCACCACGGCCGACAACTTCGTCGTCCAGGTCCACCGGCCGCTCGAGGAGCCCCTGCGGAGCCTCGTCGTGGCGTCCAGCCTCGCCATCGACACCGCCCTCAAGCAGGACAACCGCGGGTTCGGCTGACGCCGTCGGCAGCAAACCGGAGGTTCGCCGCCGAGCTCTGTCGGGCTCGCCTTCGGCTCGCGCTGAGGGCTCGTCGGCTCCGGGGCGGCGGAGCCGCCCTCCGCCCCTGTGGGGGGCTCCGGCGGGAGCCTCCGCCCCCCACACCCCCCGCCGGCACTCGGTGGCCCTCCTCCGTGGCAGGCTCCCCGCCATGTCCGCGCTCGATCCTCCTCGCTTCGCCGTCGTCGACGCCGTCTCGCGAGCACTCGCCGAGGACCTGGCTCCGCTCGGGGACGTGACCTCGGCGCTGCTGCCGTCGGAGGCCACCACGACCGCCTGGTTCGTCCCCCGCCAGGACGGTGTCCTGGCCGGCACCGCCTGTGCCACCGAGACGTTCGCGCAGCTCGACCCCGCCGTCAGCGTCACCTGGGCGGCGGCGGACGGCGACCGGATCGCCGCCGGCGCGACCATCGGCACGGTGGCCGGGCCCATGGCGTCGGTGCTCACCGGCGAGCGCACCGCCTTGAACTTCCTCTGCCACCTCTCGGGGATCGCCACGCTCACGCGTCGCTTCGCCGACGCCGCCGCCGAGGGCGGTCCGGCCCGGATCTGGGACACCCGCAAGACCACACCGGGGCTCCGCGCCCTCGAGAAGGCCGCGGTGCGGGCGGGCGGGGCCGTCAACCACCGCGGGAACCTCTCGGAGTGGGTGATGCTCAAGGACAACCACCTCGCCCTCCTCGGGATCCGGGAGGCGGTCACCGCCGCCCACGCCGCCTGGCCCGGCAAGCTCGTCCACGTCGAGGCCACGGACCTCGACCAGCTCCACCAGGCGCTCGACGCGGGCGCCGACGCCGTCCTCCTCGACAACATGGCCCCCGACGAGGCCCGCGCCGCCGTCGAGGCAGCCGACGCCTGGGCCGCCCAGCTCGGCCGCCGCCGCCCGCTCCTGGAGTGCAGCGGCGGCATCACCGTCGACACCGCGGCCGCCTACGCCGCCACCGGCGTCGACCTGCTCTCGACCAGTCAGATCACCCAGTCGGCCCCGGCGCTCGACATCGGCCTCGACGTCGACTGACCCGCCTACCGGTTCGACCCTCTCGCCGTCGGGCTCGTAGCGTCTGCGGCCGTGCTCCTGCTCGCCCTCGACGTCGGCAACACCCAGACCGTGGTCGGCATGTACGACCTCGACCCCGACGACGTGCCCAACCAGGCCGGTCGGCTGGCCGACACCGACCTCGTCGACCACTGGCGCATCGCCACCAACGTCGAGCGCACCGCGGACGAGCACGCCCTCGTGCTCCAGGAGTTCCTCGGCTTCCACGGCTCGACCTGGGACGACAACGAGATCCAGGGCATCGCCGTCTGCTCGTCGGTGCCCCGGGTCACCGGCTCGCTGCGCCGCATGTCGGAGCGGTACTTCGGCGTCCCCGCGCTGGTGGTCGAGCCCGGCGTCCGCACCGGCCTGCCGATCCTCTACGACAACCCGAAGGAGGTCGGCGCTGACCGCATCGCCGACGCAGTGGCCGCCTTCGACCTCTACGGGGGGCCGACGATCGTGGTCGACTTCGGCACGGCCACCACCTTCGAGGCGATCTCGGCCAAGGGCGAGTACCTCGGCGGCGCCATCTTCCCCGGCATCGACATCAGCCTCGACGCCCTCTTCGCCCGGGCCGCCGCGCTGCGCCGGGTCGAGCTGGTCGAGCCCCGCAGCGTGATCGGTCGCAGCACCGTCGAGTCGATGCAGTCCGGTGCGATCTACGGCTACACGGCGGTCGTCGACGGCATGTGCGACCGCATCGCCACCGAGCTCGGCGCCGAGCCGACCGTCGTCGCCACCGGCGGCCTCTCCGGGCTCATCGGGCCGCTGTCGTCGGCGATCGACCACGTGGAGCCGTGGCTGACGCTGCACGGTCTGCGCCTCATCTACGAGAAGAACGCCCCATGAGCGACGAACCCGACCACCTCCCCCGGCGCGGGACCACCCCGCCCTACCGCTTCGAGGTCACCGCCACCACCGCCGAGCTGCGAGCCGCCCACGACGACCTCGAGGCGGGCGAGGAGACCGGCACCACCGTCAGCGTGGCCGGGCGGGTCATGCTCCACCGGGCCCAGGGCAAGCTGGCCTTCGCCACCCTGCGCGACGGCAGCGGCGACGAGATCCAGCTCTTCGCCCTGGCCGCCGTCACCGACGCCTTCGAGGACTTCACGAGGATCAACCTGGGCGACTGGGTGGGCGCCACCGGCGAGGTCGTGAAGACCAAGCGGGGCGAGCTGTCCGTCAAGGTCGGCTCGTGGGTGGTGCTGGCCGAGACCCGCCGGTCCTTCGGCGACAAGTGGCACGGCATCAGCGACGTCGACACGCGCTACCGCCAGCGCTACGTCGACCTGTGGGCCAACCCCGCCACCCGCACCACGTTCCTCCAGCGCAGCCGGATCATGAGCCTGACCCGGCGCTGGCTCGAGGCCCGCGGGTTCGTGGAGGTCGAGACGCCGGTGTTCCACCCGATCCCGGGCGGGGCCCTGGCCAAGCCGTTCACCACCCACCACAACGCGCTCGACCTGGACCTCTACCTGCGCATCGCCCCCGAGCTGTACCTGAAGCGCCTCACCGTCGGCGGCTTCGAGAAGGTGTTCGAGATCGCGCGGGTGTTCCGCAACGAGGGCCTCTCCACCCGCCACAACCCAGAGTTCACGATGCTCGAGCTCTACGAGGCCTACGGCGACTACCACGACGCCATGGCCCTCACCGAGCAGCTCGTGGCCCACCTCGCCCTCGAGCTCCACGGCACCACCGTCCTCACCTACGGGGGTCGGGAGCTCGACCTCACCCCGCCCTGGCGGCGGGCCACCCTCACCGACCTCGTCGAGCAGGAGGCCGGCATCCGCGTCGACGTGCGCATGCCGATCGAGGAGCTGCGCCGCATCGCCGAGGAGCACGGCGTCGAGGTCGAGGACGGGTACGGCCCCGGCAAGCTCGTCCTCGAGATCTACGAGAAGACGACCGAGCACCGCCTGTGGGGCCCCATCTTCGTGCTCGACTACCCGAAGGAGGTCTCGCCGCTCGCCCGAGACCACCGCGAGGTGCCCGAGCTCGTCGAGCGGTTCGAGGGGATCGTGGCCGGGCGGGAGCTGTGCAACGCCTTCTCCGAGCTGGTCGACCCCGACGAGCAGCGAGCCCGCTTCGAGGAGCAGGCCCGCCAGAAGGCCGCCGGCGACGACGAAGCCATGGTGGTGGACGAGGACTACCTCCGCGCCCTGGAGCACGGCCTGCCCCCCACCGCCGGCCTCGGCATCGGCATGGACCGCCTGGTGATGCTCCTCACCGACACGCAGTCGATCCGCGACGTCGTCCTGTTCCCCACCCTCCGCCCCGAGCAGGCCTAGCCCACCCCCGTCCCGGAACGGACCGTGGTCCGGGGCGGGGACGGCGGCATGATGGGCCGCTGTGAGCCAGACCGACGCGCCCGCCGGGTCCGCCGAGACCCCCGCCCGGGGGCCCTCCGGCGACGGGGTCTGGGCGCCGCACCGCCGGCGCCTGACGCTGGGGCTGGTCCTGACCATCACGCTCGTCGCCTTCGAGTCGCTCGCCGTCTCCACCGTCATGCCGGTGGTGGCCGACGACCTCGGCGACCTCGGCCTCTACGGCTGGGTGTTCAGCGGGTTCTTCCTCGGCAGCCTGCTCGGCATCGTGACCGCCGGGCGCAGCGCCGATGCCCGCGGCACCGCCTTTCCGTTCACGGTGGGCCTGGCCCTCTTCAGCGCGGGGCTGCTGGTGGGCGGCCTCGCCACGTCGATGCCGGTGCTGGTCGCGGCCCGGGTGGCCCAGGGCATCGGCGCCGGCGCCATCCCCGCCGTCGCCTACACGTCGGTCGGCCGGGCCTACCCCCAGCAGCTGCGGCCCCGGGTGTTCGCCGTGTTCTCGTCGGCGTGGGTGATCCCGGGCCTGATCGGCCCCGCCGCCGCCGGCGCCATCGAGCACGCCCTGTCCTGGCGGGCCGTCTTCCTCGCCCTCCTCCCCATCGTGGCCGTCGCGGCCGCCATGACGATCCCGCAGCTGTCCCGCCGTCCCCCGGCCCCGGCGGCGGACGCGCCCGCCGCAACGGCCGGCGCGGTCGGCGACGGGTCAGCCGCCACGTCGTTCCTCGCTGACGAGGATGGTCCGGCCGACCCCGACGGAGCGCCGGCCGGAGGTGCCGCCTCGGTCCCGGACCCCCCGGCGGCCGGCGCGATCACGGCGGGAGTCGGCCGCCCTGAGGCGGCGGGGCGCCGTCCGGTCGGTACCGGGGCCGAGCGCCGCGGGGACCGTGTCGATCAACGGGTGCTCGCGCTGGTGCTCATCGCCGGGGTGACGGGGATCCTCATCGCGGCCAACGGGGTGCCGCTCCCGCTGACCGTCCTGCTGCTGCTCGCCGGGGTGCCGCTCGCCGCCGGCGCCTTCCTGCGGCTCGTGCCCCCCGGCACCGCCCGCCTGGCGGCGGGCATGCCCGCCGCCGTCATGGTGCGAGGGATCCTGACCTTCGCGTTCTTCGGGACCGACGCCTTCGTGTCGCTCACCTACCAGGACGTCCGGGACCAGCCGACGTGGGTGGCCGGCGCTGCCCTGACCGCGGCGACCATCGCCTGGACGGCGGCCGCCTGGGTGCAGGAGCGGTGGATCCACCGGGTGGGCCCCCGCCGCCTCGTGGGCCTCGGCTTCGCCTTCGTGGGCCTCGGCGTGGTCGGCATGCTGGGGGCGCTCGGGCCGCTGCCCGTCTGGCCGTCGATCCTCGTGTGGGCCTCGGCCGGGTTCGGCACCGGCCTGGCCTACTCGCCGCTGTCGGTCACGGTCCTCGGGCTGGCCGAGCCGGGCCGGGAGGGGTCGGCGTCGGCCTCCCTCCAGCTCTCCGACGTGCTCGGCACCTCGCTCGGGACCGGGGCCAGCGGCGCCTTCGTGGCGCTCGGGGACTCGAGCGGGTGGGCGCTGCGGTCGTCGCTGACCCTCGCCTTCGCCCTCACCCTGGCGGTGGCGGCGGGAGGGGTCGTCGCCGCCCGCCGCCTCCCGGTCGCCCTCCCCGCCGACGGCTAGCCGCGCCGACGTCGGTGGGCGTCTCGACGCGGCAGGCGAGCGGTCCCGTCCACAGCCGTCGTCTCGGGGTTCAGTCGAAGCGCTCGGTGACGACGTCGACGAGGCGACGGCCGGTCTCGACGGGTCCGAGGTCGTGGCGCTCCATCGCCACGCCCGCCCCGAGCAGCACGGAGCCTCCGAGCGCCAGCCAGACCCAGGTCGGCAACCCGGCGGTGACGGCCAGCGTCTCGAAGCCGACGAGCACCACGAGGAGGCCGGTGCCGAGGAACAGCGGGGCGGCGAGCCGCCACCGGCCTCCGGCCCCCACCGCCGCCACGCCGACGGCTCCGGCCACCAGAGCGTGCCAGCCCGGGCCGCCGGCCATCCGCTCGAGCAGCGCCGCGCCACCGAGGAGGCCCACCGCCGGGCCGTAGGCGACCCAGCTGCCCGCCCCGGTGCGACGAGCCCGGGCTCCCGCGACGAGCAGCAGGGCACAGACCGGCAGGAGGAACGGCTCGGGCGCCGTCACGTCGGCCTCGGCCAACCTCAGCCAAAGTCCCCCGGCGACCACAGCCCCGGCGACGTAGGTGCCGGGCCAGCTCCGCTGGTGCACCGCTGCGGCCAGCCCGATGCCCCCGGTCACCACGAGCGCGTCGGCCAGCGCGACGGGGTCGGGGGCGGCCAGGCCGAGCCCGAGCCCGATCGACAGACCCACCGCACCGAGCACCGGGACGGCCCACCGTCGGCCGAGGTGCAGACCCAACCCGGCCATGACGGCGGCGGCCACGATGAGGGCGACCCCGCTCTCGGGCAGCTCGAGCCCGCTGGTCCGGGCGAGGGCGGCCACCGCCACCGGCAGCGCCACCGAAGCGCCGCCGTCCACGGCGACCCCATCAACAGCAGCGACCTGAGTGGCCGAGGCTGCCCGAAGTGGCTCGTGAAGGGAGCCAACATCCTAGGATATGGGGACGCGATTCGCGCCGTGTTCGCCTATCTCGAGGGGGACACGGCCCGGGGCAATAGGCTCGCTAATCAGACGGCGAGCACGGAAGTTGCCCAGAGAGCAGCGGAGCGGGGGTGGAAGGGCTTCCTGGGCACCGCATTCAACAACGTGGCGAAACCTGCAATTAAGGTCTTCGGAACACTATCGAGTCCGCTCCTGGTCAGCAGCGCGACCTTTATCGATGCGTGGTGCACTCGAGACCAGTCGGGGAGCCCAACAGTTGGCTGACGCGAGCATGTCGAGTACACCTCCCCGCCGTTCGGCGATCGGGCTCTATCGGCTCACAGACCTTGTGGACGACGTTCGCGCCATCCTCCTACCCGCCCGGACGGTGCGGTCACTTCCGCGCCGCGCTAGCGGTCGGGGCCCCGATTGGTGGCTCGCATACGCTGCCGCCGCGCAGTATTTCAGGCTGATCAGCGGTCGGAGCCTCAGCATGCGATGGTGGGTGGGTGGTGCCGTCCTGGCTCTTGTTGCTACCTGGGGTGGGGTCCTGCTCCTGATCCTGGGAACCGAGCCCGACCAGAAGGTGCGCGGGGCGACGGCCATCGCGGGCGCCGCGCTCATCATCCACACCGAACTGGCGCTCTTGGCGAGTCGAGCTCTGCTCCTGATGCTTGGACGGTTCGAGGAGTTTCCTGCCGGACGTGACGGGCTCGAGTAGGGAAGTGTTCGGCTTGTTGCTCGACGTTCTCACCGACGCCCATCTGAAGGTGACGGGCCAGACTGCTTGGCGGAGTACTCACGACTGGTGAGGTTCTCCAGCAACGCTGGGCCGAGATTGAGGCACCCCCCTGGCGTCCGCAGTCTGTGCCCGGGGCGTCGGGTGCCATGCGCCGGACCGGTCAGCTGAAGGGGTTGATCCAGGTGAGGTCTCGGAAGCGGGCGAAGTCCGAGTCGGCGCTGACCACCGCCAGCCCGTGCTCCAGGCACAGGGCGGCGAGGGCGGCGTCGCTCACGAGGGCGCCCCGCAGGTCGAGCTCGCGGAC
>JBKHYD010000014.1:0-15714 GCA_046565645.1 Acidimicrobiia bacterium | reverse complement strand
GGTCGAGACCGCGGCCGTCAGCCCGTTCGCCCGGGCGCTCCCCCGGGTCATGGCGGTGGCCAACCAGAAGGGCGGGGTGGGGAAGACCACCACCGCGGTGAACCTGGGGGCGTGCCTGGCCGACCTGGGCTATCGGGTGCTGGTGGTGGACCTGGACCCTCAGGGCAACGCCAGCACCGGTCTCGGGATCAACATCCGGGACCTGCACGGCTCGATGTACGACGTGATCCTCCACGACCTGCCCATCGAGGATTGCGTGGAGGCCACCTCGGTGCGCAACCTGTTCTGCGCTCCGTCCTCGTTGGACCTGGCCGGGGCGGAGATCGAGCTGGTGCCGGCCTTCAGCCGGGAGCTCCGCCTGCGACGAGCGCTCGAGGAGGTGAGCGACGACTACGACTTCGTCCTCATCGACTGCCCCCCGTCCCTCGGGCTGCTCACCGTCAACGGCCTGGCCGCCGCCACCGAGGTGGTGGTGCCGATCCAGTGCGAGTACTACGCACTGGAGGGTCTGGGCCAGCTCCTGCGCAACGTCAACCTCGTGCAGCGCAACCTCAACCCGCGGCTGGAGGTCAGCGCCATCGTCCTGGTGATGTACGACGCCCGGACCAAGCTGGCCGACCAGGTGGTCACCGAGGTCCGGTCCCACTTCGGGGACAAGGTGTGCCGCAACGTCGTGCCACGCACCGTGCGCCTCTCGGAGGCACCTTCGTTCGGGCAGCCGATCATCGCGTTCGATCCGACCTCGCGGGGCGCCATCGCCTACCGCGAGCTGGCCAAGGAGGTGAGCGGTGGGACGCCGCAGCGGGCTCGGTAGGGGACTGGGGGCCCTCATCCCCACAGACATCACCGGGACGGAGGGATCGGCGTTGCGGGAGGTGCCGGTCGAGTCGATCGCCCCGAACCCGCACCAACCCCGGGCCTACTTCGACGAGGAGGCCCTCGCTGCGCTCACCGCTTCGGTGGCCGAGCTCGGCGTCCTCCAGCCGATCCTGGTGCGAGAGGTGGGGGAGGACCGCTTCGAGCTGATCGCCGGGGAGCGGCGGTGGCGAGCGGCCAAGCGGGCCGGCCTGCCCTCGATCCCCGTGGTGGTGCGCACGGTCGACGATGTCCTCTCGCTCGAGCAGGCGCTGGTCGAGAACCTGCACCGGGAGGACCTCAACCCCCTCGAGGAGGCCGCCGCCTACCAGCAGCTGATGGAGGACTTCTCCCTCACGCAGGAGCAGGTGGCCCAGAAGGTCGGCAAGTCCCGCTCGGCCGTGGCCAACACCCTGCGGCTGTTCCAGCTGCCGCCGAGCATCCAGCGCCTGGTGGCAGAGAACCAGCTGAGCGCCGGGCACGCCAGGGCGCTGCTCGGCACCCCCGACCGCGCCTTCCAGGAGGACCTGGCTCGTCGCATCGTGGATCGAGGGCTGTCGGTCCGCGAGGCCGAGGAGGCGGTGCGCACGCACAACGAAGCCGACCAGGAGCCCGAATCTGACGGTGTGTCAGACCTGGGATCGTCGACGGCGGCTCCCGCCGGCCGCCGGCTCCGCCCGCCCGGCCTGCTCGAGCTGGAGGAGCTGCTCGCCGACCACCTCGACACCCGGGTCAAGGTGTCGATGGCCGGGTCCAACGGGCGGGGCAAGGTGGTGGTGGAGTTCGCCGGCCTCGAGGACCTCGAGCGCATCTACCGCAGCATGACCGAGGGTCGATCGGCCGACTGAGCACCGGATCCGAGGGTCGACCTCGGGTCGAGGTTCCTAGGCGCTGAGACGCATCAACCCAAGGTTGACGTTGTCCACAACCTGTGTGGAACCTTGTGGAGAACCCTCGGGCGACGCCCGAGCCGCTGGCGAGGTGGAGGGGAGGTCAACCTCCGCTCGAGGGTGGGTGGCCTCAGTCGAGGAGGTCGCTCAGCTCCTGCATGAGCTGACCCTTGCCCTTGGCGCCGACCATCCGCTTGGCCGGCTGCCCATCTTTGAAGACGATGAGCGTGGGGATGCTCATCACATCGAAGCGTCGGGCGATGTCGGGGTTGTCGTCGACGTTGAGCTTGGCGACCTTGAGCTTGCCGGTCTGCTCCTCGGCGATCTCCTCGAGGATCGGGGCGATCACCTTGCACGGTCCGCACCACTCGGCCCAGAAGTCGACCAGCACGGGCTCGGCAGAGGCGCCGATCTCCTCGTCGAAGGTGCTGTCGGTGAGGGTGTGCATCAGGTGGGTGTCCCTTCGTGCGGACCAGCGGGTCGCGGATCGTACCGCCCGTCCAACCGGCGGAGTGGGTGCGACATTCCCTCACCCGGAGCACCAGGGCGAGGGGGTCAGTCGTGCTGGGCTTCGAGCCAGCGCTCGGCGTCGATGGCGGCCTGGCAGCCGGACCCGGCGGCGGTGATGGCCTGGCGATAGGTGTGGTCCTGCACGTCACCGCAGGCGAAGACGCCCTCCACGCTGGTGGTGGAGGCGCCCCCGAGCTGCCCGGTGACGAGGTAGCCGTTGTCCTCCAGCTCCAGCTGGCCCTTCACGAGGTCGGTGTTGGGCTTGTGGCCGATGGCCACGAAGAGGCCGGTCACGGCGAGGTCGCTCTGCTCGCCGGTGGTGACGTCCTCGACGACGAGGTGGTCGAGCTTCGTGTCGCCGACGATCTGCTTCACCACCGTGTTCCAACGGATCTCGATCTTGGGGTTGGCGAAGGCGCGGTCCTGCATGATCTTGCTGGCCCGCAGCTGGTCGCGCCGCACCAGCATGACGACCTTGGAGGCGAACTTGGTGAGGAAGGTGGCCTCCTCCACGGCCGAGTCGCCGCCGCCGACCACGGCGATCGTCTGGTCCCGGAAGAAGAAGCCGTCGCAGGTGGCGCAGGTCGACACGCCGTGGCCGATCAGGCGGCCCTCGTCCTCCAGGCCCAGCATCAGGGACTGGGCGCCGGTGGAGATGATGAGGGCCCGGGCCCGGTAGGTGGGCTCGGGGGCGCCGGGATCCCCGACCCAGACCCCGAAGGGGCGGTGGGAGAGGTCGAGGCGGGTGACCTTCTCGGTGCGGATGTCGGCGCCGAAGCGCAGGGCCTGCTCGCGGAAGCGCATCATGAGCTCGGGGCCCATGATCCCCTCCGGGAAGCCGGGGAAGTTCTCCACCTCGGTGGTGAGCATGAGCTGGCCGCCGGGCTGGTCCGAGGTGGAGGACGGCTCGCCCTCGATCACGAGCGGGCGCAGGTTGGCCCGAGCGGTGTAGATGGCGGCGGTCAGGCCGGCGGGGCCGGACCCCACCACGATCACGTCACGGACCTCGTCGGTGCTGCTCATGGGTCTCTCTCAGGGGTGGGCGGACGTTCGGGTGAACGCGTGGGGCGCCCCGGTCATTCCCGGGGCCGGGTCAGCGCTCGTCGTCGGGGGCCGAGCGCTTCGACCACATCGCCATCCCGGCCAGGGTGAACAGGAGGCCGACGATGAGGTGGGCCACCCAGGTGTGGTCCTCACCCACCCAGGCGTCGGGCAGGTACACGTCGAGGAGCCGCACGGCGGCGATGGCGAGGAGCACCAGCACGGCCAGGCCCACCAGCAGGGCGAAGGTGCCGTAGACCACCCACCGGGCGGCGGTGATGGCCGGGCCGGTGGTCTTGTCGCGGACGCTGCCGACCACCCGCTCGATGGTGTCGGCGGCCTGGGCCGGCCAGTCGGTGGTGTCCACGACGGTGCCGGTGGTGTCGGGCGCGGCGCGACGGGGGGTCTCGCGGGAAGCCATCCCGCCAGGTTAGAGGCTGCGCAGGGGCGACCCCGACGGGACCGGCCCGGACCCGGCGGTACGGTGAGGCCGATGCGGTTGCTGCGCGCGGTCCTGGGGCTCCTCGGCGGCGCCGCCACCGCCGCCCTCGGCGCGCTCATCCTCGGCGAGTACGAGTTCACCGGGTCGCTGCCCTACGTGGCCGGACCGCTCTTCGGGCTGGTGGTGGGCGAGGTGGTGGTGAGCGTGGGCCGGTCCCGGTCCTGGCCGGTGGCCGTGGTCACCGCCGTCCTCGCGTTCGGGGGCATCGCGTGGGCCGGATGGATCGACTCCAGCGAGGGCGTCGAGCCGGTGAAGGGCCTCGTGTGGGTGGCGGCGGTCCTGGCCGCGCTGGCTGCGCTCCTGCGCACGGCACAGCTCCGCCGTCCCGCCGGCCCTCCAGCCGGCTGAAGCCCCTCAGAGGGGCTGGTCGACCACGCGGAGGCACCCGTCGAGCCGGGCGACGACCAGCTGCGGGTCGGCGCCAGGGGCGCGGTGGACGACGACCACCACCGGCTCGCCTTCGAGGGTGGCGGTGGCGTCGAGGAGCACGTCGGTGCCCGCAGGCAGGTCGAGCTGCCCGGCGCAGGGACCGGCGAGGGTCGTGCTGGTCACGCCCTCGGCCCCGGTGGCACCGGTCGTCGTCGTGGGCGCCGTCGAGGCGTCGACGCGCTCTCGGGCCGCCCCCGCAAGGCCATCGAGGTCGTCGAAGGCGCCGAGCTCGCCGGCCGCGAAGGCGGGAGAGGACGCCGCACCTCCGGCCGCGTCGTCCGCCGCCGGGGCGGCCTCCTCGCGCTCGGTCGCATCGAGGGCCTCGCCGCCGGCCGAACCGAAGGTCTCGGCCTGGTCGTCGAGCGCCACCGATGCCGTGTCCGCTTCGTCGTCCGAGTCGCCGAGCTGGCTGAGGAGCGGCACCGCGAGCGCAGCGACGGCCACCGCCGCGGCGACCGCGAGGTACCGCCAGCGGGGGGAGGGGGCGCTCCACCGGCCGGGAGCGAGCGCCACCACGGTGCGCTCCCTGCCGCCCGCCAGCACGCCCCCTGGCCTCGTGGCGGCGTCGAGCGCGGCGGTCAGCGCCGCCTCCCGGCGGGCGGGGTCCACCAGGACGGGGCGCTGCACGGCGGCCCGGACCCGGGCGAGGACCTCCACCCGGGCCTGGAGGTCGGGGTCGGCCTCCACCCGGGCCCGCTCGGCCGCGTCGGCCTCCCCGTCGAGGTAGGCGGAGGCGAGCTCGTCGGCGGCGTCGGGCGGCAGGGGTGCGTCGGTCATGGTGCGGTGTCGGGAGCCGGCGGCTCGGGCGACGTGGTGGTTGGACGTCGGCGCCGGGGATTGTGGTTCCCGGGGTCGAGGAGCCGGGCCAGCTGCGCCCGCCCCCGTGCGATCCGGGATCGGACGGTCCCGGGCGGCAGGTCGAGGACCTCGGCGATCTCGGCGTAGTCGAGCTCGCAGAGGTCCCGGAGGACGACGGCGGCCCGGAACTCCGGGGCCAGCCGGGCGAGGGCGGCGTCGATCTGGAGGCGGTCGACGACCGCCTCCGTGGCGGCCGCCGACCGCGGGTCGGGGAGGGGGCCGGCGCCCTCGGGGTCCCGCTCCTCGGGCAGGCCCGGGGCGGGGCGGCGGCTGCGCCGGCGGAGCTCGTCGAGGCAGGCGTTGGTGGCCACCCGGTGCACCCAGGTGGAGAACCGGGATCGCCCGTCGAAGCGGGGGAGGCCGCGCACGATCGCGATGAGGGCCTCCTGGGTGGCGTCGAGGGCGTCGGCCTCGTTGCCGGCCAGCCGGCGGCAGAGCGCGTGGACGCGGTCGTGGTGGCGGCGGAGCAGCGCGTCGAGCGCGGCGCGGTCGCCGTCGCGAGCGGCGGCCACCAGGGCGTCGTCGGGGTCCGCCGCCATGCGGGGAGGCTACGGGACCAGCACCGCTCGGCGGCGGTCCAGCGCCCGAGCGGCAGGTGCCGCTACGAGCCGAAGACCCGGATCTCGTTGATCTCGGCGGCGGCTCGGCCCGGGGCGTCGCCCCGGTCCACGATCCACAGGAGCACCACCGTGCCCTCGGCCCCTCCGAGGTCGATGCGGCCGGCCCCGGCCGGGATGCCCTCGGTCACGGCGACCGGTTCACCCCAGCCGGCGAGGTCCCCGTGGGCGGTGTCCGACACGTAGATCCGGGCCCGCCAGTCGTTCGTGGGGCTGTCGACCTCCAGCCGGTCGAGGGCGGCGGCCTGCTCGAGGGTGAGGACGAGGCCCACGCCCTCCTTCAGCAAGGTGATGTCCCGGTCGTCGTAGCCCTCGGTGCGCCAGGCCGTGGCCGGGTCCCCGTCGATCGAGTTGGCCGCGGCGTCGTCGTTCTCGCGACCGTCGCCGCCCAGCGCGGGCGGGTCGAAGGCCTGGGCGGCAACCACCGGCACCGCCGCCACCGACGACGATCCGCCGCCGCCACCGATGGCGTCGCGGACGTCACCGAGCAGGTCCCCCGCCCCGGACCGGCCGATGAGGAGCCCGGCCAGGCCCAGTGCCAGCGCCACGAGCACCACGATCGCGGTGGGGATCAGCCAGCTGCGCTCGGTCTGGGTGAACGACGGGGCCGGTCCCGCGGGCGCGGCGCGGTCGGGGGGCGAGGGCGCGAGGGTGGGTCGGGCCACGGCGGCCGTGTGCCCGGGCGCGGCCGCGATCGTGGTGCTGGTGGGGTCCGGCCCCTCGGCGGGGACGGCCCCGGCGGCCAGGAGGGCGGCGCGCATCTCGGCCGCCGACTGGTAGCGCTGGTCCGGCTCCCGTGCGAGGGCCCGCACGACGACGTCCTCCAGCGGACGGGGCACGCTCGGGCGCACCTGGCGGGGGCGCAGCGGGTCCTTCTGGAGGCGCATGAGGGCGGTGGCGGCGTCGGTGTCGCCCTGGAACGGGGGCCGCCCGCAGAGCATCTCGTAGAGCACCACGCCGAGGCTGTAGAGGTCGGTGCGGGCGTCGATCGGCTCGCCCCGGACCTGCTCCGGGGCCAGGTACTTGGCTGTGCCCACCATGATCCCGGGCTGGGTGAGGTCGGCCTCCGCCACCGCCTTCGCGATGCCGAAGTCGGCCACCTTGACCCGGCCGTCCCCCGAGAGCAGCACGTTGGCCGGCTTCACGTCTCGGTGCACGAGCCCGGCGCTGTGCGCGGCGTCGAGGGCGTCGGCCACCTGGGCGGCGAGCCCCGCCGCCTGCCACGGGTCGATTTGCTCCGCCTCGTCGAGGCGCTGGCGGAGCGTGCGGCCCGGGACGAGCTCCATCACGATCGCCTCGAGCCCGTCCTCGGAGCAGGTGTCGTAGATCGCCACGATGCCGGGGTGGGCCAGCCGGGCGGCGGCCACCGCCTCCTGTCGGAAGCGGGCCACGAAGGTGGCGTCGGCGGCCAGGTGGGTGTGGAGGAGCTTCACCGCCACCTGCCGGCGGAGCACCTCGTCGGTGCCCTGCCAGACCTGCGCCATACCGCCGGAGGCGAGCAGGTCCGCCAACCGGTAGCGCCCCGCGAGGACCCGCCCGGCCTGGGGGCCGTGGCCGGGGGCGCCCGTCGGGGGAGCGGCGTCAGGGGGTGGGTTCACGGACGACACGGCCTCGCCACGGTACTGCCGGCCCTCGGCGGCGGTCAGACCGAGGCGGGCTGGGCGGCTGGGCTCAGGCGGGGGCCAGCCAGGTGACGCCCATGACCCGCGGGCCGCCGTGGGTGCCGATCACCGGGCCGATGTGGCCGACCTGGATCTGGTCCCGGGGGTAGATCGGGGCGAGCAGGTCGAGCATGTCCTCCACGTCGGGCGCGAAGCCGTGGGTGACGTTGAGGTGCTCGATGGCGCCCGCCTCGGCCACCTTGTCGCGCAGGACCTCGAGCGCCTTGCGGCGGGTGCGGGCCTTGCCGGCCTCCTCGACGGTGCCGGTGGAGATGTCGACGATCGGCTTGATCGACAGCAGCGATCCGAGGAGGGCCTGGGCGCCGCCGATGCGGCCGCCCTTCTTGAGGTTGTCGAGCGTGTCGAGCGCGCCCACCACGTGGGTGCGGCGGACCAGGTCCTCCACGAGGTCGACGACGTCGTCCGCCGAGGCGCCCGAGGCGGCCGCCTCGGCCGCCCGGACGACCTGGGTGCCGAGGCCCGAGGTGATGCTGCGGGAGTCGACGACCCGCACGTCCAGCTCGCCCTCGAGGGATCGGGCGGCGTTCTGGGCCGACTGCATGGTGGCCGACAGCCCGGCCGAGAGGTTGATGCACACCACGGCGTCGGCGCCCGCCTCGGCCTGGCGACGGAAGGCGGCCTCGAACTTGCCCGGGGCGGGTGCGGCGGTCTCGGGCAGCACCGACGAGGCGGCCAGCTTCTCGTAGAACCCCTCGACCGACAGCTCGGTGCGGTCCTCCAGCTCCTCGTCGCCGAAGCGGATGGTGAGCGGGACGACCTCGATCCCGTGGGCGGAGACGAGCGCGTCGGTGAGGTCGCAGCTGCTGTCGGTGACGATGCGGACGGCCATGTGGTGGATCCCCCGGGAGGTGCGGATGCTGTGGTGAACCTAGTTCCCTGCCGCTTCGCTCTCGGAGCGAGCGAAGCCGGCCGGGTGCGAGAGGTGCTTCGCCTCGACGAGCTTGGCGCTGCGTCGGGTCCGGTGCCAGTGCCGCGCCCACCAGACCAGGAGGAACAGGGCGGCACCTGCCGACAGGATCACGCCCATGCCCGCCACCGCGGTGGATCGGATCGAGTAGTCGACCTCGGCGAGGGTGAGCGAGCCGTCGGGAGAGGTGATCGTGACCGTGAGCGGGATGGACCCCGAGGCCCGGGCCCGCACGGCGAGGTCGAGCCGGGTGCTGCCCGGTGGGAGCGACAGCGGCAGGACGTCGCCCTCCGGGAACTCGAGCTTCGACGAGGCGAGCCGCACCGTCGTCTCGATCGGCACCTCGCCGTCGTTGCGCACGACCAGCGGGACGGTGCCGTCGCGCGCCGTCAGGGTGATGGTCTCCCGCGCCGGCGCCACCACGGCGGAGGTGAGCTCGTCTACGGCGGCGCCCACCGCGTCGAGGTGGGCCACCTGCTCGGAGGGCCCCAGCGCCGTGGAGGTGGCGAGCAGCAGGTGGGCGGCCGCCGCGGGGACCTGGGTGTCGGCCCCGTCCCCCAGCAGCGCCCCGAGCCCGACGAGGAGGCCTCGGGCCATGCCGAGCTGGTTCCGCACCTGGCGGGCGATGGGGTCGGGCTCCGTGGGCGCCAGCTGACGGTCGACCCGCCCGCCGCCCGGTTGCACCAGCGGTTCGGCACGGTCGAAGGCGTCGTCGAGGGTGGTCGCCTCCAGGACCCGCCCGTCGCTCAGCGCCGCCAGCAGGGCGACAAGGACCTCCGGGCGGACTCCCCCGTCCACCGGCAGGACCGCGGCGCGCGGGACACCGGGCTGCTCGAACCACAGCATGGCGAGCTCGGCTACGAGGTGGCTGGCCTCGAGGGCGGGTGGGCGGTCGCGGCCGAGGTGCGCCACCACGAGCGGATCGACCTCGAGCGCCTCGACGTCGCTGTCTCCCCGGCCCAGGTCCAAGAGGTACGGCTGCGCCAGCGAGAGGGAGAGGAGCCCGGCTCGGAGGGGTTCCACCTGGTCTTCGTGGACCACGACGTGGCGGGTGCCGAGCTGGGCGAGCGCGGTGGCGCCTGCGGCGCTGAGGTCCGGCCCGGCCACCCACAGCCCCGGCGTCGGCGGGCGCCCGAGCTCGGCCTCGATGGTGGCGGCGGCGGCGTCGAGGTGGGCTTCGAGCTCGGGTTCGAGGCCCGATGCCACGAGGGCGTCGGGCGAGGTGGGCGCGTACGGTCCCGGGAGCACCGACCCCCGCTGGGCGACGGACTGCAGATCGGCGAGCACCCCGCTGGCCACCGGGTCGCCCTCGGCGGCCAGCTCGGCGAGGCCGTCGACCGCGTCGGCCGTGACGGACAGGTTGACCGGGGCGTCGCTGGCGGCCAGCGGGGCCAGGAGCGCGGCCGCCTCCTCGAGCTCCGATGTGGCGAGGACCCGGTCGCCGTCGGGGTCGAGCGCAGGCTCGGTGAGGGTGCTGGCGAGGACGGCGACCGAGAGGGGAGGGGACTCGTCGTCGTCGGTGGGCGCTCGGACGAGGTGGGTCACGATCCCGCCGACGACGGCCCCGGTGCTGTCCCGGGCCCGCACCACGAGGGGGTAGACGCCCGGGGTCCCGAGGCTGAGGCTCCCCGGCTCGGCCGGGTCGAGCGAGATGGCGGCCCGGACGGAGCCGTCCACGGCGGGCAGCTCCGACACCGGGATGGCCCGCTGGTAGACGGTCGAGCGGAGCCCGTCGCCCTGCATCGTCACGGCCAGCTCCGAGCGGGAGCGGATGCGCCCGTGCAGGACGAGCTCCACGGTGCCGTCGGCCGGGAGCGAGACCGGGTCGAGGAGCAGCTCGAAGGCGTCGCCGGTCCCCACCACCGGGGTCTGGGCGACCAACGTGGGCGGGCGCTCCTCGGCTTCCTGGCCTCGGGCGGGAACGACGGTGGGGCCGAGCGCACCGAGGAGAGCGACGACGAGGATTGCGAGTCGGGCCGCCGCCGGTCGAGCCCGGCGCGCACGTGGCTGCCTCACCGCTCGGCCGCTGAGAGGTCGAGGCGGAGGACGGCCAGGCCGTGCGGCTGGCGATCGAACCCGACCGCCTCGTAGAGGGCGAGCGCCCCGGCGTTGGACTCCTGGGTGTTCACGAGGACCTCGCGCCCGCCCCAGCGGCGGAGCCAGCGGAGCCCGTCGTCGATCAGCTCCGTGGCGAGGCCGGCCCGGCGACGGGCAGGGTGCACCGCCAGGCGCTGCAGGTACCCGCGGCTGCCCGAGCGTCCGGTGATCGCGTAGCCGACGGGCTCATCCGCACCGGGGGCGACGACCACCCGGAACCGAGCGGCCGGGGTGGCCGCCACCGCGTCGTCGATGGCGGCGCCGTCGAAGCGCCAGAAGGTGGGGAAGGCGAGGTGGTCGACCCCGAGCACCGCCGGGAGGTCAGGGCGCCGGAAGCGTCGCAGCCGGGGTTCCACCGAGCGCCGAGGCCGGATCGGCTCGACCCCGCGCCTCAGCAGGTGGAGCCGCTCGTGCTCGTGGAAGCCGAGCGCGAGGAACGGGCTCTGCTCGGCCGGGGGCAGCGCCGCGGTGAGGACGGTGGCGCAGCCGCGCCGGCGCAGGTCGTCCAAGGCGGTCACCACCTCGGCCTCGGTCACCGGGCCGCGGGTGACGATCTGCGCGACCGCGGGGTCACCCCGCCACGTCGTGGCGCGCAGCCGGCTGTCGTCCCGGCCCCGGTGGAGCACGCTCATGCCGTGGCCACGGTAGTGGTGCGCTGCGGTCGCCCGAGGATCACCCGGGTACGCTCCGGGCCGCGTGTCGGTCCTCTTCCTCACCCACGATCGGTTCCTCGACCACGACGCCGGTCGGGGCCACCCGGAGCGGCCGGCGCGCTTGCAGGCTGTGATCGAGGGGATCGCCCGGGCCGGCTTCGACGAGGCACTCGACCGTCGCTGGCCTCGGGCCGCCACCCGGGCCGAGGTGCAGCGGGTCCACACCGGCGCCCACATCGACCGGATCTCCTCCTCGAGCGCGGTCGGTGGAGGGTGGCTGGACGGCGACACCGCCACCAACGGGGCCTCCTATGACGCCGCGCTGCTAGCCGCCGGGGCCGGTCTTACCGCCATCGAGGCCCTGGAGGCGGGCGAGGCCGATGCTGCGTTCTGCGCCGTCCGGCCGCCCGGGCACCACGCCACCCCGATCGCGCCGATGGGGTTCTGCCTCTTCAACAACGTGGCGGTCGCGGCCGCGGCGCTGGTCGAGAAGGGGGAGCGGGTGCTGATCGTCGACTACGACGCCCACCACGGCAACGGCACCCAGGACGTGTTCTGGGACGACGACCGCGTCGCCTACGTGTCGTATCACCAGCACCCCCTCTACCCCGGCACCGGGAGCCTCCTCGAGACGGGCGGCCCCAACGCGATCGGCACCACCGTGAACATCCCGCTGCCGCCCTGCGCCACCGGCGACGTGTACCGGGCCGGCGTGGACGAGGTGATCGCTCCGATGGCGGATCGGTTCCGACCCACCTGGCTGCTGCTCTCGGCCGGCTTCGACGCCCACCGGGCCGACCCCCTCACCGACCTCGGCCTGACCGTCGGAGACTTCGCGGACCTCACCGCGGCGCTGCTCGAGCTGGTACCGGCCGGCCGTCGCCTCGTCCACCTGGAGGGCGGCTACGACCTCGACGCCCTGGCCGGCGGGGCGGCCGCCTGCGTCGGGGCGCTCGTGGGGGAGCGCCACGCTCCCGAGGCCCCCTCCTCTGGCGGCCCAGGTCACGACGCGGTGACCGCCGCCTCGCTCGTGCAGCACCGGGCCCTCGACGACGCGGATCGGATGGCATGAGCGACCTGCAGCGGTTCCTGACCCACCTCGACGCCGAGGGCGGGTCCGACCTCCACCTCAAGCCCGGCACCCCACCCCACGTCCGGGTGGACGGCCAGCTCCGCAGCGCGCCGTTCGAGGCCCTCACCGCCGCCGACGTCGAGGCGATGGTGGTGGAGGCGCTCGACGAGGGCCGCATCGGCGAGCTGGAGCGCACGGGACAGACCAGCTCGGGCCTGAGCGTGGCCGGGCTCGGCCGGTTCCGGGTGGCCGTGCACCGCCAGCGCGGCTCGCTGGCCATGGCCATCCGGCGGGTCCCGCCCGAGATCCCCGAGCTGGGCCGGCTCGGCCTGCCCACCCAGGTCGAGCGACTGGCCGACGAGCCCCGCGGCCTGCTGCTGGTCACCGGCCCCCCCGGGTCGGGGAAGAGCACCACCGTGGCGGCAGTGCTGGATCGGATCAACCGGGACCGGGCCTGCCACATCCTCACCGTGGAGGACCCGATCGAGGTCCTCCACGCCGACCAGCAGGCGATGGTCACCCAGCGCGAGGTGGGCATGGACACGACGAGCTACGCCGACGCGGTGCGGGCCGGCCTCCGGGCCGACGCGGACGTCATCTTCGTGGGCGAGGTGGCCGACGCCGCCACCGCTCGGGCCGTCGTCACCGCGGCCGAGGTCGGGCACCTCGTGATCTCGACCATGCGGGCGGCTGGCACGGTCGACACGATCACGCGCCTGATGGAGCTGTTCCCGCCGGCCGAGCAGCCGCTCGTGCGCCAGGCCCTGGCCGGGGTGCTGCGCGGGGTGGTCAGCCAGCGGCTCCTGGAGCGGGCCGACGGCCAGGGCCGGGTGCCCGCCACCGAGGTGCTGGTCGGAACGGCCAAGGTGGTCGACTGCATCGCCGACCCCGCCCGGATGGGGGATCTCGGCCAGGTGCTGGCCGACGGGCAGTACCACGGCATGCAGACCCTGGACCAGAGCCTGCTGCAGCTGGTCAGCGAAGGCCTGATCAGCCTCCGCGACGCCCTCGCGGCGTCCGGGAACCCCGAGGACCTCCGGATCGCGCTCGGCCACGCCGGGTTGGGCACCGGGCTCTGAGCGCCCGGCCCCGGTTCTCCCGCCCGCCGACCCTCGCCCTACCCTCGAACCGGTGATCCCCGAGCGCCTCGCCCCCGTCCTCGCCGAGGTCCGCCCCCTGGCCGCCCGGTTCGACCGGTCCGGTCACCGCGTGTACCTCGTCGGCGGGATCGTTCGCGACCTCGTGCTGGGTCGGCCGCTCTCGGGCGACATCGACCTCACCACCGACGCCCACCCCGACGAGACCGCCCGGGTGGTGAAGGGCTGGGCCGACGCCATCTGGGACCAGGGAGCGCGCTTCGGCACCGTCGGCCTGAAGAAGGGCGACGTCACCTTCGAGGTCACCACCCACCGGGCCGAGGCCTACGCCGCGGACTCCCGCAAGCCCGAGGTCTCCTTCGCCTCCGACGTGGAGGCCGACCTGTCGCGCCGCGACTTCACGGTGAACGCCATGGCCCTGCGGGTCACCGGGGCCGCCGACGACGCGCCCCAGCTCATCGACCCCTTCGGCGGCGTCGCCGACCTGGCGGCCGGGGTCCTGCGGACGCCGCTGCCGCCCGAGGTGTCCTTCACCGACGACCCACTCCGGATGCTGCGGGCGGCCCGGTTCATCGCCGGCTACGGGCTCCAGCCGGAGCCGGAGCTGCTGGCCGCCGTGCGCCGCTACGTCGGGCGACTCGAGATCGTGTCGGCCGAGCGGGTCCGAGACGAGCTCAGCAAGCTCCTCGTGGTCGACCAGCCCACCGCCGGGCTGTGGTTCCTCGTGGACACCGGCATCGCGGACGTCATCCTCCCCGAGCTGCCCGCCATGCGGCTCGAGCAGGACCCGATCCACCGGCACAAGGACGTGCTGGCCCACACGATCGCGGTGGTGGCCAAGACGAAGCCGAACCTCGTCGTGCGCATGGCCGCCCTCCTCCACGACGTCGGGAAGCCGAAGACCCGCTCGATCGGGCCCAAGGGGGTCTCGTTCCACCACCACGAGGTGGTCGGGGCCCGCATGGCCCGGGAGCGGCTCAAGGCGCTGCGGTTCCCCAACGACCAGGTCGAGGCGATCACCAAGCTCGTGTACCTGCACCTGCGGTTCCACGGGTACAGCGACGAGGTGTGGAGCGACGCAGCCGTGCGCCGCTACGTGCGCGACGCGGGCGACCTGCTCGACGAGCTCAACGAGCTCACCCGCTGCGACTGCACCACCCGCAACGCCCGCAAGGCCACGATGCTGGCGCAGCGCATGGACGCCCTGGAGGAGCGGATCGCCGAGCTCCAGGCGGAGGAGGAGCTGCGGTCGATCCGCCCCGACCTCGACGGCCAGCAGGTCATGGCCCACCTCGGCATCGGCCCCGGCCGCGAGGTCGGCGAGGCGCTGGCCATGCTCCTCGAGGCCCGCTTGGAGGAGGGTCCGCTCGACGAGGAGGAGGCCTACCGCCGCCTCGACGAGTGGTGGGCGCGGACGCGGGGTCCGAGCCCGGGCTAGAGGCCCTGCTTGCGGGCCCGGATGATGAGGGTGGCGGGGAGGTAGCGCATGGCCTCGGACCAGCCGGGGCTGCGAGGACCGCTGCTGGGTTCGGGCTCCACGATGTTGTCGATCCGGAAGTTGGCGCGGGTGAGGCTCTGGACGAGGTTGGCGATCGTGCGGGGCTGGTCGCCGCCCGGGAGCGGGGCCGGGTCCCAGTAGCTGCGCCGCACCCGGGGCTCCGGGTCCTGCGGGTCGGTCACCAGCCAGGCCGGGTGGGGGAGCGAGAGCACGAAGTGGCACTCGGGCTTGAGCACGCGGTCCACCTGGCGGAACACCCGGTCCAGGTCGGCCACGGCGGTGAGGCCGTAGGCGGACACGACGGCGTCGATGGTGTCGGCCCGCACGAACGCGAGCTCCGCCAAGGGCGCATGGTGCACCTCCAGCTTCACCTCGGCCCGCTCGGCCGCCGACCGGGCCTCGGCGATCTGCTCGGTCGACGGGTCGACGGCGATCACCTTGGCTCCCGCCCGGGCGAGCGCGATGGCGTTGCTCCCGGCGCCGCAGCCGAGGTCGAGGATCCGCTTGCCCTCCACGTGGCCGAGCAGCTTGAGCTGGTCCTCCCGGGGGATGTCGAACCCGTAGGTGACGACGTCGTTGGCCAGCTCGGCGCCCGCCGGCCCGGCGAGGGTGAAGCGACGGTGCATGCCTTGAGTCTGTCGGATCTGGGAGGCTGCCGCCGGATGCGGGTCCTCACCTGGAACGTGCAGACCGCCCGGCCGAACCCGGACGGTCCGCCCGACGTCGACCGGGCGGTGGCCCGTCTGCGCGAGCTCGACGCCGACGTGGTGGCGCTGCAGGAGCTCGACCGGGGCCTGCGGCGCAGCGGCCGCGTCGACCAGGCCGAGGCGATCGCGCTCGGGCTGGGCGGCCACCTGGTGTGGGCTCCGACCGTGCGCCGCGCCGGGGGCTGGTACGGGCACGGCCTCGTCGTCGTCCACGGTGAGGTGGCCCGCACCCACGACGTGGCGCTCGGCGGCACCCGAGAGCCCCGGGTCCTGCTGGTGGCCGAGGTGGACCTGGGGGA
>JBKHYD010000013.1:0-2452 GCA_046565645.1 Acidimicrobiia bacterium | reverse complement strand
GGCCGGCGTCGACGAAGTCGTCGATGAGGTCGTCGGCCAGGCCGTGGGTGATGGGCGTGAGCTCCTCGATCCGGCTGGGGCCGAACCGGGGCAACAGCATGCGCCGGGCCCAGGTGTGCACCGGCGGGTCCGAGGTGATGGGCGGCGCGATGAGCATGATCGCCGCCTCGGGGTTCAGCTCGCGCCCCGGCGTGATCACCGCGATGTCACGAGACGAGAATCGATCCACGTCGTGTGCGATCTCGGCGATGTCGTCGTAGCGCGTCGGGAGCCAGGTGGAGCCGTAGCGCTCGGTGTGGGCCATCGGGCAGCGCTCCCGCAGGTCGGCCCACACGGGCGACGGATCCGCCACGTAGTCGGGGTCGAGGATGTCGAAGTCGGTGGCCCAGTCCTGGACGTCGGACCGAGGGTCGGTGGCGGTCATCGGTGCTTCCTCGATGTCTCGGAGACGGTTCTGCGGGGCACGGCCGCCGCTGGGTGCGACACTAGTGCGAAGTTGTCTCTTCACGGAACACGTGGCAGGCTCCGGCCCTGCCAAGGTCGCACGGGAGGAGCGTCATGCCAGCCGAGGGGAGGCGCACGCAGGGTCCGTGGGGATCGACCGCGATCGTGGGCGTGGGCGAGACCGACTACGTGCGCGGGTCCGACGTGCACGTCTGCGACCTGATCCTCGATGCCTCCATGGCGGCGATCGCCGACGCCGGGCTCACCGCTGCGGACATCGACGGCATCATCCCCCCGCCGGGGTTCATGAGCACCGAGGAGATCGCCGCCAACCTGGGGATCCCCGATGTCGCCTACCACGTCAGCGTCCTCATGGGCGGCGCCTCGCCCACCGCCTCGCTCCAGACCGCGGCCATGGCCGTGCAGGCCGGCCTGGCCGACGCCGTGCTCGTAACCCTGGGCTGGAACGGGTACTCGGCGCTGCGCCCCAAGCCCGACGCCCGGCCGACGAAGCGCACGATGAACCTAGGGCCCATGGGCGAGACGGTGCGCAACTTCTACGCGCCCTACGGGCTGATGTCGGCCGCCCAGCACTACAGCCTCTATCTTCGCAGCTACGTGGAGACCTTCGGGGTCCCCGAGGACGCGGCCGCGGCGGTGGCCCTCACCTGCCGGGACCATGCCCAGCTGAACGACAAGGCCCTGATGCGGGGCCGCCCGCTCACCCGTGACGAGTACGACGGGTCGCCCTACATCGCCGAGCCGCTGCGCAAGTTCGACTGCTGTCTGGAGACCGACTGCGCCGCCGCTGTGGTGGTGACCTCCCTGGAGCGGGCCCGCGACCTCGCCCGCCCCCCCGTGGTGTACCTGGGCGGCGCAGAGGGGCACCCCCAGCCCGCGGACGAGATCATCGGACGGCCCGACCTGCTCGAGCTGGGCATCCACCGGGCCGCGCCGCGGGCCTTCGCCCGGGCCGGCGTCGGCCCCCAGGACATCGACGTGCTCGAGATCTACGACTGCTTCACCTACGTGGTCCTGCTCCAGCTCGAGGCGCTCGGCTACGCCGAACCAGGCGGCGCCGCCGACTTCGTGGCCGACAGCAACATCTCCCTGCAGGGCCGCTTCCCGCTCAACACCCACGGCGGCCTGCTCTCCCAGGGCCACTGCTGGGGGCTCAACCACCTGGTCGAGGCGACCCGCCAGCTGCGGGGCGACGCCGGGGCAGCCCAGGTGGGCGGGGCCGAGCTCGCCCTGGTGACCGGCTACGGCGACCTGGGCGACGGCAGCGTGGCGATCCTCGGGGTCGACCGGTGACCGGCACCTTCGTACCCAAGCCCGAGTGGCTCGTGCTCGCCTGGCACCACGCCTGCCTCCAGGCCGAGTCGCTCGCGGTGCAGCGCTGCGACGCGTGCGGCACCTGGCGCCACCCGCCGCGGCGGTTCTGCGCCGAGTGCGCCAGCCCGGCGTCGTCGTTCGAGCCGGTGGCGGGCACGGGCACCATCGTCTCGCTGGCCGTCAGCCACCGCAGCCTCGACCCGGGCTGGCAGGCCGAGGTGCCCTTCGCCACGCTCGTCGTCGAGCTGGACGAGGGTCCTCGCGTGCTGGCCGCCACCGCGACCGCCCCGGCCCAGATCCGGATCGGCTCCACGGTGCGCTGCACCATCGAGCGCCGGTCCGAGGACTTCGTCCTCGTGTGGGCCGAACCGACCACCGACACCACGGAGGGATGACGGCGACGCCGTCGAACACGCCATGTTGCAGACCAGATTGACCGACCTGCTCGACTGCGAGCACCCGGTCATGCTCGCCGGGATGGGCGGCGTGTCCTACGCCGCGCTCGTCGCCGCCGTGAGCGACGCCGGCGGCTTCGGCACCCTCGGCGCCGCGCCGATGGGGCTCGACCGCTTGAAGCGGGAGATGGCCGATGTGCGCAAGCTGACCAGCGCGCCCTTCGGCGTCGACCTGCTCACCGCTTTGCCGGGCGGCATGGAGGAGCAGGTCGACGCCA
>JBKHYD010000012.1:0-51973 GCA_046565645.1 Acidimicrobiia bacterium | reverse complement strand
CGTACTCGACCTTGGGGGTCAACTTCATCGAAAAGCTCATGCGACAATCCTTTCAACCCAACTGCGTTGGGCAATGGCTGCGGATCCCCGGCTGAGGACCCGAACGGCTGGCAATTTCTGGGCTTGGTCGCACGAACGCGATACACGCGTTCGACTGCACGAAACGCTACGCGCCCGCGGCGGCAAAGTCGAGCTAATTCCCTCTGCATCCGCAGTCCCGCAGCGCGCAAAGCGCCGCAGCGCAGCGCTCAGAGACCAATCCGCCAGGCGCGCCGTACGACACGCGGCATTGCCCGCGTGTGAAGGCCATTGATATAGAGGGGGCCGCAAACGGGAGTGAGTGTATGCCGGGGCCGTTGAGTGGCGTTCGTGTGCTGGAATTGGCGAGAATCCTCGCCGGTCCATGGGCGGGTCAGACGCTGGCCGACCTCGGCGCCGAGGTGATCAAGGTGGAGCCGCCCTCGGGCGACTACATCCGGGAGATGACCTGGCCGATCGTCGAGGGCACCTCGCTCATGCACCTCCACATCAGCCGGGGCAAGCGGTCGATCACGATCGACCTGCGCACCGACGAGGGCCGGGAGGTGTTCCTCGAGCTGGTGAAGGGGGCCGACGCCGTGATCGAGGCGATGCGGCCGGGCGGGCTCGACAAGCGCGGGGTGGGCTTCGAGGCGTGCAGGGCGGTCAACCCGAGCATCGTGTTCTGCACCATCTCGGGCTACGGGATGACCGGTCCGTACCAGACCCTGCCGAGCCACGGCATCGCCTACGACGTGTGGGCAGG
Source organism: Acidimicrobiia bacterium (assembly GCA_046565645.1). Lineage (GTDB taxonomy): Bacteria > Actinomycetota > Acidimicrobiia > Acidimicrobiales > VFJN01 > VFJN01. The sequence continues at coordinate 51,189 of JBKHYD010000012.1, read as the reverse complement.
GCTGGTCGCCCCCGAGACCACCGCGGACGGCTACTGCGCCATCCCGGAGCACCCCTCGGTCGGCATCCACGCCGGCCCGCTCTTCGGCGCCCTCGGCCTCCTGGCCGGGATCACCCGGGCCCGGGCCACCGGCGAGCCGTGCCGGCTCGACATCGCCCAGTCCGACGCCGCCGCCGCGATGGACTGGCTGCGCAGCGAGACCTGGAAGGCCTACGAGCGCCCCGAGTCCGAGGTGACCGGCAACAAGGCCGACGGCTACGAGCGCCGCGCCCCCGGCACGGCCGGCATGCGCGACGGCGTGCGCTACCAGTTCTACGAGACCTCGGACGGCCACATCCTCTTCATGGCCTCGGAGCAGGCGCTCTGGAAGAACTTCTGCGAGGGGGTGGGTCGAGCCGACCTCTTCGAGCAGCACCCCGGCTCGAAGTACGCCGACCACGCCCGCGGCAACACCGAGCTGCGGGCCGAGCTGGCGGCCATCTTCCGCACCCGGACCACCGCCGAGTGGGTCCGCTTCGGCGACGAGGCCAACACCCCGATCGCCCCGGTGAACACCCCGAAGACGCTGGCTGACGACCCGCAGTTCCAGGCGCGGATGCCCTGGATCCCCCGGGAGCGGGTGGGCACCGAGCAGCTCCCGAACCCGATCAAGGTGATCGGCGAGGAGCTGCCGCTGCCCACCAAGGCGCCCGACGTCGGCCAGCACACCGACGCCATCCTGCGCGAGGTGCTCGGCTACGACGACGAGCGCATCGCACGCCTCCGCGCCGCCGGCGCCTTCGGCTGACCGGGCCCTCACCGACGCGTCGCCGACCGCCAGCGGGCTAGATCGACCCCGGACCATCCGAGGAGCACGAGCCCCAGGCCGGCCAGCCCGAGGGAGGCGGTGTCGACACCGGTCCGCGGGAGGGTGGCGGGCCCGATCGGCCCTGGCGCCGCCGCCACGCTGACCGGCGGGCGGGGTGGTGGTGCGGTCGTGGGGGCTTCGGGTGGGGCGGTGGTGCTGGTCGTCGGGGGCGGGGCGGTGGTGGTCGTGGTGGGAGGTGGTGCCGTCGGGGTCGGCTCGTTGGGGACGTCCAGGTCGAGGGCCTGGCCGGGGGCGAGGTCCACGAGCAGCGGCTCGGAGAGGGGCTCGTACCCGGTCGGGGTGAGGTCCTCGCGCAGCTCGTAGCGACCGGGCAGCAGGTCGGGGACCTCGATCGGCTCGCGGGTGGAGAGGACCTCGGCCACCACCTGGTCGGCTTCGCCGTCGAAGGCGCCGTCGGCGTCGGCGTCGTAGCGCAGCGTGAGCCCGGCGAAGCCCAGCGGCTGACCGGTGGCGGCGTCCACCTTGCGGAGCCGGAGCGTGGCCCGCTCGACCTCGTCGAGCACCTCGAGGACGGTCGTCGCCGCAGGCCGCACCTCGACGGTCCAGGGGCCGGCGGCCCGGTAGCCGGCTGGTGGCGCCACCTCCAGCACGCGATGGGTCCCGATCGGCAAATCCACCTCCGGCGTGCTCCCGTCCTCGCCCACCACCAGCTCCACGGGGTCGCCGCCCTCGATCGGGGTGGCGGTGAAGCGGGCGCCGGTGATCGGCACCCAGGCGGTGGCGTCGCCCGACTTGTCGATCCGCAGCCGGCCGGTGGCGGGCGGGATGTCGACCGCGGCCTCGAGCCGGTCGGCGCTGGGGCGGGCGATGCGCTGCGCCGGTGTGGTGGTGGGCGCCCACGCGTCGAGCGGCAGCCGTGGGACGGTGGCGGTGGCGCCGACCGTGGTGGTGCGACCGGCGGGCGGTACCGCGGTGGTGGCGGCGCCGTCGGCACCCGTGGTGAGGGAGCGTGGCGATCCGAGCCCGGTGAGGGTCACGGCGACGCCCGGCACCGGTGCGCCCCTCTGGTCGACGACGCGGGCGGTCACCGCCACCTCACCGGCGTCGCGCCGGGCACCGGCGGCGAGGCGGAGGACGAGCGGGCCTCGGAGGGTGCGATGGGCCAGGCCGTCGGCCTTCATCTGGCGGGCGCGGGTGAGCACGGCACCCGCGTGGGGACCGAACCCGGCCATCCGGTCGGGCCCGAGGCGGTCGATGTCGAGCCGGCCGGAGGGGTAGCGCGCGCCCATGAGGTCGTGGACGGCCAGCATGACCGCGGCGTGGGTGACGGGGTCGCTGCCCTGGCCGTGGCGCCCGACCACCCATGCCACCGCCGATCGCACGTCCTCCGGGACCGTCGACAGGTCGGCCGGGGCGTAGGCGTACGCGGGGTCGGGAGCCCGGCTCCCGTGGTCGATGCACCATCCAGGACCGAGCTCGCCCATCCCGTAGGAGCCGTACCAGCTCGTCCAGCCGTCCACGGTGGCCCGGAACCCGTGGAGCCGGGTGACGGCGGCGTCGGCCGGCGCCGGGTGCAGGAGCTGGAGGACGAGGGCCGCCGCGAGCACGGCCAGGGCCAGCACGGCGCGCTTGCCTGCGCGGTCCCTGGCCCCACGGGCGGGCTCGGGGCCGAGCGCGGCGCTCATGCCCGCTCCTCCAGCAGCGAGACGAGCGCCGCCTGGACCTCGGCACCCACAACGGGACCGAGCAGGGAGATCACGTCGGGCGCCAGCTGGCCCGGGTCGGGGTAGGCGCCGAAGAGCCAGCGGGCGTAGGCGCCGTCGTCCATCCAGGTGGTGATGTGGGCGGGCAATCCGCCGTCGGGCGGGACGAGGCCCTCCGGCTCGGCGCGCAGGCGCGACCACGGCCACGCCGCCGCGTGCTCGTCGGCGAGCCGGGCCAGCCCGGCCGCCTCGGCCGGAGGCCCCGCCGCGTCGCGCACCGCCGGGTGCAGTCCGGCCACGGCCCCGAAGGAGGTCATCAGTCGACGTCGCTGCATCGGGTCGCCCCACGCGTCGAGAACGCGATCCAGCCAGGCGACCGCGAAGAGCAGCCGGGTGCGGGCCGGCGCCGGTGGTGTGGGCCGGCCGAGCACGCGGCGGCACAGGTCGGGGATCGTCCCGACCGCGCCCGGACCGGGTTCGATGCGCCGGTCGCCGTCGTGCAGGAGGGCCGCCTCGCCGCCGTGGCGGTCGACGGCGAAGATCGATGTGGCTCGCCGGCGCGTGCCGTCGTCGAGGTGGTGGCCGATGCCCTGGACGCGCAGTCCGAACACCTGCCACGACTCAGGGGCGACGAGCCCGGCCAGCTCCGTGAAGGGGTGGACTCCGGCCGCGATCGGGCGCAGGCCGAGAGCGACCTCGTCTCCCTCGACGGTGGCGTGGAAGGCGACGTGGCCCTGGTCGTCGCCGGCGAGGGCCTCGTCGACGAGGTGCACGACGGCGGCCGACAGAGCGAGCCCGTCGCATCGGTGCCGGGGTGGGCGGGAGCGGAGACGACGGGACGGTTGGGATGCGCGCATGGGACGACCTCGCGGCGGCAGGAGACGGAGGAGGCGATCCCGTGATCGCGATGCGGACCGGCCCCGGTGGGAGCGCCGCCGGCGCTCCGGGCTCAGCCGGTCGTCGGAAGCATGCCACCGCCGATGGCCCCGCCCAAGGCCCGATCTGCCTGGCGCGCTCGGGCGCGGGCCCGAGGGAGGGTCAGGCGGTGAGGGCCTGGGAGGGGTGACGGCGGATGGCAGCCGCCAGGGCCAGCGGGTCGGAGGCGAAGGCGGGGTCGATGCGGTCGATGCAGCGCGAGGCCGTGGCCCACCGACGCTCCGTCAGCACCCGAGCCAGGCGGGCGTCGCTGGCGGCGTAGGCGTGAAGCGCCTCGTTGGAGAGGTCGTGGATGCGGGTGCGGTCCACCTCGACCGGGGCCAGGCCGACGAGCCGGGCGATCGACTTGAGCGAGCACGAGATCCGCAGGGCCGGACCGACGTCCCCCCGGTACACCCGGTAGGCGTCGAGGTGGCTGTGCCGGTACCAGGCCCCCCGGTAGGCGCCCTCGTGGCCGGGCAGCGGCGCCCTCCGCATGGTGATGCCCGGATCGAGCTGGAGGCGCAGGCCGAGGTCGAGGTCGTGGAGCTCGGCCCGGTCGGCGATGAAGGGGAGGTCGAACGCCGCCCCGTTCCAGGTGGCCAGGACCCCGGGTTCGAGCTCGTGGAGCCGCTCGTCGAGGGCCACGAGGATGTCCACCTCTCGCCCGGTGAACACCTCTTCGTAGCCGGGGCCCGCCAGGGCCACCGTGACCACGGCGGCCACGCGGGGGTCGAGGCCGTTCTCGCTCGTGTCCGTCTCGATGTCGAGCCCGTAGACCGGCGGTCGCCTGCGCATCCCATCCCCTCGCGCGTGGTCGTCAGGCCCGAACGTAGCGACGGGCTGCGAGGCGGTGGTGGATGGTGAGGCCGCCGTCAGGCGCCCCTCCGTCGAGGGCGGGCGGGTCAGCGCAGCCCGGGGATGGGGAGCCGGCTGGCCAGCCCGAGCCGCTTGGCGAGGTCCGGGGTGAGCGGCTCGTCGACGTGGTCGAAGCCGAAGGTCACCGCCACCTCGCCGTGACCGTGCCCGACCTGGGTGAGCCGCGCGCCGCGGGGCAGCGGGGGCAGTGGCAGGTAGCCGCGCAACAGGCGCACGAGCGGCGCCGGGAGCCCGACGATCGTCATCCGGCGCGGCGCCAGGCGCAGGAACGAGCCGGTGACCTCGAGGTCGGCCAGGGTCTCGGACATCCGGAAGCCCCGCACCCCGGTGGTGAGGAGGAGCCCTTCGTCGGTCAGCCGCAGCCTGATCGGGAGGTGGGACGTGCGGACCCACCGGTCGACGTTGTCCTGGCTCACGTAGGCCCGCAGGGTGACCGGTCCCGCCTTGAGCCGCGGCGGGAGCCCGGGGGCCACCCGCACGTGCTCGGCCCGCAGCACCATGCGGTCGATGACGAGCCCGGCGGCGAGCACGGCCGGCACCTCGATCTTGAGGACGTCGAGCTCGCCCCGCAGCAGCCCGGCGGGGGTGACCTTGATCCGGGGTCGGATCGGGTGGTCGAGCAGGCGTGAGGCGGTGTCGTCGACGAGCGCGAGCACCGAGGCGAACAGGGGCGGGTCGTGGCGGTGCTCGTCGGTGGCGACGGCGGCGGCCGCCACGACGTCGCGGTCACCGACGAGCCCGAACCCCCCGGCGGCCGTCCCACCGGCGTCACCGGTCGGGTCGGAGCTCGCCGTCGGCGCCGCGCCAGGCTCCTCGCCCGCTGCGAAGTCGTCGGGGCCGGGGAGGTCGGCGTCGAGCCCTCGAGCCGCGCCCAAGGGTCCCTCGTCGCGACCAGGGACGTCGTGGTCGTGGGGATCACGGGGTCCGGCGGCCGGCACCTCCACCATCCGGCCAGGCTACGGCGAGGGCCGTGCCCTCACCGCCATGGTGGCGGGCACGGTCAGAGTCGCAGCGCCGCCAGCGACGCCACCTCCGAGCGCTCGCAGTGGGCGAGCCGCACGTGGCCGAAGAGGCGCTCCCCGGCGAAGGCGTCGATCAGCACCGACACGGCGTTGTTGTGCTCCGAGAGGTACGGCGCGTCGATCTGGCTGGTGTCGCCGGTGAAGACCACCTTCGTGCCCTCTCCCACCCGCGTGAGGATCGTCTTGAGGGTGGTCGGCTCCAGGTTCTGGGCCTCGTCGACCAGCACGTAGGTGCCCTGGAGCGAGCGGCCCCGCAGGTAGGTCACCGCCTCCAGCGACAGCTTGTCCCGCTCGGTCAGCTCGTCGAGCACCGCTCGGGCGTCGGCGTGGCTGCGACGCTCGGTCAGCGCCACCAGCGCGTCGTGGACCGCGGTCATCCACGGGTCGAGCTTCTCGTCCAGGCTGCCGGGGAGGAAGCCCAGCTCGGCCTTCCCGACCGGCACCACGGGCCGGTAGACCGAGAGCTTGTCGTAGGTGCCGGTCTCCACGACCTGCTCGAGCCCCGCCGCCAGGGCCAGCAGCGTCTTGCCGGTGCCGGCCATGCCGTCGAGCGCCACGATCCGGACCTCCGGGTCGAGGAGCAGGTCGAGCGCGAACTGCTGCTCCTTCGAGCGGGGGCGCAGGCCCCAGGGCTCGGGGACCCGGGACATCGCCTCGAGCACGCCGTCCTCGTGCCGGACGAGCACCGACTGGCTGCCGGCTCGCAGCACCGCGTAGCGGTGATCGAGCTCGGTGGCCAGCCGCTCGGCGTCTCCGGCGGGGAGGGCGATGACGTCGATCCCGTGCGGGTCGAGGTAGATGGCGTCGACCGCGGCGGCGCTCACCTCGATGGTGCACCAGCCCACCGGGCGCCCCTCGGCGGTGCGGCCGCGGAGGCGATGGTGCTCCATGGCCTCGAGGCCGAGCTGGGCCGCCTTGATGCGAAGGGCGGCGTCGTTGGACACCACCACGGTGGGGGCGTGCACGGACTGGCCGAGGCTGGCGGCCAGGATCCGGTTGTCGTTCTTGGTCGGGTCGAGGCCGTGCTCGCGGATCTCGTTGAGGTGCAGGCCGTTGGTCTCGATGCGCAGCGTGCCGCCGCCGGGCAGGTCGACGGGGGTGCGGATGTCGCCGCCGTTGGCCACCCGCAGCTCTTCGATGGCCCGGATCACGGCCCGGGCCGCTCGGCCCACGTCGTCGAGCCGGGACTTGTGCTGGTCCAGCTCCTCCACGACCACCAGCGGGATGACGGTGTCGGCGTGGGGGAAGGCCGTGATGCAGTCCGGGTCGGAGATGAGCACCGACGTGTCGAGCACCATCCGGGTGGTCCGGACCCCCTCGGGGGCGGTCCGGGGCTCGGGCGCGCCGAGGCGCGCCTGGTCGGCGATGAGGTCGGTCAAGGAGGAGCTCCCAGGGGATCAGCGGGACGGGACCGGTGGCCCGGCGGCGGCGGGACGGGCGTCGTGGTGGCCACCGGCCGGGGCCGGCGGCTCGCTCCCACGGTGGTGTTGGACGCCCGTTGGGTCACCGTCGCCCAGTGAACCCGACCGCGCGCAGCGGGTGGTGGATGCCCCGGACCGGCCCGGTCGTCCAGCGGTTCCGGCCTGCGCGCAGTCCGGCTCGAGGGCGCTCAGCCGGCGGCGAGGATGGCGTCGATCTGGGACAGCGCCCCGGTGAGGCCCTCCTCCATCCCCATGGCCAGCACCTGCTCCATGGCCTCGAGGGTGGGCCAGGTGCTGTGCATGTGCATCGTGGTGCCGGCGGCGACCTCGCGCAGCTCGACGACCATCATCGACACCGGGAGGTCGGGGACCGGGTTGCCGGCGTCGTCGGTGAACACGTCCTCGACCTCGAGGTGGTGTGGCGCCTCGACGGACAGCACCCTCCAGGCGCCGTGGTACTTCTCCCCCTCGGGGCTGGTCATGAAGTAGGTGACCCTCCCGTCCGCCCGCAGGTCGTGGTCCACGACGGTGGCCGGGTGGCTGGGCGGGCCCCACCAGCGCTCGAGCTGGCGGGGGTCGGCCCACAGCTGCCAGGCCCGCTCGACCGGGGCGGCGAGCTCGACCGTGACGGTCATGGCTCGGTTGGCCGGGTCCTTCTGGATGGTGATCGGCGGCATCTCGGTGCTCCTCAGGTCGGGTCCTCGGCGAGGACCTGGGTCATGCGGTCGGCGCGGTCGCGCCAGAGCGCTTCCAGCTGGTCGAGCAGGAAGGTGGCTCGGTGGATGGTCCGGACGTTGCCGCGCACGAGCTGCTCGCGGCCCCTTCGCTCCTTCGTGACGAGACCGGCGGACTCGAGCACGGCCACGTGCTTCTGCACGGCGGCGAAGCTCATCGGGTAGCCCGAGGCCAGCGCCGACACCGACAGCGCCTCGCCCATCGTGCGGGTGACGATGTCGCGGCGGGTGGCGTCGGCCAGTGCGTGGAACACGCGGTCGGCCTCGCTCGGTTCGAGCTCCTGATCTACAACCATCTGGTTGTATGTCTAGGCCGGCCGGTGCGCTGTGGCAACCCCCTTCCGGGCCGGCCCTGGGCGGTCAGCCGACGGCGCGCCCGGCGGCGTAGCCGGCGGCGGCGGCGAGGAGGCCACCGGCCAGCGAGGCGCCCACGTACAGGCCGGCGGCGGCGGGCCGGTCGGTGCGCAGCAGCTCCATCGTCTCGTTGGAGAACGTGGAGAAGGTGGTGAACGCGCCGAGGAACCCGAGGCCGAGGGGCGTCATCACCGCGTCCGACCAGCGGTGCTCGAGCCCGGCCCGCCACAGCACCCCGAGGAGGAACGAACCGACCAGGTTGATGCCGAGGGTGGTCCACGGGAAGGTCCGCGGACCGACGAGGTGCCCGAGGCCGTAGCGGCTCAGCGCCCCGGCCGCCCCGGCCACGGCCACCAGAACGACGGTCACCGTGGGAGACCGAGAGGGGAGAGGGCGATCACCCCCTCAGCCTCCCACCGCGCCGGGCCGGCGGCGTGCACCGCCGTAGTCTCGGCTGAGTGGCCGAGTGCACCTTCTGCTCGATCCTGGTCGGTGACCTGCCCGCGCGCGTGGTGCTCGACGACGAGGTGGCGCTGGCCTTCCTCGACGTGCGACCGCTCTTCCCGGGCCACGTGCTCGTCGTGCCGCGCCAGCACGTGGTCACCCTGCCGGACCTTCCGACCCGGCTCGTCGGTCCCTACTTCGAGCGGGTGCAGCGCCTCTCGGTGGCGGTTCGCGACGCCACCGGGGCCCACGGCTCCTTCGTGGCCATGAACAACGTCGTCAGCCAGAGCGTCCCGCACCTCCACGTGCACGTGGTCCCCCGCACGAAGGGGGATGGTCTGAAGGGCTTCTTCTGGCCCCGGACGCGCTATCGGGACGAGGACCACCTGGCCGAGGTGGCCGCCGCGATCTCGGCTGCGCTCAGCTCGCCCGGCTGAAGGCGGAGAGGTCGGCCTCGTCCACGTCGACGGCGGAGGCGAGCTCCTCGAGCTCGGCGTGGAGGTGGTCGGCGATCTCCCAGACGTCTTCGATCACGTCGGGGCAGGCGAGGAGGCCGAAGTCGAGCTGGTCGAGGTAGCTCATCACGGTCATGTTGAGCCCGCCGCCGTCGAAGATGGGCCCGACTGGGTAGTTGGCCAGCATCTTCGCCCCCGCCGAGTACAGGGCGAAGCTCGGGCCGGGCACGTTCGAGATCGTCACGTTGAACAGCGGCCGGTGGGCGTTGGCCCACTGCATGCGGGTGTAGAGGCGGGCGGCCCGGCCGAGCAGCGCCGGGGCGGCGAACTCGGACCACTCCTGGAGGGTGTCGGCCCCGATGGCCTGCTGCTGGGCCTTGGCCTCGGTCATCACCTCGTGGATCCGCTTCAGGCGCTCGCAGGGGTCGTCGACGTCGGTGGCGAGCGTCGTGAGCGTGGAGGTGACCTTGTTCCCGAGGCTGTCGCGCTCGCTCTCGCTGCGCACCGACACCGGGACCATCGCCACGAGCGGGCCGTCCGGGATCTCCCCGAGGTCGTCGAGGTAGCGACGCAGGGCGCCGCCGCAGAGCGTGAGGATGATGTCGTTCACGGTGCACCCGCTGGCGGCACGGATCGCCTTCACGCGGCGGAGGTCGAGGGAGGTGTAGGCGAAGGAGCGGCGTGGGGTGAGGGCGGTGTTGAACGACGTCCGAGGGGCGGCGAACGGAGCGGGCGGCAGCATCGAGGCGCTGGACTGCTGGCCGAGCCGACGCACGTCGAGCGCCGCCTGGGCCGTCTTGCGGAGGGCCTTCGCCACCCGGACCGGCTGGCGGGCGAGGGAGGTGGCGGCGTAGCCGAGGAGCTCGGCGTTGCTCGGGATCCGGTCGGGGCGCCACTCCTCATCCGGCTCGTGGTGGGCGATCTCGGGCGACAGGTCGAGCAGCGCCACGGTGAGCTCGTTGCCGGAGGCGCCGTCGATGGCGGCGTGGTGCACCTTGCTCAGGACGGCCACGTTGCCGTTCTCGAGGCCCTCGATGACCCAGATCTCCCACAGCGGCCGGGAGCGGTCGAGCGGCTGCGCCGACAGCCGGCCCACGAGGTTGGCGACCTCGTCGGGGCCGCCCGGGGCGGGGACGGCGGTGTGGCGCACGTGGTTGCGGATGTCGAAGTCCGGGTCCTCGATCCACAGCGGGTGGTGCAGTCCGAGCGGGACCGGGGCCAGCCGCCTCCGGAACGGCGGGGCGAGGTGGAGCCGCTGCTGGTACACCTCGACGACGTGCTCGAAGGACCACGGCACCTTGGCGGTGCTCGGGTCGAAGACGGCCAGGCCGGCGACGTGCATGTGCGAGGTCGGCGTCTCCAGCGCCAGGAAGGCGGCGTCGAGGCCCGTCAGGCGTTCCATGGCATCCCTCCAGGGTGCGGTCGCGCCCTTCCTACCACCGCAGCGTCCGTCCCAGCCCAGGATGAGGGGCTCCTCAGGGCTCGAGCACGAGCGACGGGGAGCCATCGCGCACGGTGAGTGTGCCGGGGGTGCCGAGGGCGTCGACCTCGTCGAGCTGGAAGCCCTGCGCTTGCACGGCCACCACCTCGCCCTTGTGGGGGCCGTCGAGGATCGTCACGTCGAGCCGCATCTCCCCGGCGGCCTCACCGGCCTCGGCGTCCACCACGAACACGTCGTAGGTCCCGTCGGGCAGCACGGCGCAACCGTAGGCGCGACCGTCGCCCGCCCAGGCCGCCCGGCGCGAGACTCGGCCGATGCCCTCCACCGCTGGTCGCCTCCTGGTCGCCGAGCCCATGCTGGGCGACCCCAACTTCGACCGCACCGTCGTGCTCGTGGTGGACCACTCCGACGAGGGCGCGTTCGGACTGGTCCTGAACCGGCCCACCGACCTGCCCATCGCCGGCGTCCTGCCGGGCTGGTCCCTCCTCGCCAGCGAGCCGGCGGTCGTCCACGTGGGCGGGCCGGTGGAGGCGGAGAGCGGCTGGGCGCTCGCCCGCGTGCGGCACCCGGACCGGCCTGGGTTCGTCCCGGTGCTCGGCCAGGTCGGCCTCCTCGACCTCGAGCTCGACCCCTCGGAGCTCGACGACGAGGTCGACGCGCTGCGCCTCTACGCCGGCTACTCGGGCTGGGGCCCCGGCCAGCTGGACGGCGAGCTTGCGCAGGAGGCGTGGATCGTGGTGGACGCCCGACCCGACGACCCCTTCCTCCCGGTCAGCAGCGAGCTCTGGCCCCGGATCCTGGCTCGCCAGGGCGGCCACCTGGCCCGCCTCTCGGTCTTCCCGCCCGACCCCTCCCTGAACTGAGCGGTCACGACGAGCCGGGCGCTACAGCCCGGTGATCAGCTTGAAGCGCTCGGCTGCGCCGACACCCGCGAGGCCGTGGTCGCTCAGGCTGCCACGGACGCGGGCCTCGAAGGCCCGGCGCTGCTCTCCCTGCTCCTGCGCGGTGGCGCCGGTGTCGATGGACATGGTCGAGCGCAGCTGGCTCTCGTGGGCGTAGAGCGCGGCGAGCTTGGCCTCGACGAAGCCGTCGACCACCTCGGCGTGGTCGGGCTCGTCCGCCTCGAACAGCAGCAGCGCCTCCGGCCGGTGGTGGGGGAGGGCCTGCTCCGGGAAGAAGTGCGGATCCCGCGCCGCCACCACGCCCTCGACCGCCAGCAGCCCGGCGTGGCGGTGATCCGGGTGGAGCCGGTACCGCTTCCACGGGTCGTGGCCCAGCACCACGGTGGGCCGCAGGCGCCGGATCCAGTAGGCGACCTCCCAGCGCTGGCGCAGCCCCGAGTCCAGCTCGCCGTCGGGCCAGCCCAGGAACACGCACTCGCCGGTGGCGCCGAGCGCCTGGGCGGCCGCCCGCTGCTCGGCCTGACGGGTCACGACCAGCTGGGCCACGTCGTCGTCGGGGTCCCAGCTGCCCTTCGAGCCGTCGGTGCAGACCAGGTGGTGCACGATGCAGCCGTCCGCCGCCCACTTGGCCAGCGTGGCCCCAGCGCCGAACTCGACGTCGTCGGGGTGGGCGCCGACGGCGAGCGCCACCGCGGGGGTGGGCAGGTCGGTGGTGGTCGTCATCGCACCTCGGCGGCGTGTCGGGCGGGCGCTTCCCCCGGCTCCGCTCCGGCCGCGGTGGCGGCCGCCACGAGCGCCGCCACCGACCGTGGCAGCTGCCGCGGATCGGGCAGGACGAGATCCGCCGGGAGGTCGACGTCCCATCCGAGCGCGGCGTCGGGGACGAGACGGGCCACGAGGCCGAGGCGGGCCGCCTCGGCCCGGTGGGCGGCGAAGCTGCCCGGCCCGTAGGAGAAGCGGAACCCGGCGTCGGTGGGGACGCAGGCCACGTTGGTTCCGTCCCGGTGCCGGTCCGGCACCAGGGTGACGAACGGCGAGCGCGCCACCCACCGGAGGTCGGTGGCCAGCGGCAGGTCCGCGTGGGCGACCACCGCACGGGCCACCCCGGCGCGGCGGAGGTGGTCCACCCCGGCCTCCACCGCCCCGTTCAGCCCGAGGCCCGGCGTCCAGAGGGCCTCCGCCCCCTCCCGCTCCGCCCAGGCGCGCACCTCGGGGTCGTCGCAGACCACGACGACCGGCATCTCACGCGCGGCTCGCAGCACGGTGGCGGCCATGGCGCGAGCCAGTTCGACCCGGGTGGCCGCGTCGAGCCGTCCGGCGAGCCGGGCCTTGGCCTGGGTGAACGACTTCACCGGCACCACGACGGCAGCCGAGGCGGGCGGCGGCTCGGGGAGAGCGGACATCGGCGCCCACCCTACGAGGCGGCCAGGGACCTATCCTCCCGCCATGCCGATGCAGGTGGCCGTGATCGGTGGAGGGTCCTGGGGCACCACGGTGGCCCACCTCTGCGCCCACAACGCTCCCACGATCCTCTGGGCCCGACGACCCGAGGTGGCCGAGGAGGTGTCGGAGCGGCACACCAACGAGGGGTACCTGCCGGGCTACCGGCTGCATCCGGAGCTGCGGGCCACCGCTTCGCTGGAGGAAGCGGTCTGCGCGGCGGACGTGCTGGTCATGGGCGTGCCGAGCCACGGGATGCGCGACACCGCCCGGGAGCTGGCCGGCTGCCTGCGCCCGTGGGTGCCGGTGGTCAGCCTCTCCAAGGGGCTCGAGCAGGGGACGCGCCTGCGGATGACCCAGGTGCTGGAGCAGGAGCTCCCCGGTCACCCCTGCGGGGTGCTCACCGGTCCCAACCTAGCGAAGGAGATCCTCGCCGGCGACGCCGCCGCCACCGTGGTGGCCATGGACGACGAGACGATCGCCGCCGCCCTCCAGGACATCTTCGCCACCGACCGTTTCCGGGTGTACACCAACCCCGACGTGGTGGGCTGCGAGGTGGCCGGGTCGCTCAAGAACGTGATGGCGATCGCGTCGGGCATGGCCGACGGGCTCGGCACCGGGGACAACACGCGGGCGGCCGTCATCACCCGGGGCCTGGCCGAGCTGACCCGCCTGGGCTGCGCCATGGGCGGCCAGCAGGCCACCTTCGCCGGCCTGGCCGGCATGGGGGATCTGATCGCCACCTGCATCTCGCCCCAGAGCCGCAACCGCTACGTGGGGGAGCAGCTCGGCAAGGGTCGCACCATCGACGACATCATCGAGGAGATGCACATGGTCGCCGAGGGCGTCAAGACGTCCGCGGTGGTGGTGGAGCTGGGCGAGGAGCACGGGGTGGAGCTGCCGATCGCCCAGGCCGTCCACGCCTGCGTCCACGAGGGCGTCCCGGCGGTGGAGGCCTACCGGGGGCTCCTCAGCCGGAGGTCTCGCCCCGAGATGCACGACATGCCGCGATCCTGATCTGATGGCGCCCATGCGCCTCCGCCTGCGCCGCCCAGCGACGACGCCGGCCCGCCCCCGCCCCCCGTGGCCGGAGGGCTGGCGCCGCCCCCGCTGGGCCCGCCGCGGCACCACGATCGGCACGCTCGACGGAGGGGTCCGGGCCCTGGTCGACCCGGCCGGGCTGGTCACCCCGGCCGGTGGCGACTGGTCGCTCGACTGGTGGGTCGGCGCTGAGGACCGCTGGCACCTGCCGGCTGAGGAGGTGGCCGTCCGCCAGCGCCTCGTCTCGAACGCGCCGGTGGTCGAGACGCGCGTGCGCATCCCGAGCGGCGACGCGGTGCACCGCGCCTACGCGGCCCGCACCCTCAGCGGCGACGATGTCGTCGTGGTGGAGGTCGAGAACGCCTCCAAGGTGCCCTTCGCGGTGGCGCTCGCCGTCCGCCCGGCCGGTGCCACAGCCACCGGTGAGGTCGGACGGATCGAGCTCGAGGACCTCGTGGTGCACGTGGACGGCGAGCCGGGGCTCGTGCTCCAACGGGCTCCTGGTCGGGCGGCGCTCGGCTCCGCCGAAGCGGGCGACGCCGCCGATGCGGTCCTGACCGGCGGTGCCCTCGAGGCCAGGGGCCTGGCGCCCGTCACGTGCTCCGGGGGCCTGGCGAACGCCGCCTTCCTCTTCCCCCTCGCGCACACCGCGGTGCTGCGGGTGGTCCTGCCGCTCGGTGCGGGGCGGGTGGCCCCGGCCGAGGTCCCGTCGGCCGCCGAGGTGGCCTCCGGTTGGAGCCGCCAGGCCGGCGCGGGCACCCGCGTCGAGCTGCCCGACCGCCGGCTCCGTGACGCGGTGGCCGCCAGCGCCCGGCACCTCCTCCTCGCCGACGCCCAGCCCGCCGTGGCCGAGGGCCTGGACTGGCTGGGCCACCACGGAGCCGCTGCCGGCATCCTCCGCGAGCTCGTGGACCCCGACCACCTCGGCGCAGTGGCCCCGGGTCGGCTGCTGGCCGCGCTGGGCCTGCACTGGGACCTCACCCGAGGCCTCGGCCTGGCCGGCGAGGCCGTCCTCGCCGTCGCCGCTGCGGTGGCGGCGCTCGGCGCGAGCACCGACCCCGCCGACCGCCGGGCCGGGCTCGACGCCCTCCCTGCGGTGGGTCGGCTCCTCCGGGCGGCGGGAGAGGACCGGGCGGCGTCCGACCTCGCCCGGCTCGAGCTCGCGGCGGGGACCGCCCCGGCTCCCACGCTGGGCGACCTGCTGCGTGACGCCAGCGCCACCTGGACCTGGCCGGGGCCGATGGGTGCCCACGACCCGGCCGTGAACGCCACGCTCGTCGGCCTGGTGCGGGCCCTCCTCGTGGACGACCAGCTCGATCCCGCCGCTCCGCACGACCACCTCGACCTCGGCCCGGCGGTGCCCGACGCCTGGCTGGGCCAGGGCTGGGAGGTCCACGACCTCCCGACCCGCCACGGGTGGCTCTCCTACGCCGTCCGCTGGCACGGTGACCGGCCGGCGCTGCTGTGGCAGCTCGACCTGGCCCACGACCGCCCGGTGGTGGTACGAGCGCCCGGCCTGGACCCCACCTGGCACCACGCCGACCCGGTGGGCGAGGAGCTGCTCGCCCCGGTCGCCCTCCCGCAGGCAGCCCCGCGGCGGGGCCTGAGCCTGCCCGTGAGCATCGAGCCGCTCCACCGTCGACCGACCGGCGAGGGATCGTGAGCGAGACCGACGGGCAGCCCCTCGCCCCGTCGGACGGGTTCGACGAGCGAGCACGAGAGGACCCCACGCTCGAGATGCCCGCCGTCCGCCACGGCGTGCCCGAGGAGGAGCTGCTGGCGCTCCTGCGGGCTCTGGGCGTGCCGCACGACGAGATCGACCGCGCCGAGGCCGACGGCACCCTCGTGATGCTGGCCATCGACCACCTCGCCCTCGGACAGGAGCTGCGCTACGACGTGGCCGCTGCGGCCGAGCGCACCGGGCTCACCGAGGACGACGTGCGCCACATCTGGCGCTCCCTCGGCTTCCCCGAGCCAGCGGACGGGGAGGTGGTCTTCTCGGACCAGGACGTCGCCAACATGCGCGGCGTGGCCGAGCTCATGGAGGCCGGCATCGTCCGGCCCGACATCGCGTTCGCCATGACCCGGGTGATCGGCTCGTCCATGGCCCGGGTGGCGTCGGCCCTCGTCGATGCGGTCAGCGCTCAAGCCGAGGAGCTCCAGGTCGCGGCCGAGGTCCAGCCGGTGATGCGCACCGGCGGGTTCCTCCCGATGTTCCCCGCCATCCTCGAGCAGGTCTGGCGGCGGCACCTGCAGGTGGCCGCTCGTCGGCGCCTGCTGCGCGGCGACCCCGACGACAACCAGGGCCACGTGGTCGGCTTCGCCGACCTCGTGGGCTTCACCGCCCTGTCCCAGCAGGCCAGCGACGAGGAGCTGGCCAGCGTGGTCGACCAGTTCGAGCGCTTGGCCTACGACGTCGTGGTGGCCGGTGGGGGCCGGGTCGTGAAGATGATCGGCGACGAGGTCATGTTCATCGTGGACGACCCGGTGGCGGCGGCCGACATCGCCTTGGGCCTGGCCGACGCCTCCCGGCAGACCGACGGCCTGACCGACGTCAGGGTGGGCCTCGCCCTCGGTCCGGTGCTCGAGCGCGAGGGCGACGTGTTCGGTGCCACCGTGAACCTGGCCAGCCGGGCCACCGCCATCGCCTACCCGGGGTCGGTCGTGGTGGCGCCGGAGGTGCGGGCGGTGCTCACCGAGCACCCGGAGTACGCGTTCCGAGGGCTGCGCCCACGGACGCTGAAGAACATCGGGCGGGTGTCGCTCTCGGTGATGAGGCGGGCCGAGGATCGACCGGTCACGATCCGCGACGTGATCGAGGACCGGCGCAAGCAGATCCGCGAGGCCGTGGCGGAGCGGCTGAGCGCGATCGGGGTCGAGCTGCCCGTCGGTGAGGACCCTCCGCTCGACGGGCCTGTCCACTCCGCCACGGACGTCCACGGGCCAGACGACGAGGACAGCGCCCCGGACGCGGACCCGTCCGACCCGGACGCGTAGGTCCGGGCCGGACGGGACGGGTGCCAGGCCGGTCAGGCCTCGAGCGTGTCCTTGAAGGCCTTGGCCGACCCCTCGTAGATGCCGCCGAACACGCCGGCCATCTCGTCGGGTCGCACCTCGTAGGACCACGTGAACCGGGTGCCGTCCCCGTCGGGTTCGACCGAGATCGTGGCCAGGTGGTGCTCGACGGGCATCGGCCCGTCGATGATCGAGTACGACTGGGTGCGGGCCTCGTCGTCCTGGGCCACGAGCCGCTCCTTCAAGGTCGTGCCCATGGCCTGCAGCGTGCGGACGTCGCCGTCCAGCTCGCAGGACTCCACCCCCGGCATCCAGGCGTCGAGGCCGCCGAAGTCGGCGACGAGCGCCCAGACCTCCTCGGGCGGCCGAGCGATGTGGACCTCGACCTTGCCGTCTGCCATGTGTCATCCCCCTCGGTGTCGGTGGTGCGGAGAGGGGGAGTCTGTCACCTGGGAGCAGCGCCGCCGTGCGGCTGGGTGGTGCCTCGGGGCCCCACGTCCCCCGACCGCCCCTCGAGGGCGCCGGCGCGGTCCCGGTCGCGCCAGCGGCGCCACAGGTACGGGATGAGCATGCTGATGAAGAGCTTGCGGAGGATCCAGGCCATGGCGCCCTCCTACCCCTGGGGGGTCTGTCTCAGCCCGTCGGGATGTCGTCGAGCACGACCGTGGCGATCTGGGCCGGGCCCAGGGCGAACGACGCCTCGAACGGGGCCAGGGGACGGCCCCGCAGGTCGACCAGCCAGCCCGACCGGCCCTCGACCTCCACGGTGGTGGGATCGGGCCACGGGTTGAACACCCGGAGGTGCAGCTGGCCCGCCTCGCGGGTCAGGGCGCTCACCACGGCCCCCCGCACCGTGAGCAGACGGCCCGCTGGGGCGCGGGTGCCGGCGTCGCCCCCGCCGCGGGTGACCAGCAGGGGGAGGAGCGCGTCGTCGGCCACCGCGTAGGGGTCGCGCCCGGCGGTGTGGAGCGCGAAGCGGACCTCCACGGGGGCCTGGAGCTGCGGCCCCTCCATCGGCGTGAAGGGCCCGGCCGGCAGCGGCCGGGTGGCCATCGGACCCTGGGACAGCATCCCCGTGGCCCGCAGCAGCGTGAGCGCCAAGGCGCCGGCCGTCCCGTCCACCACGTCGACCAGCTCGTACTCGACGAGCCCCTCGTGGGCCACGGTGAGCCCACCGGCGGTGACGAAGCGCCGGGACGGGAACGTGGGGAGGCCGATCTCGGTGGCGCCGCCCTCGGCGTCGAGGCCCCGCTCCACCACGGCGAACGCGCACTCGGCCCGCGACCCGGCGGCCCGATCGGGCAGCGGCAGGTGGACCCGGAGCCGGTGGTCCCGCAGCCCGTGGTTGTCGAAGGCCACCGTGACCCGCAGGAGGTCCTCGCCGGCGGCGAGCTCGAGGGTGGTCCGCACCTCCACCTCGGCCCGCCCGACCCGCCGACCCCCCTCCACGTGGGTGGGCAGCTCGTAGGTGCGTCGCACCTCCAGCCGGCCCCGCACCGGGCCGCCCTCGACGATCCGGGTGGCCACCGCACGGGGCTGGTCCACCAGCAGCTCCTCCGGGGGCGGGCACCAGTTGTAGGTGTCGCCCACGTCGCCGCCGTCGACGAGCCGTCCGCAGCCCCGCACCCCGTCGAGCGAGAACGTGCCGTCGGCAGGGTCGACCTCGACCCGCACCCGGCCGTTGTCGAGCGCTGTCTCGGTGACCACCACCGGATCGGTGCTCGCCGGGGCCTTCCAGGTCCGCCAACCGAACCCGGCGACCGGGGGCACGGCGGCCAGGACGGTCACCGCCGCCCGGTTGGTCACCCGCACCCGGACCTGGCGTCCCGCCTGCTCCTCCCGCAGGGCGAGCAGCGCCCGTCGGACCGGCGGCGTGACCAGCGCCCCGGCTGGTTCCCGGGCCACCGAGATCAGCTCCTCGCCGTCGAGGCCCTCGATGGTGAACGACCGGATGCCGTGGACGTACTCGAGCTCGGCCACGGTGACGGTCGCGACCTCGACGGGGGTGGTGTCCATGAGCACTCGCTCCGGGGGCCGGGCCGCCACGAGCTGGGTGCCGGCGGGGACCGCCTCGCCAGGAAGGCGCAGCTCGACCACCCCGCCCCGCTCCCGGGCGGACGGGTTGACGACCACCGGAGTGCGGCCGTCCACCGCCACCGTGGCGCCCAGCGCCTGCAGCGCTCGTTCGGCCAGCCCGTCCGCGATCTGGGTGGCTTCGGCGTAGCGGTGGAGCACGGCGTCGCAGACCTCGTCCACGGAGCAGGCGCAGATGGAGTCGTGGGCGCTGTTGCGGATCACCTCCAGCCACGCCAGGTCGAGCAGCCGCTCCGGCCACGCCTCGGCCGGCAGCACCAGCGCCGACAGCGGCTCGGCCAGCCGCTCGAGGGCCCGCTCGGCGCGGGCGGCCGCCTGCTTGACGTCCACCCGGTTCGAGGCCACCCCCATGAGCAGGTTGGCCCGGGCGCCCGAGCGCAGCTCGCCCGTCCACGACGGCAGGCCGTCCGTGGGCGATCGGCGCACGTGGTCGGCCAGCGAGCAGACGTGGAGCTCCACGTCGGCCTCCCCGCCGGCGGCCAGCTCGTTGGCCTCGGCCACCACCCGGCCCAGCCAGGGCTGGGGCATGAGGTGGTCGGTGCCGTTCATCCAGAGGATGGGCCCCGTCAGCAGCTCCCCCTGCTCCTCCTCGAACTCGGCGATGCGGCGCAGGAGGGCCTTGGCGTCGTCGGGCACCCGGGCCCCGTTGCCGTAGCCCTGGGGCAGGTACTCGGCCCGCACGGTCGACCCGTCGGGGGAGCTCCACCAGAACCCGCTGCGGTCGATCGCCGACGGCACGCCCCGCCACACCACGGCGTGCTCGAAGCCGAACAGGCGGAGGAGCTGGGGCATCTGCGCGATGTGCCCGAACATGTCGGGCAGGTACCCGACCTCCATGGCACCGCCGAAGCGGGTCGCCACCCGGAGGCCGAGCTGCAGGTTCCGCACGAGCGTCTCGCCGGACACGAGGAACTCGTCGGGCAGCGCGTACCACGGGCCCATCGCCACCCGACCGCGGCCGGCCAGCGCCCGCAGCCGCTCCTCGGCCTCGGGCCGGACCTCGAGGTAGTCCTCCACCACGGCCATCTGGCCGTCGAGCAGGAAGTGGGCGTAGGAGGGGTCGGCCTCCAGCTCGGGGAGCAGCTGGTCGAGCAGGTCGACGAGGCGCAGCCGGAACGTCTGGTACGGCGAGTACCACTCCCGGTCCCAGTGGGTGTGGGGGACGATGTGGACGCGCCGCGGAGCCATGCGCGCACCGTATTCGCTTCCCCTCCGCCGATGGGGGGCGCGACGCTGCGGCGGCTCACCGGGCGACCGGGCGTCGGCCGTGCGGCTCACCCACGAGCGGGACTGCTCGGGCCGTACGCTCGTGGGGAGCTCGGACCCGGGGGAGGTGCCCGGGCGCTGCCGATGACCACCACCACCAGACCTGCACCCCCGATGCGCCGCTCCGCGGCCGTCCTCGCCGCCTCGGCGCTCCTGGCTGCCTGCGGGGACACGACGCCCGACCGCCGCGGTGCCAGCGAGCAGTCGTCGACATCGGTCCCCACGACGACGGCGCCGGGACCGGTCGAGGGCATCCTGGCCACCGTCGACGTCAACCGGCTCTTCGCGCTCGAACGGGCCCACGGGCTCGGGCTCCGCAACGTCGGCGACGAGGTCCGCACGGTGGTGGCGGTCGGTCTGGAGAGCCCGCTGTACGGCGACGCCCCGCTCGATGACCGGGAGGTCGTCCTGCGTCCGGGTGCTCGCCAGCTCGTCATGCCGGCGCCCTACGGGCCGGCCCGCTGCGACGGCGACCCGGAGGTCGCCTTCACCGCCGTGGTCCGCTTCGTCGACGGCACGGAGCTGCGCGTCCCCGCCGCCCAGCCCCACCCCGGCACCCTCGCCCGGCTCCACGCCAAGGAGTGCGCGGCGGCGGCGGTGCAGGAGTCCATCGAGCTCCTCGCCGAGGACTGGGTGCGCGACGGCGACACCGCCCACGGCACCCTGTCCCTCGTGGCGGGCCGGCCGGGCGTCGAGGCGGAGGTGACCGAGCTGGCCGGCAGCGTCATCTTCAGCCTCCAGACGGTCGACGGCGCCACCCTCCGCCTCGCCGCGGGCGACGAGGAGGCCGACGTGGAGGTGACCGTCCGGGCCGAGCGATGCGACCAGCACGCGCTGGCCGAGGTGAAGCGGCCGTTCGTGTTCGGCGCGTGGGTGTCGCTCGACGGCGCCGAGCCCGCTCTCGTCGAGCTCCACCCGAAGGGGGCCGCCCTGGCCGCGATCCAGGAGATCTTCGCCACCTGCGGGGATGTGGGATGAGCGACGGCGTCGACCTGCTCTGGATCCCGCTCGGGACGGGCGCCGGTGGCGCGGTCGTCCGCGCCAGCGGCCGGATCTACGAGGGGCTGGCTGCGGCCGCGGCGCGCCGTCCCCGCTGCGCCCTCCTCCACTCCGCGCTGGAGGTGCACCTCGACGGCAGGACGGCGGCGGTGGAGATGACGCCGGTGTGGACGAAGCAGGGTGACCGCGGGGTGGTGGTCGAGGGCCCCGTCGGGGCCCGGTTGCTGGGGCGGTCCCGCCTGTTCCGCTACGAGGTCCGCCTCTGGTGGGGCGGGACCATCCCCGACCGGGCGGCGGCCGTCGGCGGCCCGCGTCGGGTCACCGACGATCCGGACGTGACCCGCTGCCTGGTCGAGCTGATCCCCCGGTTCCCGCCCCTCACCTGGGGTCGCGACGAGCAGCGCACCGGCGACATGTGGAACTCGAACTCGCTCGTCTCGTGGCTCCTCGCCCGCACCGGCCACGACCTCAGCGCCATCAGGCCCCCGCCGGGCTCCCGCGCCCCCGGCTGGGACGCCGGCATCGTCGCCGCCGCCCGTCGCCCGCCGCCCTCGAGCTGACCCCGGGGGCTGATGGGACGCCCGGCCCGAGTGGCGCTTCGTCGCGTAGGTTCCTGGCATGCGTGTGATCGGGCTTGACCACGTCGTGCTGATCTGCCGTGACGTCGAGGCCTCGCTCCGGTTCTACGGCGACGTCCTCGGTCTCGAGCGGATCGACGTGGAGGAATGGCGGGCGGGGGACGCGCCCTTCCCCGCTGTGCGAGTCGCCGAGGGCACGGTCATCGACCTCTTCGCCGGAGAGCCCGACGGGCGCAACACGGATCACATCTGCCTCGTCATCGAGCCGACCGACCTCCACGAGCTCGCCGCGCGGACCGAGCTCAACGTCGTGAAGGGACCCGTCGTGCGTGGCGGTGGCACCGGCCTCGGCTGGTCGCTCTACGTCCTTGATCCCGACGGCCACGTCGTGGAGCTCAAGCAGTACGGGGCCGACGCGTCGGGCAAGCCGGGCGTCGTGACGATCCCGACCTGAGGCTGTCTGGTCGACCGGTACGACCTTCTCGCACCGAGGTCGGCGTTGGCAGGCGCCGCCACTGGTCCGAACCGCACCTGCCTCGGATGACGAGCGGCTGCGCCACCGCTGATCCGGGTGATCAGGCGCGCTCCGTCCGACGAAGAGCAGTCAAAGACCCATGGGCAAGCGACACGTCGGAGCCGTTCACGCGACCGGCGTGTGGATCTCCAGATCCGTGTTCCGGGCCAGGACATCGAAGTCCGTGTCGGCGTGCAACAGGGGTGCTCCCTCGCGAACGGCGATGGCGCCTACGAGGCAGTCGATCAGCTTGCCTACCGTCTCACCTCGACGGCGGCAGACTCGATGGAGAGCCGCAGCTGCCTCGTAGTCGGCTGGACCGGTCGGGAGCAGGGTCGCCCGAGCGAGAAGTCCCCGGAGCTGTCGGAGGTGAGCCTCGTCCCTGGCGCCGGCGAGGACGCCGAGGAACCCGACAGCGTCGACAGATCTCCTCGGGGCGGACCCGTGGCGGGGTGCCGGTGCTCTACCCTCCGTGCTGATGTCGACGGCCGGGGTCACCACCGCCAGAGCGGCGCGCTCGGCGCCCGTGCTGCGCAAGGCCCTGAAGCGGGCCGCTCCGTCGACGCACTACGAGCGGGCCCTGTGGGACGAGGGCCACGAGGTCGTCGTCGGCATCGACGAGGTGGGCCGGGGCGCCTGGGCGGGACCGCTCACGCTCGGGGCGGCCGTCATCCCGAAGGATCGCCGGGTCAACAAGATCCGCGACTCGAAGGTGCTGACGGAGCGCGAGCGCGAGGCGCTCTTCGACCGCATCGCGGACTGGTGCGTGGCCTGGTCGGTCGGCCACGCCAGCGAGGAGGAGTGCGACGAGCTCGGCATGTCGGAGGCGCAGCGCCTGGCCGCTCAGCGGGCACTCGAGGGGCTGGGCCTGCCCGCCGATCGGGTGCTGCTCGACGGGAGGTGGGACTTCGTCGGGGCCGGCACGACGCAGCTGCTGGTGAAGGGCGACGCCCGCTGCCTGTCGATCGCGGCCGCGTCGATCCTGGCCAAGGTCACCCGGGACCGGATCATGAGGGCCGAAGCCGAGCACCACCCCTACTGGGCCTTCGAGCTCAACAAGGGGTACCCGTGCCCGCGCCACAAGGCGGCGCTGCAGGGCCTGGGCCCGTCGGCCATCCACCGGCGATCGTGGGTCTTCATGGATCACCTGCCGTGGGGCGGGGTACCCAGGTTCGTGCCGCCGCCCCCGGTGGACCCCGAGCACCGCTACCAGCAGCAGCTGTTCTGACCATGCCCACCGATCTGCCGAAGGACCTCGTGCGGGAGGTCCGCCAGACGCTGGCCGACCTCCGGGTCACGCACCTGGCCGCCACCGCGTGGCCGGTCGTGGCCGGTGACCTGGGCCGGCTGTCCAACGCCGTCGACCGCGGTGACGACGAGGCCGTCCGCAAGGCGCTCGTCCCCGTCACCCAGGCCACGTTCGAGGGCAAGGTTCGGGGCCGCCTCGCCGGTGCCAACCGGGCCGCCGCCTACGTCGCCACGACGAAGCAGACGAGCGCCCTGCCCGTCGTGGGCCTCGTGAGCGCGGTCATCCTGGTCGGGGTGGGCTACCTGATCGGGGGCGTGCCGATCGCGGTCCTGACCTTGCTCTTCGCCGCCTTCATCGCCGGCGTCGCCTACGCCGGCAGCCACTCCAACCGAGCCCGCGTGGAGCGCCGCCAGGCCCTCGCCCTGTCGCCCACCAAGGAGCGCACCGAGCCGGTCCCGCTGGTGGTGCGCGAGGCCATCGCCAGCATCGAGGCGAAGCTCGGTCCGCCCAAGCGCTCGACGCCCGGCCCCGGCTGAACCCGGTTCGGGCGGCTCGGGTGCCAGGATGCGCCGATGCCGGCTGCCGATCCCGCCCTCTATCCGGACCAGCGCATGGAGGTGCAGCGCACCATCCCCGCCCCGCCCGACGCCGTGTTCGCCGTCCTGCGCGACCCGCACGGGCACGTGGCCATCGACTCGTCCGGGATGCTCATGGACGCCTCGGGCGAACCGGCCTCCGCCGTGGGCGACACGTTCGTGATCCACATGGATCGCGAGGCGCTCAACGACTACCCGCTCGGGCAGTACGACGTGACCGTCCACATCACCCGGTACGAACGAGACCGGGAGATCGCCTGGACCGTCGTGGGCCAGCTCGAGCCCCAGATCGGCCACGTGTACGGGTACCGCCTCGACGCCGTCGAGGAGGGCACCCTCGTGACCTCCTACTACGACTGGTCCGACGCCCACCCCCAGTGGCGGGAGGCCGGGATCTTCCCGATCCTGCCCGAGTCCGCCCTCCGGGCCACGCTCGGCATCCTCGACCGCACCGTCCGCCGGCGGCTCCGCTCCCGCTGACCCCCGCCGCTCGGCGTCGGCCCGCCAGAGGTGGGACACGGAGCCGCTCTCGCCTGTGAGGAGCGGGGGGTGCCTCGCTACGGTCGGGCCCGATGCCCCGCCGCCACCCGTCCACCGTGGCCCTCGTGGCCTGGACGTTCCTCGTGTGGACCACCCGGATCCGCAACGTGTGGACCGACGCCGCCCTGACCACCGGCGAGCAGTGGGCCCGCACCGCCCTGGCGGCGAGCTTCACCGCTCTCGCCTTGGCGGTGCTGGTGGCGCTCCTGGCGGGTGCCTCGTGGCTGCGCCCTGCCGTGGGCGGCCTGGCCGCGTGGTCGGTGGTCGTGTGGGTGGTCCGATCCATCGGGATCGCCACCGCCGACCACCGCCTGGGCTTCGTCGTGGTGCACCTGGTGCTGGCCGTCGTCTCCGCCGTGCTCGGCGCGCTGGCTTGGCGCGAGGTCGCCAGGGCCGACGCCCGCACGCCTTCGGCGGTCTGAGCCCGGTCGGGCCCCTGCTCGGCCGAGCCTACGATCGAGCCCCATGTCCGGACCGCTGACCGAGGCCGGCTGGCGGGACCTGTACGTCGGGATCGAGCGGGTGCTGGGCGTCCACGACACCGCCAGCCAGCGACGGGCGCTCATCCCGCTGGCTCGGGCCTACCGTCGCCTCGACGACGCCGGCCGGGCCTCGTTCCTGCGCTCGGCGGCCGCCGACCTCGGTGTCGAGCCCGACGAGGTCCGGCAGGCCGCGCAGGCGCTCCTCGGCGACCCCTCGGACACGGGTGCCCAGGTGGCCCTGCGCAAGGCGCTCACCCCTCGCTTCGCCGACCTCCTCCACCTGCTGACCGGCCTGCCCGGTGGGGTCAAGCTCCTCGTCGACCTCCGAGCCGACCTGCGCCACCTCGTGCCGGGCGAGCTGCCGATGGTCGAGCACGAGCTCGACGGCCACCTCGCCACCGTCTTCGACGTCGGCCTCCTCCGCTTGGAGCGGATCACGTGGCAGTCGCCGGCCGAGCTCCTCGAGAAGCTCATCGAGTACGAGGCGGTGCACGAGATCCAGGGGTGGGACGACCTGCGGGATCGACTCGACGCCGACCGTCGCTGCTTCGCCTTCCTCCACCCGGCGATGCCCGGGGAGCCGGTGGTCTTCGTGGAGATCGCGCTCACCGTGGGCACCCCGGAGACCCTGGGGGAGGTGCTCGACCGCACCGCGCCGCGCTCCCGCCCCGAGGAGGCGGACACCGCGGTCTTCTACTCCATCACCTCCTGCCAGCCCGGGCTGGCAGGGATCAACCTCGGCAACGAGCTCCTGAAGACGGTGGTCGTGGAGCTGCGCCGGGAGCTGGGCAACCTCGACCGCTTCGTCACCCTGTCGCCCATCCCCTCGCTGCGCGAGGCCGACCTCGACCTGCCCGACGCGGTGCGGGAGCGCCTCGGAGACCCGGCGTGGCTCGCAGGGCCCGACGACGACCTGCGCTCGGCGGTCCTGACGGCCGCGGCTCGGTACCTGACCACCTTCCGCGGGGCCGGGTGCCCGACCCGGTGGCCAACTTCCACCTCAGCAACGGTGCGCTCGTCGACGCGCTCCGCTGGCGGGCCAACACCGAGGACTACGGCCTCGAGCGCTCCTGGGGGGTGATGGCGAGCTACCGCTACGACCCGGACCGCATCGCGGCCAACGCGGCCGCCTACGACGCCGGTGAGGCGGTGGCGGCCAGCGAGGAGATCGCGGCGCTGCTGCGCTGAGCGACCGCGCTCGAGGCGGGGCGCCGCCCGATCCTCAGGCGGGCGCCTCGCCGGCTCCGGGGGTGAGCACCACGTCGAGGCCGAGGGTGAGGCACCGGCACCCGCCGCCCGCCTTGAGGAACTCGCCGACGGGCACCTCGACCGGGGTGAAGCCCCACGCCTCGAGCTGTCGCCCCACCCGGGGCGGGGTGTGGGGCATGAGGACCGTGGTGCCCACCACCACGGAGTTGGCGGTGAAGGCGAGCGCCTCGTCGTCCTCGAGCCACAGCGGCTCGGGCACGAGTGCCTCCATCACCTTCCGCCCGTACGGATCCCACCCCAACGGGGCGCACAGCGCCCGACGGTCGTCCAGCGGGCAGAACGTGAGGTCGAGGTGGTAGAGCCGCTCGTCCACCAGCTGCACCGGGCGCACCGGGCAACCCAGCAGCTCGCCGAGCGCCGCGGAGGCGGCGGCGTCGCTGCGGAACGAGTACCCCGACACCAGCACCGCGGCCCCGTCGGCCCGGGTGAAGGGGAGGGCGTCGCCGGCGCCCTCGTGGTCGAGGTCCTCTGGGAGCCGGTCCACCTGGAAGCCGCGGTCGGCGAACCACGCCGCGTTGATCGGCGTCTCCGCCTGGCGCTCCGGGAAGCGGAAGTGGCTGGGCACGAACTGCCGGCCGTTCACGATCCCGGCGTTGGCGGTGAACACGAGGTCGGGCACGTCGGGGTGGGCGGGCAGCACCTCCACCTCGGCGCCCGCCTGGCGCAGCCCGGTGACGAGCCCGTCCCACTGCCGCTGCGCCGCCTCGGGATCCACCCGGACCTCCTGGTGCATCCACGGGTTGATCTCGTAGAGCACACCGAAGTGCTCGGGCGGGCACATGAGGTAGCGCCGGCCCCATGACAGCTCGGCCATCAGCTGGGCCCGTCGAGCAGGTGGTCGGCCAGCTGGGCCAGGAAGGGCCCGACGTCGGTCACGATCCCGACCGCCTGGTGGCTGCCCCGGTCGGCCAGCTTGGTAACGACCGCCTGGTTGATGTCCACGCAGAACGTCTCGACCCCCGCCGGCAGGCAGTTGCCGGTGGCGATGGCATGGAGGGTGGAGGCGAGCATGAGGGCGAGCACCACCCCGGGGACCTCCGCCCGCATGGCGTCGGCCGCGGCGGCGGTGTCGGTGACGACATCGGGTAGGGGGCCGTCGTCTCGGATCGAGCCACCGAGGACGAACGGGACGGCTCGCCGGACGCAGGTGGCCATGACGCCGCCGGTCACGTAGCCGGCGTCGACGGCCGCCGCGATCGATCCGTGCCGGCGCACCTCGTTGATCACCCGGAGGTGGTTCGAGTGGCCCCCTTCGGTGGGCGTGCCCTCGTCCAGGGACACGCCGAGGGAGGTGCCCAGCACGTTCGACTCGATGTCGTGGGTGGCGAAGCCGTTGCCGGCGAAGAGGACGTCGACCCACCCGGCCTCGATCAGCCGAGCCAGGTCGGGGGCGCCGCCGGTGTGGACGACGGCCGGGCCGCACACGGCGAGGATCCGCCCGCCCCGCTCGCGGGCGGTCCGCATCCGCTCGGCCAGCTGCGCCACGACGAGCGCCTTCGGCTTCTCGCTGGACACCTCGCTGCTCATGAACTCGAAGGGGGTGGGGCCCCGCCGCCGGGACGGCGCCAGCACCCTGACGCCGTCGTGGCCGACCACGATCCGGTCGCCCCGGCGGACCCGGTGCATCGGGATGGTGCGGGCCCGGTCCCCGTCGACCACGATCCCGCAGTCCATCTCCGGGTTCTGCACCGTGAGCCACTGACCTCCCACGAGCACGTCGGTGAGGAGGTTGGTGGTGGAGTAGAAGCCGACCGGCAGCACCCCGTCGCGGTCGGCCTCCACGAGGCGGGCCTCGCCGGTGACCACCCGGTTGGCGCCGTGCACCTGGAGCTCGTCGACGAGCCGCTCCAGCACCACGGCCTCGCCGTCGAGCTCGAGGCGGGCCCGGCTCGGGTCGACGTTGGTGCGACCGATCTGCACGTCGACGATCTCGTAGTCGACCCCTGCGTCGACGATCGCGTCGAGGACCTTGGCCAGCAGCAGCGAGTCCACGATGTGGCCGGTCAGCTCGATGGTCTCCGTGGCCACTGGCCCTCCTCTGGGAATGGAAGCCCGTCAGGCCCCATGGGTACCATGCCGCCGCCTATGGGACAGCCGATCACCGTCGTAGAGAAGCCGTCGAGCAACCCGTCCATCATCCGTTTCGAGACCAACCGGCCCCTGTCGGGCCTCGACCACGAGCGGTACACGGCCCCTCCCTCCGAGCTGCTCGACCGTCCGGTCGACGAGCTGGCCCGACGGCTCTTCGCCAAGGGCGGAGTCAGCGCCGTCCACATCAACAGCTCGATGGTCACCGTCACCCTGGCCGGTGGCAGCCGCGGCGAGGGCTTGGCCGACGTGATCCGTGGCCTGTTCCTCCACTACCCGCCGAGCCCCGCCGAGGGCGTTGGGCCGCCGACGGACGACGGCGACCGCAGCCCCGAGGCCACGGCCGATCCGGGCACCACGCCCGCCGCCGAGTCAGCGGAGGAGCCCGCCGCGGCCGAGCCGGCCGCTCCCGAGGTCGCCGAGGAGCCCGCCTCGAAGGCGGCCGCTCCCGAGCCCACCGACTCCGACCCGGCCTGATCGCACCCCGCAGGGGGAGATCGAGGAGGTCGTGTCGAACAGGCGAGGATGCACCGCGCTGCCCGCATCGCCCTCGCCGCCCTCTGCTTGTCGGTCCTCGCCGTGCCGAGCACCGACGCCGAGGAGTCGGCGATCCACTCGCCCAACCTGACGCCGGTCGCCAACCTGGCCTACGCGGACCAGTACGGCACCGGTGCCAACCAGGGGACCGACATCGAGTTCGCCCGCCTCCGCCACAAGGGCAGGGTGCGCGACTTCGCCGTGGCCGGAGCCTTCGACAACGGCCTCCAGCTGGTCGACATCTCCGAGCCCTCGGCCCCCCAGGTGGTCGGGCGGTACGACTGCGGCGTGTCGCAGGGCGACGTGCAGGTGTTCACCCGCGGCAAGCGCACCTACGCGACGTACACGATGGATGCGGGGTACACCCTCCAGGAGGACTCGCGCTGCGTCCAGGAGGCCAAGGCGCTCGGCCTCTTCGAGCCCACCACGCCGCACCCGCTCGACGTCGACCCGATCGGGGCGATCGTCCCGGAGGCCGCCTACGGCCGCCCGGGGATCGGCACCTACATCGTCGACATCACCGAGCCCACCCGGCCGAAGACGGTGTCGTTCGTAGGGGTCGCCAAGGGCTCCCACAACCAGACGGTCCACCCCAGCGGGGACTGGCTCTACAACTCGAACAGCCAGCTCTACTCGACCGCGCTGAACGCAGGCATCGAGGTCTTCGACATCCGGGACTTCGCCCGCCCCCGGTTGGCCGCGGTCCTGCCGCTGCCGCCTGTGCCCGGGCTGGGGAGCGAGTCCCACGACATCTCGTTCAACGAGGCGGGCACCCGGGCCTACTCGGCTGCCCTCTCCCACACCGCGATCATCGACACCACGATCGTGGATCGCCCGGAGATCATCTCGGTGGTCGTCGACCCGACCATCAACGTCCACCACCAGTCCACCAAGGTCACCCTGACCGACGAGAACCTCGGCCTCAGCCGGGACCTCCTCTTCATCGAGGACGAGGTCGCCGGCGCCGCCGGCTTCGATCCCTGCCCGTCGGGCGGCCTCCACGTCTACGACGTGACCGGGCCGCTGGAGGCGGCGCCGGTGAAGGTCGGCTACTGGAACATCGCCGACCTCCGGTACCCCACCCTGGAGGGCTCGGTGGGCGCCCAGTGCACGATGCACGTCTTCCAGATCCACCCGGACGAGGGCATCCTCACCGCGGCCTTCTACAACGGCGGGGTCCGGGTGGTGGACATCAGCAGCCTGGTCGGCATCGGCCTCGGCGGTGAGGGCGTGGGGATGCGCGAGATCGCCTACGCCCGCTTCCCCGACTCGCTCACGTGGTCGGCCAAGACGCCTCGCATCGAGCCCGACGGGTCGTTCCACCTCTACGGCAACGACCTGAACCGGGGCCTCGACGTCTACCGCTTCGACCCCACCGCCCCCACCGGCGACGGGCTCGACGCCTGGGTCGGCGCAGAGGGGCTGTCGTCGCTGCCGGCGGCCAGCCTCCCGGCCGACTACCGGCCGTTCTGCCTCCTCGGCGACCAGTAGTCGCCCCCCGGCACGAACGGAGGGCGCGGGGTCTCGCGCCCGGCTGACCGCGGTGCGCCACCCCGCCGAGCTCCTCGCCCCCGGAGAGCGGTGCGGTCGGGGCGGACCCCGGTAGCGTCAGGTGCCGTGACGGTGCTCGTGGACCCGGCGGTGTGGCCCTGGGAGGGGCGGCGCTGGGCGCACCTCGTCAGCGACGAGTCGTACGACGAGCTCCACGCCTTCGCCGAGCGGCTCGGCATCCCGAGAAGGGCCTTCCAGGGCGACCACTACGACATCCCGGCCGACCACCGGGAGCGAGCGATCGCCCTCGGGGCCACCCCCGTCGCGTCGCGGGAGCTGGTGCGCCGCCTCGTGGCCTCTGGCCTGCGGGTCCGGCGGGCCCGCACCGGTGCCCGCTGAGCGGGCACGGCGAGAAGCCCAAACCTCCGTGAACCGATCGGGATCCCCGGTGGAACAGGGTCGGTGATGGACCGCAGGCGGGAGCGAACCGACGCCGAGCTGCTGGCCGAGGTGGCCGAACGGGACCGCGGCGCGCTCCAGGAGCTGCACCGCCGTCACGAGCCGTGGCTGCGGGCCCGGCTGGCCCGACGCTGCGCCGACCCGCAGGTGGTCGAGGAGGCCGTCCAGGACGCCTTCCTCACCGTCTGGCAGACCGCCGCCCGCTACCAGGGCGACGGGGAGGTGGGCGCCTGGCTCTGGGGCATCGCCATCCGCAAGCTCCTGCACCGCCTCCGCCCGCGCAAGCCGCTCCTCGACCGGCTCCGCGCCGAGCGGCACCGGGAGGTGCCCGCCGCCGAGGAGCAGGTGCTGGTCGGGATCGAGCACGGCCGCCTCGGGCCCGCCCTCGACGGGCTCTCCCCGGAGCTGCGGGCCGTCGTGCAGGCCACCGTCCTCGACGGCCTCACCACGAACGAGGCCGCCCGGCTGCTGGGGATCCCCAGCGGCACCGTGAAGACCCGAATGCTCCGAGCCCGCCGCGACCTCAGGGAGGCACTGGCATGAGCGTCCAGGACACCGGCGGCTGGCACGCCGCCCCCGACGACCTGGCGGCCTACCGGCAGGGCCACCTCCAGGGGGCGGTGGCCGACTCCGTCGAGGCCCACCTCATCCGCTGCGAGCACTGCCGGGCCACCCTGGCCGACACCGTCCCCCCCGCCGAGCAGGCCGCCCGGTTCGGGCGGCTGGCCGTCGCCCTCGATCAGCCCAGCCGGTGGAGCCGCCGCTCGACGTGGCTGCGACTGGCCGCCGGCACCCCCGAGCTGGCCACCGCCGCCATCGGCCTGGCGGTGGCCTTCGTCGCCGTCCCGCTCGCCGCCGCAGCCGTCGACCC
Organism: Acidimicrobiia bacterium; assembly: GCA_046565645.1. Taxonomy (GTDB): domain Bacteria; phylum Actinomycetota; class Acidimicrobiia; order Acidimicrobiales; family VFJN01; genus VFJN01. The sequence goes on along the minus strand of JBKHYD010000012.1, from coordinate 19,582 downwards.
CCGGCCCGCCACGGCCTGGTTCCTCGCCCTCGCCCCTGCCCTCCCGGTGGCAGGCACGGTCCTGGCCTACCGCGCCGTGGCCGACCCCGTCGGCGCCCTGGCCGAGGCCACCCCGCTCCACTCGTTCCGCATCGTCCTCATGCGCGTCGCGGTCCTCCTCGGCGCGCTGCTCCCGGCCGGCGTCCTGGCCAGCCTGCTCATGCCGGGGCGGGCCGTGCACCTCCTCGGCTGGGTGCTCCCGGCCCTGGCCGGCAGCGCGCTGGTCCTCGCCGTCGGCACCCGGCGCGACCCGGTCTGGCTGGCCGCCGGACTCAGCGCGGCCTGGGCCGCCACCGTCGCCGTCGGCATGGACCGGCGCCGCCTCGAGCCGCTGGGCGACGCCCTGGACGGACTGGTCGTCAACGCGCCGGCTGTCCAGGCCACCGCGCTCGCCGTCGCCCTCCTCGCCGTGGCCCACCTCTCCCGCCACCGTGACGAGCTCGTCTACGGGGTCCCGACGTGAGCGCCGCGATCGTCACCTCCGGGCTCACCCGCCGCTTCGGACGCCATGTGGCCGTCGACGACCTCGACCTGCGCATCGGGGAGGGCGGGGTGGTGGGGCTCCTGGGGCCGAACGGCTCCGGCAAGACCACGCTGCTGCGGATGCTGGCCACCGTGCTCAGCCCCACCGAGGGCCGCATCGAGGTCTTCGGCCTCGATCCTGGCCGGAGCGACGAGCGCACCGCCATCCGGCGCCGGCTCGGCTACCTCCCGCAGGACCCCGTCCTCTATGCCGGCTTCACCGTCTTCGACGTCGTGGACTACGTGGCCGTCCTGAAGGAGATGACGGACCGGGCCGTCCGCCACGACGAGGTCCGCCGGACCCTCGCCGCGGTCGGGCTCACCGACGCCATGCACAAGAGGGTCCGCGCCCTCTCCGGGGGCATGCGCCAGCGGGTGGCCCTGGCCTGCGCCCTGCTCGGCGCCCCCGACCTGCTGATCCTCGACGAGCCCGCCTCGGGCCTCGACCCCGATCAGCGCTTGCAGCTGCGCTCGGTGCTGTCGGCCCAGGGCCAGACGGGCACGGTGCTCCTCTCCACCCACCACACCACCGAGGTGGCTGCCTTCTGCCAGCGGGTGCTGGTGCTGCTCGACGGCACCATCCGCTTCGATGGCACGCCCGCCGACCTCGCCCGCCTGGCCTCGGGCCACGTGTGGGTGGACCGCTCCGGGACCCACGACCCCACCCGCTCCTGGGTGAGCGCCGACGGCACCGTGCGAGCCATCGGCTCGCCCCCCGAGGGCGCCGATCTGCTCGAACCGACCATCGACGACGGCTACCTCCTCCTGGCCCGCGGGCTCACGGTGGCGGGATGACGGCGCTCACGCTCACCTCCGGCCGGGTGGGGAGCCCCCGCACCCGGCGCCTGCGCGCGCTGACCGCGGTCGAGGCTCGTCGCACGCTGCGCTCGCCGTGGCTCTGGTGCGGGGCCGCCGGCTCTGCTGCGATGACGCTCACGGCCGGGAGCGTCGACTACCAGAGCGAGACCTACGTCAACGCGACGATGGCCGTCACCGCCCTGGCCCTCGGTGGGTTCGTCCACGCCGTGCAGGTCGGAGGTCGAGACCACAGCACCTCCTTGGATCCCTTCGCCCCAGCGGCTGTCATGGACGCCGACGAACGCGCCACCGCCCGGCTCCTCGGGCTGTGGCCCCTGCTGCTCGTGGGCGTGCTGGCTGCGGTCGTCCTGGGGGTCGGGGAGCGGATCGAGGGCGGCTTCTGGCTGGGGGAGGGAGCCCGGCGCACCGACAGCCGCGTGCACAGCGCCTTCGAGCTCAGCCAGCTCCCGGCGGTGGTGCTGGTGGCTGCGATGGCAGGCATGGCCGCCGGGCGCGCCGCCAGGCGCCGCGGCCTCGTCGCAGTCCTCGGGGCGGTGGCCGCTGCCGCGCTCGGGTTCGTCTGGTGGGCCTGGCAGTGGGTGCCGGCTCGCTACGTCACGCTCATGCAGGCCCAACCGCTCGAGATCGACCTCGAGCAGGGGTTGACGGCGTCCGACACCCCTGCCGACTGGTGGGTGGCCGCCCCGAACGAGTTCGACCTCAGCTGGCGTCGGGTGCTGGTGCACGAGGCGATGGCGGGATGGCACAGCGCGTACCTGGTCGGGGTGAGCATCATCCTGGCGGGCCTCGCCGTGCGCGGGAGGATCGGGGTGCGGCTGGTGGCGGTCGGCCTCGGGATCGCCGTCGCTGGCGTGGCCGCCCAGATGCTGGTGGCCCCCGGCTCGCCGGTGGCCTGACCGTGGCGCCGCCGCCGTCTTCCGCCGAGTCGGGGGGCCGCCCCCGCTCGTCGAGGGGACCCTGGCTGGTCCCCACCGCGCGAGCTGTGGCCTGGCGACCGTTGGCGGTCGTGGTGCCCACGCTCGCCGTCGCGCTGGCCCTCGCCCACTCGGCGGGCGCAGCATCGGTGCCACCCATGTTGCTCGGCGTGGCGCTGGCGCTCCTGGTGGCGGCCGCCCTCCTCGGGCTCGACGACCCGGCGCGCGACCTGCTCGCGGCAGTGCCTACCAACCTCGCTCGGCGGCGGGCGCAGCGGCTCGCGCTGCTCGGCCCGGCGGCCGTCGGTGCGACGGTCGGGCTGCTCGTCGCGGGTCGTCAGCTCGATCTGGCGGCCGACCCGGTGGGCTCCGGGGTGGCGTCCGCCGCCGCGCTCTCGGCCGTGGGTCTGCTGGCCGGGCGGATCGCCGAGCGCTGGCGGATGGAGCTCCTCGCTCCCGTCGGTGCGGCTGCCCCGATCGCGTGGGTGCTGGTCGCCGCCGCCCTCCCGGTCGAGGGGGTGCTCGGAGAGGTGGCCAACGGCTGGGCCGAGCGGCCGTGGCCGTGGGCGCTGGCGGCCACGACGGCGTGGCTGCTGGCCAGTCGCCAGGACCCCTGCTGACGCCCCGTCCGCCCCGATGTGACCGACGTTCCTCCGGCGTCGTGAACCGTCTGGGGGCGTCGGCGGAACAGGACCGGTGAAGAGCGGCCGGCCGCCCGACACGGGTCGGGACCGAGGCCACCGCACGAACGCCGGGCACCCGGCAAGGAGAGCCATGCGCACCACCACCCCCGCCACGTCCCGCGCCCGCACCGCCCTGGCCGTCCTCCTCGGCGCCGGTCTGGCCGCCGCCCTCGGCGCCTGTGGAAGCAGCTCCGGTGCGGACGAGGAGGCCATCACCTCGCCCGAGGAGTGGTGCGACGTCGCCCGCCAGGTCGACGACGTCGTCGGCGACCGCACCTCCCGCAACACCATCCACTCCGAGCTGCAGGACGTCTACGCCGAAGCCCGCATCCTCGTGGTGCGGCTCACCGAGAGCCTCGAGCACGTCGACGCCGACCACCGCGACGACGTCGCCGCCTTCGGAGAGGCGGCCCTGGCCGCGGCCGACGCGCTCATCGAGGCACCGGACCAGCAGGCCGCCGAGGCGGCCATGGAGGCGCTCTACGCCGAGGTCGATCCCGCCGTCGAGGCGGGCGCGGCGTGGGTCTCCGAGACCTGCTCCCCGCGCTGACCCGATCAGGTCGGACGACCGGCGGCGGCGCGGGGGTGCAGCAGTCCTCCCCGCGGCACGGTGCGAAGCGGGGCAGACCGGCAGATCCGGCAGGAACGGTTACCTCGAGTAGCGAACCTCCTCCAATGGCCAGGCGAACCAGGGCTCTCGTCGTCGCGACCGCACTGGCCGGACTGGTCGGTCCGGCCGTGGTCGGCCGGGAGGCCACCGCCGAGCTGCTCCCGGCGGCCCGCGCCGCCGAGCCGGTGGTGCTCACCGGGGCCGATCTCCCGAGCTGGTCCCGCCTCGCCGCCGAGGGCACCCCCGCGCCCTACCCGTCGGGCACGGCGCCGGGTGAGCGAGACGCCCACCACGGCACCATCGTCGTCCCGCCCGACCCCCGCAGGGAGGGCGTGCCCGTCGACCAGGTGGCCGGCTATCGCTGGGACGGCAAGCGCTTCGCCGAGATCCCCGTGCAGGTCGACGAGCGCTTCCCGCACTTCCTCGCCAACGGCAACAGCGACTTCGGCACCTACTCGGGCACCGACGAGGAGCTCACCTACGCCTGGGACGTCGAGGCCTGGAAGCGCACGGCGGGGGAGTGCGCGGCCGCCTACCCCGAGGGCGAGGGCCCCACGCCCGACCCCGTGCTCGGCCTCGACGACGACGACGAGGTCGTGTTCATGGCCTCCGACGCCGGGGTGCGCGCACCCGCCGACGCCCCCGGTCCCCGCGGCACCGGCGGCGAGCGCCAGGAGGTCCGCCTCGTCGACGCCACCGGCACGGTGGGTGAGGCGTACGTCTACCTGTTCCTCCGCGAGGACGGGCCCGGCTTCGACGCGACCAACGGCTACGTCAGCTTCCAGCGCGACGCGGATGCCGACCAGTGGATCGACCGGCACTCCTTCGCAGAGGCCGACCCGGAGAAGCTCGGCTCGTCCAACCGCGGCTACGGCCCGAACCTGGCCGGGCCCGTCTGCGACCCCGACGGCACCGTCCGCCAGAGCGACGACCGGTTCCCCCGCGACGGCCACGTGGTCCGCACGGCGGCCTACGAGATGGTCGCCAGCGGCCGGTGGATGCTGCGCGAGGTCCACGTCGCCGACCCCTCCGGCGACGGCACCTATGGCCCCGACCTGGTCGACCGCTGGAAGGGCCGGGCCTTCCAGCAGAGCCCGGACTCGATGGTCTCGCTCGTGGGCTTCGAGGACGAGCAGGTCAACTGGGAGGCCAACTCGGCGCTGCTGGGCTGGAGGGTCGGCCCGGTGCGCGCGCTGCGGGAGGTGTGGGGCGCCGACTCCGGCACCAACGTCACCAAGCTCGAGACCTACTACCGCGACGCCATCGCCTACCGGTACCGGGTCCGGGTGCACCCCATCCCGCCCGACGGGCTGTACACGTCGTGGGACTACAACCGCGACGTCGCCGCCGTCTACTACAACGCGCTGCGGCCCGAGGGCGTCCCCATCGACGGCGTGAACGACGACGTCGGCAACGTCGACCAGCTCCCCACGGGGGACCCGGCCTTCTTCGACTTCCCGGACCCGACCTTCAACCTGCCAATGGCCTTCGACACGTGGGAGCAGGTCTCGGGGCGGGGCGACGCCGGCTCGCTCGTCTACGTGTTCGAGCTCACCGGCGCCACCAGCCTGGGCAACCCCTTCGTGGTGCCGTACTACCGCGACGACGCCTGCCTCGACGACGGCACCGGCGACGACCCGGTGGTCCGTCCGTGGCCGGGCGAGGCCAGCGACGACCAGCGCGTCCGCGACGGGTACGCCCTCCTCGCCGGCCAGCCCTACGAGGAGCTGACCTGCGCCGACCGCCAGGGCGCCTACGCCAGCCACGGCCTGCACTTCTTCGTCACCGGCGACACGGACAACCTCTTCGTCGGCCTTCCGGCGCCGACCACCGAGATCGACGGCCAGCAGTGGCAGTTTGCGGTGCCCACCGAGGAGCCCACCAACGTGGGCGAGCCCTACGCCAACGTGGTCAGGGCGCCGCTCCTCGCCATCGCCCTCGAGCAGCCGAGTACCCCCGCCGCCGGGCCGGGTCCTGGTGGCAAGGGCAACGGCCAGGGCAACGGGAAGGGCGGCGGCGGTGGTGGCAAGGGCAAGGGCGGAGGCCGGCCGTGACCCGGCGACGGCGCTGGGGCGCCGTGGTGGTGGCGCTGGCGGCGCTGGCGGGCGTCCCCGCGGTGGCCGACGCCAAGCCGGAGCGCCCCGACGAGCCCGGGCTGCGGGTCGGGGTGGCGGCTGTCGACGCCACCGGACCGGTCGGCGCCGGGGCCGGGCAGTACACCGAGAAGGAGCCGCCCGGCGCCGGTCTGGCCACCGGGGGCGACGTGGACCCGTTCCTCAGCTCGACCACCCAGCGGCCCAGCTACGGCGTGCAGTCCCGCCTGGACTACCGAGCGCTCGTGATCGAGGGCGCCGACGGCGAGCGGGTGGCGCTGGTGAAGAGCGACAGCTACCTGGTCCAGGACCTGCTCTCGCGTCGGGCCGCCCAGATCCTCGACGACGGCCCGTCGGGCATCGGCTACGAGCAGCTCGTCCTCATGGCCAGCCACAACCACTCGTCGCCGTACCGCACCACCCCGGCAGCCGGGGTGTGGGCGTTCCAGGACGTCATGGACCTGCGGGCCTTCGAGCGGCACGCCCGCGCCATCGCCGAAGCGGTCGAGACCGCGGCCGCTGACCTGCGACCGGCCCGCATGGGCGCCACCACCGTCGACCACCGGATCTACAAGGGCAACATCGCCGGCCCTGCGCTGGCCGACGACGGCACTCCCGCCGGCTACCCCGACGACCACGCCGACTTCGGCCTGTCGGTCGTCCGCTTCGACGACCTGTCCGGCAAGCGGCCCGAGCCGCTGGCCGTGCTCGTCAACCACGGGCAGCACCCCGAGTCGCTCGATGCCCACGACCTGATCACGGCCGACTTCCTCGCCCCCCTCCAGCGGATGGTGGACCGCGACCTCGGGGCGACGCTCGTGTTCAGCCAGGGCGACGTGGGCTCCGCCGAGGGTCCCTACCTCCGCTCGAGCCCGGAGGTCCTGCCTGACGGGGTGGTGCGGGCGTGGGCCCACGTCGGCCACGCCCAGACCGAGCGGGGAGCCCGCTACCTGGCCGACAGCATCGTCGAGGCGTGGGAGGCGATCGGACGAGGCGACGCCCTCGTCCCCCTCAGCCGCGACGTGGAGGTCGGCTCGATCTCGGCGCTGGTGCCCGGTCCCGTGTCCCACCCCTACCCGGGCGTGTCGAACTGCCGCACCCAGCCCACCGTGGAGGGTCGCCCTGGTGCCCCCGTCCTGGGCCTGCCCGACTGCCAGCGCTCGCCCGGGGCGGTGCCCTCGCCGCTCACCTGGGACCAGCTGCGCGCGCTCGGCCTCCCCGTCCCCGAGCACTACGACGCCCCGTCGGTCGGTGCTGTCCAGGAGCGCGCCGGCCTCAGGCTCCAGGTCGTCCAGCTGGGCGACGTGGTGCTCGCGTCGTGCGCCTGTGAGCCCCAGATGGACCTCGTGCGGAACCTGGAGAGCCGCCTCGACGATGTCGCCGGCAACCTCGACGTCGGCTACGACTGGGGGCAGGGCTGCACCGTGGCGGGCCCGGTCGGCACCTGCCGGTTCGGCGGCGGCACCCTCACGGTGCCGGCCGAGCGGGTGGCCCGCATGCGGGCCCAGGTCCTGAACGACGCGGCCGGCTGGGACGATCCCTCCTACGCCCTCTGGGCTGGCGCCGAGCCGACCGACCCGGCCGCCATCAAGGGGAACTTCACCCACCACGAGCTCCCGCCCGAGCAGGGGTTCCGGCTGCCGATCGCGGTGGGCACGGCGTCGGACTTCAACGGCTACGTCGTGTCGTACCGGGAGTTCATGGCTCGCGACCACTACCGCAAGGCGCTCACCGCCTACGGCCCGCACACCGCCGACCACATCAACAGCAACCTCGTGGCGATGGCCGCCGCGCTCAGGGGCGCCCCGCTCCCGGCGTCGCTGCTCGACCCGGTCGCCGCGGCCGACGACGCCCGGCAGGCGGCGCTGGCGGTCGCCGTGGGCCGGGCGTCGTCGGCGGCGCTCGACGCCTGGCTGGCCGCGCTGCCCGACGACGCCGGCGAGCCCGCCGTGCTGACGGAACCGGTGGACATCACCCGCTTCGACGGCGCCACCGTCACCTGGCGGGGAGGGTCCTCGGCCGTCGACAACCCGGTGGTGCGGGTGGAGCGCCGCAAGGGGAAGACCTGGGTGCCCTACGCCGACCAGAGCGGCGAGGTGCCCACCATGGTGGCGCTCCCGACCGGCGCCGAGGACGTGGTGGCCGCCTGGGCCGGCACCCACGAGTGGCGCTGGACGGCCGCCTTCGAGGCCTTCGACGCCTTCCCGGCCCGGCTCCTCGACGGTGGCCAGGTCCCCGAGGGCACCTATCGCTTCGTGATCGAAGGTGTGCACCGCTCCGACGGGGCGACGAGGCCGTACTCGCTCACCTCGGCGCCGTTCGTGGTGTCCCGCTGGACCGGCGTGACCGCCGGGGATGCGGTCCTCGCCCCCGACGGGAGCACGAGCTTCACCGCATCGTCCGCCTACCCCCGCACCTACGACTCCCCGTTCCGCTACGTCGCCGACGACGGCGGGAGCGTGCTGTGCAAGACCTGCACCTTCCGCCCCTGGGCGAGCGCGGCCGAGGTCGTCCGGGCCGCGGTCACGGTGGAGGGCCCCGGGGGCACGCGGCGGGTGGCCGCGACCCGCGTGGGCGGCCGGTGGGTCGCTCCCACCCGCCTCGCCCCCGGTGAGCGCGCCGTCGTCCTGCCCGGCGACCTCGTGGACGCCAACGGCGAGGTCAACGGCTCCACCATCACCCTGCTCGCCCCCTGACCCTGCCTTCGCCGAACGAGAGGAACCTCGTGCCCGCTCCCCGCTCCCTCGTCCGCACCGCCCTCGCCGGCCTCGTCGCCGGGGCCACCCTGCTCGGCGCCGCCTGGGCCGGTGTGGCCGGCGCCCCGACCCAGGACCCGGCGGCGGGCCTCGTGGAGGACCTGACCGGCTCGACCCCCGCCGCCGATCCCGTGCCGGGAGCCGCCGACGCGGGTCGGGTCGAGTCCCCGGCGCCGGCCCTGGCGGCCTCCGAGGGCCTGCGGGTCGGTGCGGCCAAGACCTCCATGGCTCCTGATCCGGCCGCCTACGGCGGGACCTGGGAGACCGATCTGGCCGCCTGTCGCACGCTCGATCCCGGCTACCTCGAGCAGCTCGGGATGGCCCCGGAGGAGGCCAGCCACCTCGCCCACACCGGCACCCCCTGGCCCGAGAACCCCGACTGCATCTACCAGGGCGGGTTCGGCATCGGGCCGATGAACCCCGTCTCGGCCTTCGACGAGGACCTCGGCCTGTGGGTCCGCTCCCTCGCGGTGGGCGACGGGCGGGACACCTTCGTGCTCACCGTCGTCGACGGGGTGGGCTGGCTCTGGGACTACGCGAGCAAGTGCGACGACTGCGGCGCCAAGCAGCTGAGCGAGGCCCTCGGGGCCGAGCTCGACATCGACCCCGCCGGCATCGTGATCGCCGCCACCCACAGCCACGCCGCCCCCGACTTCATGGGCGGGTGGGGCTACGTGCCCGACTGGTACATGACCCAGGTCACCGAGACGATCCGCACCACCGTGCGGGAGGCGGTCGCCACGATGGAGCCCGCCGTGGTCGAGGTGGGCGAGGTCGAGGCCCGCCCCTTCAACCGGGAGCGGCGCGACACCTACCGCAGCGCCGAGACCCAGCACGCCCAGTGGCTGCGGGCCTACGTCCCCGGCCAGCCCGGCAAGGGCAAGAGGCCCGGCACCCCACCACGGGTCATCGCCACGCTCGGCGCCTACGCCGCCCACCCGGTGAGCAGGGGCGGCAACGGTGGCGTGGCCCACCCGGACTGGCCGGGCGCGTTCGAGCTGGCCCTCGAGGACCGCTTCGGCGGCGTGGGCCTGCACTTCATGACCGGCCTGGGGAACATGTCGCCGGCCGGCGACACCGGACCGGGGCTGGCGGCTCGGATCCCGGCGGTGGGCGGTGGGCGCACGGTCACCGACGACGATGTCTGGGTGGCCCGCACCACCTGGGACCAGCCGGTCACCAACGTCCCCCTCACCGCCCTCGGCCTGCCCGGGCTCTTCGACCGGCAGTTCGAGCCTCGCCCCGCACAGCTGTCGGTGGGCAAGAGCGACACGGCGCCGTGCACCTCCGCCTCGCCGGTGTCGGTCGAGGTGGCGGCGGCCATGCTCCGCATCGGTGACGACCTCGCCATCACCACCGGGCCCGGCGAGCTGTTCAGCAACCTCACCAACACGATCGTGGAGAAGAGCCCGGCGGCGGTGACCATGCCGCTGGCCCAGGCCAACGACGCCCTCGGCTACCTCCCGCAGTCCTTCGAGCTGAACCCGGTGGGCCAGCAGGGGCTCGGCTTCTTCGCCGGCGGCTACCTGATCGTGAACTACGAGGACAGCTACGCGATCGACCGCTGCTTCGGCGACGCCGTCCTCGAGACCACGCTGGACCTGCTCGCGGCCCCCAGGCCCTCCCCGTGAGCTGACCGGCCGCATGCACCCCCGCCACGTCGGGTAGAACGGACGCGGGTCCCGGCCTGCCGGCCACGTCACGAGGACCCACGGAGGCTCACGCACGATGTCGGCCAGCGCCTGGGAGACCGTCCTCGACCGCCTCGACTCGGCGGCCAAGCTGGGCGACATCGACCCCGACGTCCACCGCATCCTCCGGATCCCGGAGCGGGTGCTGGAGGTCGCCGTCCCCGTGAAGATGGACGACGGGCGGGTCGAGGTGTTCACCGGCTGGCGGGTCCACCACGACACCACCCGCGGTCCGGGCAAGGGCGGCATCCGGTTCCACCCGGCCGTGGACGCCGACGAGGTCAAGGCGCTTGCCGCCATGATGACCTTCAAGACGTCGATCCTCGACCTGCCCTTCGGGGGAGCGAAGGGGGGCGTCCGCTGCGACCCCACCGCCCTGTCGCTGGGCGAGCTCGAGCGGCTCACCCGCCGGTACACCTACGAGATCAGCCCGCTGCTCGGCCCGGACCGAGACGTGCCGGCCCCCGACGTCAACACCGACGGCCGGGTCATGGCCTGGCTGATGGACACGCTGTCGATGACCCAGGGCTCCCACATGCCCGCCTCGGTCACCGGCAAGCCCTTGTCGGTGGGCGGCACGCGCGGTCACGCGGGCGCCACCTCGTCCGGCGTCGTGGTGTGCGCCCGGGCCGCCTTCCGCGAGCTCGGCCTCTCGATGGCGGGCCGCCGCGTCGTCATCCAGGGCTTCGGCAAGGTGGGCGGGCCGCTCGCCTTCCTGCTGCACTCCGCAGGCATGCGGGTGGTGGCGGTGGCCGACGTGGGCGGCGCCGTCGTGAACGGAGGCGGGCTCGACCCGTTCGCCCTGTCGGACCACGTGGCCGACACGGGCACCGTGGCCGGCTTCAGCGGCGGCGACGAGATCTCCGCCGACTCGATCTGGGACATCGAGTGCGAGCTGCTCGTGCCCGCTGCCCTCGGTGGGGTGATCGACGAGCTGGTGGCCCGTCGCATCCAGGCCAAGGTCATCGTCGAGGCCGCCAACGGACCGACCACCGGATCGGCCCAGGCGGTGCTCGACGAGCGCGGCATCGTCGTCGTGCCCGACATCCTCGCCAACGCCGGCGGCGTCACCGCCTCCTACTTCGAGTGGGCGCAGAGCCGCCAGGGGTACCCGTGGGACGAGGGGCTCGTGGCCGAGCGGCTCCGGGACCGGATGGACTCGGCCTTCGTGGAGGTGTGGGCGAGGGCGCAGGTCCTCGGCGTCGACCTCCGCAGCGCCGCCTACGTGGTGGCCCTCGAGCGCATCGCGGCCGCCATCGAGGCCCGCGGCCTCTTCCCGTAGACCGCCTTGACGGGATCGAACATGTGTTCGATCATGGGGTGATGCGGAGCGGAGCCGAGGACCTGGCCGGGCTGGCCGAGCGGGTCAGGCCGGTCACGCTCACCCGGGAGCAGCGCCTCCCGGTCCTGCCTGCCCTCGACGCGCTGCTCCCCGGGGGTGGCCTGAGGCGGGGGTCGACGGTGGCCGTCACCGGGGTGGGTGGGGTGGGGGGCGCCACCTCGCTGGCCCTGGCCGTGGTGGCTGCGGCCTCCCAGTCCGGCTCCTGGGTGGCCGCCGTGGGCCTGCCCTCCCTCGGTCTGGTGGCGGCCGAGGAGCTCGGTGTGGCCCTGGAGCGGCTCGTCCTCGTCGCCGCCCCCGAGCGCGACACCTGGGGGAGCGTGGCCGCCGCGCTGGTGGACGGCTTCGACGGCCTCGTCGTCCCCTCGGGCCGAGCGGTGCGCCCAGGCGACGCGCGGCGCCTGGTGGCCCGGGCCCGGGAGCGGGGCGCGGTCCTCGTGCAGCTGGGCGGCGGCTGGCCGGAGCGGGCCGACGTCGAGCTCACGATCACCCGCTCCCGCTGGGAGGGGATCGAGGCCGGCCACGGCCACCTCCGGGCCCGCAAGGTCCGGGTCGAGGGGGGCGGGCGGGGCGAGGCGGCCCGCCCTCGCCAGGTCGACCTGTGGCTCCCCGCCGCCGACGGCGCCGTCGAGGTGGCCCGTCTGGTCCCTGCCCAGGCGCCCCACCGCGACCGTCCCCTGCGCGCCGTGAGCTGAGCGCGTGCTCGCAGCCCCGGCACGCACACGTGGGACCTGGCATGCCCGTCGGGAGCACCTGATGTCCCCGGCTGCGACGTGGCGCCGAGGTGACGGGTGACCAGTGCCGTGCGCACCCTGGTCGTGCGCGTCCCGGACTGGCCGGTGGTGGCGGCCGGGGTGGCGCTGGCCGAGCCGGTGGCCGTCTTCCACGCCAACCGGGTGGTGGCCACCTCGCCGGCGGCCCGGGCCGAGGGCGTGGTGGCCCACCAGCGCCGCCGGGAGGCCCAGGCCCGGTGCCCGTCGCTCGCCGTCCTGGCCCACGACCCCTCCCGCGACGCCCGTGCCTTCGAGCCGGTGGCCGCCGCACTCGACGCGATCACGCCCCGGGTCGAGGTGCTCGAGCCGGGCCTGGTCGCCTTCCCCACCCGCGGGCCGTCCCGGTTCTTCGGCGGCGACGACGCCCTGGCCGAGCGCACCCGCGCCGTGGTGGCCGAGGTGCTCGCCACCACCGCTCCCGACGGGGCGCTGCCACCGGCGGTCCAGGTGGGCGTGGCCGACGGCACCTTCGCCGCTCGCCTCGCCGCCGAGGCCGCCGCTCCCTGGGCCCAGGACGAGCCTTCCGGGGTCGAGGGCGCGGTCGGCTCCGGCGCTCGACCTACGTCTCGCCGGCGCGCTCGGGGACCGAGCCCCGGTGACCGCCCGCCCTCGTCGCCTGCAGGCGTCCTCGTCGTGCCCCCGGGCGGGTCGGCCGCCTTCCTGGCCCCGCTCCCGGTGGCCGCCCTGGACCGGCCGGCGCTGGTCGATGTCCTCCAGCGGCTCGGCCTCGGCACCCTCGGGGCGCTGGCCGCCCTGCCCGGCCCCGACGTGCTGGCCCGGTTCGGCGCCGAGGGCCACGAGGCATGGCGACTCGCCCAGGGCTTGGACCGCCGGCCCCCGGCGCTGGCCGACCCGCCGGCTGACCTCACGGTCAGCGTGGAGCTTGACCCGCCGGCTGAGACGGTGGCCCCGGCCGCCTTCCTGGCCCGGGGGCTGGCCGAGGAGCTCCACGCACGGCTCTGGGCCCGGGGCTCGGCGTGCACCCGGGTGGTGATCGGGGCCGAGACCGAGCACGGCGAGCACCTGGAGCGGGTGTGGCGGGCCGAGGGGGCGCTCACCCCGGCCGCCATCGCCGACCGGCTCCGCTGGCAGCTCGACGGCTGGCTCCAAGGTTCGGCCCGGCACCGGCCCACCGCCGGGATCAGCCGGCTGTGGCTGGCCCCCGACGAGGTGGTCCCCGCCGGGGGCCGCCAGCTCGGGTTCTGGGGCAGCGACGCCGCGGTGGCCGACCGGGCCAGCCGGGCCGTGGCGCGGGTCCAGGGCCTGCTCGGCACCGGCTCGGTGGCCGTGCCGGAGTGGCGGGGGAGCCGCGACCCGGCCACCCAGGTCGCCCTGGTGGAGGCCGAGGCCGTCGACCTCACCGTCGACCGGCCCGGCGCCGGGAAGGAGCGGGTCGCCAGCCCCTGGCCCGGGCGCCTGCCCACCCCGGCCCCGGCCCGGGTCCACGCCGAGCCCGTCCCGGCCGAGGTCGTCGACGCCGCCGGCGGGCCGGTGGGGGTGAGCGGCCGGGGCGAGCTGTCGGCCCCGCCGGCTCGCCTGTCGGTGGCCGGTGGGCCCTGGCAGGAGGTGGTGGCCTGGGCCGGCCCGTGGCCGGTCGAGGAGCGCTGGTGGGATCGGGCCCGGGCCCGCCGTCAGGCCCGCCTCCAGGTCGTCCCCGCCGACGGCCCGGCCCGCCTCGTCGTCCTCGAAGCTGGCCGCTGGCACATCACCGCCACCTACGACTGAACCGCCACGACGTCTGTGTGGACTCTTGCGCCGTGAGGGCTCGAAACCCCACACAGACGTCGTCAGGCGACAGGCGCGGGCACCCGGTCGAGGGCTCGGCCCATGAGGTCGACGAAGTTGTCGCAGTAGAAGGCCTGGCGGACCGCCTCGGACGCGTCGCCCAGGCTGGCCTCGAAGCGCTCCACCGGCCGGCGGCCGCCCTCCACGTGGGGGTAGTCGGTCGAGAACAGCGGGATCGCCGGCCCGGCCTGCTCGACGATCCAGCCGACGTCCTCGGTGGGATAGGGCGTGGCCCTGACCTGGCGCCGCACGTACTCGCTCGGCCGCAGGCTGAGCGCCTGGAGCCGCTCCTCGTGCCGCTCGAAGGCGTCCATGGCGGACTCCATCTGGCGCATCCAGCTCGGCAGCCAGGTGGCGCCCTGCTCGATCACGCCGATCCGCAGGTCCGGGTGCCGCTCGAGCACGCCGTCGAAGATCATCGTGGCCAGGGTCTGCATGGGCGGCCCGGGGATGCCCATGTAGTCCACCGAGCGGAAGTTCTCCTCGCCGCCGTGGAAGTCGGGTGGGACGGGGAGGCCGTTCTCGAAGTAGGCGGGGTCGATCAGGTCGCCGGTGCCACCGACGTGGAACACGATCGGCACCCCGGCCTCCTCGGCCCTGGCCCACACCGGGTCGAGGGCGACGTGGCTCGGCGAGTGCCCGGGCGGGCACCCGGAGGCCACCAGCAGCGCACAGGCGCCACCTGACAGCTCCAGGGCCTCGTCCACGGCGGCGGCGGCCCGCTCGAAGTCCGCCAAGGGGACGTAGAGGGAGGGGATCAGGCGGGGGTCGACGGAGCAGAACTCCACCATCCCCCGGTTGTGGGCCCGCGCGGCGCCGTAGGCGAGGTCGAGGTCCCCGCTGTGCTCCCAGTTGCGCAGGCGCCGGTTGTGGAAGGTGTTGAACACCAGCTGGCTGGCCACGCCGATGAGGTCGAGCACGCGGGGACGGTCCTCGGCGATGAACGAGCCGGTGGCGGCGAAGTTCTTGCGGGCCATGATCTCGTCGGCCTCGGCGGCCCGGTACTCCTCCGAGGCGTGCTTGGCTCGCAGCCGGTCGAAGGCCGCCTCCAGGTCCCGGAGCTGCTCCTCGGGGTCGCCGGTCTGGCGCAGCTCGTTGCCGCTCGACAGCTCAAGCGGCTCGATCCGCTCCCGCACGCCGGGATCGGCGTGGTCGCGCAACCAGCTCGGCGTCTCCATGATGTGGGCGTCGGCGTCGTGGACGACGCGTCCCTCGATGTACGGCATCGGCAGCTCCCCTCCAGCTCCAGCCGCGCCACCCTACGCGGGCCGGTGGGGGACCGTGGGAGGATCGCACTATGGCGATCGCCCGGTGGAAGGACCTCTGCCTCGACGCCTCCGACGCCCACCGGCTGGCCCGCTTCTGGGGGTCGATCCTGGGACTGGAGATCGAGCTCCACGACGACGGCGACGCCGCCCTCCGGGGCGCCAGACCCGAGGAGACGATCTGGGTGAACGCCGTCCCGGAGCCGAAGACGGCGAAGCACCGGGTGCACCTCGACGTCGAGGTGGCTGCCGTGGAGCCCCTCCTCGCCGCCGGGGCCACGGTGGTGCTCCCGGCCGAGGAGTCCGGCTTCCACTGGTCGGTCCTGGCCGATCCCGACGGGGGCGAGCTGTGCGCGTTCGTGCGCGCCGACCAGAGCGTCGAGCCACCGGCCCGCCTCTACGAGGTCGTGGTCGACACCGCCGACGTCGCCTCGGCCCATGCCCAGGCGGAGTGGTGGGCGAGCGTGTGGGGCGGACGGGTGGTCGACGACCCCCGGGGCTACTCCTGGTTGGAGGAGGTGCCGGGGGCGCCGTTAGCGGCCGTCGCCTTCGTGCCCGTGCCGGAGCCGAAGACGGTCAAGAACCGCATCCACTGGGACCTCACCTGCGACGACGTCCCCGCGCTGGTCGCCCGCGGGGCCACCGTGCTCGCCCAGCCCACCGAGCGCACACCCTGGCACGTGCTCGCCGACCCGGAGGGCAACGAGGTCTGCGCCTTCCCGTCATCAGCCGGCTCGTGACGCTGGCCGGCTGGACCTGCCCCGACTGCGGCCGGCTCTTCGGCCGGACCCGCCAGGGACACGAGTGCGCGCCGGCGATGTCGCTCGACGAGTACCTCGCCACCGGCCCGCCGCACGAGGCCCCGATCGTCGACGCGGTGCTGGCCGCGCTGGCCGACCTCGACGTGCACGTGGAGCCGGTGTCGGTCGGTGTGCTCCTCAAGCGCCCTCGGATGTTCGCCCAGCTCCGACCGATGGCGCGGTGGGAGGCCGTCTCGTTCGTCCTCGGCCGGACCGTGCACAGCCCCCGCATCTCGCGCAAGGTCCTCGACACCGGAAGCGGGCGGTACCACGTGGTCAACGTGCGCACCCCGGCCGAGGTCGACGACCAGCTCGTCAGCTGGCTGGTCGAAGCCTACGTGCACGCCGCTCGCTGACGGCGCCGCACGTCGGACCGCGCCGCACGTCGGATCGCGCCGGTTCCCGCATCCGATGCGGGCCCGCCGCCCGGCGGACCGTACGCTCCGCGGCTGTGATCGACATCGAACGTGAGGGCGACGTCGCCGTGCTGCGGTGGCGGGACGGGGAGAACCGGCTCAACCGTGCGAGCGTGGACCGGTGGCACGAGGTGCTCGACGAGGTCGAAGCCACCGAGGGCCCGCTGGCGGTCGTGATCGTGGGCGAGGAGCGGTTCTTCTCGAACGGCCTGGACCTCGAGGCCTTCGCCGCCGACCCCGAGGGCGCGGGGCCGGTGGTCGACGACGTGCACCGGCTCCTCGGGCGGCTGCTGCTGTTCCCCGCCTACGTGGTGGCGGCCCTGAACGGCCACACCTTCGCCGGGGGCGCCATGCTCGCCTGCTGCACCGACCTGCGGGTCATGCGGCAAGACCGCGGCTACTGGTGCCTCCCCGAGGCGGACCTCGGCCTGCCGCTGACCGATGCGATGTTCGCGGCGGTCACCGCTCGGCTGCCGGTGGCCGTCGCCGCCGAGGCGATGAACACCGCCCGCCGCTACACGGCCGACGAGGCGCTCGCAGCGGGGATCGTCGACGTCGCCGTGCCCGAGGCCCAGGTGCTGCCGGCGGCCCTCGAGCGGGCGGCGTCGGTCGCCGGCAAGGACCGCAAGGTCATCGCCCAGCACAAGCGGCTGCTCTTCGGGGAGGCCGCCCGCACCTGCGGTGTCTCGGACTAGCGCGAAGGGCGCAGGTGCGGAGCCGACCCTCGAGGTCGTGGACCCGGGGGCTCCGGCGGCGCGATGGGCGATGGCGCAGTACTTCGACGAGCTGGCCCGGAGGTTCCCGGCCGGCTTCGACCCGGGAGACGCGCTCGTCGAGGGTGCCCGCCGCTACCGGGCCCCCACCGGGGTGTTCGTCGTGGCCGCAGCCGGCGCGGAGGTGGCGGGGTGCGGGGGGCTCGACTTCCTCGACGACGACACGGCCGAGGTGAAGCGGATGTGGATCGCCCCGACGCACCGGGGCCGGGGGCTCGGTCGGCGGCTGCTGGCGCGGCTCGAGGACGAGGCCCGTCGTGCCGGGCGCACGACCGTCATCCTCGATACGAACGGGACGTTGACCGAGGCGATCGCGCTGTACGAGAGGGCCGGCTACGTCGCCGTCGAGCGCTACAACGACAACCCGTACGCCGAGCGCTGGTTCCGCAAGCACCTGGACCCCGCAGGCTGAGCGATCGGCGTCGCACTACGGTGCCGAGCATGCGCAAGCTCCTCGCCGTCCTCGCCGTCGCGGTCACCGTGGTCGCCGCCGCTGGTTCGGCGAGCGCGATCAACACCTACAACGCCCAGCCGGCGCCCGAGCGGTCCGAGGTCGGGGCCTACGTCGCCCTGTGGGACGGCGCCGACGCCGACACCGCGCCGGACCGCTTCGACTGGGTCTGCTCGGGCACGATGATCGACGACGACACCTTCCTCACCGCCGCGCACTGCACCACCGACTGGCCCGAGGGGACCCGTCACTTCGTATCGCTCGACGAGCACGTGCAGGCCTGGCTCGACGAGGCGGTGGACGGCCGCACCGCGGTGCAGGCGGTGGACTGGGCGCTGGCCGAGGGCCACATCGTGGAGGGCACGCCGCACTGGGATGCCGCCTACCCGGGCAACGGCTCGGACTCCCACGACATCGGCGTCCTCGAGCTGGCCCCGGGCGCCGCGGCCGCGGCATGGGAGTTCACCCCGGCCCACCTCCCCACGGCGAACCAGCTCGACGCGCTCGGCGGGCGCGCGCTCGACGCGGCGCAGTGGTGGGTGGTGGGCTACGGCACCCAGGAGGCGCAGCGCGGTCCCGGTGGCCACGCGCACCCCGGGGGCGGCACCCGCCTGAAGGCACCCGAGGACTTCGACGCCCTCAACAAGACCTGGGTCCGGCTGTCGATGGTCGAGGCGCGCGGCCAGGGCGGTGCGTGCTACGGCGACTCGGGCGGCCCCAACTTCGTGCAGCTGGGCGACGAGCTCGTGCTGGCGGCGACCACGGTCACCGGCGACGTGCCCTGCTACGCCACGAACGTCACCTACCGCCTCGACACGCCGTCGGCCCGAGCCTTCCTCGACGACTTCGTGGCCCTGCCCTGAGGTCGCCCGGTCAACCGGCCCGCAGGGCCGCGTAGCCGGGGTTGGCGTCGAGGAACTCGCGCACGAACCAGCAGCTCGGCACGACCGTGCGGCCCTGTGCCCGAACGTCGTCCATGGCGGCCCGCACCAGGACCTCGCCCAGGCCCCTGCCCCGGTGGGCGACGTCGATCACCGTGTGGGGGAAGACGAGGGCCTCGCCCGTGTCGCGGTAGTCGGCCACGCCCACCACCTCTCCATCGACGAGCAGCTCGTAGCGGGACCGGTCCTCGGCCTTGCGCACCTGTGCGTCCATGGCCCCTCTCTACCCGGATCTCTGGAGATCCAGCAGCGCACGGCGCTCGAGGTCGTCGACAGGTCGTGCCCGGTTGACGATGATCGAACAGGTGTTCGATCATCGTGGGGATGGGGTTCAACAACCCGGACGTGCCCTGGAGGGAGCTGGAGCGCACGCTCTCGGGCCGCGCCCGGCGTCCCTCGGCCGTGCCGGCGGGCGCCAACGGCGGGGACAGCCCGGCCTGGTCGCCGGTCCGCTCGGCCTACGTGCCGCCGGCGGTGCTGGACCGGCGGGTCAGCGCCACCCCCTACGCTGAGCTGCATGCCCACTCCTCCTTCTCCTTCCTCGACGGGGCCAGCCACCCCGAGGAGCTGGCCGAGGAGGCGGCCCGGCTCGGGCTCGAGGCGCTGGCCCTCACCGACCACGACGGCTTCTACGGCGTCGTCCGCTTCGCCGAGGCAGCCCGGGCCGTGGGCGTGCCCACCGTGTTCGGCTCCGAGCTGTCGATCGGGCTCACCCGCCCTCAGGCCGGCGTGCCGGATCCCGAGGGCAGCCACCTGCTCGTGCTGGCCCGCGACCCGAAGGGCTACGCCCGGCTGGCGTCGGTCATCAGCGCCGCCCAGCTGGCCGGCCGCACCAAGGGCAAGCCCGACTACGCCACCGGCCTCGTCGGCCGCCACCACGGCACCTGGCCCGGCGCCACCGACCCCGCCCCC
>JBKHYD010000011.1:0-7010 GCA_046565645.1 Acidimicrobiia bacterium | reverse complement strand
CGGTGGAGCCGCACCAGCGCCTTGCCCCGTCCGGTCACCGGGATCGCCTTGTCGCTGGCGTACCGGCCCGGGCCGACCTCTTCCATCTCGGCGATGACGAGCCCGCCGCCCTGCCAGGAGATGGTCTGGAACCAGCGGGCGTCGTCGGCGGCGTCGGCCGGGGTGAGCTCCACCGCCACGAAGGCGGCGTCGGGCCCGGCCTCCACGAGCGAGATGGCGGCGGTCACGTCGCCGGTGGAGCGGGGCAGTGGGAGCACGAGCGCGACCACCACCGCGGCCGCCGCCCCCGCCAGGATCCGTCCGGGCACCGCCCGGGCCGGGTGGTCGCCGACCACGACGCCGCCGAAGGCGGTGCCGACCAGCGCCCCGCCCACGCCCACCACGAGGCAGAACCAGAGCGCGTCGGGCAGCAGGTTGGCGTTCCAGGGCTGGAAGGCGCCCCGGTTCCAGATCCACTCCCCGGCCAGTCCGAGGGTGGCCACCCCGAGCCCGGAGGCCACGGCGAACCGCACCCGGTGGGCGGTGCCGACCAGCAGCGCGGCCAGCTCGACGGCCACCGCGGACGCCACGTAGAGCCCGCCCTCTCGGGTGGGGATGGGGCTGCCCTCGTCGCCGAAGAGCCCGACGTTCATGAGGACGGTGGAGCCGAGCGTGATGCCGAGCGCCCAGCCCCCGCCGTGCACGATCCGGATGGCCGTCAGCGCCACCGCCCCGGCCAGCACCACGAGCACCGGGTGGAACATCTGCTGGAACTGCGGCACCCCGAAGGCGAACTCGCCCTGCGGCGCGGCCAGCGCCTGGAGGGTGAGCCAACCGGTCACCACGTGGGCCCCGCGGGCCCAGCGGGAGTCGGTGGGCGCCACCCGGGCTTCGGCCAGCACCAGCCAGCAGGCCAGCCCCGCGAAGCTCGCCCCCAGGATCATGATCATGTGGGTGGGGGACCACATCGTCACGTCCACGCCGTAGGCGGCGTGCCAGACCTCGTCGAGCGGGAAGCCGGCCAGCGCGGCGCCGCCCAGCGCGGCGAGCGGCACCATCGACCACGGCACCCGCAGCGCCCCCCACCGGAAGCCCACCTCGGCGCCGGTGGCGGTGGCCGCCGCGATCCCGAAGGCGGCCGAGCAGAAGATGAGGCCGAGCCCGACGACGATCGAGGTGTGCGGGGCGGTGAACAGCTCCTCGTCGCGGCCGAGGGCGATGTGCCAGGCCACGTCGCTGTAGAAGCCCTCGCCGGCCACCACCAGCCCGATCATCACGGTGCCGATCGACGTGGCCGCCCACCCGGGCAGCCCGGTGAGGCGCTCCAGCGCGTTGGGGATGCGCTCGAGGGCGCTGCCCCGACCGGTCACGAGCAGGCCCACCACGATCACCCCGAAGGCGGCCAGGAGGGTGACCAGCGGCGACCACGACGCCAGCGACGACCCCCAGGCCTCGGTCTCGATCAGCTCGTCGGCCCCCACGGCGGCCCCTCCTGCCTCGTCTGACGCCCGCCTTCGCTCTGCGAGGTTCCACCGCCGGGGGCCGGGTTCCTCCCCCGGGTGCCCGGTTTCCCGACCGCCGGGCCTACACTGGGCCCTGGCACCGTGACCCCGTGCTGTGCGCCGTCGGAGCGGCCGACGGGCGAACCACGAGCGCAAGAGCGCAAGGGGCACGGCATGCAGGGTGGCTATCCGTACGAAGATGGCTTCGGGTCTGACCGTGGCTTCGGGTACGACCGTGGCTTCGCCATCGGCGTCGACGGCGGCGCCCGGGTGGTGGCCCGAGGAGAGCTGGACCTGTCGGCCGTGGCCGAGCTGCGCGCCGCGCTGGACCGGGCCATCCAGGACGGTCGGGTGGTGGTGGACCTGCGGCTCGTCACCTTCATGGACTCGTCGGCGGCCGGGGTGCTCCTCGACCTCCTCGACGAGGGCACCATCCCGACCCTCCGGGATCCGAGCCCGATGGTGGCGCGCGTCCTGCGGCTGCTTGGGCTCGACGCCTACGTGCTGCCCGCGACCTGAGCGAACGCCGGGCTCAGCTCGGGCCGCGGGCGTCGGGGTCGTCGGCGGGCGGTGGCTCCGGCGGTGCGAAGGCCGGCTCGGCGAGCACCTCGGCGGCCACGTCCTTCACCCGGCGGCGAGAGCTCCGGGCGGCCTGGCGGAGCTGGTTGAACGCGCTGGTGGGGTCGAGGCTCTTGCTGGCCATGAGCACCCCGACCGCCCGCTCGATCGTGACCCGGTTCTCGAGCGCCTCGGTGAGCTGCGCCACGATCGTGTGCCGCTGCCGGGCCAGCACGGCGGCACCGAGCAGCTCCTCCAGCACGCGCCCGTGGGCGGAGATGGCCGCGATCTCGGAGTCGTCCCACGGGGACGGCTCGGCCCGGAACACGTTGAGCGAACCGACGGTGGGCCCGCCCAGGTGGATGGGCACGCCGAGCATGGCCCGGATGCCGAGGCCGCCCAACGACAACTGGAGCTTGGGCCAGCGGTCGTCCGCCTCCAGGTCGGTGGAGGCCACGACCTGGTCGTGGACGAGGGAGTCGACGCAGGGTCCCTCGCCGCACTCCTCCTGGGCCG
This sequence comes from Acidimicrobiia bacterium, assembly GCA_046565645.1. Lineage (GTDB taxonomy): Bacteria > Actinomycetota > Acidimicrobiia > Acidimicrobiales > VFJN01 > VFJN01. The sequence continues at coordinate 4,455 of JBKHYD010000011.1, read as the reverse complement.
CCTCGAAGGCGGCGCTGCGCCCGTCGGTGGCGCCCACGTAGTGGAGGGCGTCCTGGTCGTCGAGGAGCATGAGCCCGGCGCCGTCGGCCCCGAAGATCTCCTGGGTGGCGGCGATCACCTCCCGCAGCGAGGCCTCCAGCTCCCCTGAGCGCAGGTCGGCCGAGTGCAACCGGTCGACCGACGCCCGCACCCGCTCCTCGTCGATCCGCACCGGGGCCTCCTCCGTGGCGTTGAGCCGACCTGAGCGTAGCGGTCGCCCGGTGGGTCCCTCCCGTGAACCGAACGGTGCCTCCGGCGGTACAGAGCAGGTGCCCGGGGTCGACGAGGACCCCACCTTGCACCTTCAGGAGCACCCCATGCGCACCACCACCCCACGCACGATCCTCGGCGTCGCCGCCGTCACCGGCACCCTCGCCGTGGCCGGCCTCACCGGTCCGGCCCTCGCCGGAGGCAGTGCCACCCGGTCGACCGGCCCCGACGTGCAGCACGTGGCGGGCGCCTTCGACGACGCCGACGCCGCCGTGCAGGTCGTTCGCACCGGCACCGGCGGCACCCGGGTCTCCCTCCACGTCTGGGGCGTGGACGCCCCCGCCGGCACCACCTTCGGCGCGCACGTGCACAACCTCCCCTGCGGCTCAGATCCGCTGGCGTCGGGTGGCCACTACGCCCACCCCGCCCCGGCCCCGTCCCTCGAGGCGAGGGAGCTGTGGCTGGACATCACCGTGAACGAGGCCGGCAACGGGCAGCGGGGGGCGGTGCGGAGCTGGACGGTCGACGAGTCCTCGCCGCGCTCGGTCGTGATCCACGCCCAGCCGACCAACCCCGTCACCGGTGCTGCCGGCGCGCGCCTGGCCTGCATCGACCTGGACGGCGAGTGAGCTGAGCTCGGGCGCGCACCGGACACCCGCCTGCTGGGTGGCGGGCGCCCGGTGGCGTCGCGGCTCAGGAGCCGCTTCGGCTCAGCTGACCCGGCGGCGGAGGGCCTGGAGGCCGATGCCGGCAGCGGCCAGCAGCGCGGCGGCGGCGGTGGCCACCCCGGCGCCGGTGGCGGGCAGTGTGCTCGCCTGGGTGGCCGGGCCCTGGCTGGAGTCGGCCACGAGCGGCAGGCCCCGCTGGGCCGGTGCCGGGTCCTTCGGGATCGACGTGTCACCGATCACTGGGCCGGTGGTGTCGACCGTGGTCGGGGCACCGTTGCCGGGCTCGATCACGGCCGTGTTCTCGAGGGTGCCGGTGGCGTCCTCGTTCACCCGCACCACGACGGTGAAGGTGGCGCTGGCCCCGCTCGGCAGCTCGTCGAGGGTCCAGGTGACCTCCTGGCCCTCGTTGGCGCAGTCCCGGTTGCAGTCCACGAAGGTCACCCGGTCGTCGAGCGTGTCGGTGACGGTCACGTCGGTGCAGGGCTCGCCGCCGGTGTTGAAGGCGTGCACGTAGTAGGCGAAGGCCTGGCCGGGCACGACCTGCTCGTGGCTGGCGTCCTTGTTGGAGAACCGGACGTCACAGGGCCCCGTCAGGTCGGTCACCACCTTCGGGATGTCGTCGACGCGGTCGTCCTCCTCGACGGGCTGACCGTCGCAGTCGCCTGCTGCGGTCACCTGGTCGTCGAAGCTGTCGCCGTCCTGGGCGTCGTCGTCCACGCGGACCGTGACGGTGAGCTCCGCGGTGTCACCGGGGGCCAGCTCGCCCAGCTCCCAGGTGACGGTGTTGCCGTCCACGGTGCCCTCGGGCTCGGTCCCGACGACCGTGCCGGGCCCGGTGACCACGTCGGTCACCACGAGGTCCGTGATCGTGCACGGCCCCCGGTTGGGCACCGAGATGCTGTAGTCGAACGTCGAGCCGGGGGTGACCTCGGTGGCCGACGCGTGCTTGTTCAGCTCCCGCAGCGGGTTGTCGGGGTCCTCGCCGCCGTCGCCGCAGTCGATGCCGCCGGCCGGGGCCTCGACGGCCGCCGCGAACGGGGCCAGGTCGAGCTGCACGAGCGGGTTCTCGATCTCGGCGCCGAGGGCGGCGAGGAACTGGTTGATCCCGTCGCGCAGCGGCTCGAGGGCCGGGTCGAGCTGACCGGCGGGGAACGGGTCGGGCGGGAGGACCTCGACCCGGAGCAGCGCACCGGACACCGAGGCGGAGGTGCCGTCGGCGGCGATCGACTCCTCGTAGGGCATGGAGAGCCGCACGATCGGCTGGAGGCTGGCCAGCGCCTCGATCACCACCGCGTCCTCGGCGTCGCCGAAGGCCGCCGCCAGCTCGGCCGGCAGCCCGAGGTCGAGGAGGACGTCCTCGAGGAGGGCCTCCTCGCTGTCGAGGTCGATGAGGTCGGCGAGGACGAGGTCCGTGATGGCGGCCTCGACGGTCTCGTCGCGCTGGTCGAGCGTGATGAGCGGCTCGCCGGTGATGGACACGTTCACGACGGGCTGCTCGCCGGTGACCGACGCCCCGCCGGGCAGCCCGCTGGCTTGCACGGTGTAGTCCGGTGACTGGACGACGTCGGCCTGGATGGCCGAGCCTTCGCCGCCGAGGTTGTTGAACAGGTTGAGGCTGGTGACCGAGCTGGTCGTGCGGGCCTGGACGGCCCGGAAGCCCTCGGCCCCGGCCGGCACCAGGCGGGTCTCGGCCTCGGTGTCGACCGCGCCGTCGTCGTCGTCGGTGTCGAGCTCGGCGAGGGACTGGCCCTCCTCCGGCATGAGGACGGCGAGGTCGGCCAGCGCCTGGTCGCCTCGGGACATCGGGGTGTCGGCGGCCACGCACTCGGCGTCGCTCACCCAGCTGGCCTCGGCGCTGGTGCGGATGACCTCGAGGTCGAGCAGCGGCGCGGCGTCGACGGGGATGAGCACGTCTCGGTGCGCCTCGTCCTCGGGTGCCGACGCCGAGGTGGACTGAACCTCGATCGGGTTGTCGAGCAGTGCGGTGTCGCCCGTGGTGCCGGCGACGGCGGCCGAGCGCTGGGCGCCGTCCTGCTCGTCGTCGAGGTCGGCGTCGGAGTCCGCCTCGGCCACGGTGCGGGCCAGGTCGAGCGCCGTCCAGGGGAGGAGCGACGGCGAGATCGCCGGCACCTCGACGGTGAGGAGGCTGCCTTCGGCGTGGGCGTAGATGGGGCCGTTGTCGTTCAGCGCGACAGGGGCCGTGGGGGCGGCGGGGGCGGCGAGGGCAGGGGCCGCGACGACGAACGTCGACAGCCCCAGGGCCGCTCCCGCCACGCCGCCCATGGTGCGACGGAGGTTCATCAGGTGGTCCTTCCAGTGGTTCCCAGCAACACCACGTGACCGGGGTCCGGCCCGACGTGGCCGCCTGTGCTTGCCCCCAGCTGGCAGGTTGTAGACGCCACTTTGCGCCCGCATGACCGATTTGACCAGCGGTCCGACGGACCGCGGTCGACCCCGCGCGGAGGGTGCTGTGCCCGGCGGAGGTCTGGTTGCCCCTCTACCCCCGCAGCGACCCCTTCGGCACCCGCACGGAAGAGGACGGCATCGTCACCCAGAGCTTCAAGGCGGTCGGGGCCACGCCGACCCAGGTGATCGACTTCTACGTCGAGACCCTGACCGAGCAGGGCTGGACCGAGGCCGAACCCGCCTTCCGGGACGACACCAGTGGCCGGGCCGACTTCGTGGACGGCGACCGACGCCTCGAGGTCAGCGCCACCACCGCCACCGACCAGGCCGAGGGCGACCCCGCCGGCCAGGTCGTGCAGTACAGCCTCGTCCTGCGCAGCTGACCGCGACGCGCCGGGGCGTGGGGTGGATGGGTTGGATCGCGTGTTGAGGCGCCACCAGGCCGGCCGGGCAGCGGGCTACCCGGCCGATGGTCTGGTGGGCGGGTCGCTGGATCTGACGGTGCCGTCGGGCATCGTGACCTCGACGGTGCCGCTGGGGAGGAGCTTGATGTGCCAGCCCTTGAGGTGGATGCGGTGGTGGTGCTTGCTGCACAGCAAGACCAGGTTCGACAGGTCGGTAGCGCCGCCGTGCTCCCAGGGCTGGATGTGGTGGCCCTCGGTCCAGTCGGCGGGTCGGTCGCAGCCGGGGAACCGGCAGCCCCAGTCCCGCACCACCAGGGACGTGTAGACGGCGGGCGGGATGGTTCGGGTGGTGCGCCCGTAGTCCAGGATCGAGGACTTGCCGTCGGTGATGATGCGGTGGATCCCGGCATCGCAGGCCAGGCGCTTGATGGTGGCCGGATCGAGGATCATGCCCTCGAGGGTGCGGCCGGGCCCGTCGTTGAGCAGGTCCTGCAACGTGACGATGACGTTGAGGTGGGGCCGGTGGCGGCCGCCGGTCTTGGTCTGCTGGTGGTCGAGGTAGTGCCGAAGGATGGCGTTCAGCGCATCGGCGCGGGCCTCCGCCGGGGTGATGGCGTCGTCGCCCGCCGTGTAGGGGGCCATGGCCAGGCGCAGGGCGGTGCGCATGAGGGCCAGCGTCTCGGGGTCGAGATCCGCGTCGAGCCGGCCCCGGCCATCCAGCGTGGGGG
>JBKHYD010000010.1:0-38685 GCA_046565645.1 Acidimicrobiia bacterium | reverse complement strand
GACCATCAGGTCCACCAGCTCGAAGGCCAGCGCGTTCGCTTGGCCCATCACCCGGGCCGCCCGGTCGCCCGCCGCCCGCGCCACCTCATCCTGGGTGCGGGCTCCGAAGGCGGTCACCAACGACATGCCAGCAACCCTACGAACGGGGTGTGACAGCAGCCCGGGCGACCCGGAGCCGAGCGGCATCGACCGGCCCAGGCCACGATCGACGTGAGCGCGAGGCCCTCCTGCCGAGGTCTCGAGGCCGCTGGAGCGCAGCTCTACTCGCCCCAGGCGGGCGAGGAGGACTACCGCTTCGAGTACTGCGGGGCCTTGCGGGCCTTCTTGAGGCCGTACTTCTTGGACTCCTTCTCTCGGGCGTCGCGGGAGAGGAAGCCGGCCTTCTTGAGGGTGGGCCGCAGCTCGGGGTCGAGCTCGACCAGGGCCCGGGCGATGCCGAGGCGCAGGGCCCCGGCCTGGCCGGTGGGCCCGCCGCCGTCGATCGTGGCGTCGATGTCGTAGACCTCGGCCGTCTCGGTGGCCCGAAGCGGCTCGGTGAGGATCATCTGGTGGGTCTGCGAGGGGAAGTAGTCGGCGAGGGGGCGCTTGTTCACCGTGATGGAGCCGGCACCGTCGGCCTGGGCGGGGCGGACCCGGACCCGGGCGATGGCCTGCTTGCGGCGGCCGGTGGACTGCACGAGGGGCTGGGACACAGGTTCTCCTACGCGGTGCGCCGGACGGCGGCGGGGATCTCGAGCGCTTCGGGCTGCTGGGCCGAGTGCGGGTGGACGGGGCCGGCGTAGACCTTCAGCTTGGTGAGCATCTGGGCGCCGAGGCGGTTCTTGGGCAGCATCCCCTTGATGGCCCGACGGACGGCCTCTTCGGGCTTGCGGGCGTGGGAGTCGGCGAAGGTGCGGGCCTTCAGGCCGCCGGGGAAGCCGGTGTGGCGGTACACCATCTTCTTGTCGGCCTTGTCGGAGGTGAGGACCACCTTGTCGGCGTTGACGATGATGACGTGGTCGCCCATGTCGAGGTGGGGGGCGTAGACCGGCTTGTGCTTGCCCCGCAGGATGCGGGCGGCTTCGGTGGCCAGGCGCCCGAGGACGAGGTCCTCGGCGTCGATCACGAACCACTTGCGGGTGATCTCGCTGGCCTTGGGGCTGTAGGTGCGCACGAGGGGCGTCCTTGGGTTGCTGGAGCGAACGTGGCCGGGCGCGCAGGCGCCCGAGGCGAAGAGCAACACTACCGGCCGCAGCCGGAGATCCGCCAACTCCGCCGACCGTCCGCCCCACCGGAGCAGGCGCGCGGCGACGCCGGGCGGTGGCCTCAGAAGGAGATCTCGACGCCCTCGTCGTGCTCGCCGTCGGGGTTCTCGGCCGCGGCCGCGGCGAGGGTGGTGAGGATGGCGGCCGCGTCCTCGACGATGGTGTGCTTGGCCCGACGCAGGATGAGCGTGCCCACGACGACCGGCGGGGTGACCAGGTAGAAGGCGGCCACCAGCGAGCCGGTGAGGTCGGAGATGAGCCCCACCACCACGGGGGCCAGGGCGGTGCCGAAGACGGTGGACACGAGGGCGAAGGCGGACACGCTGACGCCCCGCTTGTGGACGGGGGTGACGTCGAGCATCGAGGCCCGCAGCCCGGGGATGGCGCTGGCCGCGGCCAGCACGGCGAGGAACTGCATGCCCAGCCGCACCGGGATCCACGGCACGGCGAGGCTGCCGCTGAAGAGCACGAGGCAGGCCAGCACGGCGTTGGCCACCTGGGTGATCCGCCCGGCCGGGCTCTCGCCGTAGACCCGGTCGGCGGCCCGCCCGCCCCAGAGGGTGCCGGCGATGCCGGCGGTGGCGAGCAGCAGGCCGGCCACCCCGGCCGCCTCCTTCTCGCTGAAGCCGGAGTAGCGCTCGTGGTAGACGGCCAGCCAGTAGCCGACGCCCGAGACGGTGAAGAGCATCGCCGAGACGCCGACCAGCACGAACCGCATGGTGCGGATGCCGAAGATCATCTTGAGGTCGCTGCGGAGCCCTGACCAGGCGTTGCCGGCCAGCTCCCGCACCGGCACCTTCGGGGGCGCCGGGACCGAGAGCCCCTCGGCCTCGCCCCGGCAGGGCTCGCGCATGCGGAACACGGCGAAGGCCAGGAGCGACCCGGGTGCGCCGACGAGGGCAAAGGCCCACTGCCAGCCGAAGGCCTCCCCCACCAGTCCGCCGAGGGCGATGCCGAGTCCGGCCCCGACGAAGGTGGTGACCTGCTGGACGGAGAACACGGTGCCCCGCACCTGGGCCGGGTAGTGGTCGGCGAGGAGCGAGGTGGAGGCAGGATCGTCGATGGCTTGGCCGAACCCGAGCGAGGCTCGGGCCGCGAAGAGCTGCCCGTAGCTGCGGGACAGCGCCGACAGCAGGGAGAGGACGCTCCAGGACAGGAGCGTCCAGCCGATGAGCCGGGTGCGCTGCACCCGGTCGGCCACCCAGCCGGCCGGGATCGATGCGATCGCGTTCACGAACACGAACGCGAACCCGAGGGCCCCGAGCTGCCAGTCGGCCAGCCCGAAGTCCTCCTCGATGAACGGCAGGACGCCTCGCAGGATGCTGGTGTCGACCTGGTCCACGAGGGTGACGCCCGCCAGCAGCACCAGCGGCTTGGCCGGCCGCCCGGCCAACCGCCCCGCCCCCTCGCCCGCGAGCGGTCCCGCTCCGCCGGCCGACGGGCCGACGACGGGCTCGGGTGGCGCCCCGGCGCTCTCGGGTGCCCCGTCCGTCGGCTCGACCGTCGTCACCAGCCCCTCCCCCGAAGTCTTGACCCGCGGGTCAATGTAGGACATTCCGGACGCCGGGAGCCAACTCGAGGCAGGGGCGAAGCCACGCCCGTCGGCTGCCGCGCCTCAGTACTCGACGTGCCAGAGGCAGAGGCCCTGAGGTGGGGCGACGGGGGCGGCCTTGGCGCGGTCCCCCGAGCGGAGGATGCCGAGGATGTCGCCGGCCCTCACCTGTCCGTGACCCGTGGCCACGATCGTGCCGACGATGCTGCGGACCATCTGGTGGCAGAAGGCGGTGGCGGTGACCTCGAAGCGCAGCACCCCCTCGCCGAGGTCGGTCCAACCGGCCCGCAGGACGCGGCGCACGAGCGGCGGCGGCTGGCCGTCGGGACCGGACTTCGGGCGCCGGCAGAAGGCCGAGAAGTCGTGCTCGCCGAGGAAGGGGTCGCAGGCCAGCGTGAGCAGCTCGAGGTCGAGCGGCTGGGGCACGTGCCAGGAGGTGCGGGCCAGGAACGGGTCGGGCACGGGCCGATTGAGCACCGTGTAGCGGTAGGTGCGGGACCGGGCCGAGAAGCGGGCGTCGAAGTCCGGCGCCGCCTCGGTCACCTCCCGGACGACGATCGATGGCCCGCAGAGCTTGAGCAGCGAGCGGTGCAGCCCGTCGAGGTCGGTGCCGGCGGGCAGGTCGAGGCTGACCACCTGGCCCCAGGCGTGCACGCCGCGGTCGGTGCGACCGGCACAGGTGAGCTCGACGGGCTGCCGCACCACCTTCTCGATCGCCTCCCGCAGCGCCCCGGCCACCGTGCGGTGACCGGGCTGCTCGGCGAACCCATGGAAGTCCGTCCCGTCATACGCGACGAGCAGCCGCACGCGCCGCACCGGCCCTGACGGCTGGGCCGGCTCAGGTGGATCGAAGAGCGTCACGAGATCACCACACGAGGATCGTCAGCACAGCAAGCGGGCAGCGTACGACCCGGCGGGGGGTGCGGGGGGCGGAGGCTCCGCCGGAGCCCCCTGCCTGCGGAGGGGCGGCTCCGCCGACCCCGGAGCGACGAGCCCTCAGCGCCGCCGAAGGCGGCAGCTCGGTTGCTCGGTTCGGAACCTCCGGTTCCGAACCGACCTACACCAGCTCGATCCTCGCCATCGGCGCGTTGTCGCCCTGGCGGGGACCGAGCTTCAGGATCCGGGTATAGCCACCGTTGCGGTCCGCGTAGCGGGGCCCGATCTCGGTGAAGAGCTTGTGGGCCATCTCCTTGTCACCGAGGTACGACACGACCTGGCGGTGGTTGTGCAGCCCGCCCTTCTTGGCCTTGGTGATGACCTTCTCGGCGATCGGGCGCAGGGCCTTGGCCTTGGCCTCGGTGGTGACGATGCCCTCGGCGGCCACGAGCGACGCCACGAGGTTGGCCATCATGAGGCGCTGGTGCTGGGCGTCACCACCGAAGCGGCGGCCCTTCTTCGGGGTGGCAGGCATGGCTCAGTCCTTCGTGCGCAGGGCCAGGCCCCGCTCGTTCAGCTTCTCGATGACCTCGTCGAGGCTCTTCTGGCCGAAGTTGGTGATGGCCAGGAGGTCGTCCTCGGTCTTGCCGAGGAGCTCGCCGATGGAGTTGACCTGGGCCCGCTTCAGGCAGTTGCGGGGCCGCTCGGAGAGGTCGAGGTCCTCGATGGGGAGGTCGAGGTCAGGCGAGCCGGCGCTGGTGGTGGACACCTCGCCGAGCTCGAGGCCCTGAGGCTCGTCGCTCATGTCGGCCACGAGGCCCACCAGCGAGCGCAGCGTGTCGCCGGCCGAGGCGAGGGCGTCGCGGGGGTCGATGGAGCCGTCGGTCTCGATGTCGAGGATGAGGCGGTCGTACTCGGTGGACTGCTCGACCCGGGTGGGCTCGACCTGGAAGGCGACCCGACGCACCGGCGAGAAGATCGAGTCGACCGGGATCACGCCGATCGTCTGGCTGGTCTTGTTGCGGTCCGCCGAGACGTAGCCGCGGCCCCTGGCCACCGTGATGTCGACGGCCAGTCGGGCCGACTTGTTCAGCGTGGCGATCGGCATCTCGGGGTTGAGGATCTCGACGTCGCTGTTGGGCTCGATGTCCTTCGCGGTGACGTCGGCGGGACCCTTCACGTCGAGCCGCAGGGTGACGGGCTCGTCGCTGTGGCAGACGATGACGAGGTCCTTCAGGTTGAGGATGATGTCGGTGACGTCCTCGGTGACCCCGGGGATGGTGTCGAACTCGTGGAGGGCGTCGTCGAAGCGCAGCTGGGTGATGGCCGCGCCCGGGATGGACGACAGCAGGGTGCGGCGAAGGGAGTTGCCGAGGGTGTGGCCGAAGCCGGGCTCCAGCGGGCTGATGGCGAACTTCTGGCGGTTGCCTTCGGCCTCGCCGATCGCCTCGACGGACGGGCGCTGGATGACGAGCATGTTGCTACCTCGGGACTCGGTGGCGGCGGGGGGAACGGACTACTTGGAGTACAGCTCGACGATGAGCTGCTCGCGCACGGGCACGTCGATCTGCTCGCGCAGCGGGAGCTCGCGCACGGTGATCGACTTGCCGCCCTCGCCCTGGTCCATCCAGGCGGGGAGCCGGACGTCGAGGGTGTCGAGGTTGTGCTGGATGACGATCATCGCCTGGCTCTTCTCTCGCAGCGAGACGACGTCGCCCTTCTTGACGCGGTAGCTGGGGATGTCCACCCGGCGGCCGTTGACGTCGATCAGCCCGTGGTTCACGAACTGGCGCGCCTGGGGGCGGGTGCGGGCCCAGCCGGCCCGGAACACGATGTTGTCGAGCCGCTGCTCGAGCATCCGCAGCAGGTTCTCACCGGTGACGCCCTTCTGGCGGGTCGCCTCCTTGTAGAGGTTCTCGAACTGCTTCTCGAGGAGGCCGTAGATGTGCTTGGCCTTCTGCTTCTCGGCCAGCTGGACCGAGTACTCCGAGGGCTGGCGGCGGCGGGACCGGCCGTGCTCACCCGGGGGGTAGGGCCGCTTCTCGAGGGCCTTGCGGCCCTTCTCGTTCTCGAAGATGTTGACGCCGAGGCGCCGGGAGATCTTGACCTTGGGTCCGGTGTATCGAGCCATGGTTCCTAGAGCCTCAGACCCGGCGCCGCTTGGGTGGGCGGCAGCCGTTGTGGGGGACGGGGGTGACGTCCTTGATGCCGGTCACCTCGATGCCGGTGCTCTGCAGCGACCGGATGGCGGTCTCGCGGCCGGAGCCGGGACCCTTCACCTCGACGTCGACCTTGCGGACGCCGTGCTCCATCGCGCCCCGGGCGGCCTTCTCGGCGGCCATCTGGGCGGCGTAGGGGGTGGACTTGCGGGAGCCCTTGAAGCCGACGTTGCCGGCCGAGGCCCACGACAGCACGTTCCCCTCGAGGTCGGTGATGGTGATGATCGTGTTGTTGAACGAGCTCTTGATGTGGGCGACGCCGTGGGAGACGTTGCGACGCTCGCGCTTGCGGGGCCGGCGACCGCCGGGCTTGGGCTTCGCCATTACTTGCGCACCTTCTTCTTGCCGGCGACGGTCTTCTTGGGGCCCTTGCGGGTGCGGGCGTTGGTCTGGGTGCGCTGGCCGCGCACGGGGAGGCCCTTGCGGTGGCGGAGGCCCTGCCAGCAGCCGATCTCCATCTTGCGACGGATGTCCTGCTGGACCTCCCGGCGAAGGTCGCCCTCGACCTCGAGGTTCTGGTCCACGTAGGCGCGGACGCGGTTGACCTCTTCGTCGGTCAGGTCGCGGACCCGGGTGCTGCGGTCGAGGCCGAGCTCGTCGCAGATCTTCTGCGCCGTGGTGCGGCCGATCCCGAAGATGTAGGTGAGCGAGATCTCCAGCCGCTTCTCGCGGGGGATGTCGACGCCGGCGATACGTGCCATGTGCGGTGCTGCCTGCCTCTTCCGATCAGCCCTGGCGCTGCTTGTGCCGGGGGTTGGTGCAGATGACCTGGACGCGCCCGTGACGGCGGATCACCTTGCAGTTGTCACACATCTTCTTGACGCTGGGACGGACCTTCATGGCGCTCTCGTTCACTTGTAGCGATAGGTGATCCGACCTCGGGTGAGGTCGTACGGGGTGAGCTCCACCTGGACCTTGTCGCCTGGGAGGATGCGGATGTAGTGCATGCGCATCTTCCCTGAGATGTGCGCCAGCACCTTGTGACCGTTCTCCAGCTCCACCCGGAACATCGCGTTCGGGAGGGGCTCGATCACCGTCCCCTCGAGGACGATCGCGTCTTCCTTGGGCTTCGCCAGTGTGTTGCTCCTAGCAGTGCGTGGACGGGCCTCCTCGCTGGTGCACAGGGCGCGTGCAGGGCGCGAAGGGGGCCCAGGGCCGAAGGGTGATGCTAGCGCGGGGACGTCAGAGGTCCAACTCGGCGCGTGGCACGGGGCTGGCCGCGACGTGCGGCTGCGTCACGGTAGCCGCCCCGGGCCGCTCGCGTGGTGCTTTGCCGGCGTCAGGCGCCCGAGCCCCCGGCTCACGCCCTCCGCCGCGGGCCTAGCGCTCGTCGGGGTGGCGGGTCGCGCGGTGGTCGCCCACGAGCAGGTGGGCGGGCGTGCTCCAGGAGTGGAGCGCGGCGACGTAGCTGGCCCGCTCGAAGCTGGATGGGTCGCCCGAGGTCTCCTGGGTGGCGCTCCCGCGCAGCTGGTCCACGGACGTGTAGCCGTGGGCCTCCATCCAGCGCCGCAGCTCGTCGTGCACGGTGCGGAGGTGGCCGGCCCCGTGCTGGAGCACCGCCGAGGTGAGCATGGCGACGTCGGCGCCCACCATCAGCGCCTTGACCACGTCGTAGCCGGAGTGCACCCCGGAGGTGGCGGCCAGCGAGACGGTCGGGCCCAGCTGCGGGCGCAGGATGGCCAGCCACCGCAGCGGCAGGCGGAGCTCCCATGGCCGGCTGAGCTCCACGCGGTGGACGACGTCCAGCGTCTCGAGGTCGATGTCGGGCTGGTAGAAGCGGTTGAACACCACGAGGCCGTCCGCGCCGGCGTCGACCACCTGCTGGGCGAAGCTGGCCATCGACGAGTAGTAGGGGCTGAGCTTCACCGCCAGCGGGATCCGCACGGAGGAGCGGACCGACGCCACGATCTCGAGGTCGTCCTGCTCGACGTCGTGCGAGGTGCGGGTGGGGTCGGCGGCCACCCGATAGAGGTTCAGCTCGAGGGCGTCGGCGCCGGCGTCCTCGAGGAGGCGGGCGTAGCTGGCCCACCCGCCGGGGTGGGAGGCGTTGAGGCTGGCGATCACCGGGACCGACAGCCGGGCCTTCAGCGACTCGAGCTGCGTGAGGTAGCGGTCGCTGACGCCCGGCAGGTCCTCCAGCTTCGGGAAGTACCCGGTGGCCTCGGCGTGCTGGTCCGAGCCGGCCTCGATCGACCGGTGCATCTCGATCTCCTCGTGGAGGATCTCCTCCTCGAACAGCGAGGGCATCACCACCGCCGAGGCGCCGGACTCCTCGAGCAGGCGGGCCGTCTCGGGCTGGCCGGTGAGCGGGGATGCCGACGCCACCACCGGCGACGCCAGATCGAGCCCCAGGTAGGGCGTGGTGAGGTCGATCACGGCCCCTCCGCTCCGTCCTCGTCGGCGACCACCGGGGCGGCCTCGCCGCCGTCGGCATCCTCGCCGCCGTCGGCATCCTCGCCGCCGTTGGCATCCTCGCCGACCGCGGGCAGGCTGCGGTGCATGGCGGCCAGCTGCTCGTAGTAGCGCCACCGCTCGTCCACGTCGGCTTGGAGCAGCTGCGCGAGCTGGTGCGCCCGCTCCGGGTCGGTGCGTCGGAGGATCGCGAAGCGGGTCTCGCTGGCCACGAAGTCCCGCACGGGGAGGCTCGGGGGGTGCGAGTCGAGCGAGAGCGGCTGGCCGTCGTGGTCGGTGGGCTGGAACCGGTAGAGGGGCCAGTAGCCGCTCTTCACGGCGTCCTTCTGGTGCGACATCGACAGCGACATGTCGATGCCGTGGGCGATGCAGGTGCTGTAGGCGATGACGAGCGACGGCCCGGGCCAGGCGTCGGCCTCGAGGAGGGCCTTCGTGGCCTGCAGCTCGTTGGCGCCCATCGAGATCTGGGCGACGTACACGTTGCCGTAGGCACGTGCGATCGCACCGAGGTCCTTCTTGCCGGTGGCCTTGCCGGCGGAGGCGAACTTGGCCACCGCCCCGCGCTGGGTGGCCTTCGAGGCCTGGCCGCCGGTGTTGGAGTACACCTCGGTGTCGAGCACGAGCACGTTCACGTTTCGGCCCGAGGACAGCACGTGGTCGAGGCCGCCGAAGCCGATGTCGTAGGCCCACCCGTCACCCCCCACGAGCCAGACGCCCTGGCGCACCAGGTTCCGGGCGGCGGCGACCAGGCGCTCGGCGTCGTCCCGCGCGTCGGCCGGGACGTCTCGCAGCCGCTCCTGGAGCGCCCCCACGAGGCGCCGCTGCTCGGCGACCTGGGCCTCGTCCTCCTGCGGGTTGTCGAGCAGGTCCCGGACGAGGTCGTCGCCGAGGTGCGGGGCCAGTCGGACGAGCAGCGCCTCGGCCATGGAGCGCTGGGCATCGACGCCCAGCCGCATCCCGAGGCCGAACTCGGCGTTGTCCTCGAACAAGGAGTTGGACCAGGCCGGGCCCCGGCCCTCGGCGTTGGTGGTCCACGGGGTGGTGGGCAGGTTCGCCCCGTAGATCGAGGAGCAGCCGGTGGCGTTGGCCACGATGATCCGATCGCCGAAGAGCTGGGTCAGCAGCTTGAGGTAGGGCGTCTCGCCGCAACCCGCGCAGGCGCCGGAGAACTCGAACAGCGGCTCGAGCACCTGGGAGCCCTTGACCGTGCCGTGGGGCAGGAGCGAGCGGTCGAGGGGCTCGATCGACTGGAAGTGCTCCCACCTCGGCCGCTCGACTTCGCGGTGCTCGAGGGTCGGCTCCATGTTGATGGCTCTGCGTCCGACATGGGTCCGGTCCTTGGCTGGGCACACGTCCACGCACACGCCGCATCCGGTGCAGTCGTCGGGCGCCACCTGGATGGTGAGGTGGTGGCCGGGCAGGTCCTTCGACCGGAACGGCTTGGTGGGGAACCAGGCGGGTGCCTCGTCGGCGACCTCCTCGGAGAACACCTTCATCCGGATGGCGGCGTGCGGGCAGACGATGGCGCACTTGGCGCAGTCGATGCAGACCTCCGGGTCCCAGATCGGGATCCGGGCGGCGATGGCGCGCTTCTCGTACCGGGCCGTGCCGGTGGGGAAGGTGCCGTCGACCGGGAGGGCGCTGACCGGGAGCTTGTCGCCGTCGCCAGCGAGGAGCACGGCCGTGACCTGGCTGACGAAGTCCGGGGCGTCCGCCGGCAGCTCCCTCACGAGCGTGTGGTCGCTGGTGACCTCGCTCGGGACCTCGACCCGGTGGAGGGCGGCCAGGCTGGCGTCGATGGCGGCGAAGTTCCGCTCCACCACCGATCGGCCCCGGCGACCGTAGGCGCCCTCGACCGACGCCTTGATCCTGGCGACCGCCTCCTCCGGCGGCAGCACGCCGGAGAGCTGGAAGAAGCAGGGCTGCATCACGGTGTTGATGCGGTTGGCCATGCCTGCCTGGGTGGCGACCTTGAAGGCGTCGACCACCCACAGGTCGAGGCCCTTGTCGACGATCCCCTGCTGCACCTCCCGGGGCAGGTGGTCCCACACCTCCTCGGGCCCATACGGGCTGTTGAGGAGGAACGTGGCGCCCGGCCGGGCCAGGTCGACCACCTTCATCTGCTCGAGCAAGCCGAACTGGTGGCAGGCCACGAAGTCGGCCCGGTCGATGAGGTAGGTGGACCGGATCGGCTCGGGCCCGAACCGCAGGTGGGACACGGTCACCGAGCCGGACTTCTTCGAGTCGTAGACGAAGTACCCCTGGGCGTGGAGGTCGGTCGACTCCCCGATGATCTTCACCGACGACTTGTTGGCCCCCACGGTGCCGTCCGCTCCGAGACCGATGAAGACCGCCTGCACCTCGCCGGGCGGGCGGGGGTGGCGGAAGTCCTCGTCGATGGGGAGGCTGAGGTGGGTGACGTCGTCGTGGATGCCGACCGTGAAGTGCCGCTTCGGCGACTCCCTGGCCAGCTCGTCGAAGACCGGCTTCAGCATCGACGGCGTGACCTCCTTGGAGGAGAGCCCGTACCGGCCGCCGACCACCCTCGGCATCCGGGCGAACGGCGGCGCGTCCGCCTCCATCACCTCGCTCAGCGCCGCCAGCACCGACAGGTAGAGCGGCTCGCCCACCGCGCCGGGCTCCTTGGTCCGGTCGAGGACGGCGATGGAGCGCACCGTGGGCGGCAGTGCACTGATCAGCGCCGGCGACGGGAAGGGCTGGAACAGCCGGACCTGCAGCACCCCGACCCGGTCGCCGCGGCCCACCAGGTCGTCGACGGTCTCTTGGGCGGCTCCGACGGCCGAGCCCATCAGCACGACCACCCGATCGGCATCGGGCGCACCGTGGTACTCGACCAGCCCGTAGCGCCGGCCGGTGCGGGTGCCGAGCTCGTCCATGACGTCCTGCACGATCGCCGGGGTGGCGTCGTGGAACCGGTTGGCCGCCTCCCGGGCCTGGAAGAACACGTCCGGGTTCTGCGCCGTGCCCCGCACGACCGGTGCGTCGGGCGACAGGCCGCGGCGACGGAAGGCCAGGACGTCCTCCTCTCTGACCAGCGCAACGAGGTCGTCGTCGTCGAGCAGGGCGATCTTGTCGATCTGGTGGGAGGTCCGGAAGCCGTCGAAGAAGTGCAGGAACGGCACCCGGGATCGCAGGGTGGCGGCGTGGGAGACGAGCGACAGGTCGTGCGCCTCCTGCACCGACCCGGCGGCGAGCATCGCCCACCCGGTGGCGCGGGCGTGCATCACGTCGCTGTGGTCCCCGAAGATCGAGAGGGCGTGGGTGGCGACGGTGCGGGCGGCCACGTGGATCACGGCCGGCGTGAGCTCCCCGGCGATCTTGAACATGTTGGGGATCATGAGGAGGAGCCCCTGCGAGGCCGTGAACGTGGTGGCCAGCGCCCCCTGCTGGAGCGCCCCGTGCAGGGCCCCGGCCGCCCCGGCCTCGGACTGCATCTCGACGACGTCGGGAACGATCCCCCACCGGTTCGGTCGGCCGGCGGCGGCCCAGTCGTCGCAGTGCTCCCCCATCGGCGAGGCGGGGGTGATCGGGTACAGGGCGACCACCTCGCTCAGCGGGTAGGCCACCCGGGCGGCCGCCTCGTTGCCGTCGATGCACGCCCATCGGGTCCGGCGCGCCTCGGCGGCCTCTGAGGGGGGTGCTTCCACTGCGGTCATGAGGCCTCCGAGGGCGGGAGGACGAGGAGGGGCCCTGGCGTCCGTGTACCCAGCATCTCGGCCCCGTCGGCTGGCCAGCAGGGCCGAAGGTCCCTGTCTCCTCCGAACTCGAGCCCGAAGTGCACGTTCCCGCAGCTCCGGTTCGCCTACGGGAGGGTGAGGACCTCCGGGCCGTCGGCGGTGACGGCGATGGTGTGCTCGGCGTGGGCAGCTCGCCGGCCGTCACGGGTGACGACGGTCCAGGCGTCGGCGAGCAGGCGGGTGTCGGCTCGGCCGGCGCACACCATGGGCTCCACGGCGTAGGTCTGGCCCGGGGCCAGCCGGCGACCCCTGCCCGGCTTGCCCCAGTTGGGCACGTCCGGTGGCTCGTGCATCGCCATGCCGATCCCGTGCCCGGTGTACTCCTTGACGACCGAGAACCCGGCCCCCTCGGCGGTCCGCTGGACGGCGGCACCGATGTCGCTCAACCGGCCGCCGGGGACCATCACCTCGATGGCGGCGGCGAGGGCGGCTTCGGTCACCTCGATCAGCCGGGCCGAGTCGGCGTCGATCTCGCCGACGCCGACGGTGAAGGCAGCGTCGCCGTGCCACCCCTCCACGATCGCTCCGCAGTCGATCGAGACGATGTCGCCGTCCTCGAGCACGCGGTCGCCCGGGATGCCGTGGACGATCACCTCGTTGGGCGACGCGCAGATCACCCCGGGGAACGGGGGCTCCCCGTAGCCCAGGAAGCTGCTGCGGGCGCCGCGGCGCTCGAGCACCTCGCGCCCGATCTGGTCCAGCCGAGCGGTCGTCACGCCTGGGCGGATCGCAGCCCGGATCCGCTCGTGCATCTCGGCCACCACCCGGCCCGCCTTGCGCATCTTGGCCAGCTCGGCCGCCGCCTTCACCATGGGCGCAGGCTACGGCTTGCCTGCCGGCTCCCCTTGCGCGGTGTGGGCCGCGAGCGCCCGCGCCACCTCGGAGGCGATCACCCACCTCGTGAAGCACCGGGATCGGGTCGTCCCCAAGGCCGAGCTCCTGGACGCGGTCTGGGGCAGCCGCTTCGTGTCCGAGTCTGCGCTCAGCACCCGCATCAAGCAGGCTCGCCAGGCGGTGGGCGACACCGGGCAGGAGCAGCGGGTGATCCGCACCCACCACGGCCGAGGCTTTCGCTTCGTCGCTCCGGTGGTGGTCGAGGAGGTGGGGTCTGCGGAGGCCGCGCGGGTGCCAGCCGACGATCCCGTCCCCGCCACCCACTACGCCGAGGCAGATGGGGCGTCGATCGCCTACCAGACGTTCGGCTCCGGGCCCGACCTGGTGCTGGTCGCGGGCTTCGCCACGAACGTCGAGGTGCAGTGGGAGCGCCTGTCCGCCACGCCCCGCACCGCGCGTCACCTGCTCGAGCTGATCGGCCGCATCGACATCACCGAGGCCCTGGCCGCGGTGTCGGTCCCGACCCTCGTCCTGCACCGGCGCGACGACCCAACCATCCCCCTCGCGCACGGGCGCCAGATCGCGGAGCGGGTCAGGGGGGCGGAGCTCCTGGAGCTCCCCGGGAGCGACCACTACCTCTTCTCGGGAGACCCGACGGAGATCCTGGCGGCCATCGAGCGGTTCCTCGCTGCCTCGGTGCCTCCTCCTTCCGACGACGAGGACCACGTCCTAGCCACCCTCCTGTTCGTCGACGTCGTCGACTCGACCGGACGCGCCCAGGAGCTCGGCGACCGGGCCTGGGTGGAGCTGCTGGACCGCTTCCACAGCGAGGTCGAGCGCAGGGTCGACGCGCACCGCGGCGAGGTGATCAACACGCTCGGCGACGGCGTGCTGGCGTCGTTCGACGGTCCCGGGCGGGCGGTCCGCTGTGCGCTCAGCCTGCGCGACGCCGTGGGTCCCCTCGGGCTCGACGTGCGCGACGTCGCCGGCATCGGGGTGCACCTGGCGGCGCGGGTGGCGGGCCACGCCCGCCCGGGGGAGGTGTGGGTGTCCCGTACCGTCACCGACCTCGTCGCCGGCACCGGCCTGGCCTTCGAGGACCGCGGCAACCACGAGCTGCGGGGCTTCGCCGAGCCGTGGCGCCTCTTCGCCGCCGTCGACTGACCGGACCGGCCGACGACCTCAGCGCGCGACCCGGATGCCACACCGTCGCGTGCGCACACCGACACGCGTGCGCAGACCGAGGCCGTGCGGCGCGAAGCGCACGCGACGCGACCTGACCACGCCGCCGCGTCGCGTGCGCACACCGGCACGCGTGCGCAGACCGACCGCTGAGGTGGACCGGCGCACGCCCCCGCGGCGTGCGGTTCAGCGGCGGGCGTCGACAGTGGCGATGAGGCGCTCGGTGACGGCCTCTGCGGAGCCGAGCCCGTCGACCTCGACGAGCAGGTCGCGCGACGCGTACCAGTCGATGAGCGGCGCCGTCTCGCGCTCGTAGAGGTCGAGGCGCTTCTGGATGGCCTCGGGGGTGTCGTCGGCCCGCTGGATCACCTCGCCGCCGCACTTGTCGCACGTCCAGTCGAGCTTCGGGGGCGCGTCCAGCGAGTAGTTGGTGCCGCAGCGGCTGCACACGCGGCGGCTGGCCAGCCGCTCGAGCACGACGTCGGTGGGCACCACGAGGTCGACGACGACGGTGAGCGGGTGCTCGGCGGTGATCTTCTCGAGCAACTCGGCCTGGGGGACCGTACGGGGGAAGCCGTCGAGGATGTAGCCGTGCTGGCGGGTGTCGCCCTCGGCGAGGCGCTCGTCGACCACGCCGCCCATCACCTCATCGGAGACGAGCTCACCCCGGTCCATGATGTCCTTGGCCCTGCGCCCGAACTCGGTGCCCTCGCGCACCGCGGCGCGCAGCATGTCGCCGGTGGAGATGTGCGGGATGCCGTAGTGGGCGGCCAGCCGCACGCACTGGGTGCCCTTCCCCGCCCCCTGGCGCCCCAGCATCACCAGGCGGACGCCGGTCACGACAGGAAGCCCTCGTAGTTGCGCATCATCAGCTGGCTGTCGATCTGCTTCATCGTCTCGAGGGCGACTCCCACGGCGATCAGGATCGACACCCCTGCGAAGGGGAAGTTCTGCACGTCGGCGAAGGCGAGCAGCAGCGAGGGCAGGAGCGCGATGAAGGCGATGAAGAGGGCGCCGGGCAGCGTGATGCGCGAGAGGATCTTGCCGAGGTAGCGCTCGGTCTGCGGGCCCGGACGGATGCCGGGGATGAACCCGCCCTGCTTGCGGATGTTCTCGGCCTGCTGGGCCGGATCGAACGCGATGGCCGTGTAGAAGTACGCGAACCCGATGATGAGCAGGCCGTAGATCACCACGTAGAAGATGGAGTCGGGCTGCACGAGGTTGCCGTCGACCCACCGCTGGACCCGGTTGCCCCACTGGTCCGGGTCCGGGCTGGTGGGCAGGACCTGGGTGAGCAGCAGCGGCAGGTAGAGGACCGAGCTGGCGAAGATGATCGGGATCACGCCCGACTGGTTCACCTTCAGCGGGATGTAGGTGTTCTGGCCGCCGTACATGCGGCGCCCCACCACCCGCTTGGCGAACTGGACCGGGATGCGGCGCTGGCCCTGCTCGATGAACACGATTGCCACGAGGAGCACGAGGGCGAGGGCCAGCAGGAGCACCAGGACGGTGGTGCCCTTCTCGGCGTTCAGCTGGGCCCCTGCCCCGGGGAACGAGCTGACGACCGACACGAAGATGAGGATCGACATGCCGTTGCCGATGCCCCGCTGGCTGATGAGCTCACCGAGCCACATCAGCAGCGCCGTGCCGGCGGTGAGGGTCATCACGACGATGATCACCCGGAAGGGGGTGAAGTTCGGCAGGACGTCGAGGCCGGTGGCGTTGCCGCCCCCGCCCAGCAGGCCGCCGCCGCCGTTGTGGAACAGGAAGGCCAGGCCGGTGGACTGCAGCATGGCGATGGCCACGGCGAGGTAGCGGGTCCACTGCGTGATCTTGCGCTGGCCCACCGCCCCCATCTTCTGCCACTCCTCCAGCTTGGGGATCACCACGGTGAGGATCTGCATGATGATCGACGCCGTGATGTAGGGCATGATCCCCAGCGCGAACACCGCGAACTGGGTGAGCGCACCCCCGGAGAAGAGCTGCAGGAAGCCCACCACGCCGGCTCCCGACTCGGCCTGGCGCTTCAGCTCCTGGACCGCGTCGAGGTCGATGCCCGGCGCCGGGATGAACGCCCCGACCCGGTACAGGGCGATGATCAGCAGCGTGAAGAGGATCTTCCCGCGCAGATCGGGGATCTTGAACATGTTCCGGACGCTGGACAGCAACGGGACCCGTCCTCGGTTCAGCGACGCTGCCAGCGGCAGCAGACGACGGCGATCAGCGGTTGGCGAACTGGTTGCCCTGAACCGGGGGACGGCGATCGCCCCACGGCTTGGGCAGGATCTCGACCGTACCGCCCGCGGCGGTGATGGCTGCCTCGGCGCTCTTGGAGAAGGCGTGGGCCTTCACGGTGACGGCCCGGGTGAGCTCGCCCCGGCCGAGCACCTTCACGAGGGCGCCCTTGTGGGTGAGCCCCTTGGCGTGGAGCGTCTCGGGGGTGACCTCGGTCAGCTCACTGGCCTCGATGGTGTCGAGGTTGATGGCCTGGTACTCGACCCGGAAGGGGTTGTTGAAGCCCTTCAGCTTCGGGATGCGCATGTGCAGCGGCATCTGGCCGCCCTCGAAGGAGGCGGGGACCTTGCTGCGGGCCTTCTGGCCCTTGGTGCCCCGGCCGGCGGTCTTGCCGCCCTTGCCGGCGATGCCCCGGCCGACGCGCTTCTTGCGCTTGTTGGAGCCCGGGACCGGCTGCAGGTCGTGGATCTTGATGCTCATGACGGCTCCTCGACGGAGACGAGGTGCGGCACGCGAGCCAGCATCCCCCGGATCTCCGGACGGTCGGGAAGGGTGTTCACCTTGCCGATGCGGCCGAGGCCCAGGGCCCGCAGCGTGCCTCGCTGCTTCGGCTTGGTGCCGATGGCCGACCGGACCTGGCGGACCGTGATCGTGGCTTCCTCGGCCATCAGGCCACCTCGGTGGGCTCGGGCGCAGGACCGCGCTGGGTCTCGTTGTAGGCGTTCATCAGGCCCTTCGGCACGAAGGTGTCGGCGTCGAGGCCCCGCAGGCGGGCGACCTCGTCGGGGCGCTTGAGGCTCTTCAGGCCCTCGATCGTGGCCCGGGCCACGTTGATGTGGTTGGCCGAGCCCAGTGACTTGCACAGCACGTCGTGCACGCCGGCCTCCTCGAGGATGGCTCGGGCCGCCCCACCGGCGATCACGCCGGTACCGGGGGCGGCCGGCTTGAGCAGCACCCGACCGGCGCCCTCGCGGCCGACGATCTCGTGGGTGATGGTGGAGCCGGCCAGCGGCACCTGGAAGAGGTTCTTGCGGGCCTCCTCGGTGCCCTTTTGGATGGCGAGGGGCACCTCCTTGGCCTTGCCGTAGCCGAGGCCGACCCGGCCGTTGCCGTCGCCGATCACGACGAGGGCGGTGAAGCTGAAGCGCCGGCCGCCCTTCACGACCTTGGCCACGCGGTTGATGTTGATGACCCGCGACTCCCGCAGCGTCGTGTCCGACGACTGGCGTGGGTTCTCACGCGGCTCGCGCTCGCGGCGGGGGCCGCCGCCATGTCCGTTGGCCATCAGAGCTCCAGTCCTGCTTCGCGTGCGGCGTCGGCCACTGCGGCCACACGCCCGTGGTAGAGGTTGCCGCCGCGGTCGAAGACGACCTTGGTGACGCCGGCGGCCTTGGCCCGCTCGGCGACCAGCTGGCCGACCTTGGCGGCGGCTTCCTTGTTGCCCGTGGGGCCGTCCTTCAGGTCCGGCTCGGTGGTGGACGCGGCGGCCAGCGTGCGGCCGGCGCGGTCGTCGATCACCTGGGCGGTGATGTGCTTGTTCGAGCGGAACACGGCGAGGCGGGGGCGCTCGGCGGTGCCCTCGACCAGCTTCCGGACCCGGCGATGGCGCCGGATCCGGGACTGCCGCTTCTTCTGTGCGCTGACGGTCATGTGCGGTTCCCTTACTTGCCCGTCTTCCCGGCCTTCTTGGCGACGTGCTCGCCGAGGTACCGGACGCCCTTGCCCTTGTAGGGCTCGGGCTTGCGGATCTTGCGGATGTTGGCGGCGACCTGGCCGACCGCCTCCTTGTCGATCCCGCGGACCACGATGCGGTTCGGTGCGGGGACCTCGAAGGTGATGCCCTCCGGGGCCTGGACGGCCACCGGGTGGCTGAAGCCGAGGGCGAGGTCGAGCTTGTCGGTGCCCTGGGCGGCGGCGCGGTAGCCGACGCCGATGATCTCGAGCTCCTTGGTGAACTCCTGGTGCACGCCCACGACCATGTTGTTGACGAGCGAGCGCACGAGCCCGTGCAGGGCCCGGTTGTGGCGCTGGTCGTCGGGGCGCTCGACGAGGAGCTCGTCGCCCTCCTGGCGGACGACGATGTCGCCCGGGATGTCGCGCTCGAGGGTGCCCTTCGGGCCCTTCACGGTGACGTGGCGGCCGGAGATGGTCACCTCGACGCCGCTCGGCACGGGGATGGGGGACTTGCCGATTCGGGACATGTCAGATCACCACACGAAGCAGAGGACTTCGCCGCCCACGTTGCGCTTGCGCGCCTCGCGGTCGGTCATCAGCCCCTGGCTGGTCGAGAGGACGGCCACGCCCAGGCCACCGAGGACCCGGGGGACCTTGGTGGACTGGCTGTAGACGCGCAGGCCCGGCTTGGACACCCGGCGCAGGCCGGAGATCACCCGGGCCCGCTCGGGCGAGTACTTCATGGTGATGGTGAGGGTGCGTCCGGGGCGGTCCTGGTTGTCGGCCACCTCGAAGCTCTCGATGTAGCCCTCCTTGTGGAGGATCTCGGCGAGGGCTTCCTTCACCTTCGAGCTGGGCATGCGCACGTCGTCGTGCATCGCGATGTTCGCGTTGCGGATGCGGGTGAGCATGTCGGAGATCGGGTCGGTCATCGTCATCGTGGGCCTCCTCTCACCAGCTCGCCTTGGTCACGCCGGGGATCTCCCCGGCGTGGACCATCTCGCGGAGGCAGACCCGGCAGAGCCCGAACTTGCGGTACACGCTGTGCGGGCGACCGCAGCGCTTGCAGCGGGTGTAGGCCCGCACCTTGAACTTCGGGGTCTTCTGCTGCTTGTTGATGAGTGCCTTCTTGGCCATCAGCTCTGTCCCTCACGCTTGAACGGGAATCCGAAGGCGTCGAGGAGGGCCTTGCCTTCGGCATCGGTCTTGGCGGTCGTCACGATGGTGATGTCCATCCCTCGAGGGGCATCGATCGAGTCGTAGTCGATCTCCGGGAAGATCAGCTGCTCGGTGACGCCGAACGTGTAGTTGCCCCGGCCGTCGAACGCCTTGGGGTTGAGGCCGCGGAAGTCACGGATGCGGGGGATCGACAGGCTGATGAGCCGGTCGAGGAACTCCCACATGCGGGCGCCGCGCAGGGTCACCTTGGCGCCGATGGCGTTGCCCTCACGGAGCTTGAAGCCGGCGATCGACTTCTTCGCCTTCGTGATGATGGGCTTCTGCCCGGTGATGACGGTGAGGTCCTTCACCGCACCCTCCAGGAGCGACGGCTGGGCCACGGCAGCGCCGACGCCCATGTTGAGGACGATCTTCTCGAGCCGTGGCACCTGCATGACGTTGTCGAGGCCGAGCTGGTCCTTGAGCGCAGCCCGGATCTCGGTGTCGTACTTGGTCTTCAGCCGCGGGACGGCGGGGGCGTCGGTCGTGCTCACAGCTCACCCCCGCACTTCTTGCAGACCCGGATCTTCGTGCCGTCGGGCTCCACCCGGAAGCCGACCCTCGTGGGGTGGCCACCCTTGGGGCAGACGACGGCGACGTTCGCGACCGGGATCGGCATGTCCTTGTCGATGATCCCGCCCTGCATGGTGGCGCGGGTGGCCCGCTGGTGGCGCTTGGCGACGTTGATGCCGTCGACGATCAGCTTGCCCTCGGTGGGCAGGGCCCGGGTGACCTCGCCGGTCTTGCCGCGGTCCTTGCCGGTGAGCACCTGGACGGTGTCGCCCTTCTTGATCTTGAGGCCGGCCATGGTCACAGCACCTCCGGGGCGAGCGACACGATCTTCATGAACTTCTTGTCCCGCAGCTCGCGGCCGACCGGGCCGAAGATGCGGGTGCCACGCGGGTTCATCTGGTCGTTGATGAGCACGGCGGCGTTCTCGTCGAAGCGGATGTAGCTGCCGTCGGGACGGCGCTTCTCCTTCTTCGTGCGCACGACGACGCACTTCACGACCTCGCCCTTCTTGACGGCGGCGCCCGGCATGGCGTCCTTCACCGTGGCGACGAAGACGTCGCCGATGGAGGCGTAGCGGCGCTTGGTGCCACCGAGCACGCGGATGCAGAGGACCTCCTTGGCCCCGCTGTTGTCCGCCACCCGGAGGCGCGACTCCTGCTGGATCATCAGCGCGCCCTTTCCAGGATCTCCACGAGCCGCCAGCGCTTCAGCTTCGACAGCGGACGGGTCTCCTGGACCCGCACGCGGTCGCCGACCTTCGTCTCGTTGGCCTCGTCGTGGACGTAGAGCTTCTTCGTCCGCACCATGGACTTCTTGTAGAGCGGGTGCGGCTTGCGGGTGGTCACCGTGACGACCGCCGTCTTGTCCATGCCGGCGGAGGTGACGATGCCCTCCCGCAGCTTGCGGGCGTTGGGCCGAGTGGTGGTCTCGTCGGCCATCAGGCGTTCTCCCTCTGGGTCTCGAGCGCCTCGGCCGCCGCGATCTCGCGGGCTCGGAGCTCGGTGTTGATCCGCGCCACCAGGTGGCGGGTCTGCTTGATGCTGGCGTAGTTCTCGAGCTGGCCGGTGGCGTGCTGGAAGCGCAGGTTGAACAGCGCCTCCTTCGCATCGGTCAGGGCCTGCACGAGGCCGGCGTCGTCCATGTCGTGGAAGGCCTTCGACTTCGAAGCCATCAGAACCCCTCCTCGCGCGTGACGAACTTGGCCTTGATGGGGAGCTTCTGGATGGCCCGCTCGATGGCGACGCGAGCCAGCTCCGGGTCCGGGTAGGACAGCTCGAAGAGGATCCGGCCCGGCTTCACCACGGCCACCCAGCGCTCCGGGTTGCCCTTGCCGGAGCCCATGCGGGTCTCGGCCGGCTTCTCGGTGACGGGCTTGTCGGGGAAGATGTTGATCCACACCTTGCCGCCCCGGCGGGTCTTGCGGGTCATGGCGATACGAGCGGCCTCGATCTGGCGGGCCGTGATCCACCCGGGCTCGAGGGCCTGGATGCCGTACTCGCCGAAGGTGACCTCGCTTCCCCCCTTCGTCTGGCCCTTCATGCGGCCGCGCTGGTGCTTGCGGTGCTTGACCTTCTTGGGCATCAACATCAGAAACCGCCCTCAGTGCGGAGGCCGATCCGATTCATTCGGTCGGCCGGAGTGCCTCGCCGATCGGCGAGCAAGCTCTGCCTGCGAGTCGAAGCCATCAGTCACCGTCCCCGGGGTGGAACTTGGGGGTCTCGTGGTGCTCGGTGGTGCGGCGCTCGATCTCCTCCTCCTCGGCGAGGAGTCGCTCGAGCTCGGGATCGGCCTCCTTCACCAGCGGCTCAGCCTCGACGACGTCGGCGTCGGCCGGTGCGGCGTCGGGCCTGCGCCGGGCGGCTGCGGAGCTGGACACGACGCGCCGGGGGCCCTCGGAGCCGGAGGTCTCGCCGACGGCCATGGCGGCCTCACGGCTGATCTTGTCTTCGCTCTGGCTCTTGTAGGGGAGGATGTCGCCCTTGTAGAGCCAGACCTTCACCCCGATGCGCCCGGCCGGGGTGCGGGCCTCGCGGAAGCCGTAGTCGATGTCGGCCCGCAGGGTGTGGAGCGGGACGCGGCCCTCGCGGTACCACTCGGTACGGGACATCTCGGCGCCGCCGAGGCGGCCGGAGCACTGCACGCGGATGCCGAGGGCGCCCGCCTTCTGGGCGTTCTGCACCGCTCGCTTCATGGCCCGGCGGAAGGCGACGCGCCCCGCCAGCTGGTCGGCCACGCCCTGGGCGATCAGCGCCGCGTCGAGCTCGGGCTGCTTGATCTCCTGGATGTTGAGCTGGACCTTGTTGTTGCCGGAGATGGCGGTGAGCCCGGCGCGGAGGCGCTCGGCCTCGGAGCCCCGCCGGCCGATCACGATCCCCGGGCGGGCGGTGTGGACGTCCACCCGCAGCCGCTCCCGGGTGCGCTCGATCTCGATCCGGCTTATGGCGGCGTGGGGCAGCTGCGTCATCAGGTAGTTCCGGATCTTCCAGTCCTCGATGACGAGGTTGCCGTACTCCTTGCGGTCCGCGAACCACCGGGACTTCCAGTCGGTGGTGACGCCGAGCCGGAACCCGTACGGGTTGACCTTCTGACCCATCAGCTCTTCTCCTCAGAGGCGTCGTCCGCCTCGGACTCGTCGGTGGCCGGCGCGTCGCCGGTGGTGTCGGCCTCGGCCGCCTCCTGGATCGCCTCGGTCACGGCCTCGGTGGGCTCGCCGGGCGCTTCGCCCTCGGCCGCCGCCACGACCTCGTCGGTCACGTCGGCGGTGGCGGCCTCGGCCGCCTCGGCGGCCTCCTCGGCCTGGTCGATGGTGGTCTCGGTGGGCTCGCCCGGGACCACGTCGTCGTGATCGTGATCGTGATCGTGGTCCTCGGCACGGGCGGCTCGGGCGGCCCGGCTCTTCGCGACGCGCTCGCGGCGGGCCTGGGCGGCGTCGCGGCGGACCCCGCCTCGGCTCACGGCGGCCTCGGTGCGGGCCCGGCGCTTCTCGAGCTCCTTGGCGTCCATCCGGCTCACGATGATCGTGATGTGGCAGGTGCGCTTGCGGATGCGGGTGGCCCGACCACGGGCACGGGGCCGCCAGCGCTTGAGCGTGGGGCCCTCGTCGGCGTAGCAGGCGGACACGTAGAGCTCGTTGGGGTCGATCTCGTCGTTGTGCTCGGCGTTGGCCACGGCCGAGGCGAGGACCTTGCGGATCTCGGCGGCGACGGCGCGCTCGGTGAACTCGAGGACGGCGTCGGCGTCGTCGACGTGGAGGCCGCGGATGAGGTCGAGGACCTCACGGGCCTTGTAGGCCGAGACCCGCAGGTACCGGAGCTGGGCCCGGGTGCCGGGGCGCTCGTTGGTCTTGGTGCCGAAGGCCATCGCTATCGCCGCCCTCGGGCCTGCTTCTCCATGCCGGCGTGGAACTTGAAGGTCCGCGTCGGGGAGAACTCGCCCAGCTTGTGGCCGACCATGGCCTCGGTGACGTACACCGGGACGTGCTTGCGCCCGTCGTGCACGGCGATGGTGTGGCCGACCATCTCGGGGATGATCGTGGAGCGGCGGCTCCAGGTCTTGATGACCTTCTTCTCGCCCTTCTCGTTGAGGACGTCCACCTTCTTGAGCAGGTGGGCGTCGACGAAGGGGCCCTTCTTCAGGCTGCGGGGCATGGTCCTTACCTCCGGCTGCCGCGCGTACGGCGCCGGCGAACGATGAGCTTCTGGGACGGCTTGGTCTTGTCTCGGGTGCGGCCCTCGGGCTTGCCCCACGGCGACACGGGGTGCCGGCCGCCGGAGGTCTTGCCCTCGCCGCCACCGAGGGGGTGGTCGACGGGGTTCATGGCCACGCCACGGGTCTGGGGCTTGACGCCCTTCCAGCGGTTGCGGCCCGCCTTGCCGACCTTGATGAGCTCGGCCTCGGCGTTGCCGACCTCGCCGACGGTGGCCCGGCAGTCGATCGACACCCGGCGCATCTCGGTGCTGGGGAGGCGGAGGGTGGCCCAGTCGCCCTCCTTGGCCACCAGCTGCACGGAGTTGCCGGCGGAGCGGCCCATCTTCGCGCCGCCCCCCGGGTACAGCTCGACGGCGTGCACGGTGGTGCCCACCGGGATGTAGCGCAGCGGCAGGGCGTTGCCGGGGCGGATCTCCGAGCCCTGGCCCGACTGCAGCACGTCGCCGACCTTCACGTCGCGCGGGGCGAGGATGTAGCGCTTCTCGCCGTCGAGGTAGTGGAGGAGCAGGATCCGACAGTTGCGGTTCGGGTCGTACTCGACCGCCGCCACCTTGGCCGGCACGCCGTCCTTGGTGCGCTTGAAGTCGACGACGCGGTACCGCTGCTTGTGTCCCCCGCCCTTGTGGCGGGCCGTCTTGCGGCCGTAGTTGTTGCGCCCGCCCGTGTTGTGCTTCGGGGCGAGCAGCGACTTCTCCGGGGTGTCCTTCGTGATGTCCTTGAAGTCGGACACCGTCTGGAACCGACGGCCGGGGCTGGTGGGCTTGCGCTTGCGAAGTGCCATGGCTTCAGACCTATGCCTGGTAGAGGTCGATCGTCTGGCCCTCGGCGAGGGTGACGATGGCCCGCTTGGTGTCGGGACGGCTGCCGAGCACGCCGGTCCGCCGGTTGCGCTTGCGCTTGCCCTTGCGGTTGAGCGTGTTCACCTTCTCGACCTTCACGTTGAAGATCTTCTCGACGGCGTCGTGGATCTCGGGCTTCGAGGCCGAGGCGTGGACCCGGAACGTGTACGCCCCGGTCTCGGAGAGCGCGTAGGACTTCTCGCTCACGATCGGCTCGATGATGACGTCGCGGGGGTCCTTCACGACGCAGCCTCCTCGGTGGTCTGGGCGCCGCCACCACGGGTGACCGGGCGGTCGACGGGGAGGGTGTCGGGGGTGAAGATCACCCAGTCGCTGACGAGGACGTCGTACGCGTTGAGCTCGCCCACGCCGCAGATGTGGACGTGGTCGAGGTTGCGGAGGCTCTTCCAGATGGCCTCGTCCTCGGGCCGGAGGACCACCAGCACCTTGCCCTCCACGCCGTTGGCGGCGAGGGCGGCGAGGGCGCCCTTGGTGCTCGGGGCGTCGAGGCCCCAGTCGAGCACGAGCACCCGGTCCGAGGCGGCCCGGTCGCTCAGGGCGGACTTGAGGGCGAGGCGGATCATCTTCTTGGGGGTCCGCTGGCTGTAGTCGCGGGGCTTGGGGGCGTGGGTCACGCCGCCGCCGACCCAGTGGGGGGCGCGGGTGGAGCCGGCGCGGGCCCGGCCGGTGCCCTTCTGCTTCCAGGGCTTGGCCCCGCCACCGCGCACCTCGGCGCGCGTCTTGGTGCTCTGGGTGCCCGACCGGCGCGCGGCGAGCTGGGCGGTGACGACCTGGTGCATCACGGGCACGTTGGGCTGGATGCCGAAGACGGCGTCGTCGAGCTCGACGGAGCCGGTCTTCGCGCCCTTGGCGTCCCTGGTGTCCACGGTGGGCATGTCAGGCACCTGCCTTCACGGCGTCACGGATGAGGACGAGCCCACCCTTCGGGCCGGGGACCGAGCCCTTGATGAGCACGAGGTCCCGCTCGGCGTCGGCCTGCACGACGAGGAGGTTCTGCGTGGTCACCTTCTCGTTGCCCATGCGGCCGGCCATGCGGGTGCCGCGGAACACGCGGGAGGGGGTGGCGCAGGCGCCGATCGCCCCCGGCGCACGGTGCACGCGGTGGGCGCCGTGGCTGGCGGGCAGGCCGCCGAAGCCATGGCGCTTCATGGTGCCGGCCGTGCCCTTGCCCTTGCTCACGGCGGTGACGTCGACCTTGTCCCCGTCGGTCAGGAGGTCCGCCTTCAGCTCCTGGCCCACCTCGTACTCCGACACGTCGTCGAGGCGGAGCTCGACGAGCCGGATCCCCGGCTCGACCCCTGCCTTCTCGAACTTCCCGAGCTTGGGCTTGGTCAGCTTGCTGGCCTTCTTCGTGCCGAAGGTGACCTGCAGGGCGGAGTACCCGTCGCGTTCGTCGGTCTTCACCTGCACGACGCGGCAGGGCTTGACCCGGAGCACGGTCACGGGGACGACGCGGTTGTCGTCGTCCCAGACCTGGGTCATCCCTACCTTCTCGCCCACGATTGCCTTTGTCGCCATGACGACTACGTCTCTCTCTTCGCTGCGGCGTCGGGCCGTGCGGCCCCGGTTCACGCGAACGCTCCGCTCGGGAGGGCCCGGCGGAGCGTGTCTTCGGTTGTGCCGGACGGTTCCCGTGTGCTCGGGCCTGCCCGGACGTCGGTTCGAATCCCTCGCTCCCGGGGCCTGAGGGGCCTGGAAGCACGGACTGAGCAGGATAGCGGCGCTAGCCGCTGCGGTCCAAGCCGGCGGGCGAGGCGGTCGGCTCGGGCCCGACCTGCGGCTCCACCGGCTCCTCGTCGGAGCGTATCTCCACGTCGGCCAGCGCCGACGCCAGCCCGGTCAGGAGCAGCACCAGGACGAGCGGTTGGCCGAGGAGGGCGGTCCCGGTTCCCGGGTGGACCTCGGTGAGGACCTCGAGGTTGTCGAGGTCGTGGGTGACGAGGTACCAGTGCAGGATCGCGATGGACAGCAGCTGGTAGCCCATGAGGAGCTGGGCCCGGGTGGCGCGCGGGAGCCCCGGCGTGCCGTCGTTGGCCCAGGCCAGCCCGGTGGCCAGGCCCCACACGAGGCCGAAGAGCACGAACGCTCCGCCGGCGAAGGCCAGAAAGGGTGCGAACGGGTCGGCCACGAAGTCGCCCTCGCGCAGCAGCGCGGTCAGCAGCAGCAGGTAGAGGGCCCATTCCGCCCGGCGCTCGCTGAGCCGGCCGCCGACCGACCACCGGACCACGAGCAGGACGAGGGTGGCGATGGCGATCAGGTCGACGCCGCGGAGCGTCCAGGCCCAGCCCTCCAGCGCCCGCCCCGGGCCGGTGAGCGAGGCGTGGAGCAGCACGATCGCCACGCCGCCGAGGAAGGCGGCGACCGGGATCCGCCCCCGACGAGCCGCCCAGGCCCCCGCGGCGGCTGCGCCGGCCGCTCGCAAGGCGTCCCACCAGGCGCTGGCGCCGAGCTCACCGATCGGCTCCATGAGGTCGACCAGCCGCTCCTGGGTCGGGACGATCTGATCGGTGGGGAGCCGGGGCACCACGCCCTGCACCACCAGGAACAGCACGGCGAGGACCAGGCTCGCCGCCACCAGCCAGAGGGTGAGCGGCAGGGCCACCGCGGCACTGGCCCTGACGGTCTCCTGTGGGTCCTCCTGAGCGAGCCCGGCCCCGGCGAGGCGGCGGATTCCGGCGGCCAGGGCGACCAGGGCGGCCGCCACCGCGACCGACCCGGTCAGGCCCCGCAGCTCCTCGGCCCAGCCGTGGTCGCCGACCTGGCCGCTGATCTCGAGGGCGAGGTCCCGCACCCGCCACACCCCGAGGGCGACCACGGCCGCCACCACGGTGCGGGGCCCGAGGTGCAGGTCCACGAAGCGCAGGCCCCAGCGGGCGGCGGTCACCCCGAAGTCCAGCACCCCGAGGGCCGCCACCACCACGAGGGGCGTGCTGAGGAAGAGCACGTCGGCGAGGAGGAGGCTGGTCTGGCTGGGCAGGAACCCGGTGCCGCTGGCGGCGTCGGCCGACACGAGCAGCCGGTGCGCGTCGGCGAAGGTAAGGCCCACCAGGCCGAGGACCACCACCAGCTCCAGCGTCGGGCGCAGGGGGAACCGCCGCACCGCTACCGCGAGCACCGCGACGGCCACGAGGGCCCAGCCGGCGAGGGTGTGGAGCAGGTCGTCCCCCACGGTCAGGCCGTGCACGAACGAGCCGACCACGAGGTAGACGCCGACGACCCCGGCGGTGGCGAGCGGGGCCGCACGCAGCACCCCGCTCACGCAGAGCGCCGCCGCGAAGGCCAGCAGGGCGAAGGTCACCGGCACGAGCGCCGCCGGGACCAGCGTCCCTCGCAGTGGCGAGCCGGAGCCCGTGAGGGGGACGAGGTCCGTCGAGCGCCACGCGTCGGCGGCCAGGATGCTGACGAAGAGCCCGATGGCGAGCCCGACGGCGGTCAGCACGGCCACCCGCACGCCGGTCGGCAGGCCCCGGGTGCGAAGCCGCCCGTCGTCCACGGCGGCGACCACGAAGTCCCGCAGAGCGGATCGGACCAGCTCGACGGCCACAGAGCCGGTCCGACGCAGCGCGCTGCCGGCCCGAGCCGGGAGCGTGGACGCCGTCACGGCGCCGCCCCGCCCACGCCGAGGGCGACCAGCCCGGCGGCCACGACCACGACGTCGCCCACCCGCACGGGCTGCTGCACGAAGCTGCCGTCGGCGAGGTCGATGCCGAGCTCGGCCGACCGGGACCGCTCTGCGCCGGTGACCGGGTCGAGGGCCACGATGCGCCCATCGAGGAGCGCGAACCACAGCCTGCCGTCGTCGAGGAGGGCCCCGGAGCCGAACCGCCGGGCCGGCAGCTCGACGTCCCAGACCGGGCCGGAGGGGCGAGCCGGGTCGACGCCGACGACCCGGAGCCGTCCGGCGTCCTGGGCGACCACGAGCCCGTCGGCCACCGCCAGGTCGGTCAGGCCCTCGACGAGCACGCCCTCGAGGTGGGTGCGGGCCCGCTCAGCGCCGGTCGCCGGGTCGAGGACCACGATCTCGGATCCCGTGGCCGCCTCGGGGTCGTCGTCGAGCACGGCGACGGCGACGCCCCCGTCCTCGAGCTGCGCGCTGCTCCCCAGCGCCCGGGTCGCGGTTGAGGTCCAGCGCAGGGCCCCGTCCGCGACCGACCAGGCGCTCACCGGGTCCCCGGCCACCACCACGCCGTCGACCACCGCGAGGGGTGAGAACAGGGCTCCCTCGGCCGCCGCGGTGCCGGTCGTCTGCTGCCAGCGGACCTCGCCGTCCGAGGCGTTCACGACCAGGAGGCGGTGGGTGGCGCCGTCCTCGAGCGCCACGACCACGGCTCCGCCGGCGACCTGCGGGGGCCGCATGGCCATGCCGGTGAGGGGCCGCTCCCAGCGGAGCTCGCCGCCGGGCAGGTCGAAGGCCAGGAGGCGGCCGTCGGCCACGACGTAGCCCACGCCGCCATCCACGGCGGGGGCGACGGTGATGTTGAGCCCGTCGGCCGCCACCTGCCCCGTCGCGCCCGCCGAGCCGGTGACCGGATCGACGGCCACGATGGTGCCGCCCCCGTCGACGAGGTGGACCACCCCGTCGACGACGAGGGGCGTGACCTGGAGGAGCTCCAGGTCGAACGGCGGAGCGGTGACGCCGGCCACCCAGGCCAGCGGGAGCTCGTCGGTCGCCCCGGCCACGGCCGGCCCGAGCCGCTGGACGTGCCCGGCGGCGTCCACCACCCAGAGCGCGCCAGCCCCGGCGGCGAGGCCGACCGCGGCCGAGCCGTCGCCACCCGGGGTCGACAGCGCCGGCCAGCGCTCGACCACCCGTCCGTCCGCGTCGACCGCCTCCACCGTGCCCGCGGCGTCGAGGAGCGCGACGGAGGCCCGGCCGGCAATCGACGCCGGAGGGCCGACGAAGTCCCCCGCCAGCCGCCAGCGCTCGGCGCCGGTGGCCACGTCGAGTGCCACGGCGGCTCCGGCGGCGACGACCAGGTGGTCCCCCACCACCGTGGGAGCGGTCTGGAGGGTCCCGCCGAGCTCGACCGACCACCGCAGCGACCCATCCTGGCCGAGGAGGCGGATCCAGCCCCCGCGGTCCACGACGAGCGCCCCTCCGGCGGCGGGCACGATCGCCGCCTCCACGCCGCCGGCGGCCTCGTGCTCCCAGACCACCTCGCCGTCGGCCGGGTCGAGGGCGCGCACGACCCCGTCGTCGGATCCCACCACCACCAGGCCGTCGACCTCCGCCGGCCAGGAGACGACCGGGCCCCCGGTGCTGGTCCGCCACCGCTCGGAGCCGTCCGCCGGGTCGAGGCCGACGACGTCGCCCGTCTCGGAGCCCACCACCAGCGTCTCACCGATCAGGAGCGGTCGGGTGGCCACGTTGTCGCCCACGTCGGTCGACCAGAGGAAGAGGCCGTCGGTGGTGACGGCCCGGACCTGGCCCTCGGCGGCACCCACCACGATCCGGTCACCGGCCAGGTCCACCAGGGGTGCCCCGTAGGCCAGCTCTCCAAGCGCCACCGTCCAGGCCCGCGCGCTGCCCTCCTGCGGGGTCGCCTGGATGGCCTGCAGCAGGGGGTTGGCCTCGGTGGCCACGAGCAGCAGCGGCGGGTCGCCCTCCACCACCGTCGGAAGGGTCGAGGGCCGGGGTGTGACCAGGCCGCCGAGCGGCGAGACCACCGCCGTGCGGGTCCAGGGCTCGTCACCCAGGGCCGGCGGGTCCATCGGCGCCGCAGCCCCGCGCTCCGCGGGAGGCGGCGCGTCGACCGGGGCGTGCCCATCGACGGCCACCACCTCCGCCGACCGGGTGCCGGCATCGGTCTCGGTGTCGTAGGCGACCGAGCCCAGGCCCTCGCACCAGAGCTCGAGGCTCGCCTGCCGGGTCGGATCCCCGCCGCCCCAGTCGAGGGTCAGGACGGACCGCACCTGGAGGCAGCGCCGCTCGTCTCCTGTCAGGGCCACCTCCCGGGACCGGGCTGACACCACCTCCGCCTCGTAGCGGTAGCGAGCACCGCCGAAGGCGCCCTCCTCCGACCAGCCCGTCCCCTTCCCGGGATCGGCGGGGAGCATCGGCAGCGGCGGGTCGAACACCTGGGTGGAGCCGTCTGCCTCCAGGAAGCCGACGAGCGCGTAGCCGTCGCGGTCGACGATGGTCAGCGCGGCGTGGGTGCGGGGGCCCGTGGCCGAGCGCTCCACCACCTCATCCCGGTAGACGGCGATCCCCGGCAGGTCACCGGTCCCGGCGAAGTCGTCGTGCTCGACGCCGCTGCGGCCGAGCACGGACTCGAGGGCGACGTCCTCGACATCGGCCAGCAGCAGGTCGGGCAGCCGCCGCGTCGTGGTGGACGACCACGTCGTCGTGCCGTCCGGCTCCTCCACCCGCGTCAGCCGGCCGCCCCCGTCGAGGTTGCCGAGGTAGCGCTCGACCGGAGGGTGGGCGTCGTCGTCGAGGGCCCGGTACGGAACGGCGAAGGTGGCGACCAGGCTCAGGATCCCGGTCGCCACCGCTGCGCCGCCCAGCGCCCCCCGCCGCATCGAGGCCTAGAGGGTCCGGATGAACGAGTTGAGCATCGCGACGAGGTCGTCCTCGACCGCCTCGTAGGACCCGGCCTCGTTCAGCTCCTCCCAGATGGCGACGGAACCGTCGTGGCGGACCATCACCAGCACCCATCCCTCGATCGGCACGGCGCCCCCGCTCTGGGTGGCCAGGACGCCCCGGTACGCCATGCTGGCCGCGCCGACCACGTTCCCGCTCACCGTCTGAGGGGCGATCGCCGAGACCTCCAGCTCGGCGACGTAGGGGGCGATCTGCGAGTTCAGGTAGCTCACCATCACCTCGTCGGGATCGCTGAGCGCGCCCGACTCGTCCAGCCAGGCGAACGCGTCCGCCCCACCGTCCTCCCGGGTGAGGTGCACGAAGCCGGCCTGCTGGCCACCCACGGCCCACCCGGCCGCGGGGGTCACCGACGCACCGCCCCCGACCGGCACCGAGCCCTGCTCCGGTCCCACCGGCACCGTGGTGGTGGGCGGCGGCATCGACGTGGTGGTGGTGACGACGACCTCGTCGAGGTCGAGGCCGGGCACGGTGGTGGAGGTCACCGGGTCGTCGACCTGCGGTCCGACGCTCGGGTCGAGGGGATCGATCCCTGGCGGCAAGGTGACCTCGGTCTCGGGGCGTTCGGCGGCCGACGAGTCCTTGGAGCCGCCGAGCAGGGCGAAGCCGCCGCCGACGAGGGCCACGGCGCCGACGATGGCGCCGATCACCACCGGGGGCTTCAGCTTGCCGCCCGCCGGCGGCGGAGGAGGCGTCGGGCCGGGCGGCACGGGCTGGGGCGGCGGGACGGTTCCGACCGCAGCTGCGGGTGGCGCCGCTGCGGGTGGCGCCGCCGGCGCAGGGGCAGGAGCGCTCGCCGGGGGAGCCGCCTCCGGGCCCGGCGTGGTGGGATCGGTGGGCTGGCTCACTTGGCCTCCCCTGCAACGGCCGAGAGGACTCGGCGATCGGTCTTGGAGGCCGCCCGGACCGACGAGCCGCAGGCCGAGCAGAAGCTGGCCTCGTCGAGGAGGGGCATCTGGCAGGCTGGGCACCAGCCAGCACCTCGGTTGGCGATGCTGGGCACCACACCGCTCGTGGCGGCGTCCAGCGCCGCCTCGAGGACGGCGACGTGGAGGACGTAGCGGACCCGTACGAGCACCGCCGCAGCCACGACCGCCCCCCACAGCAGGCCCATGACGGCACCGGCGGTCCCGTCGGCGAGCACCCGGAGCACCTCCAGGCCGATGAGGTGGACCGCGACGAGGGCGAGCGACTCCAGGACGCCACGCCAGTGGCGGGGACCGGTCTTCCCGGGGCCCTCGCCGACCCCGGAGAAGGCGGCCACGGCCAGGCCGGCGGCACCGCCGTAGACGACGGGCTTCACGATGGCGGCGGACAGCACCAGCGCCGCCCACAGGGCCGAGTCGGGGTTCTCGACCGAGCCGAACCCGTCGAAGAGGCCGCGGTTGAGCACCAGGGTCTCGGCAGCCGCGAACGTGGCGCCGGAGGCCACCCCGAAGGTGAGGCCGTCGATGAGGTCGTCGAAGCGGGGCCGGGCGGCCAGGAGGGTCGGACCGAGCTGGGCCAGTGCCATCGCCCCTACCGGCACGAGCAGCCCGAGGACGACCAGCCGGGAGCCGTCGAAGGAGCCGCCGTCTCGGCCACGCAGCACCAGCACCGGGTCGAGGAGCACCTCCTGCCAGAACAGGGTGAAGAGGACGCCGAGCACGCCGGCGGTGGCCACGGCGCCGAGGACGACCGGGACCGGTTGGTCCTCCCACTCGTTCACGTCGTAGAGGTAGACGAGGTAGGCCACGGGGACGACCGCTGCGGCCGCCGCGAAGGCGAAGGCCAGGTAGCCGAGCATGGCGACGAGGACGGGCAGCGCGACGGCTGCCGCCAGCGCGAACTTGTAGGCCTGGACGCCCGACCCCGACGCCATCGGCATGAGCGACGAGACCAGGTTGAACGCGGCGACCGGCTCACCGGGCTGCACGGCGAACGATGCGGTGCGACGAGCGTCGCCCCCAGCGGCGCGCTCGTCGCACCCGCACCGATGGCAGAAGCGGGCCTCTTCCGGTACCGCGGAGGAGCAGGCGGGGCAGCTCACGTCGCCCCCGGTCGCATGGGCATGGGTCTCTCCAGAGGTGGTCATCAGGGTCGGGTGGACACGGCGGTGCGGGCCAGCCCGCTGCCGTCGGGTTGGTAGGCGACGATCGATGCGGCGAACCGCAGGCCGACGTCCAGCTCACGGATGCCGACGGCGAAGCTGTTGGCGTCGATCGGGTCGAGGAGGACCTGGTCGACGACGTCGGTGCCGTCCACCGAGAGCCGGGTGGGCACGAAGCGGGACCCCGCCGCCGCCACGATGTCGGCGGCGGCGCCGTCGGTGGCGATGAGGCGGACGTCCCCGAACTCCAATGCATCGGCGCCGAGGAGCAGCTCCATGCTGAGGACGGCGCCGCTCTGTTTGCCGGCCGGGTCGAGGTAGACGCCCTCCACGATGGCCTTCATCCCGCCCGCCATCGGGTCGATGCTGGCCGTCACCGGCTGGTCGTCGAGCAGGACGTACTGATAGGTCCAGGTCGTCTGGACCTGGTCGGCCCCTCCGGCGCCGATGGTGGCCGGGAGGAGGGCCAGGGCCGTCACGGACCCATCCTCGTTGGGCACGCCGAACACTCCGAACGCCTCGGCGAGGTCACCGCCCTGGCCAGCATCGAGGGCCAGGGTGGCCCGCCACCCTTCTGCCTCGGTGGTGAGCTCGAGGCCGTCGGCGGACGGCGCCGGCCCGCTCTGGGTGAGCAGCTCCTGGAGGAACGCCCGCCAACCGGTCGGGTCGGCGTGCTCGTCGTAGAGATCGACGTAGTGCTCTGCCCGAGCCGGGAGGTAGATGGCCAGGCCGCGGGCACCCTCGTGGTAGGGCCCGTTGATGTTGTGGAGCACCGCGGTGTCGACCGCCGCGTAGAGGTTGTTCCGGGCCACGAGCACCTCGGACGGGAGCGAGTCCGGCAGCCGAGCCAGCACGTCCCCGAGGTCGACGAACTGGTAGTTGTTCTCGGCCTCGGTGCTGACGACCCCGAACTCGATGGCGCCTTGGCGGGCTTGGAGGAGGCTGATGGCGGCCTCCGGGTTCGCCTCGAAGGCGTCAACGAGCCGGGCGAGCGCGGCGTCGACCCCATCCATCGCATCGAGGTCGACGACCGACATCGTGTAGTCGACCTCGCCCCCGAGCGGGTAGGGGGTCTCGATGGCGTGGGTGGCGAAGTCGTCCGCCAGCCGGGTGCCGAGCTCAGCTGCGTCGACGTCGCCCTCCTCCAGGATCCTGAAGGCCTCGTAGTCGAGGCCGTGGCCGTTGACGAGCTCCTCCGACGCCACCAGCACGTCGGCGTACGGAGCGACCGCCCGAGCGATCTCGACGGTGCTGTTGAGGCAGGTGTCGAAGGCCAGGAGGTCCAGCTGGTCCACCCCGGCGCTCTGCAGGCCTGAGCCGATGGCCTGCTGCAGCTCCGTCGTGTCAAGCCAGGCCGGGCCCTCGGTGTTGCTGTCCTCGTCCTCCCCGAAGGGGATGAGCGGCCCGCCGCCGTGGTCCCACATCACGAGCGCGTTGCGCTCGGCCGGGAACTCCGTGAGGCCGTACCAGACGAACCACGCCAGGGTCTGGGGGTCCATGAGGTCGACCTCACCGAGCTCCTGGAGCACGTCCACGCCGCTGGCGGTGACGTGGAGGAGCTTGGCGTCGCTGAACGCCGGGAGCCCCACGACGTCGCCGTCCTCGAACAGCGGGTCGGAGTAGTCCTTCGCCGCCCGGTCGATCAGCACGACGAAGCTGGTGCGGGGACCGGCCGCCGCAGCCATCTCCTGCAGGTCGAGCAGACCCTGCGTCTCGAGGTTGTTGTCGGCGTCCAGGTAGACCATGACGGTCCACTCCGCCTCGCTCCCCTGCGCAGCAACCGTGCTCGCTGGGGTGAGCGCGACGGCGGGCAGCAACGTCGCTCCCGTCGCCAGCGCTGCGCCCGCCAGGGCCGTCCGCCACCATGAGTTCCGCACCGGGCCTCCTCCTTCCTCGCCGAGGATGCCGGTGTGGGTGGAGACGGGCACTAGGGGCCGACCCGAGGGTTTCCTCCGAAGGTTGACGCCCGCCGCGCACCCCCGGCCGGCGCGAACGGGCCATCACGGCCCACTTCGGACAGCACCGCTGGGTCGTTCGACCTGGCCGGCGCCTCGGGACCCCAGGGCTCGGGGCCGGGCACCCCAGTGGTACAACAGGGCGAACCCAGAAGATCCCGGCGGTGCGGACCTGACCGATAGCGTGACCCGCCCGATGCCTCTCCGCCCCGCCGTCTCCCAGGCGCCGATCGACCTGGTCGAGCGGCGCAGCGAGCTCGCCGCCGTCGAGGCGGCCCTCGACCGCGTGCCCGAGGAGGGCCAGGTCGTCGTGGTCCGGGGCATCGCCGGCATCGGCAAGACGTCGCTGCTCGAGCACGCAGCCGCCTCAGCGACGGCTCGCGGGTGGACGGTCCGGACCGCCCGCGGCGACGAGCTCGAAGCGGACTTCGCGTTCGGGGTGGCGCTGCAGCTCCTCGAGTCGGTCGCGGCCGAGCACGGGGCCGACCTCTTCGATGGACCGGCCGGGCTGGCTCGACCGCTCCTCACCCCAGGCGGGGAGCCGCTGCCGGACGACGGGGCGCTGTTCTCGGTCCTCCACGGCGTCTACTGGTTCGCCGCCAACCTCGCCGACCGGGGCCCCCTGGTGATCGTCGTTGACGACGCCCACTGGGCCGACGTCGCCTCGCTGCGCTGGCTCCACTACCTTGCCAAGCGCATCGCAGAGCACCCGATCGCACTGGTCGTGGGGTGCCGTCCCGTCGGTGCGGGCCCCGCGGGGCGGATCCTCCGCTCGCTGCCCGTGCACACGATGGTCGAGCCCCGGCCGCTGTCCGCCGAGGGGGTGGCCGAGGTGGTGCGCTCGACGAGACCAGACGTCGGCCCCGGCCAGGCCCACCGCTGGCACGACCTCACCGGTGGGGTGCCGCTCTTCGTGCGAGAGCTGCTGCGGGTGGGCGATGCGCTGCAAAGCGCCGATGTCGTCGTGGACGAGTCGCTCCAGACCGTACGAGCCCGCCTCGATCGCCTGGATCCGGCCGCCCGCCGGCTGGTCGAGGCCGCGGCGGTGCTGGGCGACGGCGCACCGATCTGGCAGGCCGAGCGCCTCGCCGGCATCGCCCCCGGCGACGACGTCATCCGCCGAACTCTCGTCGAGGCCGCCATCCTCGACGACGAGCTCGACGTCGCCTTCACCCACCCAGCGGTGCGGGAGGCAGTGGAGCGCTCCATCGCCCCCACCGAGGCTCGCAGCCTGCACGGGGCTGCGGTCGCCCTCCTCGTCGAAGCCGATGCCTCCCCAGAGCTGGTGGCGCACCACCTGATGGCCAGCCCGCCGGCCACGTCCCCGCACGCGGTCGAGGTGCTCGAGCGCGCCGCCCGCCGGGCTCGGCTCACCGGTAGCCCGGATCAGGCCGCCGTGTGGCTGCGTCGGGCCCTCGCCGAGGCGCCGGCGGAGCCCGTGCGGGCCCGCCTCCTGGCCGAATTGGCGGTCGCCGACGCCGCCGCCGGTGACGAGCGCTGGGCGGAGTCGGTCGACCGAGCCGTCCTGGCTGCCGCCACACCGATCGCCGCCGCTGAGCTGCGACTGCGGGTGGGGCGGGCCCTCAGTGGGCGGGGCTGGCTGGACCGCGCGGCAGAGGTGCTCCGGGCGGCTCTCGACCAGCCCGGGGTCGGCGATGGCGGCGAGCTGCGCCTCGAGCTGCTGGCCGCCCTCGCCTCGGCCAGCCGGATCGACGTCAGCCGACGAGTCCGGCTGGACGAGGAGCTGGTTGCGGCGCTGGAGGGCGCGGACCTCGACACGAGCCCGGCCGCTCGGGCGGTGCTGGCCCACCTGACCTACGACCGCGCCCTGTCGGCCCACCCGGCCGACGAGGTTCGGCGCATGGGCCGTGCCGCAATCCTGCACCCCGCCATCGACGACCGCGAGGTCCTGGAGAGCTCCGCTGCCTACCAGGCGCTCCTGGCCCTGCACTTCGCCGACGACGCGGACGCGGTGGACGAGGTGCTCGACCTGTGGTTCGACGTGGCTGCCCGACGGGCCAACGAGGTGCTCTTCGGCCTCGCCAGCAACGCCCGCTGCGTGGCTCGACTCGCCCAGGGCCGCATCACGGACGCGCTCGCCGACGCGGAGGCGGCCGTCGCGGTGATGCTGCGGGACCGTCGGGTCACGGTGGTCGGCGCGGCCGGAAACCTCGCCCTGGCCCGTCGGGAGCAGGACGACCTCGAGGGCGCACAGGTCGCCCTCGACCTCCCGGATCCGGAGCCCCACTGGCGCACCAGTGCCAGCTTCACCCACTGGCTCCACTGTCGGGCGGTCGTGCGTTTGGCCACGGGCGACGACGGCGGGCTCGACGACGTCGCCGAGGTGGTCCGGCGACAGCGCTCGATCGGGGCGGTCAACCCAGCGACCATCCCGGCGCCCTTCGTGCTGGCCGCCGCCCTCGCCGCCGATCGTCCCAGCGAGGCCCGTTCGCTCCTCGATGCGGCCGAGGTCCCCGCCGAGCGGTTCGGTGCGGTCCGCACGCTCTCCGTGGCGGCCCGGACCCGCGCCCTCCTCGAGCCAGCACGAGCGGAGGAGCTGCTACAGCGGGCCGAGGCGCTCGTGGCGGAGGGACCGTGGGGCCTGGATCGCATGGAGGCGCGGGTGGCGCTCGGCCGCCATCGGCTCGGCCGAGGGGCGAAGGACGAGGCTCGCGAGCCCCTGCGCCTGGCCTTGGCCGAAGCCGACGCCGCCGGTGCGGCGCGGCTCGCCCGGGAGGCGCGCGAGCTCCTGCTGGCCACCGGGGCCCGTCCCCGGCGCACCGCCGTCAGTGGCCCCGCCGCGCTCACCCCCACCGAGCGGGCCGTGGCCCAGCAGGCCGCAGAGGGCCTCGGCAACCGGGAGATCGCAGCACGGAGGTTCGTGTCCGTGAAGGCCGTCGAGTACCACCTGGCCAACGTGTACCGGAAGCTGGGCATCTCGTCCCGGGCCGAGCTCCCCGCTGCGCTCGACGTCGGAGTGGCCGGCGACCGGTAGCCTCCCCGGCCATGTTCGGACGGAAGCGTGGAGAGCCCAGGGATGCGCTGCGCCGGGAGGCGGCTGAGCGCCGGCGCCAGGAGGACGAGCGGCCCTGGTTCCTCATCGAGGACGACGGTCCGGTGCTCGACGTCGAGGCGGGCCGGTCGGCCCACATGGAGGACCTCGACGACGGCCGCTGAGGCGCCCGCCTCCGGGCGCGCCGAAGGCCGGCCCGGAGGCCGGCCTTCTGGGCCGATCGGTCGGCGGGCCCGGCTAGGCCTGCTGGATCTTGATCTCGATGTCGACGCCGGCCGGCAGCTCGATGCGCTGGAGGGAGTCGACGGTCTTGGCGGACGGCTCGAGGATGTCGAGGAGGCGCTTGTGGATGCGCATCTCGAAGTGCTCGCGGCTGTCCTTGTCCTTGTGGGGCGAGCGGATGACGGTGTAGCGGTGCTTCTCCGTGGGGAGGGGGATCGGCCCGCGGATCGTCGCCTGGGTGCGCATGACCGTCTCGACGATCTTCTTGGTCGACTGGTCGATGACCTCGTGGTCGTACGCCTTCAGGCGGATGCGGATCTTCTGCTTCTCAGCCATGTACCTGCTCGCTTGTCAAAGAACGGAGAACCCCGAGGGGCTGGTGAACTGTACTGCTACTTGAGGATCTTGGTGACTCGGCCGGCGCCCACGGTGCGGCCACCCTCACGGATGGCGAACCGCAGACCCTCGTCCATCGCGATCGGGTGGATCAGCTCCACGGTCATCGTGGTGTTGTCCCCCG
>JBKHYD010000009.1:0-48266 GCA_046565645.1 Acidimicrobiia bacterium | reverse complement strand
CCGGGTACTCGACGCCGGCGACCACGACGCCCGTGGCGGTGATCCGCTCCACCCCCTGGCCGTCGGTGTCCACGAGGTGGACGTCTTCGTTGTTGTAGGCCTGCAGGTACTCGTCGTGGAAGCAGGGTCGCTTGCACAGCTGGCGGTACCAGGCCTTCAGCTTCTCGGCCGTCTCCGGGTCCTGCACCACCTCGTCGCAACGGGCCCGGATCTGCTCCATCTTCTCGAAGTCGGCGTCCTCGACCGCCTCCGTGATCCGCTGGATGTCGACCGGCCCCTCGAGCGACGCGATGCGGTGCAGGATGCGCCGGGCCAGATCGGTCCAGCCGTCCATGACCAGGTCCTCCTCGACCAGGCCCCCCGTCTGGTTCAGGGTGAAGTTCTCGAGCCAACGCTGCTGCCACCCGGGGGTGGCGATGCTTGCGAACCAGTCCGGGTCGATGGGGTGGTTGGCCCGCACGTCGACCGACGACGGCGTGCGCTGGAACACGAACAGCTCGCCGGCGTCCCGGGCCAGTCGGGGCACGCACTGCACCGCCGTGGCGCCCGTGCCGATGACCGCCACCCGCTTGTCGGCCAGCCCGGTCATGGGCGCACCCGTGGGGTCGCCACCGGTGAACGCGTAGTCCCAGCGGCTGGTGTGGAAGGCGTGACCCTCGAACTCGTCGATGCCCGGCACGCCGGGCAGCTTGGGCACGTGGAGGGGGCCGGTGCCCATGGACAGGAACCGGGCGGTGAACTCGTCGCCCCGGTCGGTGCGCACGACCCATCGAGCGCGGTCGTCGTCCCACTCCAGGCCGGTGACCTCGGTGTGGAACAGGGCGCCGTCGTAGAGCCCGTAGTGCTTGCCGATCCGCTGGCAGTGCTCGAGGATCTCGGGCCCGTGCGCGTACTTCTCGGTGGGCATGTGCCCGGTCTCTTCCAGCAGCGGCATGTAGACGAAGCTCGCCGTGTCGCACTGGGCGCCCGGGTAGCGGTTCCAGTACCAGGTGCCACCGAAGTCGCCGGCCTTCTCGATGATCCGGACGTCCTCGACGCCGGCCTCCTTCAGGCGAGCGCCCGTGACGAGCCCGGCGAAGCCGCCCCCGATGAACGCCACGGTGACGTGGTCGCGCTTCGGCTCGCGCGGCGTCATCGGGGTGTAGGGGTCCTCCAGGTAGTGCGACAGGGTCCCTTCGAGCCTCAGGTACTGCGCGTTGCCGTCGGGTCGCAGCCGCTTGTCGCGCTCCTCGCGGTACTTCCGCTTGAGCGCGTCGATGTCGATGGTCGTCGAATCACCCACAGCCCAGAGCCAAGCCCAACTTGACCCGCGGGTCAAGCCGTGAGCTCGGCTCAACCGGCGACCACGTCGCGACGCCGGAAGGCCACGAGCCCCGCACCGACGAGGGCGAGGGCGACCGCGGTCAGGGCGACGAGGGGGAGCGCTCGCAGGTCGCTGGCCGGCACCGGAGGGACGTGCTGGAGGGGCGAGAGGTCGACCACCCACTGCGGCAGGTCGAGCAGGGTGCCGAACATCGCGATCACGAAGCACGCCGCCAGGACGAGCCAGCTCCCCGCCGTCCAGCGGGGGGCGGCGCCGAACAGCAAGACGGCGACGCCGGCCACGACCAGCAGGGCGGGCAGGTAGCTCAGCCCGTCGACCGTCAGCTCCGCGACCTGCCCGGCCCCGCCTCCGGTGGCCGCGTGTCCGCTGCCGAGACCGAGCCCGCCCACGAACACGGCCACTGCCGTGCTGCCG
The DNA here is from genome assembly GCA_046565645.1 of Acidimicrobiia bacterium. GTDB lineage: Bacteria > Actinomycetota > Acidimicrobiia > Acidimicrobiales > VFJN01 > VFJN01. Next base: position 46,528 of record JBKHYD010000009.1, on the reverse strand, counting down.
AGCGCCACAACGAGGTGGGCACCCATCCACCTGGTGCGAGACGTCGGCGTGGCGAGCAGCGGCTCGGCCCGGAGCTCGGCCTCCTCGGCCCGGAGGCGCCCGGCGATCTGCAGCGCCGGGCCGGCTGCCAGCAGCGCCGTGATGAGCAGCGAGGTGGCCAGGTAGGAGTCGACCAGGCTCACCCCCTGCAGCGATGCGATGAGGTCGGCCATCGCCTCGTTGTCGCCGATGAGGTCGTCCACGCTCTCGGCCAGCGACCCGTACACGAACCCGAGGAGGGCGGTGGCGGCCGCCCACCAGGCCGCCGCAGCCCGGTGCAGGCGGAGCGAGAGGGCGAACGGGCTGCGCAGGGCGGCGCCGGCCGATGCGGGCCCGGGCCGAGGCGCGACCATGCCGCCTCCGAAGTCGCGGCGCTCGGCCAGCGAGATGGCCAGCACCCCGAGCCCGATCGCGACCACCAGCGCGAGCCCGAGCGGCCACCAGGTCTCGCCGGCGAAGGGTCGGGCCTTCTGGGCCCAGCCGATGGGCGAGAGCCAGGACAGAGCACCCCCGCTCATGTCCCCGGCGCCCCGCAGCACGTACGCCGCCCCGAGGACGCCACCGGCCGCCCCCGTGGCGACCCGGGGGTTCTCCGCCACCTGCGCGGTCACCGCGGTGAGGGCGAGGAACAGGAGGCCCACGGCCAGGAACCCGCCGCCGAGCACGATCGAGCCGTGGAGCTCCTGGTCCAGGGCGACGAGCGAGAGGGCCGACGCCACGGCGACCACCACCTGGGCCCCGCCCACGACGAGGAGGGAGGCGACCAGCGGGGCGTGGCGCCCGACGGGCATGGCCCGCACCAGCTCGAGGCGCCCGCTGTCCTCCTCGGCGCGGGTGGCGCGGCCCACCAGCAGCACGCTCATCAACCCGGCCAGGGCGAGCCCGAAGGCGCCGACCTGGAAGGCGATCTGCCCGCCCATCGTGTCGAGCGCCTGGTCGGGTCCGTTGAACGCCAGGGCCACCGGGTTGTCCTCGGCCGCCGCGGCGGCGAGATCCAGGTCCGCCTGGGTGGGGTAGATCTCGATCGTGCTGACGGCCGAGACGTAGACGAGGAGGACGATGGCGCCGATCCACACCAGGAGCCGGGTCCGGTCGCGCCGGAGGACCAGGCGCACCAGCGCCCCGGTTCCGGCGAGGTCGCGCCTCACCGGCCGCCGTCTCGCGCTGCGATCGCCTCCGCCGCCAGCTCGTCGCCGTAGTGGCGCAGGAACAGGTCCTCGAGCGTGGGCGGGCTGCTGGTCAGCGAGCGCAGCCCGGCGGCGCTGAGCGCAGCGATCGCGCTGCCGAGGTGGGCGGTGTCGACCTGGAACCGGATCGACGTGTCGCCGTCGAGCGCGGCGTGCACCTCCAGGTCGTGGACGCCGGGGAGGTCCTCGAGCCCCGACACGGGTCGCATGGTCTCGGCGCGGACGGCGGTGCGGGTCAGCTCTCGCAGCGCGTCCAACGCTCCGGACTCCACGGTGCGACCGGCCCGGATGATGCTCACCCGATCGCACAGCGCCTCGACCTCGGCGAGGATGTGGCTCGAGAGGAGCACCGTGCGGCCCTCGACCTGTGCTTCGCGGATGCAGTCCTGGAACTCCGCCTCCATCAGCGGGTCCAGCCCGGAGGTCGGCTCGTCGAGGATCAGCAGCTCGGCGGACGAGGCGAGCCCGGCCACGAGCGCCACCTTCTGGCGGTTGCCCTTGGAGTAGGTGCGCGCCTTCTTGGTGGGGTCGAGCTCGAAGCGCTCGATGAGCTGATCACGTCGGGTCTGGTCGACGTCGCCCCGCAGCCGCGCGAAGAGGTCGATGATCTCGCCGCCGCTCAGCTTCGGCCAGAGGCTGACGTCGCCGGGCACGTAGGCGAGCCGACGGTGGAGCTCGACCGCATCGTGCCAGGGATCCCGACCGAGCAGCCGCACATCGCCGGCGTCGGCGCGCAGGAGCCCGAGCAGCACGCGGATGGTGGTGGTCTTGCCGGCGCCGTTCGGCCCGAGGAAGCCGTGCACCTCGCCGGGCGCGACCTCGAGATCGAGCCCGTCGAGGGCCCGGACCGATCCGAAGGCCTTCACCAGCCCGTGGACGGAGATGACGGGTCCCATGTGGCCGAGGCTAGGGCTGCGCCGGTGGCCGAGGACGCCTGTGGCACGCTCGGGTCATGCCCGTCCACCCTCGGCTCCGCCCGATCCTCGCCCTCCAGGAGCGCCTCGGGGACGACCCGGATGCGACCTTCCCGGCGCTGCGCCTCGCCGGCACCCTCCAGGCCCGGCAGCTCGGGCGGTTCGTCATGCACCCCGGACCGAAGGTCCCCACCCGGGAGCTGATGGTGCCCGTGGAGGGCGGCGCCATCCGAGTGCGGCTCTACGAGCCCTCCGGCCGCCGGCCGCGGCCGCTGCACGTGTTCTTCCACGGCGGCGGCTGGTGCGTGGGCGACCTGGACCAGCGCGACCCGCGCTGCCGCACGATCGCGGCCGAGGCGGACTGCACGGTCGCGTCGGTGGACTACCGCATGGCCCCGGAGAACGCGTACCCCACACCCGTCGAGGACTCCTACGCCGCGCTCTGCTGGCTCGTGGAGCACGCGGCGGAGCTCGGGATCGACCAGGCGCGGGTGTCGGTGGGTGGCGAGTCCGCCGGGGCGAACCTGGCCGCCGTGGTGGCGCTCCTGGCTCGGGATCGGTCAGGGCCCAGCCTGGCCTTCCAGTGGCTCGACGTCCCAGCGGTCGATCTCACGATGTCGATGCCATCCATCGATCGGCTCGGGACCGGCTTCGGCCTCACCAAGGCGGGCATGGAGCGCTACGTCGCGGCGTACCTCCGGGACCACGACCCGAAGGACCCGATGGCTTCGCCGCTCTTCGCGCCCGACCACGCCGGCCTCCCCCCGGCCCTGGTGATGACGGCCGGGTACGACCCGCTCACCGACGACGGCCACGCCTACGCCCACGCGCTGCGGGCAGCGGGGGTCCCCGTGCAGCACGAGCACCTGTCCGGCCTCGTCCACGCGTCCTTCGCCTTCACCCGCCTCCTCCCCGTCGCGCGCGAGTACGAGCGGACCGCCATCGACGCCCTCTGCCGGGCGCACGCCGCCGCCTGAGCAAGGACGCGACGATGCGGCCGGACCCGAGGGTCGCGGCCGCATCGAGCCGTGGCCTGTGATCAGCGGGGCGATCGGCGTCGATCGCCGGGAGGGGTCTGGGGCTAGACGTCTTCCTCGTAGACGCGGCGACGGCGGCCGGCGGGGCCACCCCAGCTGTTCCAGAACATCATCGAGGCGACGATCCCGATGGCGCCGACGATCATGAGGATGATCCCGATGGTGTTGATGTTGAACCCGCCGGAGGACTCGACCTCGACGGCGAAGGTCATGACCGCGCCAGCGGCCAGGAGCAGAAGTCCGATTCCGATGCCCATGATCACGTCTCCTTGATAGGTGTGGAAAGGCTGCTCCCGTCACTACCCGGGAGCGCCCGCGGCCAACCCCCCGGGGGCACCGGGCAGGCGCATCCAGCAGGCGCGTGGGCGGTTCGCGGCGTTCGTCGGGCCTCGTCGGGCCGGTCAGCCGGCCCCTTCGTCGAGCACCTCGGTGCTCTCGCGCACCGCGGAGGAGTAGATGCCCATCGCCATGAGGGAGGTCTCGCCCTTGCGGCGGCGCTCGTAGACGTCGGCACGGATGCGGTGCACCTCCCGGTCCTCAGGCGCGGCCAGGCCAGCCAGCTCCACGAGGTGGCAGGCCAGCCGCAGGTCGCCGCCTGCCACCTCCTCGCCCCGTCGGGCCAGGGCCAGTGCGCCGCCGGCCAAGGCAGCCACCTCCCCGGCCAGGGCCGCGGCGGGCGCCGGCTTGAGGTTCGCCGGGTCGCCGTCCCACCAGCCGCCGTAGCGGCGCCACACGTTGCGGACCACGAACTCGGGCTCGTCGTAGAAGGGCCTCAGGAACGGCCGGGCCAGCACCGACTCCGGGACCTTGACCTCCTGGATGATCTGGTCCAGGCGGGCCCCGGCGTTCATGCGCTCGAGCACCCCGGCCACGAGGTCCTCGAGGGCGGTGGCCACCTCGTCGAGGACCATGGCGATGCGCTCCCTTCCGGCGATGGGCAGGCCGTGGGCGGGGAGGAGGAGCTCGGGCTCCAGCGCGGCCATCGCACGGAGCGCGACCGCCCACTCGTCCGGGTAGCGCTGGACCTTCTGCGGGTTGCCGGCGTTGGGGAAGTTCCAGATGAGGAAGTCCCCGGCGCAGATCGCCCGCTGCTCGGGGAGCCAGGCCCACGTGTGGTCGTCGGTCTCGCCTCGGGCGTGGTGGAGCTCGATCGGCACGCCCCCCGCGTCGAGCGCCAGCACGTCCCGGTAGGTGACGTCGGGCTCGGCCACGTCCTCGGGCAGGAACCGCTGCATGCCGCCGATGCCCAGGTTCGTGGCCCGGGGCAGCCAGCCGAACTGGCGCCTGTTGATGGCGAGGTTCCAGCCCTCGGTCAGCCGGTAGCGCTCGAAGCGGTCGCGGACGGCTTCGTGGGCGACCACCCGGGGCCGGGGGTCGCCTCGCCGCCCGGCGTCGGCCATGAAGGCCCCGCTGCCTCCCACGTGGTCGACGTGGCCGTGGGTGTAGACGAGGTGGGAGATCGGCTCCGAGCTCCAGGACCGGAGGCTGTCGACGCACTGCGCGCCGGTCTGGGCCCCGCTCGTGTCGAAGGCCACCAGCCCGTCGGGTGAGCGCAGGACCACCACGTGGGAGAACGACTCGATCACCGCCACGTCGTCGCTGACCTCGGACAGCTCCTGGGTGATCCGGTTGGTGGGCTCGTCGGTGACGCCCTCGTCGATGATGCGGGCGCTCAGCTCGAGCAGATCGGCCATGGTCCCCCCCGGTGTGGTCGCTTCGGGCCGGATGTTGGCACAGTGCGAGCCACCATCGAGGCCACGGCGGCAGTACCTTGCCGGCATGACGGCCACCACCATCCCCACCGCCATCCTCCGACGGGAGGAGGAGCTTCCCTTCGTGGACCTCGGCGACGGCTCGACGCTGCAGCTCCTCCAGGTCGACGTCGACGCCGGCCTCTGGGTGATCCGCACGAAGTTCCAGCCCGGCATGACCGTGGACACCCACAAGCACACCGGCGTGGTGCACGCCTTCACCCTGTCGGGAGCCTGGAAGTACCTGGAGTACCCCGACGACGTGAACGTGGCCGGCAGCTACCTCTTCGAGCCCGCGGGTTCGATCCACACGCTCCACGTGCCCGAGGACAACACCGAGGTCACCGACGTCTTCTTCGCCATCCACGGGGCCAACCTCAACCTCGACGCGGCCGGCAACGTCACCTCGGTCATCGATGCCGGCGGCATCCGGGACTTCTACCTCGCCATGTGCGAGGCGGAGGGCCACGGGCGCCCGCCCGTGATCGGCGCCTGAGGCCGGCCGTGCCCGAGCACGACCTGGTGATCCGGGGCGGCACCGTGGTGGACGGGACGGGTGCCCCCGCGGCAACGGCCGACGTCGCGATCAGCGGGGGCGTGGTCGCCGAGGTGGGGCGGGTCGCCGGCCGGGGCGCGCTCGAGCTGGACGCCGACGGTGCGCTCGTCACCCCGGGCTTCGTCGACATCCACACCCACTACGACGGTCAGGCCACGTGGGACGAGCTGCTGACTCCGTCGTGCTGGCACGGGGTCACCACGGTGGTCATGGGGAACTGCGGGGTCGGGTTCGCGCCCGTGGCCCCCGACCGCCACGAGTGGCTGATCGGGCTCATGGAGGGCGTCGAGGACATCCCCGGCGCCGCCCTCTCGGAAGGGATCCAGTGGGGGTGGGAGACCTTCCCCGAGTTCCTGGACGCCCTCGACGGCCGTGACCACGTGCTCGACCTCGGCACCCAGGTCCCGCACGGCGCCGTGCGCGCCTACGTCATGGGGGAGCGGGGGGCGCAGAACGAGCCCGCCACCGCCACCGACATCGAGGCCATGGCGGCGATCGTGCGCGAAGGGGTCCTCGCCGGCGCCCTCGGGTTCTCGACCAGCCGCACCCTCGCCCACCGGGCCATCGACGGCGAGCCGGTGCCGGGCACCTTCGCCGCCGAGGACGAGCTGCTCGGGATCGGCGCCGTGCTCGGTCAGCTGGGCACCGGTGTGTTCGAGCTGGCGCCCGCCGGCGCCTTGGGCGAGGACCTCGCCGCCCCCGAGCGCGAGATGGACTGGATGCGCCGGCTGGCGGGCGCCATCGGCCGTCCGGTCACCTTCGCTCTCAGCCAGAACAACGCCGATCCCACCTCGTGGCGCCGTCTGCTCGACCTGGCCGACCAGGCTCGGGCCGACGGGGTGCCCGTCCGTCCGCAGGTGCACGGCCGCACAGTGTCGCTCCTCCTCGGCTTCCAGACCTTCCACGCGCTCGCGTTCACCGCCGCATGGGGCGACGCCGGCCTGGGGCTCCTCGGCTGGGAGGAGCAGGTCGCTCGCATCGAGCGGGACCCGCAGCTGCGAGCCCGGCTGGTGGCCGACGCGGCGGCGCTGGCCGACGACCCCATCGTGACCGGCTTCATGCACCCGAGCCGGACCTTCGTGCTCGGTGATCCGCCCGTGTACGAACCCGGGCCCGAGCGCAGCGTCACCGCCATCGCGGCCACCCGGGGCGTGGATCCGTGGGCGCTCCTGCTCGAGCTGATGCTCGCCGAGGGGGGCCGTGAGCTCCTCAACGCGCCGGTGCTCAACTACAGCGACGGCAACCTCGACGCAGTGGGCGAGATGCTCCGGCACCCCACCTCGGCCTTCGGGCTCGGCGACGGCGGCGCCCATGCCGGCCAGACCTGCGATGCCTCCACCACCACCTTCCTCCTGTCCCACTGGGCCCGGGATCGCGACCACGGCCGGCTCAGCGTGGAGGACGCGGTCCACAAGATGACCCAGGCCACCGCCCAGCTCTACGGACTGGGCGACCGGGGGGTCCTGGCCCCGGGGTACGTCGGGGACTGCAACGTGATCGACCTCGATCGGCTCCAGCTCCACCGCCCGCGCCTCGTCGCCGACCTGCCGGGGGGCGCCAGCCGGCTCGTCCAACGAGCCGACGGCTACATCGCCACCATCAAGGCCGGCCAGGTCACCTTCGAGGCGGGGGAGGCCACCGGGGCCCGTCCCGGCACCCTCCTGCGGGGACCCCGGTGAGCGGGCCCCCGGCCCCCACCGAGGTCACCGCCGCGTTCTGGGCCGCGCTCTACGCCCGCGACTGGTCCCGCATCCGGTCGTTCTTCGGGCCCGAGTCCGTCTACTACGACGTGCCCACCGGCCCGTCCACGGCCGGGGTGGGTCCCGACAGCATCGAGGCGCGCCTCCGGCTCGGGCTCGAGGGGCTGGCGGGCTACGAGCACCGGCCCGGCGTGGTCGCCGAGGGGCCCGGCGGGATCGTCGTCACCGAGCACACCGAGGTCTGGACGTGGCCGACCGGCGAGACCGTGTCCCTTCCCTTCGTGTCGGTGCAGCACGTGGAGGGGTCCACCATCGTGCTCTGGAAGGACTACTGGGACCTGCAGACGCTGATGGACGCTGCGCCGGCGGCGTGGCACGAGCGCCTCGACGGGGCCGACCTCAGCTGGGTCGTCGACGTCACCGGACGGGCTTGAGCGCCCGCGACCGTCGGCTTCGCGGTGCTGAGGCCTAGCCTCCGAGCCCATGGGCGGTGACGACTCACGGCGGGCGACGAGGATGCGGCGCCTGGCCGAGGACCTCGTCGATGCCGGCTTTGTGTTCCGGGGCGAGGACCTCTGCGAGGAGATGCTGCTCGACGAGGTCCGCCACGCGATCCACCCCCCGGTGCACGAGCGTCGCGTCGCCCGGATGGGATCGATCATCGACCCTCGCCGCCCGCCGGCCGAGTGGGCGGAGGTGGCGGACCTGGAGATCGTGGAGCGCCCGCTCGACCTGCAGCCGCTCGACTGGGCCCGCCGCTTCGCCGACGGCCGCTCCAGCTGGCTCGTGCGACGGCCCGACGGCAACAGCTCTTGGGTGGTGTTCGACCGGCCGGCGGGCTCGGAGCGCGACCTCGGGGTGCTCGTCCGCGCCTTCGACGCCACCGTCGTCCAGCGCCACGAGTCCGGTGTGGTGCGGGTCGTCGACCATGGCGGCGTGTGGCGCTGGGAGCGCTTCGACTGGCACCACGAGCCCGACATCGGCTCCTGGATCGACCTCGTCTCCAACGGCGACGACCTCACCCAGCCCGAGGTGCTCCGGGCGCTGATCGAGTTCGCAGTGCACGACCTGGGTGCCGAGGGGATCGGGGCGATCCTCGTGCACCGGGCCGACTCCGACCCCGGACCGGCCATCGAGGCCCGCCTCCCGCTGCCGCCACCGCTCGAGGTGACTCGACCGATGAGCCTGGCCCCGCTGCGCCATGCGCTGGCCCAGGTGGACGGCGCCGCCGTGTTCGACGCCGGCGGCACCCTGCGCCAGCTCGGCGTGCGCCTCGTGCCGTCGCCCGCCGCGGAGAGCCAGGTGGAGGGGCTGCGGGGGATGCGCCACACGTCCAGCCGCCGCTACAGCTGGGACGACCCGGCGGCCACCGTGGTGGTGGTGAGCGAGGACGGTCCGGTCACCGTCCTGCGCAACGGCGAGGTCCTGGGCTCGTCGTTGCGCCCGAGGAGCCGGTAGGGAGCGTCGCCCGCGGGCTCAGTGCTCCTGATCGGCGCTGGTGGCCTTGTCGAGCACGGCCCCGCCCCGGTTGGCTGTGAGGGGCACCTCGCCCTCCATGCGCGGCACCTGCAGGTCGACGGTCACGGTGCCCCGATCCGCCTCCCACCGCAGGACGTTCACCACTGCGCCGTAGACGATGAGACGGGCGTAGATCATCATCCAGGCCAGCACTGCGAACACCACCCCGATCGAGCCGTACAGCGCGGACGACGAGGCCACCGCCCTCGGCACGTACACGCCGCCGACGGCCTTCAGCGCCTCGAAGCCCACGGCCACCAGGACCGCTCCCACGAGGTGGGCGCGCGCCGGCACGGGCTGGTTGCCGAGGAAGGTGTACGTCCAGGTGAACAGCACCGTGCTGAGGACGAGGCCGCCGGCCACGAGCGGCACGACGGCCGGGCCCGGGACCAGCCCGGCCAGCGGGCCCAGCGCGGTGGTGGCGAGGAAGAGCACGCTGGCGCCGCCCAGCCACGCCAGCGACACCGCTCGGTCGATGAGCCCGCGCCCGGTCGTCTGCCAGACGGCGTTGCAGGCGTGCTGGAGCGTCCCGACCACCCCGAGGCCGCCCCAGAGGAGCCCAGCGAGGCCCACCACGCTGGCCGCCCGGCGCGAACCCTCGGCCGCCTCCAGCGCGTCGGTGACGACCTCGGCGGCCCGTCCCCGCAGCTCGAGGCTGCGGACGACGTCGGCGGCGAAGTCGGTGTTGCCCGACGACATGAAGCCGACCACGGCGATCGCCACCAGCAGCAGCGGGAACAGCGAGAGGAACCCGGCCAGCCCGATCGACGCCGCGAGGGGGCCACCGCCGACGGCCCCGAAGCGCTCGTTCACGCGCAGCACCAGGTCGAGCCAGCCGAAGCGAGCGCGCCAGCGATCGAGGTCGAGCACCCCGAGACCGTACCCAGCCCATCGTGGGAGCGGACCGGCGCGCCGCTCCGGCGGTGCGGGGGCGTGGGCGGCGATCGCGAGGCCGCCGGTGCCAGCGGCCCACCCGGCCGCCGCCCCGCCGCCCCGCCGCTAGGTTCGCGGCCGTGGCGCCCCCCGACCTCGACCCCTCCCGCATCCCGGCCCACGTCGCCTGCGTGATGGACGGGAACGGGCGGTGGGCCACCCGCCGCGGCCTCAAGCGGACCGACGGGCACGCCGCGGGCGAGGAGGCGCTGTTCGACGCGGTGGAGGGCGCCCTCGAGCTGGGGATCCGGTGGCTCACCGTGTACGCCTTCTCCACCGAGAACTGGAGGCGGCCGGCCGACGAGGTCCGCTACCTCATGGGGTTCAACGAGCGGCTCCTGCTCACCCGGCGCGAGGAGCTCCACGGAAAGGGCGTGAGGGTGCGGTTCATCGGGCGGCGTGGCTGGCGGGTCCCCAAGCGCGTGCAGCGCCACATCGACGACACCCAGGAGATGACGGCGGCCAACCGCCGGATGACCCTCACCTTCGCCTTCAACTACGGGGGCCGGGCCGAGATCGTCGACGCCGTCCGCTCGTTGGTGGCCGAGGGCACGCCGGCGGAGAAGATCACCGAGAGGGCGATCCGGACGCGGCTGTACGCGCCCGACATGCCCGACCCGGACCTCGTGGTGCGGACCTCGGGCGAGCACCGGATCTCCAACTTCCTGCTGTGGGAGATGGCCTACAGCGAGCTCATCTTCACCGAGACCCTGTGGCCCGACTTCCGTCGGGAGCACCTCTTCGAGGCGGTGCGGGAGTACCAGCGCAGGGACCGTCGCTTCGGAGGCGTCGAGGAATAGCCTCCGCCCATGGGTCTCTACCGCGACGAGGGCATCGTGCTGCGGACCCACAAGCTCGGGGAGGCCGATCGCATCGTCAGCGTGCTGACCCGCCAGCACGGCAAGGTGCGGGCCGTCGCCAAGGGCGTGCGCAAGACGAAGAGCCGCTTCGGCGCCCGGCTCGAGCCCGCCATGCACCTCCAGCTGCTCTTCTACGAGGGTCGCGGCGAGCTCCAGATCGTCACGCAGGCTGAGACCATCGACCACTTCCGCGCCGTGCGGGACGACCTCGACCGCCTCACCCGGGCGGTCTCGATGCTGGAGGCGGCCGACCAGCTCTCGCTCGAGGGGGAGTCCAACCCCTCCCTCTACCAGATGCTCCTCGGTGCGCTCCGGGCACTGGCCGGCCACAGCGGTCCGCTCGTGGTGCCCGGCTTCTTCCTCAAGGTGCTGGCCCTGGAGGGCTTCCGACCGATCGTGGACGAGTGCGTCGAGTGCGGCGCCACGGAGCCGCTGGTGGCCTTCGACGCCGAGTCGGGCGGCACCCGCTGCTCCGCGCACCGCGTCGGCACCGCGGTCTCACCGGAGGCGCTGCGGCTCGTGCAGGACATCCTGGGTGGCCGTCTCGGTGCGGCGCTCAACGAGCCGCCGTCGGCCGCCACCCACGACGTGGACCACCTCGCCACCCGGGCGCTCGAGCACCACCTGGAGCGACGGCTCCGCTCGATCACCCTGCTCGACCACGGTTGACCGCGCCGCTCCCGGCCCGGGGCGCCCGGTCGACGGGGCTGCCTGGTCAGAGGGTGAGGTCGTGGCAGGTGAAGGTGGTGGCGCGCACGAAGTCGGGGTCGTCGGCCTGGACCTCCGACGTGGACGAGGACCGCTCCACCAGCACCCGGCCCTCGAGCGACCACTGGGTGGCCGTCACCTCGTAGCCGGATCCTTCGCGGTAGAAGGCGGCGAAGGTGGTGAGGTCGGCGTCGACCTGGTCGGCCCGGCACTCCACGCCGGCCGTGGCGCCCACGCTGCCACCCGCCGGGAGCTCGAGCGCCTGGCCGCTCTCGAGGGTCACCCTCTCGAGGGTGCAGTCGTCGAACCGGACGACTCCGAGGATCACCGTCGAGGCACCCGAGCCGACTCGAACCCACACCTCTGCCCGATCGTCTCCGTCCACGTCGGCCCCCCCGACGAGCCCCATCCCGCCCTGGCTGCTGGCGCCGAGCTCGAGCTGGGCGCCTCCCCCGGCGGCCAGCTCGACCTGCAAGATCCAGGTCTCGTCGACGAGGAAGGTGCGGAGCGAGTCGTCGGCGCCGTCGCCGTCGATCTCGCCCGGCGCCTCGGTGAGCGCCGCCGCGCCCTCGGGCACCGCCACCTGGGTGGGGCAGGGCGGCGCGGCAGAGGTGGTCGGCCCGGCCGTGCTGCTGGTGGCGGGCTCGGCGGTGGTGGTCGTGCGCTCGGTCGCGGCGGTGGACGAGGTGGCGGGGGCAGCGGGGTCGTCTCCGCAGGCGGCCGTGGTGAGCGCCGCGGCGAGCGCGACGGCGATCGACCGCGCACCTCGGCGCCCGGTCGACGAGCGCGAGCGGTGCTCCTCGGGGGCGCTCGTCACGCCACGGGGGCGCCCGGTTCGACGCCGGCTTCCGGCTGGAGCAGCCGGACCGTGCCGTCGGGGTCGATCGAGCCGAGCACGAGGAACTCGCTCTTGAACCCGGCGATGCGCTTGGTGCCGAGGTTCACCGCGCCGACGACGAGCCGGCCCACGAGCTCCTCCGCCGGGTAGTTGGTGATCTGGGCGCTCGTTCGGAGGGTGCCGACCTCAGGGCCGAAGTCGACGGTGAGCTTCCAGGCCGGCTTGCGGGCCTCGGGGAACGGGTCGACCGCGGCCACGCGCCCGACCCGCAGGTCGAGCGCGGCCAAGTCGTCGGGGGTCACGTCCGGCTTCTTCGCCGGGCCACCGTCCGCCATGGACGTCATCGGTGCCCGTCCTACTGGCCTGGGATGACGTCCCAGCGGCGGGCGGCCTCGTCCCACTGGAGCCACCTGCCCTGGGCCGGGTCCCACTGGATGTACGTGCCCCGCGCCTCGTCCCACTGCGGTCCGCCGGCCGGTGGGGCCGAGATCGATCCGGGCGGGCTCGGCTCCGACGGCGTGGGCGTCGGGGCGACGGGCTGGTCCCAGCTCGCTGGGCGGCCCGTCGGTGAGGGCCCCCACGACGCTCCGGGCGGCGGTGTGGCCGGCGACCAGGCGTCGCCGTAGCCCGGGGCCGTGCCTGCCAGGCCCGGGACCTGGATGGGCGAGCCCGCCGCCGAGGCCCGGACCACGAACGACCTGGCCGCCATGTCCCCGACACGCCGGTGCCCGGTGCTGGTGCCGGCGGTGATGAGCCCCACGAGCGGGAGCCCGCAGGGCTGGCCGTCCACCACCATGAGGATCCACCGCACGAAGGCCCGACCGATGCCCACCGGGCGGCCGTCGTCCTTGACCGTGCGCAGGCCCATGACCAGCTTGCCCGGTGTCCAGCCGGCCAGGCCCTGGAGCACCACCGCGAGGAGGAACCCGCCCCCCCACGCCACCGCGGTGGCCGCCGCGGAGACGCCGTCGGAGAAGTAGATCCGGTCGTTGACGTCGGACGCGTCGACGCAGAGGCCGCCGAAGCGGTCCATGTACTCCTCGCAGTACTGCTCGCCGTCCACCACCCGATCCGCCTGGATGTACTCGAAGCTGGCCGTCACGAGCAGCAGCGCGGGGACGGCCAGCAGGAGCGCGTCGATGACGAACGCGAGGACCCGGCGCCCGAACACCGCCGTGGGGTCGCCTCCCGGTGCGGGCGCGGCAGGCGAGACGGAGGGGTAGGGGGCGACCATCCGAGGGTTTCTACCACCGGCGCCCCCACGAAACGGCTGATCGGGCCGGGCGGCGGTGGCCGGTAGCCTCTGCCCCCATGCCCGCCACGCCGGACCCCGCGCTCTTCGACCGGATCGTCAACCTGTGCAAGCGGCGCGGCTTCGTGTTCCCTTCGGCTGAGATCTACGGCGGCTTCCGGTCCACCTACGACTACGGGCCCCTCGGCGTGCTCATGCTCCGCAACGTGAAGGACGCCTGGTGGCGGTCGATGGTGCAGATGCGCCACGACGTGGTGGGGATCGACGCGTCGATCCTCAGCCCCCCGCCGGTGTGGGAGGCGTCGGGTCACCTGGCCAACTTCACCGACCCGCTGGTGGACTGCAAGGAGTGCAAGGAGCGCTTCCGGCTGGACAAGCTGGAGGACCCTGAGACCTGCCCCAGCTGCGGGGCGAAGGGCTCGTTCACCGAGGCGCGGCAGTTCAACCTCATGTTCAAGACCCATGCCGGCCCGGTGGAGGGTGCCGGGCACGACGTGTTCCTGCGGCCGGAGACGGCCCAGGGGATGTTCCTCAACTTCAAGAACGTGCTGGAGACCTCCCGCAAGAAACCGCCCTTCGGCATCGCCCAGGTCGGCAAGTCCTTCCGCAACGAGATCACCCCGGGCAACTTCGTGTTCCGCACCCGGGAGTTCGAGCAAATGGAGCTCGAGTTCTTCGTGCCGCCCGGCGAGGCCGACCGGTGGTACGAGTACTGGTGCCAGGCGCGCTTCGACTGGTACGTCGAGCTCGGCATGCCGGCGGACCAGCTCCGCCTGCGAGCCCACGACGCCGACGAGCTGTCCCACTACTCGTCGGGCACCTCCGACGTGGAGTTCCTCTTCCCCTGGGGATGGGACGAGCTCGAGGGCATCGCCAACCGGGGCGACTACGACCTCACCCAGCACGCCCAGCACTCCGGGGAGCGGCTCGAGTACTTCGACCAGGCCACCGGGGAGCACTACGTGCCCCACGTCATCGAGCCCGCCGCTGGGGCCACCCGCACGATGATGGCGTTCCTCATGGCCGCCTACGACGAGGAGGAGGTCAACGGCGAGGTGCGCACCGTGCTGCGCCTCCACCCGCGCCTCGCCCCGTACAAGGTTGCGGTCCTGCCCCTGTCCAAGAAGGACGTGCTCACCCCCGTGGCCCGAGAGGTCTTCGACCTGCTGTCCCCCCACGTGATGTGCGACTACGACGAGACCCAGGCCATCGGGCGCAGGTACCGCAGACAGGACGAAGTGGGCACACCGGTCTGCGTCACCATCGACTTCGACACGCTCGAAGACCGTGCGGTCACGGTCCGTGACCGAGACACCATGGAACAGGTCCGCGTGCCGATCGACGAGCTGCTCAGCGAAGTGCGGTCTCGACTGGACTGATCGCCACCCAGGCTCAGGTCCACTGGTCAGATCGACCAGCGGTACAGGAGGTCGTTGTGCCGCCGTTGGGACTTGTGCCATCGTGTCCTCACGCGAGGGCTGTTCCCGCCCGCCCAGCCCTCGTGAGCAGCGACCGCCAGCCGTCCCTCCCGTGGATCTGGCGGTCGTTGCGCGCCCGGCCCGCGGGCCTCGATGGAGGCGAAGGTCCCGCCGGGCCCAGACGAAGGCCTCCGTCGCCGCCCACGGGATCGACCTAGCCTCGCCGCCATGGCCCTCGTCTACTCGTTCGACCACAAGCACCGTCGCCCGCCGATGGAGCAGAAGGACCTCCTGGGAGGCAAGGGCGCCAACCTGGCCGAGATGACGTCGGTCCTCGGCCTCCCGGTCCCGCCGGGGTTCACGATCACCACCGACGCCTGTCGCGCCTACCTCTCCGAGGGCTGGCCGGCCGGTCTCGACGAGGAGGTGGCCCGGTCGCTGCGCAAGGTCGAGCGGGAGATGGGCAAGACGCTCGGCGACCCGGCCGACCCGCTCCTCGTGAGCGTCCGGTCCGGGGCCAAGTTCTCGATGCCCGGGATGATGGACACGGTGCTGAACCTCGGGCTGAACGACGAGTCTGTGGCCGGCCTGGCCGGGCAGACCGACGACGAGCGCTTCGCCTACGACTCCTACCGGCGCTTCATCGCGATGTACGCCCGGATCGTGCTGGGCGTGGACGGGGAGGACTTCGACCACCTCCTCGAGGGCGCCAAGAAGCTGGACCGGGTCGAGACCGACGCCGGGCTCTCGGCTCGCACCCTCTGGCGGCTCTGCGAGCGCTACCAGGACCTCGTGGAGCAGGCCACCGGCGAGCCCTTCCCTCAGGACCCGCAGGTCCAGCTCCGGGGCGCGATCGAAGCGGTGTTCCGGTCCTGGGGCGGTGCTCGAGCGGTCGCCTACCGCAAGCGCGAGCACATCCCCGAAGACCTCGGGACCGCCGTGAACGTCCAGGCGATGGTGTTCGGGAACCGGGACGACCGCTCGGGAACCGGCGTCGGCTTCACCCGGAACGCCTCCACCGGCGAGAACGAGCCCTACGGCGACTTCCTCCTGAACGCGCAGGGCGAGGACGTGGTGGCCGGCATCCGCAAGACCGAAGACCTCGAGGCCCTCGAGCGACACTTCCCCGAGATCCACGCCCAGCTCCTCAAGATCTTCGACAAGCTGGAGCGGCACTACCGGGACATGTGCGACACCGAGTTCACCATCGAGCAGGACAAGCTCTGGATGCTCCAGACCCGCGTCGGCAAGCGGACCGGCGAGGCGGCGCTCCGCATGGCGGTGGAGATGACCCAGCAGAGGGGCTGGAGGCTCACCCAGCGGGAAGCGCTCATGCGGGTCACCGCCGAGCACCTTGACCAGGTGCTGCACCCGCACTTCGTGGCCGGCAACCGCAAGGTCCTCACCGAGGGCCTCCCGGCGTCACCCGGGGCCGGGGTGGGTCAGGTGTGCTTCGACGCCGACTCCGCCGTGGAGCTGGCCGAGCGGGGCCAGCCGGTGATCCTGGTGCGGGTCGAGACCTCGCCCGAGGACATCCACGGCATGCAGGTCGCCGAGGGCATCCTCACCGTCCGGGGCGGGCTCGTGAGCCACGCCGCCGTGGTGGCCCGCGGCTGGGGCATCCCCGCGGTCGTCGGCGCGGACGCCATCCACATCGCCGGCGACCACTTCACCGTCGGGAGCACGCGGGTCAACGCGGGCGACGTGATCTCCCTCGACGGCACCACCGGCGAGGTCGTCCTCGGCGCGGTGCCACTGGAAGAGCCCGAGCTGTCCGGGCACTTCGGCACGATCCTCGACTGGGCCGACCGCGTCCGTCGCGGCAAGCTCGGCGTGCGGGCCAACGCCGACACGGGCCCGGATGCGGCCAAGGCGGTGGAGTTCGGCGCCGAGGGCATCGGCCTGTGCCGGACCGAGCACATGTTCCTCGCCGAGGACCGCCTGCCGATCGTCCGAGCGATGATCCTGGCCGACACGCCACGGGCCGAGGCTCGGGCGCTCGAGCGGCTGCGGGCGGCTCAGAAGACGGACTTCCTGGCGATCCTCGAGGCGCTGGGGGGCCGGCCCGTCACGATCCGGCTGCTCGACCCGCCGCTGCACGAGTTCCTCCCGTCGGTCGAGGACCTCCGCCTCCGCCGGGCCGAGAGCGGGCTCACTCCCGAGGAGGCGGACCTCCTGGAGGCCGCCGAGGTGTGGCAGGAGCACAACCCGATGATGGGGACCCGCGGCGTCCGCCTGGGGGTGATGAAGCCCGGCCTCTACGCGATGCAGGTCCGCGCGCTCGTCGACGCCGCGAGGGAGCGGATGGCGGCGGGCGACTCGCCGGTGATCGAGATCATGATCCCGCTGACGATCAGCCGGGAGGAGCTCCGCCTCGCCCGCTCGTGGGTGCAGGGCGCTCTCGAGGAGGCGCTGGGCCACGACCGGGCGGGGATGGCCATCAGCATCGGCACGATGGTCGAGACGCCTCGGGCGGCCGTGCACGCGGCGGGGCTGGCTGAGGAGGCCGACTTCTTCTCCTTCGGCACCAACGACCTCACCCAGATGGTCTTCGGATTCAGTCGCGACGACGTGGAGGCGCGGCTCCTCCCGGCCTACCTGGAGGCGGGGCTGCTCCGCGACAACCCGTTCGAGACCATCGACCGCGTCGGGGTCGGTGAGCTGGTGGCCCTGGCGGCCGAGCGGGGCCGCACCACCAACCCGAGCCTGAAGCTCGGGGTCTGCGGCGAGCACGGCGGGGACCCGGACTCGATCGACTTCTTCTACACGTCCGGCCTCGACTACGTCTCGTGCTCGCCGTATCGGGTACCCATCGCCCGGCTGGCCGCCGCTCAGGCGGTCATCCGCCAGGACGAGGCCTCGAAGCCGGCGCCGCCGGCCAAGCGGTCTTCGTCGGCCTCCGCCGGGAGGTCGGCCCGGAAGCCCTCCACCTCACCGTCGAAGGCGGGGAAGCGGCGGCCCCCGGTCCGCACCTCGAAGCGGGCGGCGACGTCCACCTCCGAGTAGCCCGGATCCCAGGTCGCAGCAGTAGCGTGCGCCGGGGTCATCCGGCCCCCACCCCCGCACCCAAGGACAGCTGTTGCTCGCCTCCCTCGCCCCCCTCGCCACCCTCGCCTCCGAGTCGCGCAAGGAGAACTTCGCCGAGCTGGACGTCGACCCGTGGGTCTGGGGCGCCTTCCTCGCCGTGGTCGTGGCCCTGCTCGTCGTCGACCTGCTCCTCGTGCACAAGACGGCGCACGTGATCAGCACCAAGGAGGCTGCCGTCGAGTCCGCCATCTGGATCTCGCTCGGCCTGGCCTTCACCGGCGTCGTGGCCTGGATCTGGGGCGGGCAGGCCGCCGGCGAGTACATCTCGGGCTACCTGATCGAGAAGAGCCTCTCCATCGACAACGTGTTCGTGTGGGCGCTCATCATGAGCTTCTTCGCCGTGCCCCGTGAGTTCCAGTTCCGGGTGCTGTTCTGGGGGGTGTTCGGTGCGCTCGTGCTGCGCTTCGTGTTCATCTTCCTCGGGGTCGAGCTGCTGGAGCGCTTCGAGTGGATGCTGTTCGTGTTCGGGGGCTTCCTGATCATCACGGCGATCCGCCTCCTCCGGCACAAGGACGAGGAGATCCACCCGGAGCACAACCCGGTCCTGCGGCTCGTGCGCCGGTTCGTGCCGTCGACCAGCGAGTACCACGGGCAAGCGATGTTCATCAGGGAGCACGGCAAGCGGCTGGCCACCCCGCTGTTCGCGGTCCTGGTCGTGATCGAGACGAGCGACGTGATCTTCGCCGTCGACTCGATCCCCGCCATCCTCGCGGTGAGCCACGACACGTTCATCGTGTTCAGCTCGAACGCCTTCGCCATCCTCGGCCTGCGGGCGCTCTACTTCCTCCTGGCCGACCTCCGGGACAAGTTCGACTACCTCCAGCCTGGCCTGGCCGTGATCCTCGCCTTCGTCGGGATCAAGATGATCGCCTCGAGCTGGTACCACATCCCCACGCCCATCTCGCTCGGCTTCATCGCCCTGGTCCTGACCGTCGCCATCGCAGCGTCGATCAAGCTCCAGCGGCCCGAGAGCCACCACGTGGACGCCCTCGAGCAGCACCGCGGGGAGGGCCTGAAGATGCTCGCCGACGAGGAGGAACCGGCCCGGGACTGACCCGCCACGACGTCTGTGTGCGGTTTCACGCCGCTACGGCGCAGAAGCCCACACAGACGTCGTCAGGAGAGGCTGTTGCGGGCAACGAGGACAGCGGAGGACGGGGCGTCCCGATGGCGGGGCGTGGGCAGGGCAAGATCGGGCAATGGCCACCGGACGGTTCGCGCCCACCCCCAGCGCCGACCTGCACGTAGGGAACCTGCGCACCGCGCTGCTGGCCTGGCTGTTCGCCCGCTCGGCCGGCAGTCGCTTCCTCGTGCGGGTGGAGGACCTCGACCCCCGCCCTGGCAGTCGGGCCGTGGCCGAGCGCCAGCTGGCCGACCTGCGGGCGCTCGGGCTCGACTGGGACGGTCCGGTGACCTACCAGTCGGACCACCGGGCCCGGCACGAGGAGGCGCTGGCCGCCCTGGTCTCGGCTGGCCTCACCTTCCCCTGCTACTGCACCCGCCGTGAGGTCCGCGAGGCGGCGGCGGCTCCGCACGCCCCCACCGGGGCGTACCCGGGCACCTGCCGCGACCTGACCGCCCGTGAGCGGGCGGCGCACGAGGCGGCAGGGCGACCCGCAGCGCTGCGGCTCCGCAGCGACGGGCGGGCCGTCACCGTCCACGACCGACTCCGAGGGCCGGTCACAGCCGTGGTCGACGACATCGTCCTGCGTCGGAACGACGGTGTGCCCGCCTACCACCTGGCCGTCGTCGTGGACGACCACGACCAGGGCGTCGAGGAGGTGGTCCGTGGCGACGACCTGCTCGAGGCCACGCCGAGCCAGGCCCACCTGTGCGACCGGCTGGGTCTGCCCCGCCCCACCTGGGCTCACGTGCCGCTCGTGCTCGGGCCCGACGGGCGTCGCCTGGCGAAGCGCCACGGCGCGGTCACCCTGGCGGATCTCGCCGTCGAGGGTCTCGGCGCCGCGGACGTGCTGCTGCGGCTGGCCGCCAGCCTCGGGCTGTCCGAGCCGGGCGTGCCGCCGGTGCTCGACGATCTGGTGGCCCGGTTCGACCCGGACCGGCTCCCGCGGGAGCCGTGGGTGTTCGACTCGGCGGGCCAGACGCCGGTCGAGGAGGGACCCGGCCCGTGAGCCGCGCCGCCGGGGCGGTGCACCCGCGGCGCTGAGCTGGGCGCGGACGCAGCCTTGCCCCTCCTGCGACGCAGCCGCCGGTCGGGAGGTGGTCGTCGGCGCCGGGGCCGCTCGGCCAACCCCCCTTCGGGATCCGGGAGGGCCCCCGTCCAGGCCGCATCCGCAGGCCGGTGCGTCGCAGGGCTCCGCTACCGTCCACGGCGTGGGCATCGTCGACGAGGACATCCAGGCGGTGCGGGCCGCCACGGACCTCGTCGCGGTGATCTCCAAGTACACCCAGCTGCGCCGCTCGGGGTCGCGGTGGGTCGGGCTGTGCCCGTTCCACGCCGAGAAGACCCCCTCGTTCAACGTCAACCAGGAGATGGGCCTCTACCGCTGCTGGGGCTGCCAGGTGCGGGGCGATGCGATCACGTTCGTCCGGGAGGTGGAGCACCTCGACTTCGTGGCCGCGGTGGAGCTCCTCGCAGGATGGGCGGGCGTCACCCTGCGCTACTCGGACAAGGACGAGGGGGCGGGCCGCAAGCGCCGGGGCGTGCTGGTGGCGGCGGTGGAGCAGGCCGTCGACTGGTACCACGAGCGGCTGCTGTCGTCACCCGACGCGGCCGCCGCCCGCAAGTACCTGCGTGAGCGCGGGTTGACCGGAGAGGAGGTGCGGGCGTTCCGGATCGGGTGGGCCCCTGAGGGGTGGGACGAGCTCACCAGGGCCCTGCGCCTGCCCGACGACGTGGTGCAGGACACGGGGCTCGGGTACCTCAACCGCAACGGCCGCCAGACCGACGCCTTCCGGGGTCGGATCCTCTTCCCGATCTTCGACGCCAACGGCGACGCGGTCGGCTTCGGTGGCCGGGTCATGCCCGGCGGGGACGGCCCGAAGTACAAGAACACGCCGGAGACGGCGCTCTACCAGAAGTCGAAGCTCCTCTACGCGCTCAACTGGTCCAAGGCGCGGATCGTCCAGGACGACCGCGCCATCATCTGCGAGGGCTACACGGACGTGATCGGCTTCGCGCGGGTCGGCCTCCCGGCCGCGGTCGCCACCTGCGGCACCGCGCTCACCGAGGAGCACGTCCGGCTCCTGCGCCGCTACGCCCGCCGCCTCGTCCTCGCCTTCGACGCCGACGCCGCCGGTCAGGCCGCGGCCGACCGCTTCTACCAGTGGGAGCGGGACCACGAGCTCGAGGTGGCCGTGGCCGACCTGCCCCCGGGCGTCGATCCGGCCGACCTCGCGGGCTCTGATCCGGCGCGGCTGGTCGAGTCCGTGGAGCGGGCCGTGCCCTTCCTCAAGTTCCGGGTCGACCGGGTCCTCGCCGCGGCCGACCTCACCACCGCCGAGGGCAGGGGCCGCGCCGCCGAGGCCGCCCTCGACGTGCTCCGGGAGCACCCCAGCGCGTTCACCCGTGACCAGTACGTAATGGAGGTCGCCGGGCGGTGCCGGGTGGAGCCGGACACGCTGCGCACCGCGCTGGAGGCCCGACTGCGCCGCCCCGCCGATCGGGCCGCCATCGACGCCGGGCCCGGTCGTGGCGCTGCTCGCTCCGCTCCGGGCCGGCACCAGGCGGAGGGGCGGGCACCGCTGCCCCCGGCCCGGCACGAGGACGAGCGGGACAGCCCCGAGCTCGAGGTGCTCCGCCACGTGGTGCACGACTGGCCGGCCGTCGAGCCGTGGGTCCGCTACCCGGAGCTGTTCGGCGTGGACCTGCATGCGCGTGCGTTCCTCGCGCTGATGGCCCACCCCACGGTGCCTGAGGCCATCGCCGGCGGGGACCCCGAGGTGGCCGAGCTGCTGACCCGGCTGGCCACCGAGGAGGCCCAGGCCCAGCCCTTCGACGCCGTGGCGCGGATGTTGACCGAGCTCGCCCGCCGCGAGATCTCGGCGCTGCGCGTCCAGGTGGCGGCCCGACCGGAGGACGTCGAGCTCCTGCGCCTCCAGCACTGGCTGACCGGCATCGTCGACCAGCTCCGCAGCCCGTCCACCGCCGATGCAGCGGCCGAGCAGTTGGTAGCCTGGGTGGGGTCGAGGGGTGAGGAAGGGGCATGAGCGAGGCGACACCGATCCCGGCGCAAGGGCTCCCCGAAGCCGATGTGGACGTCCTCGTCGCGCGCGGGCGTCGCAAGCACGAGCTCACCATGGACGAGGTGCTCGACGTCCTGCGCTCGGTCGAGCTCACGCCCGACCTGCTGCTCGAGCTGCGGACCCGCCTGGCCGAGCACGGCATCAGCCTTGACGAGACGGTCCCTCCCATCGACCTCGGTGACCTGGAGGACGAGCCCGCTCCCGTCCTCTCGAGCGGCCCGGACGGCACCCCGACGGTCCCGGTGTCGGTCGAGGCCGAGCTCCACGAGGCGGACGACGCCGCGGCCCACGCCGCCGGGGACTTCGAGGAGGACGGGCCGGAGCTGGGCGGCGTCCGTCCGGCCCGCTCCGCCGCCGCCCGTCGCCGCGCCATGCGAGCCGCGTCGAGCCCGGCCGACCGGGGTGGCTCGTCGGCCGACCCCGTTCGCATGTACCTGAAGGAGATCGGACGGGTCCCGCTCCTCACCGCGGCCGAGGAGGTCGAGTACTCGCGCCGGATCGAGGCGGGCGGTCTGGCCGCCGCCCGCCTGGCGGACCTCAGCGCGGCCGGCCGGCTGGACTCGCTCGACTTCGAGGAGCGCCGTGCCTTGCAGCGCACCGTCCGTCGCGGCGACGACGCCCGCGAGGTCATCATCGAGGCCAACCTCCGGCTCGTGGTGTCGATCGCCAAGCGCTACGTCGGCCGGGGGATGCAGTTCCTGGACCTCATCCAGGAGGGGAACCTCGGCCTCATGCGGGCGGTCGAGAAGTTCGACTACACGAAGGGCTTCAAGTTCTCCACCTACGCCACGTGGTGGATCCGCCAGGCCATCACCCGGGCCATCGCGGACCAGGCCCGCACCATCCGCATCCCGGTGCACATGGTCGAGTCGATCAACAAGGTGCACCGCATCCAGCGCCAGATGCTCCAGGAGCTCGAGCGCGAGCCCACCGTCGAGGAGCTGGCCGAGCGGGTGGGCCTCACCGAGGACCGGGTGCGGGAGATCCAGCGGATCAGCCTCGACCTCTTGTCGCTCGACGCCCCGGTAGGCGAGGAGGACGACTCCAACCTGGCGGACTTCATCGAGGACCACGCCGCCGAGGCCCCCGCCGAGGTGGCGGCCCGACGGATGCTGAACCGAGCGGTCATCGACGCGCTCGACGAGCTCAGCGACCGGGAGAAGGCGGTCGTCCGCCTTCGGTTCGGCCTCGAGGACGGCCAGGCCCGCACCCTGGAGGAGGTGGGCAAGGAGTTCGGCGTCACCCGGGAGCGGATCCGCCAGATCGAGTCCAAGACGCTGGCCAAGCTCCGCCACCCCCACCGCAGCCAGAAGCTCCGCGACTACCTCGACGGCGAGTAGCCCCTCTCCTCGTCGGGCGAGGGCTGTCACACCGCCCGGGGATGCTGGGCGGGTGGGGTACCGGGGCGAGATCGAGAAGCAGAACCGGGCTCGTGACCTGCGGGCCGAGGGCTGGACGCTCTCCGAGATCTGCGAGGCCGTCGGCTGCAGCAGGTCCAGCGCCAGCCTCTGGTGCCGCCACGTCGTGGTCGACGAGGCCGTGCTCGCCGCTCGTCGCCGCCAGCGCCTCCTCAACGGCAACGAGGGCGCGCGCCAGCGGGGCCCGAACAAGCTGCAGCGCCTCAAGCAGGCAGAGATCGAGGCCGGCATCGCTGAGGGGTTCCGGGAGATCGGATCGGTCTCCTGTCGGGATCTCGAGATCGCGGCGCTCATGCTCTATGCCGGCGAAGGAGCCAAGAGCGACGGAACGATCCGGCTTGCCAACACCGATCCCCGGCTCATCGGGCTTTTTCCTGCTCTGGCTGCGGAGAAGGTTCGAGATCGACGAGAGCCGTCTCCGCGTCCAGCTCTACCTGCATCTCGGACTGGACCTCGACGCGGCGGTGGCGTACTGGGCTGAGATCACCGGCATCCCGCCGGAGCAGTTCACGAAGCCCTACCGAGCACAGGCCGATCCGAGCCGGCGTCGAGCGAAGCACGAGATGGGCTGCCCGGCGGTGGTGTACTGCTGCTCCAGCACCCATCGCCGGCTTATGGGGATGGTAGAGGCGCTGCTATCCTCCTACGACTCGGACGGCATCGATCGAGCCGCTCGAGGGTCCCTTCCGGGGTAGCTCAGTTGGCAGAGCAGTGGCCTGTTAAGCCATTTGTCGCGAGTTCGAGCCTCGCCCCCGGAGCTCAGGTGGCGTCACCTCCCGCGGTGGCGCCATCGACGCGTTTCGGGGGCGGTTAGGGTCCGCAGCGGGCCTGTAGCTCAGTGGTCAGAGCAGGGGACTCATAATCCCTGGGTCGTGGGTTCGATCCCCACCGGGCCCACGAGGGGGACGTCCGTCCAGGCCCGGCGATCGGTGGGTCGCGGGTTGAAGGCGTAGCGCACGCCGTGGGGACCGAGGGCGACGAGGCTGGCCGAGGTCGAGCCGTAGGGGCGACCCTCGACCTCGCGGCTGACCAGGAGCGCCCGTGGGTCCTCGGGATCGAGCCCGTCGCCAGCGAGCAAGGTGACCCACGGCGCCCAGCCGTCGAGCCCGCCCTCGGCCTCGAACGACGGATCGGGGGTGGCCTCGAGGAGCGGGCGGAAGTGGTCGACGAGGGGGTCCTCGGTGGCGTCGACGCCGAGGTTGACCAGCACGTGGTCACCGGGCTCGAGCGCCCGCTCGGTGCGGTGCTCGCCGTCCCAGGACCAGACGGTGGCGCCGAGTGAGGTGGCGTGGAGGAGGTGGAAGGCGTCGTGGTCGGCAATGGCCGCACCGTCGGGCACGCCGCCGGAGGCCAGCACCTCCAGGGCGAGCGTTCCCCGGGTGGGACGCACGCCCGATGGGAGCGGCGGCCTCCGGGGGCCGTTGAGCAGCGCCGCCACCGCCGGGCGGACCGGGTCGACGGCCAGCCAGGTGCCACCGGCCGTGCGGTCGCGGCCGCCGACCAGCCCCGTCCATGCTTCGCGCCAGTGGGCGGCGGGCGGATCCCAGGGCCGGGCGACGAACTCGTCCCGCACGGCGCCGAGCACCACCGGCCACGCCGAGCCGGGGCGCAGCCGCAGCAGGACGGTGCACATCAGCCGGAGGATAGGGCCGTCGGGGACCAGTCCGGATCGAGCCGGGACCGGAGCCACTCGGCGTCGACGACGGCGTGCCCGTCGTAGTCGTTGTTGAAGTAGGCGAAGACGTCGGTGCCCTCGTCCAGCCACGTGCCGAGCCGCTCGGCCACCGGCCGGAGACGACGACCCGCGTAGCGGCCCTGGTACTTGTCGCCCAGGGCACGCGGCCCGTGGAAGCGCACGTACGTCCAGCCGGTCGTGCGGACCCAAGGGTGGTGGGGGAGGAGGTCGTGGAGGCACAGCGCGGCCCCGTGGCGAGCCAGGACCTCGAACACGTCGTCGTGGAGCCAAGACGGCTCCCGCAGCTCCACGGCCCAGCGCATGTCAGCCGGCGCCGCGGAGAGCGCCTCTTCGAGCCGCTCGGTGTTGCGGCGCCATCGAGGCGGCAGCTGGAGGAGGTTCGGGCCCAGGTGCGGGCCGAGCAGCCGCACTCGCTCCAGGTGGCGGGGCAGCCACGACTCGGCGTCCCGCAGCTTCATCCGGTGCGTGCCGAACTGGCCGACCTTGAGGGAGTAGCAGAACCCCGGGGGAGCCTGGGCCGCCCACCCCCGGACGGCGTGGGCGGTGGGGAGTCGGTAGAACGTGTTGTTGACCTCGACGGTGTCGAAGCGACGGGCGTAGTGCTCGAACCACGACCTCGCGGGCGCGTCCTGCGGGTAGACGACCCCGCGCCAGTCCCGGTACACCCACCCCGAGCAGCCGACCCTCACGGTCCCGCCCATCAGCTGCTCCAAACGGCCGCCGTGTCAGGCCTGGGTCGGGTCTTCGACGTGCAGGGCCGCCTCCTCAGCCGGAGCCGACACGGGGTCGCCCTCAAGATCCCCGACTCCCTCCTCGGCTTCGGCGACGGCCTGCGCCTCGTCATCGAGGACGTCCTCTTCGCCGTCGTGGTAGGGACGTACCACTGCACGCGCCTCGTCGGAGGCCACCTGGTGGCGGGCGTCGCGCTCCTCGAACGACTCGTCGGTGCGCTCACCACGGGGCGTCACCTCGTCCTCGTCCACTCCGAGGGGCTCCTCGGGCGGGTACTCGGCGTCGATCTTGTCGGCGTCGAGGGCTTCGGCTCGGTCCTGGGGCTCGCTCATGGACCCTCCCGTACCCCCGCCGCCCGCTGCCGACACCGGCGGCGGGCGCGGCCCCCGTCCGTCTCGGCGGCACGGCGTCGCTGGCTCCGTCGGAGGGTTCACCCGCCGAGGCGAGGGGTAGAGGCGCACCGTCGGCCGACCGGCCACAGCCCTCACCCCAGCCAACGGAGGAACCATGGACGCCGTCGCCCTTCTCACCGCCGACCACAACCGCGTGCGCGGGCTGTTCGCCCGCTTCGAGGCCGCCCAGGAGGCGGAGGACACCGCCACGATGGCCCAGCTCGTGGCCCAGACCTTCACCGAGCTCGAGGTCCACACCGGGATCGAGGAGGAGATCTTCTATCCCCCGGGTCAAGGACGCCAGCGAGGACCTCGGCGAGCTGGTCGAAGAGGGTCTCCAGGAGCACCACGTCGTCGAGGTCCTGATGGAGGAGATGAAGGCTCTCGAGCCGGGCAGCGACGAGTGGCTGGCGAAGTTCACGGTGCTCATGGAGAACGTCGAGCACCACGCCGAGGAGGAGGAGTCGGAGATGTTCCCGGCCCTCCGATCGAACCTGGGGGCAGATGTCCTGGATGCGTTGGCGGAGGAGCTCGAGGCCGGGAAGAAGCGGCGAGGCGCCCCCGTCCTGGCCGACAAGATCGACCTCACCAAGGAGCAGCTCATCGAGCTCGCCCGGGAGCAGGAGATCCCCGGTCGGTCCGCGATGGACCACGAGGAGCTGGCCGCGACCGTCGCCCCCACCTCCTGATGGCTGCGATCGGCTACACGCTCTCGAGCGAGGAGCACGGGCCCCAGGACCTCGTCGCCAACGCCCGCCGGGCGGAGGAGGTCGGGTTCGACTTCGTGTCCATCTCGGACCACTTCCACCCCTGGGTGAGCGCCCAGGGGCACAGTCCGTTCGTGTGGTCGGTGCTGGGCGGGATCGCCGCCAGCACCGACCGGATCGACGTGGCGGTCGGCGTCACCTGCCCGATCGTGCGGATCCACCCGGCGATCCTCGCCCAGGCCAGCGCCACCACCTCGCTGCTCCTGGAGGGCCGCTTCACCTTCGGGGTGGGCACCGGTGAGGCGCTCAACGAGCACATCCTCGGCCATCGCTGGCCTCGCCCGGAGGTGCGCCTGGCGATGCTCGAGGAGGCCATCGAGGTCATCCGGGCGCTGTGGTCAGGTGAGACCGTGGACCACCGCGGCGAGTTCTACGAGGTGGAGAACGCCCGGCTCTTCGACCCGCCCGCCGAACCGCCCCCCGTGGTCGTGTCCGGGTTCGGTGCGGAGGCCACCAAGCTGGCCGCCCGCGTGGGTGACGGCTACTGGGGCCACGCGCCCGACGCCGAGCTGGTGGAGCTGTTCGCGCAGGAGGGCGGGAGCGGGCCGCGGTACGCCCAGCTGAACCTGTGCTGGTCCGACGACGCCGCCAAGGCCCGCCGGATCGTCCACGAGGTCTGGCCCAACGGCGGGGTGACCGGGCAGCTGTCGCAGGACCTGCCCACGTTCACCCACTTCGAGCAGGCGGCGCAGATGGTCACCGAGGAGGACGCCACCTCGTCAGTCCCGTGCGGCGACGACGTCGGCGCCGTCCTCGAGTCCGTGCGCCAGTACCTCGATGCCGGCTACGACCACCTCTACCTCCACCAGATCGGCCCCGACCAGAGGTCGTTCCTCGCCGCGTGGCAGGGCGAGCTGGGCGATGCGGTGCGGGAGGCTGCCGCGGGCGGCTGACCCGAGCGGCCAGCCGAACGGGCGCTACAGGTCCTCGCCGAGCCAGGAGGGAGCGTGATCGAGGAGGTGGTGGCTGACGTCGGCACACCGGTCGAGGACGTCGCACAGCTGCTCCTGGCCGGCGAACACCCGGGCCAGGCTGACCTCCACCCTCGCGACGATGGTGAGGCTCCGCTCGGACGGGTCGGTGGCCGACGGGTAGGAGTCGATCGCCGACACCTCCAGCGGGAGGTCGGCGCCGCCCACCCCGGCCAGGTCCGTGGCGAGGCGCAGCAGGTCCGGGCCGTTCGCCAGCGGCGGCATCGACCAGGTGAAGAGCAGCGGGAACCAGAAGCTGTCTGGCGGGTCCTCCTCCTCAGGGAGGCCCACCACGAGGTCCTCGAACGACAGCAGCGTGCGCGGATCGACCTCCAGGGAGAGGTGCAGGTCGAGCGGGCCCCCGCAGGCCTCCTCGGGATGGAGGTCCACCTCCCAGGCCTGGCGCAGCGAGTAGGTCTCGACGAAGTGCCGCTCGTCGTGGACGTGGAAGCCGTGGTCGACCGCGTGGTCCTTCAGGTCGGCGACGAAGCCTGCGATGTCGATGGCGGCCACTGCCCCAGCCTGCCACGCCGCACTGACAGCCCGACACGATCGGAGCGACGAGGCGGCGCCGCTACCGTCAGGGCCTCCCATGGATGACGCTCGGCTCCTCTCCGTGCTCCACGACGCCGCCGATGCGGCCCGGCGCGCCCTCGATCGCCTCGACGACTGGGGCGAGACCGGCGGGCGGGCGGGGGAGCACCACAGCGACCTCGCCGCCGACCACGCTGTCCTCTCCGTCCTAGACCGTGCCGGCCTCGGCGCCATGAGCGAGGAGTCCGGGCTCCACCACGGCGAGCGGGAGGTCGTGGTCGTCATCGACCCGGTGGACGGCAGCACCAACGCCAGCCGCGACCTCCCCTGGTACGCGACCAGCCTCTGCGCCGTCGACCGCGACGGGGCTCGTGCCGCGCTCGTGGTCGACCAGGCCAGCGGAGCCCGGTTCGAGGCGGTGCGCGGCGGCGGCGCGCGGGTCGACGGCCAGCCGCTGCGGCCCAGTGGGCAGGAGGTGCTGGAGGAGTCCCTCCTCGGGTTCTCCGGGTTCCCGCCCCGCTACTTCGGGTGGAAGCAGTTCCGCGCCTTCGGTGCGGTCGCCCTGGACCTGTGCGCGGTGGCCGCAGGGCGACTCGACGGGTACGTGGACTGCAGCCCGGGGGCGCACGGGTCCTGGGACTACCTGGGCGGGATGCTGGTCTGCCTGGAGGCGGGCGCCCCCGTGGTCGATGCCCTCGGGCGACCGCTCGTCACCCTCGACCACACGGCCCGACGCACCCCGGTCGCCGCCGCGACGGCCCCGCTCCTCGAGCGCCTCGTCGAGGAGCGCCGGCGCTTCTCCGACCACCCGATCTGGGCGTCGGAGCGGCAGGTGCTGGCCCCGGGACCCGGAGGGGAGCGATGACGGTCCGCGAGCGGCTCCACCAGGCCGCGCTCGGCCTCTACCGGAGGCTGCCCGTGCAGGCCCGCCGGCGGGTCGTGCGGTCGCTCACCCCTGGGTTCACCGTGGGCGCCATGGGCATCATCGAGCGCCCCGACGGGGCGCTGCTGCTGGTCCGGCTCTCCTACCGGCAGCGCTGGGGGGTGCCGGGGGGCCTCCTCAAGCGGGGGGAGACGCCGGAAGACGCGGTTCGGCGGGAGATCCGGGAGGAGGTCGGGCTCGACGTAGTGCTCGTGGGCGAGCCGGCCGTGGTGGTGGCGGCCGAGCCACGTCGGGTCGACGTGATCTTCCGGGCTCGGCCGGCCCCCGGGGAGGACCCCGACCGGGCCACCCCGAGCTCGCCGGAGATCGTCGCCGTCTCCTGGTTTCCCGCCGACGCCCTACCCGAGCTGCAGCACGAGACGAGCGGTGCGCTCGTCGCCCTGGCCCGATCCTCGCGTGCCCCGCAGGCCGTGCCGCTGCCCGAGGTCGAGCGGGATCGCTCCGACCGCTGAGGACGAGCGCGAGCGCTCGATCAGCCGTTCAGCGCCGACACCAGCCGGCGGTGCCGGGCCGAGCAGGGGTGCCGCAGCTTGGTGAGCGCCTTGGCCTCGATCTGCCGGATGCGCTCCCGGGTGACGTTGAAGCGCCGGCCCACTTCGTCCAGGGTGAGGGGCTGGTCGCCCTCGAGCCCAAAGCGCAGCGACAGGATCTCCCGCTCGCGGGGGTTGAGGTACTCGAGCAGGTGCTGCAGGTCGTCCCGGGCGAGGGCCAGCGCGGCAGCGTCGAAGGGCACCTCGGCGCTGTCGTCGGCCAGCAGGTCGCCCAGCTCGGCGTCGTCCTCCCCGATCGACACGGACAGCGACACGAGGTCCGGTGCGGCCCGCAGGGCTGCGTGCACCCGGTCGATCGACAGACCCGTCTCCTCGGCCAGCTCATCGGGGGTCGGCTCGCGCCCCAGGATCTTCAGCATCGTGGAGGACGCCCTCGACAGGACCGACATCGTGTCCACCAGGTGCGACGGGAGCCGTATCGTGCGGCCCTTGTCCGCGACGCCACGGCCGATCGCCTGGCGGATCCACCAGGTGGCGTAGGTGGAGAACTTGAACCCCTTGCGGTGGTCGAACTTCTCGACGGCCCGCATCAGGCCGAGGTTCCCCTCCTGGATCAGGTCGAGCAGGCTCATCCCGGTGCCCTGGTAGCGCTTCGCGATCGAGACGACCAGGCGCAGGTTCGACTGGATGAAGGTGCGACGGGCGGCCTGGGCTGCGGCCACCGCGGCCTCGAGGGCTGGGCGGGCCTCGGCGGGCACCGATCCGGTGGCGAGGCGCTCCTCGGCCGCTCGGCCGGCCTCGATGGCCCGGGCCAGCTCCACCTCCTGCTGGGCGCTGAGCAGCGGGTAGGAGCCCAGCTCGCTGAGGTAGCGCCGGGTCAGGTCCACGGTGCTCTCGCTGTCATGGGAACGGCGTTGCGCTGGCACGTCCCGTGGCCTCCGTCATCGCGGGCCCCGGTGCCCGGGGTCTCGATCCTCGATCGAACGTAGCGGTCGGCCTGCGGTGGTTCGGGGATGGTCACCGGCGGCCTGCAGGCCCCAGCCCGAAGGGGCGCTCGATCCTGAGCCGCTGGGCTCAAGGACCGTCGCAGCGGTGCCGATGGTCCTCGTGAGGACTCCCGCCGCGGTGCGAGGGACGCCGTGGGGCTGACCAGCGGGGAGATCGAACCACATGTCGGACTCCGGCTCCCGGGCCACAGATCGCACGACGCCACGGCTCACCGTGGCGCGCGCGGGCCAGGCGGAGCGGGAGGCCCTGGTGGCGCAGGTCCGCTGCGCAGTGGTGGACGCAACGGCCCTGGACGAGGCGGCCGACGCCGTCGCAGCCGAGCGGCGCAGCGCCCGGGCGGCGGTGCACCACCGGGCGCAGGCAGACGAGCAGCGGGCCAGCGACGCCCTCGAGCTCGCGGCCGGGCGCGAGCACAGCGTCCGCGACCGCCAGGATGCGCTGCGGGCGGGAGCCGAGTGGGCTCGGCAGGCCGAGAGCGAGGTGGCGGCGGCCCGGGCGGCGGTGGCCGGCGCAGAGGCGCAGGTGGAGGAGAAGCAGGCCGAGCAGCGTCGAGCGCTGGCCAGCCTCGATCGCGTCCTCGAGCAGCGTGCCGCTGCGAACGCCGCGATGGCCGAGGCCGACCACCAGCTGGCCGAGCTCGGGGTCGCCGAGCTGGACGAGTCCGGGCTGCGCCGCCAGCTGGAGGCGTCGGGTCACGCGGTGCGCGAGGCCCAGGGGCGCCGCAGCGAGGCGGCCGCCGCCCTCGAGGCCCGCCGCGCCGAGCTGGCCGAGGTCGTGGCCCGCCAGGAGGCGGTGGCCGAAGCCCTGGCCGAGCGGGCACCGTCTGCGGCCAGCGGCCACGCTCCGGACGACGTCGTGGCCGCGCTGGAGCGATGGGAGACCGCAGCGGCCGGCGCCGGGCCGGACGAGACCGCTGCTGCGCTGGTCGAGGCGTGGTCCGACCTGCAGGCCGACCTGGCCAGCGTGGCCGATGCCGGTCCGGTGCCGGACGGCGCGGCCATCGAGGCGGCCGAGGCCCGGGTCCGCGAGACCAGCCAGCACCTCGCCCTCGTCGAGGCGGCCACCGGGAGCGGCCCGCTCTCCGACGCCGCTCGAGCCGAGATCGAGGCCGCCCACGGGGCGGTCCTCGCGCTCGAGGAGCGCAGCGGACGGAGGATCGGCGGGGGAAGCGCTCGACGCGAGCTCGAGCACGCCCGGGCCCGTGAGGCCGAGCTGCTCGCCGCCCACGGCTTCGCCAGCTACATCGACGTGGTCCTCACCGGCGGCCGGCCGCGGCACGACTCGCCCGAGCTGATGGCGGCCGCCCGCGCCTACCGCAACGCGGTGTCCGAGCGGGATGCGCTGGTGGCCGCCAGCACCGCTCGCCCCGAGCTCGCCTACCTCGACGGGGAGCGGGCTCGGCTGCACCGACACATCGTCGAGCTTCTCGGCGTGGATCCCGGTGACGACGTCGCCGGCCTGCTGCGCGGGCACCCTGCGGTCCCGGCCGAGGTCGTGCAGGCCCTCAAGG
This sequence comes from Acidimicrobiia bacterium, assembly GCA_046565645.1. Taxonomy (GTDB): domain Bacteria; phylum Actinomycetota; class Acidimicrobiia; order Acidimicrobiales; family VFJN01; genus VFJN01. The sequence continues at coordinate 14,062 of JBKHYD010000009.1, read as the reverse complement.
CTGCCCTCGACGCCGTCGGTGTCCGGCCGGTGGGCCAGAGCCTCCCGGCGGCCGCGGGAGCGTGGCTCGCCGAGCACCACGGATCGGCCGAGGAGCAGGCGCGCCGGGCCGACGAGCAGGCTCGGCTCGAGGCGGAGCTGGACCAGCTGATCGGCCAGCGGTCGGCGATCGAGGCCGCGGTGGCCGAGGCGGAGCGCTCGGCAGCCGAGGCCGAGGCCGAGCTGGAGCGGGCCACCCGCTCCGTCTCGTCGTTCGAGGCCGAGCTCTCGATGCGAGCCGACGAGGACGCCCGGCGCCTCCAGCGCTTCGCGGCCGCCGAGCAGCTCCGCATCCAGGTCGAGGCCCTCGCCGCCACCCTGGCGACCGCCGAGGCGGACGCCCGCCAGGCGCTGGACCGGGCGGCGACCGAGGCGTCCCGAGCGGAGTCGGCGCTCGACCGCGCCGCAGCACGCCTGGGCGACCTGACCCGCAGGGCTCGTGAGCTCGTCGCCGAGGTGCCGGTCGACCGCCGACCCGAGGACGAGCCGCTCGCCGCCCTGGACCAGCTGGCCGACGAGCTCGACGCCCTCGCGGCCGGCCTCGACCGTGACGTGGCCGAGGCCGTCAGGCAGCGCGAGCAGGCGGAAGCCGAGCTCGAGCGGGCCCGGTCGGCCACCGCCGCGGCCGAGCTCGCCCTCCGCGGGCCCCAACCCGAGGACCACGAGCAGGCCCTCCGGGCCGTGCTGACCGCCGGGCAGCAGGTCCTCGTCCTCGACGAGCCGTTCGGCCACCGCACCGTCGAAGGCGGGGTCGCCAGGGCCGTGCTGCTCGAGGCGGCCGAGCAGCGGTCGGTCGTCCTCCTCACCGAGGATCCTGAGCTGCTCGGCTGGGCCATCGAGCTCCCGTCCGAGAAGGGCCGGGTGGTGCCGGTCGACGCGCTCAACCTCAGCGCCGATCCTGCCGACGATGACCGAGTGGAACGGGCGATCCTCGAGCTGAACCAGCGGGGCACGTCCGATCTCGACGCCCCCACGATGCCCGCCCCCTGGGCCGGCCGCCGCTGAACCGAGGAGACCTACGTGTTCCGGACGACCCACATCCGCACGAAGCTGGCTGCGGCGCTCTCGGTGCCGCTGATCGTCCTCGTGGCGGTCGCCGGCTACGAGGTCACCTCGGCCACCGAAGCGGTCGACGACGCCCGGGCCCAGGCCGAGCTGGCCACCTCCTCGCTCGGACCCGGCAGCCTGGTGGTAACCCTGCAGGACGAGCGGAACCGCGCCTCGATCGACCTGATCGGACTGGGCGACTCGGCGGATCTCGCCGTGGCCACCAACGAGGAGGCGCGGGAGCGTACCGACCACGCCCTCGCCCAGCTCCGCCAGGAGCTGGCCACCGCCCCGGCGGCGGTGCAGGACGCCTTCGCGACCGCCATGGAGCGCATCGAGGCGGAGCTCGACGGGCTGCGGACCGAGGTGGACGGCTACGACGGCCCGATGGACCTCAGCAACGACGAGCTCGCCGACGAGGTCTTCAGCCGCTACACCGAGCTGGTCGAGGAGCTCTTCGACGCCACCTCGAGCCTGGCCTTGACCGTCGACGACGCCGACCTCCGCAACGGCGTGCAGCTCATCGACGCCGCCACCCGGCAGAGCGAGAACCGGGCCCGGATCCTCCGGACGGCGGTCCTCTCCACCGTGACGGGCACCGTCGACGCGCCCGCCACCCTGGCCGAGCTCTCCGCGCTCCACGACCGCGGCCAGGGCCTGGACGACGCCATCCGCACGAACGCGGTCGGGCCCTTCGCCGGCCTCGCCGACCAGACCTTCGCCGAGCCGACGGTCCAGGACATCAACGCCCAGGTCGAGGGGTACCTCGCCGGGGAGCCCTTCGACATCGGCACGATGCTCTCGGCCCTGTCCGCCGCCGACGACGAGGGCTACATCGGCCTCCGCAACCGCACCGGCGTGGCGCTCCAGGCGACCGCGAACGACATCTACGACGACGCCGTGGCCCGCCAGCGGCTCTTCGTGGCCGTCGCCGCCGGAGCCCTCATCCTCGCCATCGTCGTCACCTGGCTGGCCAGCCGGTCCATCACCCGCCCGCTGCGGTCGCTCAAGCTGCAGGCCGAGCACATGGCCGGCACCAGCCTGCCCACCGCCGTTCGCGAGATCCTCGAGACCCCGGCCGGCGAAGACGTGGTGATCCCCGAGGTCGAACCCATCCGTGTGAAGAGCCGGGACGAGGTGGCCGACGTGGCCGGCGCCCTGAGCGCGGTCCAGTCCAGCGCTCTCGACCTCGCCGTCGAGCAGGCCGTCCTCCGACGCAACATCTCCGACTCCTACGTCAACCTCGGCCGACGGAACCAGAACCTGCTCACCCGCCAGCTCGACTTCATCACCGAGCTGGAGCGCAACGAGTCGGACCCCGACACGCTCGAGGGCCTCTTCAAGCTCGACCACCTCGCCACCCGCATGCGCCGCAACGCTGAATCGCTGCTGGTCCTGGCCGGCATCGAGCCGCCTCGCCAGTGGTCTGCCCCGGTGAAGGTGGCCGACGTCGTCCGGGCCGCCCTCGGCGAGGTCGAGGACTACCAGCGGGTCGTGGTCCGGCACCTCGAGCCGGCCGCCCTGACCGGCTCGGTCGCCTCCGACGTGGCCCACGTCGTCGCGGAGCTCCTCGAGAACGCGCTGTCGTTCTCGCCGCCGGAGCAGTCCGTGGAGGTCAAGGGCCGCCTCACCATCGCTGGCTACACGTTCGCCATCACCGACAACGGGCTCGGGATGAGCGCTGAGGACCTCGCTCGGGCCAATCGCCGGCTGGCCGGCCAGGAGTCCTTCACCGTGGCGCCGTCCCGCTACCTCGGGCACTACGTGGCCGGCCACCTCGCCAGCCGCATGGGTCTCTCGGTCGAGCTCCAGGACAGCCCCGCCGGCGGCGTGACCGCTCGCGTCGACGTCCCGATGGACCTCCTGGCCAACGAGGAGACCGACCCCTTCGTGGTGGCCCGCAGCCCCGAGGCAGCGGCCGCCGCTCCGGCTCCGGTGCGGAGCGAGCCGGAGGGCCCCACCGGCCCCATCAGCGCTCCGGCCGGGGCGCCCTCGTCGTTCACCGACAGTGGGCTGCCTCGGCGTGGAAGCCGGACGCCGCTCGCTGACGATCGCCCCGAGCCCGCCGAGGAGCCGGCCCCCGCGACCGCCTCCGACGAGCCCCCGACCCCGGCCGACCGGCCGGCCAGCTCGACCGACGGTCCGACGTCGGTGCCGGCCCCGACCCTGTCGTGGCGCTCGGTGCCGGCTGACCCGGCCGCTTCGTCGAACGGGCGCACGGACGAGTGGTCGACCCCGACCGCCAGCTCCTGGGCGGACCGACCGCTGAGCGAGGACGAGCCGGTGACCTCCGGCCCGGGCGCCTCCCACCGCGAGTCGCAGCGGGACGACCCGGCGAGCGCTCCCGAGGCGCCGGTGGCCGAGGAGGATCCGAGCCAGGCCCCAGAACCGCAGGACGATCCGACCTGGTCACCGCCCGGCCCGGCGTCGAACGAGCCCGCGAACGGGGCCGCCGCGGCGATGGCGCCCGCGTCGCCCTCGGTCGAGGCGGTCCGCGGCTTCGGCGGCCTCGCTGTGGCCCGCCCCGCCGGGACATCGATGTTCACCGTCGCCGCCGAGCAGGCTCGGCAGCGCACCGCCGGCGAGGAGCCCGCTCCGGAGGCGACGACCCCCACCGGGCTCGTCCGTCGGGTGCCCGGCGCCCAGCGGCCCGACGTGCCGCTCGGCTCGAGCCGCCAGGCGGCGGCACCGGCCCCCGAGGAGAAGACCACCCCCGAGGACGTCTACGCCTTCCTGTCCAGCTTCCAGTCCGGCGTCAGCCGCGGCAAGGCCGACGCCCACGGCGATCGCACGGAGGACGAGCGATGAGCGCCGGCTCTCTCAGCGACGGCGCACGCAGCTTCAGCTGGCTGCTGAACGGCTTCGTGGACAAGACCGCAGGCGTCAGCGACGCCGTGGCGGTGTCCTCCGACGGGCTCCTGATGGCGATGTCGAGCACCCTCGAGCGGGCCGCCGCCGAGCAGCTGGCGGCCATCATCTCGGGGATGGTGAGCCTCGGCAACGGGGCCTCCCAGTGCTTCGGCTTCGAGGGCCTCGAGCAGGTCATCGTGGCCATGCGGCGGGGGTACCTGTTCGTTTCCGCCATCTCCGACGGCAGCTGCCTCGGGGTGGTCGCCAACAAGGGCTGCGACATCGGGCTGGTCGGCTACCAGACGACGCTCCTCGTCGAGCGGGCCGGCACCGTCCTCACCCCGGACCTCGTCGCCGAGCTGAAGCAGGAGATGCTGGTCTCGTGAACGAGCGCCCGGGCCACGACTTCGTGAGGCCGTTCATCATGACCGGCGGCCGCACCCGCGCCGCCCGGCGCGACCTGCGCCTCGAGACCATGCTCCAGAGCTCCGTGGAGGCGCCGCCCCCCGGCCTGCCCTCGGAGCAGGAGGAGCTGCTCGCGCTCTGCCAGGAGCCCCAGTCCGTCGCCGAGGCCGCCTCCAAGCTGGGGCTGGTCGTGGGCGTCGTCACGGTGATCGCCGGCGACCTGATCGCCGAGGACCTGCTCACCGTCCACCACACCGACCCGGTCGAGATCGAGCTCGACGTGCTCACCAAGATGCTCGATCGCGTGCGCGCCATCTGAGCGCTGACGTAGGAGGAACGTTGCACGCACCCACCCAGCACCGTGCCGGTGGCCGCATCATCCCGGTGAAGTTCGTGGTGGCCGGAGGCTTCGGCGTCGGGAAGACCACCTTCGTCGGGTCGATCTCCGAGATCGAGCCGCTCCGGACCGAGGCGGCCATGACGTCGGTCTCGGCCGGGGTCGACGACCTCACCCACACCGGCGGCAAGACCACCACCACGGTGGCGATGGACTTCGGCCGCATCACCGTCGACGACTCGCTCGTCATGTACCTGTTCGGCACCCCCGGGCAGGACCGGTTCGGCTTCATGTGGGACGACATCTGCACTGGTGCCATCGGCGCCGTGGTGCTCGTGGACACCCGCCGCATCGACCAGTGCTTCCCGGCCGTCGACTACTTCGAGGCCAAGCGGGTCCCGTTCGTGGTCGGCGTCAACAACTTCGACGGCGCCCCCCGGTACCCGGTCGACGAGGTCCGTGACGCGCTCGGTGTCGGGACCCACGTGCCGATGGTGGAGTGCGACGCCCGGGACCGCCAGTCCGTGAAGGGCGCCCTGATCACCCTCCTCGAGAGCCTCGTCGCCCAGGCCCGCGCCCGCGAGGCCGCCCTCGCCTGACGGCAGACACTGCCGGCCCACTACCCTCGTCGCCTTCCGGGCGCGTAGCTCAGCTGGCTAGAGCGCTGCCCTTACAAGGCAGATGTCGGGGGTTCGAGTCCCTCCGCGCCCACCGCTGTTTGCCCTGGTCCTGGGGTTGCGCCCCGTCGGCCGGGGGTGGCGCCACGAGCGAAAACCCGCGGAAAACCCGCGGGACGGAGCGGTCCTCGCCGGCACGAGCTGGCACGGAGGCGCACTCGGCGAACGCATCGAGACGGGACAGCACCGCCGACTCGTGGCCCTCGAAGAGGTGCCCGTAGCGGTCGAGGACGATCGAGACGGAGGTGTGACCGGCCCAGGAGGCGATCTGCTTGGGGTTGGCGCCGGCGGCGATCCAGAGGGCGACGGCGGTGTGGCGCAGGTCGTGGACCCGCAGGGGAGCGACGCCCGCAGCTCGGATGGCGGGAGCCCAGAACCGGGTGCGCCAGGCAGCGGCGCGCAGCGTGCCGCCCTGCGCGCCAACGAACACCGGACTGTGCGGCTCGTCGCCGCTGTAGGTGGCGAGGTGGTGGGCGAGGGCGTCGGTGATGGTCGGGGTCATCGGGATGGTGCGCCGCCCGGCGCGCGTCTTGGGCGCGCCCCGGACGATCTGACCGTGGACCTCGACGGCGTTCTCGATGACGCGGATGGTCTGGCTGCCGACGTCGACCTGGGCGCGCCGTAGCCCGGCCAGCTCGCCGAGGCGCAGCCCGCAGTAGGAGGCGACGAGGACGAGGCTCCGGTAGCGAGCGTCGATGGCGTCGGCCAGGTTGGCGATCTCGAGGGGGGCGAGGAACCGCATCTCCTCGCGCTCGATGCGGGGCAGGTCGATCTTGCGACACGGCGTCTGCGCGAGGAGGCCAGCGTCCACGGCGCTGCGCATGACCTTGCTGAGCGTCTGGTAGGCCTTGTGGACAGTGGCCGGGGCCAACCCGGCTGTGCTGAGGTCGGCCACCCACTCCCGCACGTCGAGCACCCCGACGGCGTCGAGGCGCATCGGCCCGAAGCGGGGCAGGACGTGGTTGCGGAGGTAGGACTCATCCCGCGCCCGCGAGGACGGGCGGAGGTGAATCGTGGTGGCCTCCCACTGGCCTACCCACTCGTCGAACGGGATGCGCCCCGCTCGCGGGTCCCGCCAGCGACCTGATCGGCGGTCGACGCCCACCTGGTCGAGGTGCGCCTGGGCCTCCCGCCTGGTCGGGAACCGCTTGGACCGCTCGCGACCATCGGGGGCTCGGTAGCGGGCCTCGAAGCGCCCGTTGGGGAGCTTGCGGATGTGGGCCACGGCGTCACTCCTTCTGTCGTTGGCGCTTGGCCCTCTTCGTCGGGGGCTGGTCGGTGTCGTCTGTTGCGGGCTGGTCGAGGGCGTCGAGCAGCGCTGTTAGTCGGGTGAGGACGTCGCGGGCGGCGTCGACGTCGCCGAACTGCTCGCGGACGAGGAGCGCGACCCGCAGCGCGGCTGGACCGGCGAGCCGAGGGTGGACGTCCTCTTGGACGCGGCCGAGGTTCTCCATCGTCCCATCGGGTGCGAAGCGCACCCGATGGCCGGGCGCGGGCCAGGAGGCCAGGTAGGACTCCCATTCGGCCAGGTTCTCGGTGGTCCCGATCACCACGTCGAACAGATCGATGGGCTCGAGCCCGTCGGGACCGGCGTCGGGCGTGGCGACGGCGTGCTCGTCCCACGCGGAGGGTGGTGTGAGGAAGAACCCGATAGGCAGGTCGAAGGCCCGAGCGAAGGCGACCAGCTCGTCGGCGGTGATCTCGCGGATGCGACCGCCGTCCACGGAACGCTCGAGGGCTGACCAGCTCGCCGAGGAGAGGCGGGAGCCGAGGTAGGGGGCGCTGGCTTCAGCAGCCTGGTCCTGGGTCCATCCGCGAAAGAGACGGGCCTTGGCGATGTTGTGGGCCACGAGCTGGTTGGGGGTCCAAGCCGGACGGGACGTGCGGGAGCGGCGAACCATGTGCATGAGTCTGCCTCAACACAGCCGTGGGTTGCTCAACATCACCATTGCAGGTTGGATCACACTGGTGTAATCTGTCAAGCCGCTGACGACTCTGCTGGCTCGTTGAGTGACCGGAGGGGGTGTGGAGTGGCGGAACGACCGGAGTTCCTGACCGTTCCCGAGGTGATGGCCCGCCTCCGGTTGGGCCGCACGACGGTCTACGAGCAGGCCCGCCTCTACCTCGACACCGGTGGCACTGAAGGGCTGCCGTGCCGTCGCTCGGTCGGTCCTTGCGGTTCCCCGCTGCGGCGCTCGACCTCATCGCCGAGGTTCCCACCAGCGTGCGGCAGCCCGGTGTTGCCGACCTTTCTCAGGCCCGGAGCCGCCAGACCACCAGCTCTCCCCAGGCCAGCGGGGCGGCCAAGGCACCGGCACGCCGCCGCACGAGCACCCGCACCCGCGACGAAGCCCAGCCGTCGCTGCCCTTCACCGGCTGACTCCCGATGGTGCTCCCGCTCGACCTCCCGCCGACAACGACCAAGAACGGTGACGCACTTGCACCTGCCGTGCTGTGCCGGATCGTCCGGGCAGCGGACCGGTGGGCGGTCGGGCCGTGTTGAGCTTGGGGAAGCTGGCACCGGGTGAGCAGCAGTACTACATCGACACGGTCGCCCGGGGAGCCGAGGAGTACTACACGGGCGCGAAGGAGGCGCCGGGCGAGTGGATCGGCGCCGCGGCCGGGCGACTCGGGTTGGAGGGCGAGGTCGACGCGGAAGCGCTGGCCAACGTGCTCGGTCATGTCGACCCGACCGGCACCTACCGGCTGACCGGGGCGCGTTCGGTGCCGACGATCGCGGGGTTCGATGCGACGTTCTGCGCGCCCAAGTCGGTCAGCGTGCTGTTCGCGCTCGGGGAACCAGAGGTGTCCAACGAGGTCCGCAACGCGGCGGACGCCGCGGTCAGCGCGTCGCTGCGCGTCCTGGAGGACGCGGCGTGCCGGGTCCGGCGAGGCAAGGGCGGCCTGACGGTGCTCGATGGTGACGGGTTCGTGGCCGCCGGGTTTCGGCATCGCACGTCGCGGGCGGGTGATCCGCACCTGCACACCCACGTGGTGATCGCCAACCTGGCCCACGCACCGGGCGACGATCGGTGGACGGCGCTCGATGCCCGGCCGTTGTACTCGTGGCTGTCACCGGTGGGGCACCTCTACGAGGCCCACCTGCGCTGGGAGCTGACCTGTCGCCTCGGTGTGGAGTGGGGCCCGGTCCGCAATGGCATTGCTGTCGCCGGGATCCCGCGGCCGGTGCTGCGGGAGTTCTCGACCCGCCGCCGGGAGATCGAAGCCCACCTGAATGAGCACGGCCACCACGGTGCCAAAGCAGCGCAGGTCGCCACCTACGCCACCCGCCACACCAAAGACGACGCCGCCGACCCAGCCGGCCTGCTGCCTGCCTGGAGAGCCCGGGCTGAGGCGCTCGGCCTCGACGACGTAGCGCTGGACCGGGTTCTCGACCGGGCCACGGCGGTTGCCCCTCCGGCGGTCGGGAGCGTGGAGGCCGAAGAGCTGTACCGGTGGCTGGCGAGTCCCGAGGGGCTAACCGCGTCGGTGAGCACGTTCGGTCAACGCGAGGTGATCAAAGCGATCTGCAACGCCCTACCGTCCGGTGGCCGGGTCGACCAGGTACTGGACCTCGTCGACGGGTTCTTGCGCTCCGAACACGTGCTGGCGGTCCGGGTCGATGACCGGGCCGCGGTGATCCACCGTCTCGACGGCACGGCCGTGACGGCCCGGACCGACGAGTACCGCTGGACCACCCCCGAGATGCTCGACACTGAGACCCGGCTGCTCACCGCAGCACTCCAACGACGGGACTCCCGTACCGGCCTGGCCACCGACGTTGCGATCGAGGCTGCCGTCGCGGCGCGGCTCTCGTTGGCCGGTGAGCAGGCCCGGATGGTGCGCACGATCTGTTCGTCGGGTGATGGCGTCGAGATCGTCGAAGGCGTCGCCGGCGCGGGCAAGACCTTTGCCTTCGCCGCCGCCCGGGCGGCCTGGGAAGCGTCGGGGTTCCGGGTGATCGGTTGTTCGCTGGCCGCCCGGGCCGCCAAGCAGCTGCAGGACGACGCTGGCATCCCCGCCTCGACGATCGACCGGCTCCTGGCTGGCATCGACCGGCACACCACCGCACTCGACGGCACCACCGTGGTCATCGTGGATGAGGCGGCCATGGCCGGCACCCGCAAGCTGGCTCGCCTCCTCGCCCACGCCCAAGCCAGCGGCGCGAAGGTCGTGCTGGTGGGCGATCCCTGCCAGCTCCCCGAGATCGAGGCCGGCGGCACCTTCCGCGGCCTCCAACAGCGTCTCGGCGCCAGCCACCTCACCGACAACCGCCGCCAACGCGACGAATGGGAGCGCGCCACGCTGGGGGAGCTGCGGGCCGGTGATCCCGATCGAGCCTTCGACGACTACCTCGGCCACGACCGGGTCCACCAGGCCGCCAGCGACGACGCCGTGCGCGACCAGCTCGTGGATGCGTGGATGCACGCTCTCGTCCAGGGCGACGACGTGCTCATGGTCGCCGCCCGGCTCGCGGATGTCGATGACCTCAACGGCCGGGCCCGGCACGTCCTGTCAGCCCAGGGCTACCTGGGCGACGACGAGGTCGTGGTCGCCGGTAGACCGTTCGCGGTCAGCGACGAGGTCCTCGCGCTGCGCAACGCCTACCACCTCGGCCTGCTGAACGGCACCCGAGCCACCATCGAACACATCGACACGAGCGGGCGCCACATGACCCTCGCCACCACCACCGGCCAACCCCTCGCGGTGCCCTTCGCCTACGTCGAGGCCGGACATCTCACCCACGGGTACGCGGCGACCGTCCACAAGGCGCAGGGCGCCACGGTCGACCGGTGCTTCGTGCTCGTCGATGACACCATGACCCGGGAGCACGCCTACACCGCCCTGTCCCGCGGCCGGCACGGCAACGAGCTGTTTCTCGTCGGCGAGGACCCACGGGTCGAGGAACGCCACGTCGTTGCGGTCGACCTCGACCCCCTCCCTCCGCCGTACCTTCGGACGAAGCGCCAGCAAGCGCCTCGCCGTCGACGAGCTCCAGCCGGAGCCCACCACAGTCGAGCAGCTCCGCCGAGAACGCGACGACCTCCACCGGAGGATCGGCGAAGGCCCAGCCGATCCGACCTGGGAGTACCAGGGACTGCTCGAAGCACGCACCCGTGAGAAGCACTACCGGGAAGGCGCCCAGTGGCGACTCGACACGGCACGCCAATCGCTCAACGACCTCGGTCCCATCGGCCGGCGCACCCATCGAGCCCAGCGCCGCGAACTCGAGCAGCGCATCGCAGGCTTCGAGGCCGACATCACCCGCCATGACCAGCGACTCGCCGACCTCGACACCCAGCTTGCCGACCTCACCCCCGACCTGCTCACCAGGGCCCAGTGGGAACGAGAACACCGCCCCGACCTCGACCGCCTCGACACCCTCGACCGTCACATCGATTTCAACGAGCGACTCGAGCGCGTCGCTAGCCGCCAACTCGAGCGCGGGTTGGAACATGACCTGCGGATTGAGCTGTAGGCGTGCGTACGCCACAGGAGGTATTGCAGCCGTGACGATCTGACGGTCATCCGTTTGCGAGTTCGGCGACCCGTTCACCAATGCTCGGTGTCACGTCCCGTCGGTGCCCCCCTGGTGCGTCGCCTGGCCACTCCCCGGGAGGTGACCACCACCGACACCCGCGAACTCCCCGCCGCCGAACCTCGGTCGGGAAGACCAACGGTCACCGACCTACTTCCATCACCTCGCAGAACGCGACCATCGCCGCGCCCCGTGAGCGCAGAGCCTCGATTGCGACTACCGTTGCGCACAAGGAATTACGGGAGGACGGGCTATGCGACGGGCTATTCTACTCCTGCTCGCAGTCGGATTGATTGCGGCGATGCTAGAAGTCGGATCGGCACAAACCACCGGAGAGCTAGAGGTCAGGCAGTTCCTCGATACTCCGCCGTCGGAGCTTCCCGAAGACAATGCGTTGCCACCTGATGGCCGGGTGTCGGATCACCCCGCGCAGCCCGACTTCGCCGTCGCCATCCACGAACTTCTCGCGGAGCGGTACGGCGGGTCGTGGATAGAGGGGGACGGGAAAGCAGAGCGGCTCGTGGTCGCGATCACGGACGAGCAACCCAGCGATCTCGCCGCGGTACAAGCGGAGCTTCCGCAGGAACTCAAAGACGCGGTGGAGATCGCAAACGCTGAGATCTCAGTCAATGAGCTGTACGCATTGTCGAATGAGCTTGCGGCGGAACTTTTCGAACTGGGAACCGGTGATAAGACGTTCGATTACCTGGTCGATCCTCGCTTCCGCGTCGGTCAGGTCGTGATCACCATCGAAGGACTCGACGAGCGGCAGGATCTCGCGAACTGGGCAAGGAATCGAGAGTCCGAACGAGTCCGGATTATTCCGGGCAGCATAGAGCTCGGGCTAGCCGACACCCGGAACACCTTTCCGCCGTACGAGGGTGGCTCGAAGGTCAGGAACTGGCTTCCCGGACCGGGCGTATGGAACGATTGCACGAGTTCATTCATATTTCTAAACGGCTATGGTCGCTTCGGTGGCACGGCCGGCCATTGCACGAACATCAATTTTCGAGTCAGAGTCGGGTCCTATGGTTCTGATGTCGACCATATTCGCATGGAGGCGTACCACAGCGCAGGAGTACCGGTACTGGCCGACCATGCCATGTTCTCGTTGGACGCAGGAGGGTGGTCCTCGGTCAGTCGCCTGCACATGCCGAACGCCACTCATCGTAGCGTGAAAGGCAACCTATCGAATCCAGCTATGGATGCTCTCCTGCTTAAGCAATTCTGCTCTCAGGGATTAGCCACTGAGGGTAGTTGTGGAGGGTTGACATTCACCAACTTGAACACGTGTTGCGACGATTGGGGTAAAGCCCATAGGGTCTACTGCTTTTATCGTGGAGTACCGGTTTCGGGCGGCGACAGTGGCGGCCCTGTCTACCGCATTCGCAGCGATGGACACGCCAACGCGGCCGGTGTCAACACGCTCTGGGTGAACGTAGACGGGAACAAGCACTCGTGCTTCTCTGCGCTAGACTACGTAATGTGGATCTTCGGGTCATCGCTTGTCCTGGGTTAATCCGGTGAGGCGCTGGAGTCCCGCCGGGTGGCTCTTCGTGGCCCTCATCGGGTGTTCCGGTAGCGCGCCAGTCGTTGATCAGTTGCCAGCGCCAGCTGTGCTCGATCCCGAGGCAGGAGTCGAAGCGTTCCAAGGGGGATCCGCTCAGAATGCCGTACAGATCGTCCACGTAGACGAATCGGGTGAGTCCGCCCTGGTTGCTGTCAGGCTGTCCGTTTGCTCTGAGCCAACGAGTCGCGGGTGGACGGCCCGCGCCTCGTATTTCGACGATCGGGTCGACCTCGAGTTGATCCCTCCGCCTGACCTGAAACGAACGGGTCCGGTATGCGCTGGCTCAATTATGCAAAGCGTTCACGACATCCAGTTCCGCCAACCACTGGATGGTAAACCGCTCAGCGCTCGAATCGCAGCCGAGTCCTGAGTTCGACGGATGAGTCGGTCGAATCCGATCACGGAGCCTCACAGGCAGCGAGGCGACCGTGGCGGCATCCTCGCACTGAAGCGCCCCAGGTTTGATGCCGCATCTTTCTGAGTTGGAAGGATGCGAACCATGCCCAAGAAGATCAACCCGTCGGTCAAGTAGCGCTGCGTGCGACAGGTCCTCGACCACTTGCAGGAGTACCCGTCGTTGACCCGCGGCGGCGGAGGCGATCGCTCGGCGCGAAGGGGTCGGGAAGGAGTCCGTGCGTCGCTGGGTGATCCAGGCCCAGATCGATGGCGGCCAACGGCAAGGGCCAACGTCGCAGGAGCTGGTCGAGATCAGAGAGCTCAAGGCCAAGGTCCGCCGTCTGGAGCAAGACAATGAGATCCTGCGGCGGGCCTCGATTTTCTTCGCGGGGGAGCTCGACCCCCGCGACCGTTGATCGTGGCGTTCATCGAGGAGATGCGCGCCGAGGGACACGCGGTCGAGCCGATCTGTCGAGTCCTGCGCGAGCAGGGCTGCCAGGTCGCCGCACGGACCTATCGAGCATGGAGCCAACCCGCTCAGCAGATCGCGGAGCGAACGCTCAGCGACGCCCTCGTCGAGGACTGCGTCCGCGACTTGGCGTGGACCATCACCGTCGATGGTCGCCGCCAGCTCACCCCCGAAGGCCTCTACGGACGTCGCAAGATGCTCCGGGCGGCGCGTCACTCGATGCCCGACGCGACACGGGGTGCGATGGATCGGGCCATGCGCAGCCTGGGTCTGGAAGGCGTCCGGCGGGCCAAGGGGATCCGCACGACGATCCCAGCCAAGGACGGCCGAGGAGCCGGTGACCTGTTGAACCGGGACTTCAGCGCCCCGGCCCCGAACCGCACCTGGGTGATGGACTTCACCTACGTGCGCACGTGGATGGGGTTCACCTACGTCGCGTTTGTCGTCGACGTGTTCGCCCGCCGCATCGTCGCCTGGAACGCCGCCACATCGAAGGACACGGATCTGGTGATGGCGCCGCTGCGGATGGCGATCTGGCAACGCGAACGCGACGGCCATCCGATCGTGCCCGGCGAGCTGAATCGGACACGCCGATGCCGGCTCGCAAGGCGGAATCAGGTGGTCGTCGCAACACCCCAACCTTGGAGGTGTTCGGCATGTACAAGCACGAGAAGGTGGAAGCGGTCCGCGCAATGCGCGGCAAGATCTGGTCCCCGGGCCGACCATCAACCGCA
>JBKHYD010000008.1:0-2093 GCA_046565645.1 Acidimicrobiia bacterium | reverse complement strand
CTTGTCCGGGCCCGGCTCCTTGGGGAGGCCGAGGACCCGCTCGCCGATGATGTTGCGCTGGACCTGGTCGCTGCCGCCGTAGATGGACGGGGACGGCGAGAACATCGTCATCTCCTGGATGGACCCGCCCGAAGGCGAGTCCGGCCCCATGAGCGTGGCGCCGGGACCGAGGATCCGACAACCCAGGTCGCGGGCGAGGCGGATGACGTCGCTGTTGCGGAGCTTGGCCAGGTTGCCCTCGCCGCCGGTGGCGGCGTTGCCGGACTTCATGCGGCCCAGGTGCCACCCCGTGATCTCCACCATGGAGTGCAGCCGCATGAGGTCGTCCCGGATGGTGCGGTCCTCGAGCTTGCCCTGCTCGCGGGCCAGCTGGATCAGCGACTTGACCCGGCCCGGTCCCACGCCGCCCTCGGACAGCGCGGCGACCTCGTGCTCGAAGGAGCCGGCGGGACGCTCGAGGTGGCCGGCGATGGTGCCGGGGACGGCCGCGCTCGGGGCGGCGACGTTGTTGCCGCCGATGCCGCTGCGCTCGAACATCAGCGTGGTGTTGGCCACCCGCCAGCCGTCCCCCACGTCGCCGATGACGTTGGCGTGGGGCACGCGGGCCTCGTCGATGAAGACCTCGTTGAACAGCGCCCGCCCGGTCATCTCCCGCAGCGGCCGCACCTCCACGCCGTCCTGCAGCATCGGGAAGGCGAAGTACGTGATGCCCCGGTGCTTGGGCGCGTCGGGGTCGGTCCGGGCGATCAGGATGCCGTAGTCGGCCCACTGCCCGAGCGACGTCCACACCTTCTGGCCCGTGACGACCCACTCGTCGCCGTCCCGCTCGGCGCGGCACTGCAGACCGGCGAGGTCGGACCCGGCGCCGGGCTCCGAGAACAGCTGGCACCAGCCGTGCTGCCCGTTGAAGATCTGGGGCAGGAGGCGCTGCTTCAGCTCCTCGGACCCGTGGGTCATGATCGTCGGCGCCGCCAGCATCATCCCCAGCCCCGAGGGCGGGCCGAGGGCCTTGCGCTGCCCCATGGCCCGCACGAGCTGCGACGTCTCCTCGCGGGACCAGTCGCGCCCCCACGGCTCGGGCAGCATCGGGTGGGCGAGGCGGGCGTCGGCGAGGCGGGCCCACCACTCGCCGACGGTCAGGTCCGGGTTCCAGTGCTCCTCGAGCCAGGCATCGACGTCGAGGGCGGTGTCTTCGGTGATGGTCATGGTGTGGTTCCTCTTCTCGTGGGGTCCGGCGCCGGTCAGGCGCGTGTCGCCCGGAGGGCGGACAGTCGGTCGAGCTCTCGCTCCGCCTCGTCGACGAAGCGGTGCACGAGCTCGCCGGCGGGAACGACCTCGTGGATGCCGCCGAGCCCCTGCCCGGCGGCGTAGCACTCCTTGGAGGGGTCGATGCCCTCGGTGTCGGGCGGGGCGCCGAGGTGCATGGCGCCGTCGCCCATCGACCGGCCGATCTGGTCGGGGAACCGGGCCAGATCCTCGGGGTGGTCCTCGAAGTGCTGGGTGTAGTCGTTGCGCACGGCCCGCAGGGTCTTGCCGGTGTAGGCGCGGGTGATGACGGTGTCGTCGTCGCGCCCGTCGACCAGGGCCTCGCGGTAGCCGGACACCACGTGGGCCTCCGGGGTGGCGATGAAGCGGGTGCCCACCCACACGCCGTCGGCGCCCAGGGCGAGGGCGGCGGCCAGGCCGCGACCGTCGAAGATGCCGCCGGCGGCCACCACGGGGACCCGGTCGCCGACGGCGTCGACGATCTGGGGGACGAGCGGCATGGTGGCCACCGTGCCGGTGTGGCCGCCCGCTTCGGTGCCCTGGGCGATCACGACGTCGCAGCCGGCCTCCACGGCAGCCTCCGCATGGCGCACCTTGCCGCACATGTTCATGACGAGCACGCCGGCCCGGTGGCACTGGTCGACGACCTCGCGCGGCACGCCCAAGCCGGCCACGAAGACCGACGCACCCCCGGCGATGATGGCGTCGACCTGCTCCTCCATGCCGCCCGGCAAAGCGGTGAGCAGGTCGACGCCGAAGGGCGCGCTGGTCAGCTTGCGCACATCGGCCATCTCCCGCTTCAAGCGGTCGAGCCCCATCGGCGCGGC
>JBKHYD010000007.1:0-6730 GCA_046565645.1 Acidimicrobiia bacterium | reverse complement strand
TCACGATCGAGTCGACCGAGCTGCACCGACCCGAACCCCCGACGGATCCATCCTGCCGCCCACTCGTACTGGGCCCGGGTCGCCTCGCCGACGTCGGTGCGCGACGCCACCCAGCGGTCGACCAGCCGGCCCACGGTGTCGCGCTCGGTTCGGGTCTCTCCCTCGGCTGTCGCGCTGGCCGCGGCGTTGCGCGCCCCACGCTGGCTCGGGTACGTGCCGATCTGTCTCGGCCGGTGCTTGCCCGTCTCGGCATCTATCCCGTCGACCCGCACGACCCACCGGCCGCGCTGCTGGCGGACGGTCGCATGGCCCGTCTGCTTCCAACCCATGGCCCCTCACCCACTCGGATCCGGCCACCTCGCAACCGGCGAAGTGATACATCGCTGATACGAGGGGGCTAGAGCGACCGAGCGACCGACTGCCCGCCGAGGCCTGGAGTGGACATCCGCCCAGGTCAGCGGCTATGGGTGACTTGCGCGCTCGGAGGGACTCGAACCCCCAACCTTCTGATCCGTAGTCAGATGCTCTCTCCAATTGAGCTACGAGCGCCGAAGGGTTGGACGGGGAACTGTACCGGAGGGTCGCCACCGCGGGCGAAGCGAGCGGGGCGTCGGGCTCAGGCGGTGACCGGCGGTGCCACGAGGGGCCAGGGGCGGTTGCGCTCGACGGACAGGGCGACGTCGAAGAGCAGCTCGTCGTGGTGGTGGGGGGCGAGGACCTGCATGCCGATCGGGAGGCCGTCGACCGTGCCAGCCGGGATCGACACGGCGGGGTTGCCGTAGATGTTGGAGATGATCGTGAGCGCACCCATCGTGACGAGCTCGGGCAGCCGGGCCTCCGCGGCGCCGAGCAAGGAGGACGGCACCTTCGGGAAGAGCCCGGCGACCGCGCGCACCGCTCCGAGCAGGCCGCGGACGGCGTAGCGACCCGGGCCCTCGCTGAAGAGCCAGTCGATGACCGGCCCCTGCTGGTTGCTGGTGGCCCACTCGGCGGGGAACGCCGGGCCAGGGTTGGTGGCGGCCACGATGAAGTCGGCCTCCTCGAAGGCGCGGGCCATGGCCTGGTTGGCCTGGACCCGCAGCTCCTCGGCCACGGCCGCGGTGCGCAGGTTGTACATCGCCTCGGCCAGGTGGAGCCCCACGGCCATCTCGTCGGTCAGCTCCTCGGTGCAGGCCGGCCAGCGGTCGCCCAGCTCGCCGAGCAGCGTCGACATGTTCCCCATGGCCCACTGCGCGGCCAGGTTGGGCGGGCGGACGTCGACCTCGACCTCGACCATGCCGGTGAACGCGAGGAGCTCCTTGAGCTCGGCCCGGAGCTGGTCCTCCACGCCGGGGTCGAGGGTGACCCCGCCGAGGGCGGGCACGAACGCGACCTTCTTGCCCTTCAGGTCGTGGCTGCCCAGGCCGGCCTCCCAGCGGCCGTGCGAGGGCAGCGAGAGCGGGTCGTAGGGGTCGGTGCCGGCGCACACGTCGTAGTAGCGGGCCGCGTCGCGCACCGAGCGGGCGAGGTTCCCGAGCACCACGGTGTTGGGGCGGCTGTAGGCGGCCGGTCCCCGGGTGATGCGCCCGAACGTGCCCTTGAAGCCGAGCAGGCCGGTGTAGCCGGCCGGGATGCGGATGGAGCCGCCGCCGTCACCGCCGGTGGCGAGGGAGACGAGGCCGCCCGCCACCGCCGACGCCGACCCGCCGGAGGAGCCGCCGCAGGTGCGGCCGTGCTGCCACGGGTTGTGGGTGACGCCGTTGATCTTCGTGACGCTCACGTTGAGCCCACCGAACTCGCTGGCCGTGGTGGCGCCCACCGGCACCGCGCCGCCGCGGGCGACGAGCCGCTCCACGACGTGGCCGGTGTGGTCGGCCACGCGGTCCTTGAACACCAGCGAGGCCTCGGTCCAGGGCCAGCCCTTCACCGGCTCGAGCTCCTTGATGCCGGCGGGGACCCCGCCGAAGGGGAGGCTCACGTCGGCCCGGGCGGCCGCCTCGCGGGCGCGGTCGGCGTCGAGGTGGGAAAAGCAGTTGAGCTCGGACGTTTCGATGGCGGCCAAGGTGGCCTCGAGCTCCTCGAGGGGGGAGCGCTCGCCGGCGCGGAAGGCGTCGACGAGCGAGCAGGCGTCACCGGTCCAGGGCTGGTCGGGCATTCCGGTTCCTTTCGTGCGAACGGGACAGGGGTTCGCTGCGATCGATCCATCCACCTTCCCTGGTGGTGGTACGCGCGCGGTACGCACCGTACGTAACCTCGGGCTCCAGGAGGGAGCGGACATGGGGTGGTTCGCGCGAGCTGGCCGGAGGGCAGACGACGGGACGGCGGCTGGGCGCCGCGGGCGCGGGTCGGGCACCCGGGCGGAGTCGCCCGACCCGCGCACCGCGGACGAGGCCGCGGAGGTCTCCGAGGGCGACACGATCGTCGACGTGACCGACGCCGCCGCCGAGGAGGCACGGCGGACGAAGGAGGCCGAGGACGCCCGGCGGGCGGCCGAGCTGTCGGAGCGGTTCCGGGCTCGCCGCGCCCGAGCGGAAGCCGAGGCCGAGCTGCGTCGCCTGCGGCGACGGCACTGGAGCGGCGAGCGCGTCATCGAGGAGGGCCGCGTCACGATCGAGTGGTGGGAGCACCCGGACGCCGATCCGTATGCGGTGCTCGGCCTGCTCCCGGGGGCCTCCCTGCAGGAGGCGTCCTCGGCTCGGCGCCGCATCGCGTACGCCTGCCACCCTGACCGTGTCGACCCCGACACCTTCCAAGGCGACGAGGCCGTCCGTCGCATGGTGGCGGCCAACTCCGCCTACGAGCGGCTCCGTCGTGCGCTGCGGCCTGTCGAGCTCTGACCTGGCGGCACCTAGCTCCCGCCCGCTCGGCGGCAGGAGCTAGGTCGAGGCCCGCTCCTCGGCGAGCGCGCGCACCAGCTCCTCGTAGCGGACCTCGGCTCGCCGACGGGGAGCGTGGGCCCACTCGTCGTAGGCCGCCTCGGGCAGCAGCGGCCCCTGGTGGGCACAGACGAGCTCGGCCAGCAGCCGGGCCCGAGCGGCACCGGGGGGCGCGGCGAGGGCTCGTCGGGCGCTGACCTCGAGCTCGTGATGGTCGACGCGCACGCCCTCGGCGACGACCACCCGGTCGCCTCGCCGCTCGAGGATCGGGCCGACCGCCTGGCGCACCCGGGCGAGTACGTTCCGCAGCCTTCGGCGCGCGATGTCGGCGCCGGTGCCGGGCCAGAGCACCTCGGCCAGCTCCTCGACGTGGACGGCGCGACGCAGCGCGACGACCGCGACGGCCGTCGACGCGGCACCGGCGGGGAGCGGGCGGACGTCGCCGTCGACGACCACGGCCAGCCCGCCGAGGAGGCGGACCTCCCGGTGCGGGGGAGGCGGCCGGCTCGGCCGCGACGCGCCGGCCCCGGCCCGGTCCTCACCGGCCCGGATCTGGCCGAGGCGGTCGAGCGTGTGACGGGCCGCCCGGGCCACGCCGAGCAGGTCCTCGTCAGCCAGCTCGGCCAGCTCTCGGAGCAGGGCCTCACCGCGCTGGCCCTCGCCGTCGGCCAGCAGCCGCCGGGCGTGGACCACCCGGGTTAGGCCCTGGGTGAGCACGCTGCCCGTGGCGGCGTCGATGGCCGCTGCGAACGCGGCGTCGCGCTCCTCCGCAGGGGCGAGGAGCGCCCGGCAGCGGGCGACGGTCGCGAGCAGCCGGCCCGGGCCTCGGACGCTCGCTTCGAGGCGTTCGAGGAGCACGGCGGCGTCGTCGTGGCGTCCGACCGCCGCATAGGCGGCGACGAGCGTCGGCTGGAAGAGCGTGACCGCCGGTGGGCTCGCCTCGGATCGCTCGGCCAGGGGCTCGAGGAGCTCCACGGCGGCCGCAGGGTCCCCCACCCACAGCTCGGCGGTGGCGAGCGCGCTCAGACCGCTCGTGCGGTGCACACCCCGAGCGGGCGGTTCGGCCTCGAGCAGCGCTTGCGCCACGATCCGGCAGCGCTCCCCGTCTCCCATGATCGCGTGGGCGTTGGCCAGCTCGGACAGCGCGAAGGAGCGAACCGCCTGCAGGCCGCCCGCCTCGGCCAGCTGTCGGGCCTCTCCGGCGGCCAGCAGAGCGCGGGCGGGCCGTCCGGCCCGGCGCTCGGCCGCAGAGAGCGCGCACAGCGCGGTGGCGAGGTCCCCGTCGGCATCGCGAGTGCGGAGCTCCGAGATGAGGCAGCGCAGGAGCACCGACGCCGGACGGTGGTGCTCCAGCCACACGAGCGGGAGCGCGACCAGGTTCACGACCAGGGCGACGTCGGTCGGGCGAGCGGAACGGGCCAGCTGGTGGGCCAGGCTGAGCAGCGCCGGCTCGTCGACCGGTCGGCCGCCCACGACGTCGAGCGCGGTGCGGGCCGCCGCCTCCAGGGCTCGAAGTGGGTGGGTGGGCTCGAGCACCGCCTGCTCGATGCGGGCGACCGCCTCCTCGAGGGCGGCGTGCACCCGGTCGGCCCGCACCCGGACGATCGACGGCAGGACGAGCAGCAGCGCCGCCTCGGCGGCCTGCTCGCTCGCTCCGGCCGGAGCCGCCTCGATCGCAGCGCGGAGGTGGGCGACGGCCGTCGACACGCTCCCTGCCAGCAGGTGCGCTCGCCCCAGCCGCAGCTCGGCCGCCGCCACCGCCGCCGGATGGGTGGCCCGGCGCCGAGCGACCCGGGCGGCCTCCAGCGGGGCGTCGAGGTCACCGGTGACGAGGCCAGCGGCGTCGGCCGGGACCTGCGGCTCGCCCTCGATCCCACCGGCGCCGTGGTTGTCCTGGAAGACGGAGTGGTCGACCGGACCTCCCCGGCAACGCTCAGCGAAGGGCAGCTCGAGCCGTCCGAGGGCTCCGGCCTCCTGGACCACCACCAACCCCAGCGGGCACCCCTGGGCGCCGCGGGCGGCGAACCCCAGGGCGGCGGCGGACCCCCGGTCGAGGAGGTGGCCCTGCTCGACGACGAGGACGACCGGTCCTGCGGCGGCGGCTGCCCACAGGAGGCTCCGGAAGGCGCTGGCGACCGCCAGCCCGTCGCTCGGGACGGATCTGCCCTCGACGAGATCGGCCAGGGCCTGGGCCGGTCCGGACGGGAGGTGGTCCATCCAAGGTGCGAGCGGTCGGCAGAGCGCCGCCAGCGCGGCATGGGTGAGCAGCTGCTCCTCAGCGGAGGCCCGGTGGCGCAGGACCTGAGCCACGGTGTCGGGCACCACCGGAGACGGAGCGGGGAAGCCCTCGATGACGAGGCAGCCGCCCCTGCCCGCCTCCACCGCGCTGATCAGCTGCTGGAGCTCCCCTGCACACGCCATGCGGCGCACCCTCCTCGCCCGCCGGGAGCGTACCCAGGTGCCGGGCGTGCCGACATGGGCCGATCCGCCCAGCGGCGAACCGGTCCGGTGCGGGATGAGCTCCCCGCCGCCGGCTGGTGGTCGCGTGGGTCGCTCAGTGGTGTGGGGTTGGCGCCTCGGGGCCCTGGTGGACGAGGTGGCCGCCCACGACCGTCGCCGTCACCAGGCCCCGCTCGTCGAGGAGCGCCACGTCGCCCCGCTGGCCCGGAGCCAGACCACCCCTCGTCGGGTCGTCGAGCACGGCCGCCGGGGCCGCCGACGCCGCGCCGACCGCGTCGGCGAGCGGCCACCCGGCGAAGGCCATGAGGTTGCGCACGGCCTGGTCCATGGCGAGGTCGCTCCCCGCCAGCGTTCCGTCCGGGAGCCTGACGCCCCGGCCCTCCCCCACCTCGACGGTCACCGTCCCGAGCCGGTGCGTCCCGGGCGGGAGGCCGAGGGCGCTGACGGCGTCGGTGACCAGCACCAGCCGCTCCCCCATCGCGGCCGCGGTGAGGGACACGACGGCCGGGTCGACGTGGATGCCATCGGCGATGAGGCCGGCCCGCAGGCGCTCGTCCGCCATCGCCACCCCGACCAGGCCCGGCTCGCGGTGGTGCAGCGGGGCCATCGCGTTCCACAGGTGGGTCACCCACGTCACCCCCGCGCCCACCGCGGCGCGCGCCTCGGCCGCGCTGGCACCCGTGTGGCCGGCCGACACCACTACGCCTCGGGCCACCAGCGCCGCCACGAGCTCCAGCGCCCCCGGCACCTCCGGGGCCAGGGTCACGACCGCCACCCCGGCCCTCCGGCTCCACCCCTCCGCCCGCCGCGGGTCGGGGGCGCACAGGAGGCGGGGGTCGTGGGCGCCGCGGTGCGCCGGTGAGAGGAACGGGCCTTCGAGGTGCAGCCCGAGCGGCACGGCCCCCTGCCAGCCCTCGGGCGGCCCGGCGGCGAGCGCCGCCAGGGCTCGGTCGGTGGTCTCGGGCCGGCTCGTGACGATGGTGGGCAGCCAAGCCGTCACGCCGTGGCGGGGCAGCCGGGCGCCCAGCTCCCAAAGCCGCTCGGGCTCGCTGGCCAGGTCGATCCCGTGACCGCCGTTGCACTGCAGGTCGACGAACCCCGGTGCCGCGACCAGGCCGTCCGCGGTGAGCTCCTCGCACCCCGGCGCCGCCGCCTCGGTCACCACCCCGTCGACGATGGCGAGGTCCCGTCGCACCGGCCCGGAGGGGCCCAGCACCTCGGCGCCGCGGATCAGCAGGTCGGCCACCGGGCCAGTCTGGCCCCGAGCGCGGGACCGCCGCCGGCGCACTGGGCACGAGGCGGCGGATCGAGCGGAGCGGGTGGGATTTGAACCCACGGACGAGGTTGCCCCCGTCACATCCTTAGCAGGGATGCGCATTCAACCGGACTCTGCCACCGCTCCTCAGGTGGAGGGG
>JBKHYD010000006.1:0-47960 GCA_046565645.1 Acidimicrobiia bacterium | reverse complement strand
CCACGATCAGCGGGGCCAGGCCCATGGACAGCTCGTCGAGGAACAGCAGCGCCGGGTCGGTGGCCAGCCCTCGGGCCATGGCGAGCATCTGCTGCTCGCCGCCGGACATCGTCCCGGCCAGCTGGTGGCGACGCTCGCCGAGCCGGGGGAACTGAGCGTAGGCGCGCTCCTCCACCTGGTCCATCTCCACGCCCGCGAAGGTGACCATGCGCAGGTTCTCCCGCACGGTCAGGTTGGGGAAGACGCCCCGGCCCTCCGGGATGGTGCACACGCCGATGCGGGCCAGCGCGTCCGGGTCGGCCCCGTTGACGTGGCGTCCCGCGATGTGGACGCAGCCGCCGGTGGGGGTGAGCTGCCCGCTGGCTGCCTTCAGCGTGGTGGTCTTGCCGCCGCCGTTGGGACCGAGCAGCGCGACGACGCTCCCCCGTGGTACCACGAGGTCGACCCCGTGGAGCACCTCGATCCGACCGTAGGCGGCCCGGAGACCGACGAGCTCGAGCGCAGGCACCGGCGAGCCGGCCGGCGGCACCACGGCGGCGTCGTCCTGCATGGTCACGCGAGCACCTCGTCGGGGCTGCCGAGGTAGGCGTCGAGCACCGCCTGGTCCTGCTGGACCTCCTCGGGCGTGCCGGCGGCGAGGATGGCACCGAAGTCCAGCACGTAGACCCGGCGGCACACCTGCATCACCAGCTGGACGTCGTGCTCCACCAGGAGGATGGCCATGCCCTCGGCGGCCAGGTCGAGGAGCAGCTCGGCGAAGCGCTCGGACTCGGTCTCGTCCAGGCCGCTGGCCGGCTCGTCGAGGAGCAGCACCTTCGGTCGCGTGGCGAGCGCTCGGGCCAGCTCGACGAGCCGGGCCAGGCCGGTGGGCATGGCGTCCACCCGCTCGTGCGCCACGTGGGCGATGCCGATGCGCTCCAGGAGCGCGTCGGCCACGGCGGCGGGATCGTCGTGGTGGTCGCGCGACCAGGACCGTCGGATCTCGGCCGCCGTCAGGACGTTCTCTCGCGCCGTGAGCGAGCCGAACACCTCCAGCCGCTGGAAGGTGCGGGCGATGCCGGCCCGGGCCCGCACGTGCGCCTTGGTCCCGGTGAGGTCACGCCCGTCCAGCAGGACCTTGCCGCTCACGGTCTCCTGGAGGCCCGTGATGACGTTGAAGGTGGTGGTCTTGCCGGCCCCGTTGGGGCCGATGAGCCCGGTGATCTCGCCCGCCTCCACGTCGAGGTCGACATCTCGGACGGCGGCATGACCGCCGAAGCGGACGTTCGCCCCTCGCACCTCCAGCAGCGCCATGTCAGGGAACTTCGCCGCCGGGCGCTCGTTCCCCTCCGGCGAGGGCCTCGAGCATCCGGTCGGTCTGCAGCCGACGCTCGTGGAGGTCCCGCACGAGCCAGAACCGAAGGAACCCGGCCAGGGCCCCCTTCAGGTAGAGGGCGGCGCCCGAGACCGCGACCGCCACGCCGATGAGCGCCAGGACCGTCGCGTCGCGCTGGGCCAGGGGGTCGGTGGTGCCGTGCGACATCGTGTAGGCCACGATCCCGAGGCCCACCCCGACGACGAGCCCGAGGAGGCCGAGGCGGACGGCGGTGCGGTCGGCAGATGCCGAGGGGTCCTTGATCCGGAGCTCCTCGAGGTCTGCCTTCAGCTGCTCGATGCGGTCGGGGGCGGTCATGGGTGCTGGCTCCTGGGGTCAGTCGACGGGGGCGGGGGGGCGGGCGCCCAGGTAGGCGCTCGTGAGGTCGCCTTCGATCTCGGCGGGGGTGCCGACGGCGTGGATGCGGCCGTTCACGAGGATGGCGGCGCGGTCGGCCACGCCGAGCACGGCGTGGGCGAACTGCTCCACCACGACGATCGACACGCCGGTCGAGGCGATGGCGGCCACCTGGCCGTAGAGCTCCTCCACGATGAGCGGGGCGAGGCCCATCGAGAGCTCGTCGAGGAGGAGGAGCGCCGGCTTGGTGGCCAGGCCGCGGGCGAGGGCCAGCATCTGCTGCTCCCCGCCGGACATGGTGCCGGCCAGCTGGGCTCGACGGTCCCGCAGCCGTGGGAACCGCTCGTAGGTCTCCTCCTCGATGGCCCGCAGGGGCCGCCCGGAGTGGGTCGCCATACGGAGGTGCTCCACCACCGAGAGGTTGGGGAAGATGCCCCGGCCCTCGGGGACGAGGCAGACGCCGGCCCGAGCCAGAGCGTCGGCCCTGACCCCGTCGATGCGGTGCCCCGCCAGGCGCACCGACCCGCTCGACGGCGGGTGGAGGCCGGCGACAACGTTGAGCAGCGTCGTCTTGCCGGCGCCGTTGGGGCCGAGCACCGCGAGGACGGTGCCGGCGTCGACCTCGAGGTCGATGCCGTGGAGGACCTCGATGGCGCCGTAGGCCGCCGCCACGCCCCGAAGCTGGAGGAGGACGGTCATGATGCCTGCCCGAGGTAGGCGGACACGACGGCCGGGTCCTGCTGGATGGCGCGGGGGGCCCCGGACGCCAGCCGGGTGCCCAGGTCGAGGACGTGGATCGTCTTGCAGACGTCCATGACCAGCTGGATGTCGTGCTCGACGAGGACGACCGCCACCCCACCCTCGGCCACCTCGCGCAGGACCTCCGCGAACCGGGCGGTCTCGCCTTCGTCCTGGCCGCTGGCCGGCTCGTCGAGGAGCAGCACGCTGGGCTCGGTCGCCATCGCTCGGGCCAGCTCCACCACCCGGGCCTGCCCGGTGGGGAGGCGATCGGCCCGGACGTGGGCGAGCTCGGCGATCCCGAGCCGGGCGAGCAGCTCGTCGGTGGTGCGGTCGGCGCGGTCGGGTCGGCGGAGGCCGGCGGCCAGCCGCACGTTCTCCCGCACGGTGAGGAGCCCGAAGGGCTCCAGGCGCTGGAAGGTCCGGGCGAGCCCCTGGCGGGCGCGCTTGAACGGTGCCAGCCGGGTCACGTCGGTCCCGTTCAGCAGGACCGTGCCGTCGTCGGGTGCCTGCAGCCCGCAGACCACGTTGAACAGGGTGGTCTTGCCGGCTCCGTTCGGGCCGATGAGGCCGGTGATCTCCCCGGCCTCGGCGCTGAGGTCCACGGCCCGCAGCGCAGCCCGGCCCCCGAAGGTCACGGTGACGTCGACGACCTCGAGCGCGCTCACGCTCGCTCACCCCCGGCCGCCACCGACGACAGCTCGTCCAGGCGGTCCTGGACCCCGAGGACGGCGTCCACCTCGGCCAGCTGCTCCTCGGTCAGCGGCTCGGTCAGCCCAGCCCACTCCAGAGGTGCGGGCGCGCGGGGGTCCGGGCGCTGGGCGTCGTCGTGGAGCGGGCCGACCATCCGCTCCCCGACCATCGGCCACACGACGAGCGCCACGACGAGCGCCACGAGGAGGTTCCACCCGGTGATGGCACCGGTCAGGGCGGCGGCGACCGCCACGGCCACGCTGAGGAGCAGCCCGGCGAGCGCGATCGGGGCCCGCTGCAGCACCGCGTACCCGGCCGACACGTCGCGCACCGCACCGTTGGGGTTGCGGCCCAGGGCGATGCCCATGGTGCCCGGGAGGATCCGGTTGAGGTTCTCGAGGAAGGGCCAGACCGCGATCGCGATCGGGAACCCGCCGAGCAGGATGCCCGCGAAGACGGCCCCGGAGGCCGACGCGATGCCGCCGACGACGGTGATCAGCAGCAGCGGCAGGCTCTCGAAGAGGCTGAACCGCTCCGGGCTCACCGAGCCGAGCGTGCCCGCGTAGAGGGCGCCGCCGACGCCCGCCATCGATGCCGACAGGGCGAAGACGGCAAGCTTGAGGCGGGTGAGGTCGAGGCCGAGGGTCGCGCACGCGGCGGGGCTGTCCTTCATGGCCAGCAGGCGCTGACCGAAGGTGCTGCGCCGCACCGCCACCACCAGCAGGTACCCGAGCGCCAGCACGGCCGCCAGGACGGCCACGAGGGTCTGGGGGTCGCGGGTGTCGAGCCCCGGCAGGTCGAGGGGCGCCACCGCGATCACGCCACCCTCGAAGATCCGGATCGTGGTGCCGCCCACCTCGAAGGCCGGCATGAGGAAGATCCATCGGTCGAGGAACACGGCGAAGGCCGCGGTGGCAAGGGCCAGGTAGAGCCCCGAGAGCCGCAGGGCCGGCAGGGCGACGAGCGCTCCGACGACGGCGCAGACCACGGCCGCCAGGAGGAGGGCGAGCGGGTCGCCGCCGTGCCCGTGGTGGGCCATGACCAGCGCGCCGATGGCGGCGAAGCTCATCTGGCAAAGGGACACCTGGCCGCCGAACCCGGTGAGCGGGATGAGGCTGAGCGCGATGAGCGCCACGCCGAAGATCCGCGTCGCCCGCAGCGCATCGGCGTCCCCGAGCAGCCCGGCCAGCACCAGGCCGGCGGCGACGATGCCGCCCGCCGTGAAGGCGGCCGTCCGCCACGGGGGCATCGGGATCTCCTCCCGGGAGGCTCCGGACGAGCGGGTCCTCAGCTGGGGGTTGGGGAGCGCCAGCAGCACCACGAAGAGGACCACGACCGGGATCACGAACCGAAAGGTCGTGAGGTAGGCGTTTCCGGTGGGCAGGTACCCGATGGCATAGGAGTCGGCGAGCCCGAGGAACACCGCCCCGGCGAAGGTCATGGGGAGGCTGCGCAGGCGACCGATCACCGCGGCTGCGTAGGCGCTCACGATGAGGAGCGTGAGGTTGACGTGCGAGAGCTGGCCGCCGAGCGGTCCGATGAGCACCCCGGCCAGCGCGGCCAGCGCGCAGCCGATGGCCCAGGCCGCCGCCGCGGCCCGGTCCGGGCGGGCCCCGTGCAGCATCGTGAGCGGACGGCTATCGACCGTGGCCCGCATGTCGAGGCCGAGGCGGGTCCGGTAGAGGAGCAGGCGAAGGCCGACGGCGACCGCGATGGCCACGAAGAAGGCGCTCAGGTGGTGCCACGTGAGGTTGACGTCGAAGATCGTGACCTTGTAGCCGGCGAAGAGCAGCGGGGCCCGGTGCACGGTCTTCGGGCTCCACGCCCACTGCCCCATGCCGAGGAGCGCGATGAGGAGGCTCACCGTCACCACGATCCGCACCGTCTCCGGGGCGTCGTGGAGGCCGCGCATGATGACGCGCTCGATCACGAGGCCGAGCAGAGGGGCAGCGACGAGCAGCACGCCGGCGAGGGCGACCGGGATCGGCCACCCCCACCCGACGTGCAGCTGCCAGTACCCGAAGGCCCCGAGCATGCCGATGGCACCGTGGGCGAAGTTGAAGATGCCCGTGGTGGTGTAGGTGAGCACCAGACCGCTCGCCGCCAGGGCGAAGATCGATGCGGTGGCCAGCCCGAGGATGGTGTTGCTGAGGAGGTCGTGCATCAGCTGGCGAGGCGACGATCAGGCCTCGGGGCGAGGCACCCCGTAGTCGCCGGTCATCTCCACCACGTTCGACGGATCGCAGTTGAAGAGCCCATCGCCCTCCGTGGGGTTGGTGGCCTCCTCGTTGTAGATGAAGCCGTCAGCGTCGACGCCGAGGATGAGCATGCACGGGCTCGGCTCGGTGTTGCCGGGGGTCTGGCGGGCGTGGAGCCCGCCGGCGGTCCAGTTGGACTGCGCCCGCGCCTCGTCGAGGAGGCACTCGCGGGTGAGCTCGGAGCCGCACGCCGTGGCCGCCTTCGCGAACAGCAGCCAGGAGGACATGCTCTGCATCCCGAGCAGCGCCACCTTCCCGTCGGGGTTGTACTGGGCCATGAGGTCGAGGTAGTCCTGGGTGGCCTTGTTCTCCGACGCCATCTCCAGCGGGTGGAAGACGGACTGGATGTAGAGGTTGCCGGCGGTGGCGCCGCCGCTCTGGCGGAACAGGTCGTCGTAGAAGTTGCCCGACAGCAGGATCACGTCGGGGTACCAGCCGGCCAGGTCCATCTCCTGGGTGAGCTGGACGAGGTTCTGGGGCTGGCCGATGAAGTCGAGGATCTTCACGTCGGCGGCCTGCATCTCCCGGACGAAGTTGGCCCACCCGGTCTCGCCCTGGGTCTGGTAGTCCACCTCGTACACGAGCTCGTAGCCCATCTTCTCGGCCGTCTCGATGGTCTGCTGCTTCACGAGGAGGACCGAGGGGAGCGCCGAGGCCATCACGGCGAACTTGGAGATGCCATCGGGGTACTGCGCCTTGGCGGCGTTGTAGCGGCCCATGCTGATGTTGAAGATCGGGTTGGGGATCGGCTGGACCTGCAGGTCGGCGACGCGCGCCGGGGCCGACACCACGTAGCCGGCGATGTTGGGCAGCCCACAGCCGACCCGCACGCCGTTGGGGTCGTCGTCGAACACCGCTCCGCCGCCGACGAGCGCGAAGTCGCGGTCGCAGGCCTCGGTCATGGCCGGCTCGTACTCGAAGAGCTTGGCGTCGGCATCTGAGAGCACCAGCTGGCGGCCGAGGATCCCGCCCTGCTCGTTGCACCACTCGGTGAACGCCACCGCGGTGTCGTACATCTCCTCGTTGAGGCCCGGGACGGCGGTGCTGCCCTTGTCGGTGACGGTGCCCACCACGATCTCGGTGTCGGTCACACCCGGAGCGGTGGCCCCGGAGGCGTCGCCGTCCTGGCACACCGCCTCGAGGTCACCGAAGCCGCCCTCTTCGATCGAGGTGGCGCCCCCGCCGCCGTCGCCGCCGTCGTCCGCGGGTGCCTCGGTGGTGGTGCCCTCGGCGTCGTCGGTGCCGGCCGCCTCGTCTCGGGAGCAGGCCGCCGCGACGAGCATGAGGAGCACGAGGATGGCGGTGCGGGTGCGTGCCTTGGTGGTCACGAGCAGGTTCCCCCTTGGGTTGAGCGGAAAGGTGCGATGGTGCGGTGGAAGGCGATCAGGACCCCGCCGGTGCGCTGACGAGCAGCGAGCCGAGGCGACGCAGGGACGGCGTGGCGCCCCCGAGCAGCAGCTCGAGGACCTTGGCGATGCGGAAGTACCGGTGGACCGGGTAGTCGAGGTCCACCCCGATGCCGCCATGGAGGTGCTGGGCCGCGTGGACGACGCGGTGGCCTCCGTCGGCGGCCCAGAACTTGGCGGTCATGAGCGCGTCGTCAGCCTCCAGTCCGGCATCGAGCCGCCAGGCCGCCTGCCGAGCGGTGAGGCGGACCGCCTCGGTGTCGATGTAGGCGTCGGCGACCCGCTGGCCAACGGCCTGGAACGTCCCCAGCCGCACCCCGAACTGCTCGCGGGTGCTGACGTAGCTGGCGGTGAGCGCGAGGGCGCCGGCGCACACGCCGGTCTGCATGGCGCACGCCCCGGCGACGAGGCGCGACTCGATGAACGACGTGGCCTCGTGCCCGCCGCCGACGGTACCGACCACCGCGTCGGGTCCGACCTCGACGCCGTCGAGGAGCAGCGTGGCGAGCGGTTCGCCGGTCATCGCCACCTCCTCGACCACCGTGGCGCCGGATGCGGTGGGCTCGACGAGGAAGAGGGTGCTGGCGTGGTCGCCGGTGCGGGCCGGGACCAGCACGGCCTCGGCTTCGCCGAGGGCGGAGACCACCACCTTCTCGCCGTGCAGCCGCCAGCCGCCGCCGTCGGCGATGGCCTGGGTGGTGGGCACGACGGGCACGGCCACCTCTACGGGCTCGTGCAGGGCGACGGTGACGATCGACGCCCCGGCCGCGAGCCCCGGTAGGTGCCGGGCCTGCTGCTCCGAGGAGCCGAAGCGGGCGAGCGCCAGCCCGGCCCCGACCACCACCGGCAGGTACGGGAGGGGGGCGGCGGCCCGTCCGAGCTCCTCGGCCACCAGGCACGCCTCCAGCAGCCCGAGGCCGCCGCCGCCGTGGGCTTCCGGCAGGGCCAGGCCGAGGAGCCCGGTGCGGCCCAGCTCCTCCCAGACGTCGCGGGCGAACCAGGTGCCGGCGCGCTCCAGCTGGCGGAGCTGCTCGGGGGCCAGGCGATCCCCCACGATCCGGGCGGCGAGGGCCTGGATCTCCTGCTGGGCGTCGTCGAGCTCGAAGTCCACCGTCAGCTCCTCGGCACCCGCGGGAGGCCGGCCCCGAAGAGGGCGATGAGGTCCCGCTGCACCTCGTTCACGCCGCCGCCGAAGGTCAGGATCAGGGTGCCCTGGCAGGCACGTGCCAGCCGCCCGGCCAGGGCGGCCCCGGGCGAGCCGCGGTCCAGCACGGCGGTGGGTCCCAGCACCTCCATGAGGAGCCGGTAGGCCTCCGTGTAGAACTCCGTGGCGAAGACCTTCGTGGCGCTGGCATCGGCGGGGGCGGCCCCTCCGGAGGCAGCCACCTTCCAGTTGATCAGCTTGACGAACTCGAGCCGGGCGTGGACCCGGGCGAGGTTGAGCTGCACCCACTCCTGGTCCGCCACCCGACCGCCATCGGGGTGCTTGGTGGCCTGGGCCCAGGCGACCACGTCGTCGAACACCCGCTCCACCATGCCCGGGGGACCGAGCGACACCCGCTCGTAGTTGAGCTGGTTGACGATCAGGTCCCAACCCCGGTGGAGGCCGTGGACGATGGCGTCGTCGCCGACGCGGACGTCGTCGTAGAAGGTCTGGTAGGTGCTGGCGTTCACCATCGTCTCGATCTTCGTGCACGAGAACCCGGGATCGGTGGTGGGGACGAGGAAGATCGTGATGCCCCGGTGCTTCGGGGCCTCGGGGTCGGTTCGGGCGGCGAGCCAGATGTAGTCGGCGTAGCTGGCCAGCGAGGTGTAGGTCTTCTGCCCGTTGATCACCCACTCGTCGCCGTCCTTGACCGCTCGGGTGGTGAGCGAGGCGAGGTCCGTGCCGGCGCTGGGCTCGGTGTAGCCGATGGAGAAGTGGAGCTCGCCGGCGAGGATCTTCGGCAGGAAGGCGCGCTTCTGCTCCTCGGAGCCGAACTCCATGATCGTGCGGCCCACCGTGTTGATGGTGAGGAACGGGATCGGGGCTCCGGCCCGCCACGCCTCGTCGAAGAAGATGAACTGCTCGACGTCGGTGCGGCCCTGCCCGCCGTACTCCTCGGGCCAGCCGATGCCGAGCCACCCGTCGCGCCCCATCTGGCGGACGGCCTCCAGGCAGGCGGGTCCCCCCGTGTCCCCGTTGGCCGCCTCGGCCTCCACCTCGGGCGTCATGAGATCGGCGAAGTAGGCCCGCAGCTCGGCCTTCAGCGCCTCCTGCTCTGCGGTGTAGGCGATCTGCATCTACCTGGTCGTCCCCCCGGTGCGGTCCAGGGCCGCGTTTCTAACACACCGTCAGATCGCGCGGTGCGACGGCAGGAGCGGGGCTGCCGGGCGGCGAACTGCACCACCAGGGAAGACGGCGCCGCCCCGGGCCTCCCGGGCGCCAAGGAGGATCGCTGCGTTGCGCATGCCGAAGCTCACCCGAGTGGTGCTGGCGTTCTCGTTGCTGGTGTCCGCCGCGGCCTGCGGGTCGCGCCTCAGCGAGGAGGAGCGGGCGCTCGCGCTGTCGGCGAGCGTCTCCGGCGACGGGTCCCTCGGCGGGTCGGGCGAGGTCACGGACGTGACGGTGGGCGGAGGCGCCACCGTCGACACGGTGGCGGCCGGGCCCGACGGCACCGGGGACGGCGGGGCGAGCGCAGGGCCCGCCGCGGCCGGAGGCGGCGGTGGCGCGGCCGGGCCGGCCGCGGCCGGAGGCGACGGGGCCTGCCGTCCCGGCTCCGCCACCGGACCGGGGGTCTCCCCGACCGAGATCACGGTGGGCAACGTGAGCCAGCTGTCGGGGCTCGTGCCGGGCTTCGGCCAGACCGGCATCAACGGCGCCAAGGCCTACCTGAACATGGTCAACAGCCAGGGCGGCGTGTGCGGGCGGCAGATCAAGATGGTGGTGGCCGACGACCGGTTCCAGTCCGCCACCAACCGCTCCGAGACCGAGAAGATGGCCGACAAGGTCCTGGCGCTCGTCGGGAGCGTCTCCGTGGTGGACGACGGCGGGGCACCGGTGATCGATGCGAAGGGCATCGCGGACGTCTCGCTCGCCACCACCAAGCCCCGGGTGGCGGCCAAGAACAACTTCTCGCCCAACCCGATCGACCCGAACCCCCAGGCTGGCAACGGGCTGGCCGGGATCCTCGAGTACTTCAAGCGGACCGACGGGATCAAGAAGCCAGCGATCTTCTACCAGAACGTCGCCACCGGCGTGAACCAGGCCAACTCGTACAAGATCGACTTCCAGCGGGCCGGCATCCCGGTGGCCGACGAGAACGTGTACGCGGTCTCCCCCACCGCCACGAACTTCAACACCGAGGCCAACCACATGAAGAGCACCAAGGTGGACTTCGTGATCACCGTGGCCGAGGTGAACGCCATGTCCAACCTGGCCCGCTCCTTCGAGAGCGTCGGCTACTTCCCCAAGGTGCCCTTCTACGGTGCGCAGGTGTACGGCCAGAAGTTCCTGCAGCTGGCCGGCAAAGCGGCCGAGGGCACCAGGGTCGGCCTCATCTTCGCCATCCCCGAGGAGGCAGGCCAGAACCCGGCCATGGCCCAGTTCAACGAGTGGTACGCCCGTACCGCCCCTGGACAGGACGTGGACTTCTTCGCCCTCGTGGGCTGGGTGGCCGCCGACATGTTCGTGACCGCCCTGCGGGCCGCCGGCCCCGACCCCACCCAGGCCAAGATCATCGCGGAGCTGTCCAAGCTCACCGCCTTCGAGGCCAACGGGGCGGTGGGCAAGATCAACCCGGCCCAGAAGAAGAACACCGGCTGCTACCACATCATCGCCGTGGAGGGCGGCAAGTGGGTCAAGAAGCACCCCGCCAAGGGGTTCGTCTGTTGAGCAGCGCCGTCGCGCGGCTCCGGGCCGACCGGCGCCTCCTCGCCGGGGTGGTCGTCGGCACCCTCGCGACCCTCTGGCTCGTCCGGAGCGCCTACACGAACGCGGGCGACGGGGCCACGTTCCTGCAGTTCACGATCATCGGGCTGACCGCAGGCTGCGTGTTCGCCGTGGCCGCCAGCGGGCTCGTGCTCACCTACACCACCACGGGCGTCTTCAACTTCGCCCACGGGGCGGTCGGCATGATCTGCGCGTTCGCCTACTACCAGCTCACCGTCGACATGGGCCTCCCGGCGCCGATCGGCCTCCTGCTCGTGATCGGCGTGATGGCACCCCTGGTCGGGCTCCTCCTGGAGCGCATCATGCGCAGCTTCCGCAACGCCGCGCCCGGTACCAGCCTCACGGTCACGATCGCCCTGACGATCCTCCTCATCGGTGTGGCGCAGTACGGCTTCCAGTCCGACGGGATCCAGCGCACCCTGGGCCCGCTCTTCGGAGATCGCTCGGTGGTGATCGGTGGCGCTCGGGTCCGATGGGACGACCTCGCCTTCCTCGTCACCGCGATCGTGGTGGCGGTCGGCCTCCGGGTCCTCCTCACCTCGAGTCGGATGGGCGTGGCGATGCGAGCGGTGGTCGACAACCCCGACCTTGCGGCGCTCAACGGCGCCCCGCCGGTCCGCATCGCCCGCACGAGCTGGATCCTGGGATCGGTGCTGGCGGCCGTGGCCGGCGTGCTCTACGCCCCGTCGATCGGCGCCCTCGACGCCATCAACCTCACCTTCTTCGTGCTCGCCGCCTACGGCGCCGCCGTGTTCGGACGTCTCCGCAGCCTGACCCTCACCTTCGCGGGAGGGCTCGTGCTCGGTCTCGTCCAGGCCTACGCCAAGATCGGCTTCCCCCGCGGCGACGAGGTCTGGACGAACCTCCAGGTCGGCGTGCCGGGCATCTTCCTCTTCCTCGTCCTCATGGCGCTCCCCGATGCCAAGCTCTCCGTCGGCCGGATCGTGGGCCGGGACACCCCCGGCGTGCCCAGCCTCCCGGCGTCGCTGGTCCGAGCCGCCGTGTTCGTGCCCGCGATGGCCGTGCTCGCCGGGGTGGCCGGCGACTACCTGCTCGACCTCAACCGGGCGCTCGTCTACGCCACGCTGCTGCTCTCCCTCGTGGTGCTGACCGGCTACTCGGGCCAGATCTCCCTCGCCCAGTACGTGTTCTTCGGGCTCGGGGCCTTCGCCATGGCCAAGGTGGGAGGCGGCGACAGCATCGTCGGGATGGGGGCTGCCGCCGCGATCGCGGTGCCCTTCGGCGTGGTCGTCGCGCTGCCGGCCCTGCGCCTCCAGGGCCTGTACCTGGCGCTGGTCACGTTCGCCCTTGCGCAGGTGAGCCGGGACGTGATCTTCCAGGACTCCCGCATCTACGGCAGCGGCGGCGTGCAGGTCGGGCGGCTGGAGGTGCTCGGCCTCGACTTCTCCGGCGACCAGGCCTTCACCGCCCTCTGCGGCCTGGTGTTCGCTCTGGTCGCGATCGGGGTGCTCGCGCTGCGTCGCGGACCGTTCGGCCGCCGCCTGGCCGCCATGCGGGACAGCCAGGCCGCCTGCGCGACGCTCGGCCTCGACGTCCGCCGCACCAAGCTGGCCGTCTTCGCGCTCTCGTCGGCCATCGCCGGCCTCGCCGGTGCGCTGTACGGCGGCCTCGGCTTCACCGCCGGCCAGCTCGACTTCGAGCCGCTCTACAACGTCCTGCTCTTCCTCTTCGCCTTCGTGGGCGGGATCACCACCGTCACCGGCGCGCTCCTGGGCGGGGCGCTCTTCGCGCTGCTGCCCCTCGTGCAGTCCGAGGCCAAGGAGCTGGCCGGGCTGGTGTTCGCGGCGATCGCAGTGACCGCCCTCGCGCTGGGCAAGCAGCCCAACGGGATGGCCGGGCTCCTCTTCGCCCGGTTGGCGGAGCGGCGCAGGCCCGCCGCTGACCCCACGCCCGCCGCACCCGCTCCCTCGGGCCGCCAGCCCGCTCGCGCGCCGGCAACGGGCTCCACGACGTCACGACCGGAGGTGGTCGATGCGCTCGTCTGACCGACGCACTGTGGTGGGGCGGCGCCGGCGCCTGGCGCTGCTGGTCGCCGTGGCGTCGCTCCTCGGCTTCGGAGCTGGCCCCGGTGCCGTCGCCCAGGATGGCGGCGACCTCACCGCCACGGGGCCCACCGGCGAGGAGCTGTTCGGGGTGTACCAGCTCGAAGCGCGCGGCGTGGGCGTCCAGAGCACGTACGAGCTCGAGGGCATCCTCCCCGGCGGAGCCCCCATCCTCGACCTCACGCTTCCGGAGACCGCCACCCGGTTCTCGAACGGGCCGCTCGGGTACGGGCTGGCCGGCCTCGCCTACCCCGGTCCACTCCTCGCCGACCTCGGGGTCCTCATCGCCCAGAGCGGCGGGGGCTCCGAGGACTCCGTGCCTCCCTGGCCGATCAAGGCGGAGGCCTTCTATCCCACCGGCCCCACCGAGGTCGACGAGTCGCAGGGGCCGGCCGTGCAGCGGGTCACCAGCGGTGAGCTCGGTGTGCAGGCGGAGGGTTCCTTCCCCGCCATCCCCGCCGCGCCCCTCATCGAGGTGGGGAGCATCACGGCGGCCACCCGCTCGTCGATCGAGGGCGAGCTGGCCCTCGCCCGCACCCGGGTGGAGCTGGGCGACATCAGCATCCTCACCGGCCTCATCACGATCGATTCCCTGGTGACTGACCTGGTGGCGGCCCATGACGGCGCCGGCGGCTCCACGTCCGGGGGGACGGTGGCCAGCGGCGTCCGGGTCCTGGGCCTGGCCGCCGAGCTGGACGGAGACGGGCTGCGGCTGGCCGAGTCGCCCTCGGACGACCCCGCGGGCGGTCCGCTCGGTGCGCTGGGCGGCCCCCTCGGTGACGCCCTCGGGCCGGTCCAGGAGGCGCTGGCCCCCGTGCTCGGCCAGGTCCGGCCGCAGCTGGACGACCTCCTCGCCCAAGCCGGGCTCACGATCTCGGTCGCGTCGCCCGTAGAGGAGCAGGCCGACAGCGGGGCCGCCACGAGGATCTCGAGCGGGCTCTCCCTGCGGTTCCGCTACGAGGGCAAGTCCCAGGCCGAGCTGCGCCAGCTGATCGACGCCATCCCTCCCGAGCTGAAGCCCTCCCTCGGCCCGATCCCGAACCCCGTCACCTTCCTGGCCGAGAACCACGTGCAGGAGCTGAACCTGGCTCCCGGCACCGTCACCGCGCTCGCCACCCCCCCGTTCCCGGCCTTCGAGGCCCCGGCCCTTCCCCCGCTCGCGCCGGTCGACGTGCCACCCCTGGGCGACGCGCCGTCGCTGGCCGACCCGGGCTTCGCCACCCCCGTGGCGCCGCTGCCGGCCGGCCCATCGAACAGCACCGGCGGCACCACCGTCCCGGTGGAGCCGATCGCGAACGCCCTGAGCGGTGCCGTCCCCGCCATCCTCGTCGCCTTGGCCCTCGCGGCCTCTCCCCTGTTCGGTCTCGGGTCCTCCCGCCTGGCCGACAGCGTCCTCGCCGCATCGTCAGCTTCCTGTCCGTACGGGCTCGACGAGCCCCCGCCGCCCGGAAGGCCCGTGTGATCAGCCCCACCCGCCGCCGCACCCCGCTCGCTGCCGAGCCTGCCGACCCGTCCCCGCTTGCCGAGCCACGTCCCTCCGTGGCCCCCGCCCGGGCCGAGCGAGATGCCCGCTTCGCGGAGGGGGTGCGAACCCTCCGCGTGGGGGGCACCGCCCTCCGGCTCGACGAGCGGATGCTCATGGTGGCGGGCGGGGTCATCGCTCCGCTCGGGGTCATCGTCGTGCTGCTCGGGTGGTGGGGGGCCTCCCACACGCCGTACGTGTTCGAGCAGCTCCCGTACCTCATCTCCGGTGGCCTCCTCGGCCTCGGGATGGTGTTCCTCGGCGCCTTCCTCTACTTCGCCCACTGGATGACCCAGCTGGTGAAGGAGCAGCGGGCCCAGTCGAGCGCCGTGCTCGAGGCGCTCCAGGCGCTGACCGAGCAGGTGGCCGCGTCCGGCCGGAGCACCCGCCGCGCCAGCGGTGCCTCCGTGAGCAACGGCTCGGTGCCCGACGCAGCCGCCCGTCAGCTCGTCGCCACCGAGCGGGGGACGATGGCCCATCGTCGCGAGTGCGTGGTGGTGGCGGGGAAGGGTGCGCTGCGCACCGTGACCACCGCCGACGGGCTCACCGCCTGCAAGCTCTGCGAGCCCTACGCGGCGACCGTGACCACCTGACGCATCACGTCGCCGCGGCGAGACGGCTGGGGCGGGCCCGCGCCGCCACGTCGTCGACTGCCTGGCGCAGCACCAGCCCGAACGCAGGACGGACGCAAGCCACGTGGCCGTCGTCGATCCGGTGCACCGTGGCACCGGGGATGGACTCCGCCATCCTCAGCTGCTCCTCGGGCCGCACGGCCCGGTCCTGCTCCGTGACGAGCACCGCCGTGGGCACGTCGACGAAGCGCAGCCAGCGCCGAGCGCTGTAGCTGCCGATGGCCTGCCCCGCCTCCATGAGCGACACGAGGTCGTGGCGGCGCATCTCCGCCGCCGCCCAGGTGCGGAGCTGGGTGGGGCGCGCCCCACCGATGGCGAGGCTGCGGGTCCAGCTCGGGAGGAACGGCGCCCGACCGAGGAGGCGACCGGTGCGGGTGGTCCCGACCGCCGCCGCCATCACGGTGGCGAACACGATCTTCTCCCGGTCGCCGATGAGGAACTGGTCCGAGGTGGCGCACAGCACCATCCCGGCGACGAGATCGGGGTGGCGGTGCCAGAGGAGCTGCGCCACGGGTCCGCCCATCGAGTAGCCGACCACGATCACGGGCCCGGTGGCGCGCTGGCGCAGCAGGGCGGCGACGTCGTCCGCGCAGTCGGCCAAGCGGAACCGGCCCCTGGCACGGAGCCCTCGGCCATGACCTCGCAGGTCCGGGGCGAGCACGCGGTACCGCCGGCCCAGCGGCTCGAACGCGGTGAACCAGTTGAGCCCCCCGCTGGCGACCCAGCCGTGGAGCAGCACCACCGTGGTCGCCCCGGGCGGCCCGGCCACCTCCCGCACGAACGTGGTGCCCCGCCCCGGGAGCAGCACCCGCTCGCCGAGCGGGAGCGGCGGGCCGCCGATGCGCGAGGTCGCTGCCATCACCCCAATGTATGACGGTCCATCAGATCGAAGGGTAGATGGGGGCACAGGTGCGCTGGTGCGTTGGGGTGGATCACGGGGTGGGGAGTACGGTTGTTGCCCCCATGACCCGCGCGCCGGCGGGTCCCGCCAGCACCGCTCTGGAGCGCACCCCCATGCCCCGCAGGATCGACATCGAGCTGACCAGCGCGCGCGACGACGGCACCTGGACCTGGAGGGCGGCGGGGGCGCGAGAGCCCAAGGGCACGCTCCCTAGCGCGGTGCTGCCCTCCGAGGCCAAGGTCGGCGACGTGCTCAAGGTGGACGCCGAGTTCTTCGTGGACGGCATCGAGATCACCGCCGTCATCCCGTCAGGGCGCGAGCGCAAGCAGCCGACGCGCCTGGAGCTGCTCGGCACGGGGGGAGACGAGCCGCTCGTCACCACCGCCCTCGCCCCTCGCCGGGAGGACCGTGGCGGGAAGCGCAGCCGCGGGCCCCGTCGGGACGGCGAGGGTCGGGACCGCGATCGGGAGGGCCGGGGCCGGGACCGTCGCGACCGGGACGACCGAGGCGCCGCCCGCAAGGATGCCGGCCCGCCCCGCCGCGAGCGCCCTGAGCCGCCTCCCATGCCGGCGGTGGAGCGTCCCAAGGCGAAGCGCTTGCGGGCGGCCAAGGTGCACCGCAGTGCCCTGCTCGCGGCACTTCCCGAGGAGCAGCGGCCCATCGCCGAGCAGCTCGTCCTCGGCGGGCTCCCCGCGGTGCGGGCGGCCATCGAGAAGCAGAACGCGGAGCGCAAGGCGGCGGGCGAGTCGCCCATCGCACCCGAGCCACTGGTCGACCTGGCGGAGAAGCTCGTGCCGAAGGTGCGGGCGGCCGAGTGGCGTGATCGTGCCGAGGCGGCCAAGAAGGACCTCGAGCAGCTCGACCTCAGGGACCTGCGGTCGGTGGTGTCGGCCGCCGGCGACGCCGGCAAGGACCCGGAGGCCCGTGCCCTGGCCGACGAGCTGAAGGCAGGGCTCGCCGCCCGCGTGGACGCCGAGCACGCGCTGTGGCTCGAGGAGCTCACGGCCACGGTCGACGTCGGCCGAGTGGTACGGGCGCTCCGCCTCAGCTCCCGTCCCCCGAAGGCGGGGGCGCCGCTGCCTCCCGAGCTCTCCGCTCGTCTCGTCACCACGGCCGGCGAGGCGCTGACCGCCGAGGCCTCCTCCGAGCGCTGGATCGCGGTCCTAGACGCGCTCGCCTTCTCCCCCGTCCGCGACAAGGTCATCCCGGCCTCGCTGCCGAAGGACCTCCACGCCGACGTGCGGGCCACGATCGCCCGCCTAGCCACCCGCATCCCCAAGATCGCCCACATCTTCGAGATCGAACCCGACCCCACGGCCCCCCGCCCCAAGGTGGAGCGCCGTCGACCGGCCAAGAAGGCGAAGAAGGCGCCGCAGGGGGATCGTGCCCGGGCGGACCGGCCCCGCGGCGGTGACGAGGAGGCAGCGAAGCCCCCCGCCGACGCCCCTCCCCCTGGTGACGACCCCGCGACCGCCGAGGAGCCCCCTGCCGCAGCCGACGACCCTGCGGCGGCCGAGGAGCCCACCGCGCCCCAGGAGCCGGCAGCGGCCGAGGAGCCTGCGGCGGCGGCGGAGCTGTCGGGATCAGCCGGCGACGGCGACCGCTCGACCGAGGGGTCGAGCCCGCCCTAGGGGCCTGACGCCGGTGTCCCGTGCCCCAGCGGGTGCGACCGGGGCCCTGGGCCGGCCCGGCCGGCGTCGCCGTGGCCGAGGACCTCGCCGGTCAGGGGATCCTCGTCCCAGTGGGCTCCGCAGCTCGCGCAGGCGCACAGATCGGCCCGGAGCGACCCCAGGTAGAGCCGGTCGACGCCGTAGGCCTCGCAGTAGGGGCAGCGCAGGTGCCCACCTCGACCACTCACTCCCGTCCTCCACCTCGCGCTCGCCCTGCGAGCCCCGTACGCGGCTGGCGAGAGGCTACCGGGGCGTCGGTAGTGTGCCGGGCATGTCCGTCACCTATGAGCAGCGTGGCCCCTTCGCGGTCGTCACCATCAACCGTCCCGATGCCCGAAACGCGGTCAACGCCGCCGTCGCCCAGGGGATCGAGGACGCCATCGACCGCATCGAGTCGGACGAGTCGATCTGGGTCGGGATCCTCACCGGGGTCCCTCCCGTGTTCTGCGCGGGCGCGGACCTGAAGGAGATCAACGCAGGCAACGCAGGCAGCCTCTCCACCCCGAAGGGCGGCTTCGGGGGCTTCGTCCAACGGGAGCGGACCAAGCCCGTCATCGCAGCGGTGGACGGCCCCGCTCTCGCCGGCGGCACCGAGCTGGTGCTCGCCGCCGACCTCGTCGTCGCCTCCACCACCGCCACCTTCGGCGTGCCGGAGGTGAAGCGCTCGCTCGTGGCGGCCGCCGGTGGCCTCTTCCGGCTGGGCCGCAAGCTCCCGATGAACCTCGCCATGGAGCTCGCGCTGACCGGGGACCCCATCGACGCCACCCGGGCCCACCACTTCGGGCTCGTGAACCGGCTGGTCGAGCCAGGTCAGGCGCTCGACGAGGCCGTCGCGCTGGCCGAGCAGATCTGCGCCAACGCACCCGTGGCGGTGCGCGAGTCCCGCAGGATCGTCCTCGAGGCCACCAACGCCCCCGACGACGTCGGGTGGAGGATGTCAGCCGAGGGCTTCGCGAAGGCCATGAGCTCCGAGGACTTCTCGGAGGGCCTCACCGCCTTCATCGAGAAGCGCCCCCCGCAGTGGAAGGGCCGCTGACCGACGCCACGTCCGGTGGTCAGGTGAAGGTGGCGATGATGCCTGCATCGTGGAGGAGCTCGGCCATCCCCTCGGCCAGATCGCGCTCGGCGACGTCGTGGAGCTCCACCCAGGCGACTTCGGCGGCATCGTCGCCGGCCACCGGCTCGTCGTCGCCGACGAGGGTCACCTCGTAGTCGAGGATCACGAAGTGCTGGTCCTCGTCGATCCGCTCGACCACGCCGAGGAGCCCGCCGCACACGCCCTCCAGCCCGGTCTCCTCCCTCAGCTCCCGCGTCACCGCCTCGGCCAGCGTCTCCCCGGCCTCCACGCGCCCGCCTGGCACCGCCCACTGGCCCCCCGAGGGTCCGTGGCCTCGCCGGACGAGCAGCAGGCGGTCGTGGTCCACCACCACGGCGCCCACCGCCAGCACCACCTGGCCGCTCAGGGAAGGCTCCGATGCACGATGATGGCGCGGGCCACCAGCCCGAAGGACTCGAAGAAGTTCTTCGTGTGGCGGTCGCCGGGGAGGGCGAGGCTGTCCACCCCGAAGCACCCCTGCTCCCGGCACCAGGCCAGCAGCGAGTCCATGACCGCCTCGCCGAGGCCGACCTCCCGGCAGCCCGGCTCGGTGAAGAGGTCGTCGATCACCCCGAGGCGACCGCCATCGTCCAGGACCTCCACTCGGACGACGCCGTAGGCCATCGCAACGCCGTCGAGGGTGCCCACCACCACGTGGACGGACGGATCGGCGACCGCGGCTTCGAACCCCGGTCCGTAGGGTGCCCGGCGTGGCCTCGTCCTCGCCCACACGAGGCCGCCCCGGCCGGCCGAGAGCTCAGCCACGGCCGCCTCGGCCAGCTCGGACAACCGGGGCAGGTCGGCCGCCCCGGCCGGCCGGCAGGCCTCCTCCGGCGCAGCTCCCATCAGGAGGACTGCAGCTGAGCGATCTTGGAGAGGATGGTCTTGCGACCGCGGTTGGCCAGCTCGTAGCGACGCACGGCGTCGAGCTCCTCCGGGCTGAGACCGGCGAGGCGGTTCACGACGTGGGACGCCGACAGACCGTCGTAGTCGGGGATGGCGAGGGCCGCGACCGTCACGCCGGGCTCCACCTCGGTGGGCACCGAGCGCGCGGTGCCCGCTCCCCCGCTGGTGACCTTGCGGGCAGCCGCCCGGGCCGGGCTGTCGGCCTTAGAGCGGGTTGCGGCCGATCGGCGCGGCGCCGCCGGAGCCGCTGGGGGCGGAGGGGGTTCGGACACGGGGGTTACGCTGCCCCCGATGAAGTCGAGGACGCCAGCGGCCTGGTCGGACAGCTTGGAGGCGGCCTTGGTGGCCTCCTCGCCGGCTTGCTTCACTGCGAACTGGCCGATCATCCGAGCCATGGTGACCTGGCTGCGGCCCTTCTCCACGAGCTGCGGGAACAGCGTGGACCCCTCGAAGAGCAGGCCGATGGGGGCGTAGACGAAGGTCTCCAGCGCGGCTTCGACGGGCGATTTGGCGGGCGAGGGGGCGGGCTGGTCGGTCATCGGCCCATTGTGGTCGATCCGGGCACCGGACCGACACCTCGGAGGGCCACGTTCAGACCGTGTGGGCGACGAGCACGTCGCAGGGGGCGTGGTGGGCCACGGACGAGGCGACGCTGCCGAGGATGAAGTGGGCGTGGCTGTCGAGACCTCGCGAGCCGACGACGATCAGGTCCGCGCTGAAGTCCGCCGCCGCCTCGATGATGGCGCCGGCCGGCTCGCCGGCCAGCGCTTGGACGACCACCGAACGGGCGCCCGCCTCCCGGGCCAGCTCGCGCCCCCGGCCGGCCAGCTCCTCGGCCTGCACGCGGTCGGTCAGCACGTGGCGGATGTCCTCAGGGACCGCGTCAGCGGCCACGTCGTGGGTCGGGCCCTCGCCCTCGTGGTAGGCGGTCACGATCACCAGGCGGGCCCCGTCGGCGACGGCCAGCGACGCCGCCTGTGCGATGGCCCGCTCAGCTGACGGTGAGCCGTCGGTGCCCACCACGATGCTGGAGTAGGGCACGTCGCTCCTTCAGACGCAGTCGGCGCAGAGCTGGTGGTCGGCGTCGGCCAGCTGGCTCGGGTGCTTCACGAGGAAGCAGGACTGGCAGACGAACTCCCCGGGGCGCTTCGGCTGGATCCGGCCGGAGCCGTCCGTGCGCTCCTCGGGCTCGGGCTGCTCGTCCTCCTCGTCGTCCTCCTCCTCCTCGGCGGCCGCGATGCGGTCCTTCAGGATGGCGT
This sequence comes from Acidimicrobiia bacterium, assembly GCA_046565645.1. Taxonomy (GTDB): domain Bacteria; phylum Actinomycetota; class Acidimicrobiia; order Acidimicrobiales; family VFJN01; genus VFJN01. Next base: position 27,174 of record JBKHYD010000006.1, on the reverse strand, counting down.
CGAGGTCCGCCTCGACGTCGTCGGGGTCGGCTTCGTCCTCGTCCTCGTCGTCGTCCCCCTCGTCCTCCCGCTTGGCCTTGACGGGCACGACGTCTTCCTCCTCGTCCTCCTCGTCGTCGACGTCCACCACCTCGTCGTCGTCGACGAGCAGGGCATCGCCCTCGAGGTCGTCGTCGAGGTCCTCGTCGAGGTCCTCGTCGATGTCCTCCGGCTCATCCTCGATGTCGTCGTCGAGCTCTTCGTCGAGGTCGTCTTCGATGACGTCGTCGTCAGCCATGGGTCCTCGCAGGGGGTATCGGGGGGAGTGCGGCGGGATCATAGGCCCGGCCTGGGCTCCGGTGGGAACCGTCGCTACCGGGCGCTCGATCGGGCGCGTCAGGGTAGCGAGGGGGACGTAGAAGCCGAGGTGTCGCCGGTCACATCGCTCCCGCCGCCGGCCGCGGCCCCGAAGGACAGGTCGGTGACGTCGTCGACCAGCCACTCCCCGTCGAGCTGGATCATGGTCAGCCGGACGTAGACGTCGAAGAGCCGACGAGGACCGGCGGAGCCGTCGCTCTCGACGTCGAGCACCACGATGGCGAGGGCCTGGCCCCGCTGGACCTCGGTGAGGTAGACGTCCTTCAGGAACCCCTGCGACGAGGCCTCCAGCTCGGTGATGAGCGCACCGAGGCCCTCCTCGAAGGCGCTCTCGTACTCGTCGGCGAAGGAGGCAGTGGACCGCTCCACGACCGCTTCGCGGTGGGCCTCCGGGTCGGCGTGGTCGTAGGTGACCAGTACCTCGCCGAACTCGCCGGCGGCGGAACGGAGCTCGTCGGCCGGGTCCTCGTCCGAGGCGACGAGCACGGCCAGGACGGCGGCGAGCAGCGCGAACACGAGGGCTGCCGCCACCGCAGCCGCCAGCGGCCCGCGTGGAGTCCCGCGGCTCCGCGCCGCCGGCTGTGGAGTGGCGAGCTCGGGCTGGGCGTCCGGGTTCGGGTCGGTCACCGTCACCGGTCTACTGGTTGCCGGGGGCGGGCAGGCGCCGGGCCCGCCAGAGTGCAAGGCCGCCGACGGCCAGGACCACAGCGAGGGCGAGGGCCACCGCGGCGCCGGTGAGGGCGAGTGGGCCCGGGGCAGGATCCGCTGCCCCCTCGGACGCCGGGCGCTCGGCGTCGGCCGACGGGTCAGCCGGCGAAGGGGCGTCGGCCCCCGTGGCGTGGTCGGGTCGGCTCGGGGTGGCCGGGGTGACGTTGGCGGCCACCAGCGGTGAGTCGCAGGCGGGCACGATGGGCACGGCGGGGAGCGACCGGGGCGGGATGTACTGCTCGGGCGGCTCGCCGCCGGGATCCAGCAGCAGGTTGACCCGCACCCACGGGCCGTCGGCCTCCTGGTCGACCGTGGAGGCGGCGTAGCCGAAGGCGAGAGGTCCGCGGGCGAGCAGGTGCGAGAGCTGGTCCAGCTGCTCGGGACCGGCGAGGGCTCGCAGGATCGGATCGAGGTCGCTCAGCAGGCAGTCGAGGTTCTGCTTCTGGTCAGCCACGAGGTCGGCCGTGGTGCGCAGGAAGTCCGGGCCCTCCGAGAGGAGGACGTCGATGTCCCCGTCGATGCGCTGGAGGGCCTCGGTGAGGGCTCGCAGATCGCTCATCGAGGCGCCGAGGCTCAGCCGGTGATCGGCGAGCACGCTGACCAGCCGGGTGTTGTTCTCCGTCAGCCGATCGAGCTGCTCGGTGCGCTCCACGAAGCTGGAGGTCAGCTCGTCCAGCGAGAGGGTGATCGTGCGCAGCGAGTCCCCACGTCCGTCGAGGGCGACGGACAGCTCGTGGAGCAGGCTGCTCACGGTCTCGGGCTCGATGCTGGCGATCAGGTCGCTGGCCGAGCGCAGGAGCTCGGAGAACTCCAGCGGGACGGTGGTCCGCTCGATCGGCACGTGGTCCCCGGGCTCGAGCGGCGGGGTGGCGCCCTCCTCGTACTCCTCGCTCGGGACGAAGTCGATGTAGGGCTCACCCATGGCCGACTTGCGGAAGATCCTGGCGATGGAAGCCGAAGGGATCTCCTTGCCCCGATCGATCTTCATCGTGATGCGGACGCCGTCGGGGATGCGCTCCACGGTGGAGACCCTGCCGTAGTGGACCCCGAGGTAGGTGACCTCTGCGTCAGGCAGCACGCCGGACGTGCTGGCGAAGTCGCCGCTGATCTCGTAGGGCCGCTCGATGGCGTCGATCGTGATGATGTTCTGGGCGGCCCAGACGAGCATGACCAGGAAGACCGCGTTGAAGAACACGAGGTTGACGAGGACGCGCCGGCTCACTGCTCGTCATCCTGAGGGGCGGGCTGGAACCAGCCGTAGACCTGGGCGAAGTCCCCGGGGATCCCCTTCTGCGCCTTGACCGTGAACTCGGCCAGCCAGTCGACGAGCACTCCCACCTCGTCTCGCTGTGCGGCCACCACGGCGAGGAGGCCGTCGAGCTGCGCCAGCTGGCGCTCGAGATCGTCCCGGAAGGGCTGGAACACCAGCTCGTTCTGGCTCTGGGCGAGCCGGGTGAGGTCGCGCAGGGTCTGCAGCGTCAGCTCCCGGTTCTCGGCGAGGACCGTGGTGGTGTCGGCCAGGTTGAGCAGGAGCTGGTCGATCGCCCCGGAGCCCTCGGCCAGGGTGGCCGACGCCCGGTCGAGGTTGTCGATGATGCTCACGATGTTGGCGGTCTGGTCCGCCATCGTGGCGCTCACGATCGAGAGGCTGTCGATCAGGGACCCGAGCTCGGCCGCCCGGCCGCCGAAGCCCACGGAGCCCGTCTCGATGAGGGCGGCGAGGTCGTTGCTGACCACCCCGGCGAGGACCTGGACCGCCTCCTCCGCCACGAACTCGAGCTCGGGGGCCTCGACGGCGTCCTCGATCTCGTCGCCATCGCGCAGGATCCCCGTGGCGGGCACCTCCTCGCCGTCGGTGTCGCGCCGGGGCCGCAGCTCGATGAACTTCTCGCCGAGGAGCGAGGTGGTGCGCAGTACGGCCTGGCTGTTGGAGGGGAGCGCCAAGTCGTCCTTGACCTTCATCGTGACCCGGGCCCGGTAGTCCTCGGTCAGCTCGATCTTGGTGATCGAGCCGACCCGCACGTCGGCCACCTGCACGGAGTGCCCGGTCACGAGGTCGCCGACGTCGTCGAAGGTGGCGGTGAGCTCCACCGGTCCCTCGACCCGGCCCGGCAGGGTGCACCCGGCCGCGGCGAGGGCCCCGAGGGCGAGCAGGGCGAGCCCGCGGACGAGCCGGGTCACCGATCCACCCCCAGCAGGGCCGCCGCGCCGTCCGCCAGCGCCCCGCCGAGCCGTGACGCCAGGCTGGGATCGGCAGGAGGAGGGGGGTCGGTGGGAGCGGCCATGAGTGCGGCCAGGGCCGCCACCGGCGTGGCCGGCGCACCGAGAGAGGCGGGGGTCGCCTGCGCGCCGAGGGGGAGCGCCGGGCACTCGCCCGCCGGGAACAGCGAGCAGTAGTCGATGCCCAGCACGTCGGTGAGCTCAGGGACCAGCGGGCCGAAGCTGTCACGGAGGTTCACGGCCCGGAGCTCGGGGTTGTACGCCCCGATGATCCCCTCCGAGAGCAGTGGGCCCGAGGCGAGCAGCTGGGTGACCGAGGCGAGGTTGGCGTCGATCGCGGCGGCTGCCCCGGCGAGGGTCTCGATGTCGGCCCGCAGCGGCCCGGCGTGCTCGGAGAGCAGGGCGAGGCCGTTGCGGGACAGGTCGGCGAGGCCAGACACGAGGGCCTCGAGGCTCTGGCGCTCGTCGGCCAGGACCGAGCTGGCCTCGGCGAAGGCGTCGATGACCTCACCGAGCTGCTGCTCCCGGCTCACCAGCGTGCTCGTGAGCCGGTCGAAGCTGTCGACGATCCGCAGCAGCACCTCGTCCTTGTCGGCGAAGGTCTCGACCAGCTCGGACAGGGAGCCGAGGGCGTCGTTCAGACCGGCGCCGTTGCCGGCCAGGCTCTCCTCGAGGTTCGACACCAGGTTCCCGATGCCGTCGGGGTCCAGGCTGTCCATGAACTCCTTGAGGGCCGCCAGCGCCTCGTCGGGCTCCACCGGGATGATCGTGTCCTCGATGGTGGCCCCGTCCTCGAGCGCGGTCATGCCCTCCTGGAAGGCGGGGCTGATCTGGATGTACCGCTCCCCGATGAGCGACTGCGGAACGATCTGGGCGGTGGCGTCGACCGGGATCTTGATGCCCTCGTCGATGTCCAGCACCACTCGCACGCGATCGCCCTCGACGGCCACCTCGTCCACGCGGCCGGCGGGCAGGCCCAGCACCCGGACGTCGGAGGACGGGAACACCGACACCGCTCGGTCGAAGTAGGCGGTCACCTGGTAGCCCCCTCCGCCGCCGAGGAGGCCGCAGCCGGGCAGCGCGAGCGCGCCGACCACCAGCACCGGGGCGAGCCGCGAGCGCCTCACGGGGACACCGTCCCGACGGAGTCCTCGAGGATGCCGATGATGTCCGGCCCTAGGGCCGCGACGTAGATGTCGAGCCAGGGCCCGTGGGTGCCGGCGAGGGCCTGTCCGTAGAAGGCGGGACCGAAGACGGCGAGGGCCCGGTTCAGCTCCGGCAGGTGGCGCTCGACGGTGGCCAGCGTGGGGTGCAGGTCGTCGAGCACGGCGTCGAGGTTGGCTCGGTTGGTGTCGATCAGCAGCGACAGCGATCGCACCGCGTCGCTCCCCTCCCCCAGGGCGGTGGCCAGCTCGGCACGCCGCTGGCTGATGAAGTCGAGGATCGCCCTGGAGGAGTCGATCAGCTGCACGAGGGTCTGGTCCTTGGTGGCGAGGTTGGCGGCCAGCTCGTCGGCGCTGTCGAGCAGGTCGGCGAGCTCCCCCTCCCGCTCGTTGATGGCGGAGGCCACCTGGTCGATCCCCTCGATCAGGTCGGTGACGGTGCCCCGCTTGCCGTCGGTGATCTCGGTGAGCTGGTCGATGAGCTGGTTCAGCTTGGCGTTGTCCGTCTCCTCGATGCGCACGGTGGCCTCGCGGGTCAGGTCGAACACGTCCACCGGAGTGGTGGTGCGAGCGGTGCAGACGCCTTCGGAGTCGCACTCCTCGTGGGGGATGTGCCGGTCCTCCCGGGGCAGGTCGGCCATCAGTCGCTCGCCCGAGGCGGCGTTGGTGATGCGGATGAACTTGGCCCCCAGCAGCGTCTCGAGGGCGATGTCGGCGCCGGCGTCCTCGCCGATGTCGACCCCCCGGTTGACCACCCAGGTGACGTCGACGAGCCCGTTCTCCCGATCGGCGTGGATGCCCGTCACCCGACCGACCTTCACCCCCGCCACCTTCACCTCGTCACCGGTGCGGAGGCCGGCGGCATCGGTGAAGGTGGCCTCCATCTCGTAGGTGTCCTCCAGGAGGTGGAGGAGACCGACCATGAACGCGGCCCCGGTGAGGGTGCCGATGATGAGGAGGCTGACGAGGCCGACGGCGTACGGGTTGCGGTCCCGGAAGGACTTCACGGCTGCAGCACCCCCCGCAGGAGCGAGGTGACCCCCGCCGCTCCCGAGGTGGGGGCGTCGCTGAGCGGCTGGGCCCCGCCCTCAGACAGCCCCGTCACCGGCCCGGCCGGGCACTGGCCGTCGACGGGAGGTCCGGTGTGGAAGCAGAGGATCTTCTGGTTGAGGAACTCCCCCCGGTTGCCGGCCCGGAAGGCGGCCTCACCAGCGGCGCCGAGGTTGGCGAGCGCGACGTCCAGGGCGGGCAGCCTGCCCTCCACGGTGTCGGTCACCTGGGCCAGGCTGGCGAGGAGCCGATCGATCTCGTCGCTGCTCGAAGCGAGCAGCGCGTCGAGCTCGGAGCCGAACGTCCCGAGCTGGGTGAGGGCGGCGTCGAGGGTGGCGGTGTTGTCCCCGAAGGCGTCGGCCAGGGTGATCAGGTTCTCGAGCATCGCCGCGATCTGGGCGTCGCGGGCGTTGATGGTGTCCGCGACCGTGTCGAGGTTCGTGATGAGTCGCTGGATGGCGTCGTCCCGGCTGGCCAGGCCGGTCATCAGCGTGGCGAGGTCGTCCAGCGCGGTCCCGACCACGTCCTCACGTCCGTCGAGCGCCTGGGTGATCGTGTCGAGGAAGTCGTTCACCTGGGCCGGATCGATGGACGCCACGATGGGACCCAGTCGGTCGAAGAGCTCGCCCAGGTCCACCACCGACGTGGTGCGCTCGATCTCGTCGCCATCCTCGAGGGCCTGCGCCGAGTCGCCCGGGTGCAGGTACAGGTAACGCTGCCCGATCAGGTTCCGCCACCGGATCGCGGCGGCCGAGTCCTTCGGGATCGGGCCGGCGTCGTCGTCGACCCGGAAGGTCACCACCGCCCGTCCCGCCTCGGTGCGGACCTTCGTGACCTTGCCGACGACCACGCCGGCGACCTTGACGTTGTCGTCCGGGATCAGTCCGGTGACGTCGTCGAAGGTGGCGGTCAGCTCGTAGGTGCCGCGGCCGAGCGGGTCGCGGAGGTCGATGTTGCCGATCGTGAACGCGAGGTACGCCGTGAAGGCGAGGCACACAGCCACGAACGCGCCGAACTTCAGCGCCACCTTGATCATCGGCCCAGCACCCCTCCGATGATGTCGAGCACGCCCTCGGTGGGCCCGTCGATCGCGCTGATCGGGTCCTCGAGCGCCCCTTGCAGGTCGAGCGGGAGCTGGAGCGGTGGAGTGGTGAGCGGTGGGAGGTCCGCCGGCACGAGCGGGTCGGTCTCACCCGCCCCCGGGCAGCCCACGACCGTGCACAGCTCGCCGCCGAGGATGCCCTTGACGGCCGCCATCAGGGACCCGTCCCCCACCTCGATCCGGATGATCGAGGCGAGGCTCTGGAGGTACTGGCGAAGGCCGACCACGAGCGGCACCACCTGTCCCCGCTGGTCGGTCAGCACCTGGAGGGTGCGAGACCCGTCCACGAAGCTGGCCTCGACGAAGCCGGGGTTGGCTTCGAGCAGGTCGGCCACGTCGTTCGAGAGCCGCCCGGCCTGCTGGAGGAGGTCGATGAGCTCGGGCTCCCGTTCGACGAGGGTCGGCAGCACGGCGTTGCCGGCTTCGGCGATGCCCACGAGGTCGTCAGCGGAGGCCGCCAGCTGGTCCGAGAGCGCGGCGAGGTCGGTCAGGAACTCGGTGGTGAGGTCCGCGTTCTCGGCGAACATCGCCGACAGCTCCTCGCCGTTCACGATGGACCGGTTGATCTGCTCGCCCAGCCCGCGACCCCCGGCGGCCAGCTCCGAGAGGATGGTGGTCAGCTCGGCCGGGTCGACCGCCTCGAGGACCGGGTAGAGATCCGTGAGCACGGCCTCGAGCTCGAAGCCGCCGAGGGTGTCGGCGATCTCGTCGCCGTCCTCCAGGTAGGGCCCGACCTCCTCGTTGGGACCCGGCTCGATGTCGACGAACTTCTCACCGAAGAGGGTCTTGGGACGGATGGTGGCGGTGGCGTCGACAGGGATCTCCTCCCCGCTGTCCATCCGCAAGGTGACCTCGGCTCGACCGTCCACGAGCTCGATGCCCTTGACCTCGCCGACGTTCACGCCGCGGATCTTGACGTCGGACCCTGGGAGCAGGCCCTGCCCGGCGGCGTCGAAGCTCCCGACGAGCTCGTAGCCCCCCTCGAAGGCACCGAAGGCCCCCTTGATCCCGACCGTCATGAGCGCCACCGACAGCACGATCGCGATGGCCCCGATGAGGATGTGCTGCTGGCGCTGGCTGATCGTCCGCATGGAGGTCACCCCGTCAGGCTGACGGTGTTGCCGCCGCCCCAGAAGATGAGGGACAGGACGAGGTTGAGCACCACGACGGCCACGATCGACAGCCGGATGGCGCGCCCGACGGCCACCCCCACCCCGGCCGGGCCGCCCGAGGCGTAGTAGCCGTAGTAGCAGTGGATGAGGGCGACCACGACGGCGAAGATGCCCGCCTTCACCAGGCTGTAGAACACGTCGATGGGCGGCAGGTAGAGGCGGAAGTAGTAGTCGTACACGCCGCTCGAGAGCCCGAAGAACATCGTGGACACCAGCTTCGTGGCGAAGAAGCTGGCGAACAGCGAGATGAGGTACAGCGGGATGATGGCCAGCAGCGCAGCCACCACCCGGGTGGCCACCAGGTAGGCCTTCGAGGGCACCGACATGACCTCGAGGGCGTCGATCTCCTCGGAGATCCGCATGGCACCCAGCTCGGCCGTGAAGCCGGCGCCCACCTGCGCGGCAAAGGCCACGCCGGCGATGAGCGGGGTCACCTCACGGGTGTTGGCGAAGCTCCCGATGAGCCCGGTGAACGCCTCGGCGCCGATCTGCTCGAGCCCCTTGAAGCCCTGGAGGCCGACCTCGGTGCCGGTGAAGAACGACATCGAGAAGATCACGAAGATCATCCCGCCGCCCACGATCATGGCGCCGGCACCGATGGTGATGTCGGACACGAGGTTGAACACCACGTTGCGGTACTTGAGGCGCAGGACGACCTGCGTGACGATCTCGTAGAAGACCTCGGCGTAGAAGACCAGCTGCCGGCCGATGTCGGCGAGTGCGTCGCCCACGGCTCGGCCGGTGCTGCGGACGGGCCGAGCGAGGCGGGTGACGGCAGCCATCAGAACTTCTGGGGGACGAGCGCGAAGTACAGCGACGTCATGATGAAGTTGGCGAAGAAGATGAGGATGAACGTGATGACGACGGCCTGGTTCACCGCGTCGCCCACGCCCTTCGGCCCGCCCTTGGCGTAGATGCCCTTGTAGCAGGCGACCATCGCGGCGATGAAGCCGAAGACCCAGGCCTTGGCGAGGGAGGAGTAGAGGTCGGGCAGCTGCACGAGGGAGGTGAACCCCTGGAAGTAGGCGCCCGGGGTGACCTTCTGGATCACCACGTTGAAGAAGTAGCCCCCGGCGATGCCGGCGACCGAGACCAGTGACACGAGGAAGAGCCCCACCGTGCTGGCCGCCCAGAGCCGGGGGGTGACGAGCCGGTGGACGGGGTTGACCGACATGACCTCCATCGCGGCCAGCTCGTCGCGGATCTTCCTCGCCCCGAGGTCCGCCGTCATGGCCGAGCCGCCCGCCCCGGCGATCAGGAGGGCGGTGGCCACGGGGGCGGCCTCGCGCACGATGGCGAGCACCATCGCAGCTCCGGTGGTGGACTCGGCGCCCAGCTGGCGGGAGAAGGCACCGACGTGGAGGGCGATCACCGCCCCGAACGGGATCGAGATGAGCACCACCGGGATGCTCGTCACCTTGGCGATGAACCAGCACTGGCGGAGGTACTCCTTCCACCACGTCCGCACGTCGGGCGTCTTGCGGAGCCCCTCGAGCGAGATCGCGAAGAGGTTTCCGGTCTCCCGGAGCAGGAACTGGACCTTTCCGATCACGCGGCGACCCCGGCCCTGCCCATCAGACGGTGAGGATCTCGTCGGCGGCGGGCTCGCCCAGCCGGGCGACCTCTCGGGCCACGAGGTCCTTCTCGATGTCGCTCTGCTCGGTGGCCATCTCGTCCATTCCGATCGGGCCCAGGGCTCGCCCGGCCAGGAACTGGCGGATGATCGGGTGGTCGGTGGCGCGCATCTCCTGCTTGGACGCGAACTTGACCAGCCCCGCTCGGAAGAGGACCGCGATGTAGTCGGAGGTGCGCATCACCGAGGCGATGTTGTGCGTGATGATGACGAAAGTCGCCCCGGTCTCCTCCTGGATCTTGCGCACGAGCTCGTCCAGGTAGGAGACGCGCACCGGGTCGAGCCCTGAGTCCGGTTCGTCGAAGAGGATGATCTCGGGATCCATGGCGAGGGCGCGTGCGAGGCCGGCCCGCTTCTTCATGCCGCCGGACACCTCGCCTGGGTACTTCTTCATGTGGTCGAGCAGACCCACCATCTCCGCCTTCGAGAGGACGATCTCCCGGATCTCCCTCTCGCTCTTGCGGGTGTGCTCGCGCAGCGGGAAGGCGATGTTGTCGAACATGTTCATCGACCCGAACAGGGCGCCGTCCTGGAACAGCACGCCGAACTTCCGCCGGACCCGGTAGAGGTCCCGCTCGCCCATCCCCACCGTCTCCTCCCCGTCCACCCAGATCTCGCCGGCGTCGGGGCGCAGGAGCCCGATGATGTTCTTGAGCAGGACCGACTTGCCGGTGCCCGACGGGCCCATGACGGCGGTGATCTGTCCCCGCGGGATGTCGAAGCTGATGTCCTTCAGGACGGTGTGCGACCCGAAGGACTTCGTGACGCTCCGCAGTGAGATGACGGCGTCCAGCGGATCCTCCTTGGGCAGCAGCGCAGGGGTACGACTCCGAGGACCTTCGGCGCGAGCGCCTCCGATCCTCCCCGGTGTGACGCGGGACACAGGAGACTAGCCGTCGAGCTCAGGTCGGAGGAACCACCCGAACCGGGCATCGGGTCCGCCATCGGCGGAGCCGGTCAGCAGTGCGGCGCGATGAGCGGGTACGGGTTCACGGCGGCTCCTCCGCCCGGGTGCACCTCGAAGTGCACGTGCGGCGGGCCGCCCGCTGCGTTTCCGGTCGACCCGACGGTGCCGATGACCTCGCCGGCGGACACCCGGCCCGCCTTCCCGAACGAGTCGAGGTGGGTGTAGTAGTACGACACGCCGTCGTCGCCGACCAGCTTGACCTGGTTGCCGCCCAAGCGGCCGACGACCTGCGTGGCGGTGCCGCTCACCACCGCGACCGCGGGTGTCCCCCGAGGGGCGAAGAAGTCGTTCCCCTCGTGGAACCGTCCGCCGGACCGGGGGAAGCCCCAGTCGTTCATGACCTTGGCGCCGCCCTGCACCGGGCACCGCAGCGCCTGGGGCCCGCCGGCCGACGACGGGATGCGGAGCCGCTGGCCGATCCGCACGAGGTTCGAGTCGCGGAGCCCGTTCGCGTCCGCGATGGCCCGGACGGTGGTGCCGTGGCGCCGAGCGATGGTGGACAGGGTCTCGCCGGCCGCCACGGTGTGGGTGCTCGTGCCTGCCACCGGCGGTCGGGGCGCACTGGTGGCGGGCAGGAGGCTGAGCCTCTGCCCGAGGTAGACCACGCCGCCGGTGAGGCCGTTGGCGTCGATGAGCTGCTGCTGCGGGATCCCGTAGCGGGCGGCGATGCGCCCTAGCGTGTCGCCCCGCTGCACCACGTGGTGGGTGGCCCCGCCCGCCGGCGGGGTGGCGGAGCCGGAGCCGCCGGACGAGCCCGGGTTGGAGCCGCCAGCGGTCGGCACCGTGAGGACCTGGCCCACCCGGATCAGGTTCGGGTTGGCGATGGCGTTGGCGGCCACCAGCGCTGAGATGGTGGTGCCGTGGCGGGACGCGATCCGGCCCAGGGTGTCTCCGCGCGCCACCGTGTAGCGCCCCGTGGTGGGCGTTGGTGCGGCCGAGCCGCCTCCGGGGATGGCCAGGCGGGCGCCGGCCACGATCCGGTTGGGGTCGGCGATGCCGTTGGCCTTCGCCAGCTCGGTGGCAGTGGTGCCGTAGCGGGCCGCGATCGCGCTGAGCGTCTCACCCCGGCGCACCGTGTGGTGCCCGGTGCCGATGAGCGACAGGAAGGCCAGGGAGACGACGGCGATCGTGGCGGCAATGGTCCGTTGGGCGCGCATGAGGATCCTCCGGGTCCTCCGCCCGCCCTGGACCCGGAACCTACCGCTGCCCCACCAGCCCCACAAGCCCCGATGTCCCCCTGAGCACCAGGAGCAACACCGTCCGTGGTGAGGGTCAGCGGGTCTGGCGGCGCGCCTCGGCTCGACGCTCGGCGTCGAGCCGCTCGAGGCTGGGTTCGGGAGAGTGGTCGACGAACCGCATCGCCTCGGCCACGGCCCGGTGGCCGGCCTGCTCGGCGATCAGTCGGTGCATCTCCTGGCCCACCACCCGATAGGCGGGGTGACCCTGCGGGGTGGTGCGCAGCTCGAGGAGGTGCATGGCCTCGCGGGCGTTGAGGTGGAGGTAGAAGCGGATCTTGTAGGCCAGCGACACGGCGTAGGCGGCCTGGGCCGGGAACCGATCGGCCAGCGCATCGTGCAGCGAGGCCGATCGCTCCATCGCCTCGTCGAAGCGGGCCTGGGCACCGGCGAGGTCCACGGCCTCGGGGCGGGTGTAGCCGTGCCGGGGGCTCAGCTGCTGCCACTCGGTGGTGAGCATCCGGTGGCGCTGAAGGTCGCGGAAGGCGCCGTAGTCGGCGAGGACGTCGAAGCGGTAGAAGACCCGCTCCAGGGCCCGGCCGGGCTTGTGGCGCCGGTTGGCCCGCTCGCCGACGTAGGCACGGATCACCTCGAGGCGCTCCTCGGTGGTCATGCGCCGGACCCGCTCGTCGACGACCGCCTCGCTCACCGCGGTGTGCGGGTAGAGGATCGATGCGACGAGCTTCACCTCGCCGTCGGGGTCCCAGTCGAGGAGCCGCACGGCCGGCTCGTCGCCGCCGGAGGTCGTGTCGTCGGGGAAGAGGCGGGTGGCGAGGTCCTCCACCGCCGAGCGGGTGGTGGCGAGGTACGCGCTCCAGGCCACCCCTCGGTCATCGAGGTCGACGCGCTTCAGGAAGCTCGGGATGACCTTGCGGAGCTCGCCCAGCATGAGGTCCGCGTAGGCCCGGGCCTCGGGCAGCGGGTGGGCCCGCATCCGGAGGAGCAGCGCCTCGTAGCCCTGGCCGGTGCCGTAGATCCCCACGTTGGAGATCGACGCTGCGGGCAGCACGCCCCGCACCGCATCGAAGGCCTTGGCCCGGATGGCCTGCCGGTAGACGAAGTCGGAGTCGGCAGGGTCCTTCGGGAAGCGCTCCCGGAAGAAGTCCGCCATGAGCGGGACGAGCTCGGCGTAGGAGTCGAAGAGCCGGTCCATGTCGCCGATGTAGCGGAGCCCCAGGCTGGACCCGAGGACCTCGGGATCCCGGTAGTAGCGGAACCGGCCGCCGATCCGGGTGTCGTAGGCGATGTAGCGGGTGGACTGCTCCAGGTAGGACATCAGCCGACCCCACTCGAGCACCTTGGTGAGCAGGTTCGAGGCCTGCTCGCAGGCCAGGTGCACCCCGCCGAGCTGGGCCACCGAGTCGTCGCCGTACTCGAAGAACACCCGGTCGTAGAGCTCCTCGGCCCGGCGCAGGCCGACGGTGGCGTCGATCGTGGTGTCTCCGGCGATGTCGAGGTCGCCCACGAACTCGTCGAGGAACAGCCGCCGGAGGCTCTTCGAGCTGCGGGAGTACCGGGCGAACAGCGCCCCCTTCACCACCTCGGGCAGGTTGACGAGGGCGAAGACGGGACCGTCGAGGTTCGTGAAGTAGCGCCGGAGGACGTCGGCCTCGTCGGCGGTGTACTCCTCGGCGATGTAGACGGTCATGGGCCTGCCTGGGGGCGATGGGACCAAGAGCGTAGGCCCCGGGTCACCCCCAGGTCGCGGATCGGCGAGCGTCGGGCCCGACCCGCTCGAGCGCGGCTTCGAACTCCCGCCGAACCGAGGCGAGGAGGTCCGGGTCGCTCCAGAGGTCGGCCACCGTCCAGGCCAGCGCCGTGGCACCGTCGATCACGGCCCGGTCCCCCGAGTGGGCGGCGGCGGCCCGCTCGAAGTCCTCGGTGTGGATGGCCGTCCCGTCCGGCGCGGCCTGGATCATCGGGTGGATGGCCGGCACCACGTAGCTGACGTTGCCCATGTCGGTGCTCCCGACCACGCGCCGGTCCGGCGTGGGCTCGAGGGGCTCGCGGCCGAGGGCCCGGGCGTTGCCGACCCAGCGCTCGACGAGCGGCTCGCTGTCGAGCATCTCGGCGTAGACGACGTCCTTCCACTCGATCTCGACCTCGCATCCGGTGGCCTGCGCACCGGAGCGGAGCGCCGCCTCCACCCGGGGCTTGAGCTCGGCGAGGGTGGCGATCGTGTCCGAGCGGACCATCCACTCGGTGCGGGCCCGGCCGGGGACGATGTTGGGCTTGTCCCCACCCTGGGTGACGATCCCGTGGACGCGCTCGCTGGGCCGGATGTGCTGCCGGAGCGCCCCCACGGCCGAGTAGCCGAGGACGGCGGCGTCGAGGGCGTTGCGCCCCTCGTGAGGGGCCGCCGCAGCATGCGCCGAGCGGCCCGTGTAGGTGGCGAACACCTCCTGGACCGCGATGCAGCTCATGCGCGTGAGCTCGGCACCGGCTGGGTGGACCACGAGGGCGGCGTCGACGCCCTCGAGCGCACCGGCCCGCAGGAGCGCGATCTTCCCGCCGCCCCCCTCCTCGGCCGGCGTCCCGAGCACCAGCACCTGGCCTCCGGCCTCGGCGGCCACCGCGGCGGCCGCCAGGCCGGCGCCCAGCCCGGCCGCCGCGATGATGTTGTGCCCGCACGCGTGGCCGATCCCGGGCAGGGCGTCGTACTCGCACATCACCGCCACGGTGGGTCCTCGAGCACCCGCCCGGGCCGCGAACGCCGTCTCGACCCCGAAGGCGGATCGGGCGACCTGCAGCCCCGCCTCCTCGAGGACGCCGGCCAGGAGGTCGTGGGCGTAGCGCTCCTCGTAGTTCGTCTCGGGGTGCTGGTGGATCCGGTGCGACACGTCGAGGAGGTCGGGCTGCCGGGCCTCGATCTCCGCCCGCATCCGATCCTTCAGCTCGGTGCCGTCCATCGGGCCGACGCTAGCGGTGATCCAGGACGATCTTGCCCAGCTGGGCGCCCGCGGCCAAGCGCTCCAGGGCCTTCGGGTAGCCCTCCAGCGGGATCACCTCGTCCACGCTGACGGGGAGGCCCTGTGCGACCAGCTCGGTCACCTGGGCGAACTCCTCGTAGCTGCCCATCGTCGATCCGATCACCTCGATCTGCTTGAAGAAGAGCTTGGGGAGGTCCAGCTCCACCCGCTGGCCCGAGGTGCCCCCGCACACCGCCAAGCGCCCCCCCGGGACCAGGGCGCCCACGGAGCGGTCCCACGTGGCCGGTCCCACGCTCTCCACCACCACGTGCACCTTGATCGGCCACTCGGAGCCCGAGTCGTAGGCGGCAACGGCACCGAGGGCGAGCGCCGCCTCGCGCTTGGCCCCGTCGCGGGAGGTCACGTGGACCTCAGCCCCCATGCGGACGGCGAGGTGCAGCGCGGCTGCACTGACCCCGCCCCCGATCCCGACGATGAGGCACCGCTCCCCTGCCGTGAGGCGGGCCCGCCGCAGCATCCGCCACGCGGTCAGGGTGGCGAGGGGGTAGGCGGCGCACTCCTCCCAGCTCCGTCCTGCCGGCTTCGCGACGACGTTGCGGGCGGGGACCACCACCAGCCCGCCGTGCCCTCCCCACCGCTGCTCGCCCAGGATCTGGAAGCCCTTGCCCAGCGGTGCATCGTTGCCGAGGCCGATGACCGCCTCGAGGGGGGAGACGGCCGGGTTGACCACCACCTCGTCGCCCACGGTGACGCCCCGGACGGCGCTCCCCACCGCGGCGACGGTCCCCGCCACGTCGCAGCCCGGTACGTGAGGCAGCTTCGGTCGGGGCCGGCCCTTGGTGAGCCACAGGTCCATGTGGTTGAGGGCGCTGGTGACCGGCGCCACCGCCACGTCGTCGGCGCCGACCTCCGGGTCGGCGATGCTCCCCCAGCGGTAGGTCCCGGGCGACTCGTCGAGGATCCAGGCGTCCATGCGCTCCACGGTAGGACGTCCGGGACCCCGCCGATCTCAGGCCGCGTCCCGGGCACCGCCACCGCTCGCCCCCGGCGGCGGGGAGGCGTTCGCCCCGGCGGCGCCGGCGCTCAGACGACGCAGAGGAGCCCGTCGGGCTCGACGCGCAGGCTGAGGCTGCGAGCCTCCCCGATGCGCTCGCCATCGAGGCGAATCGGCGTGGGCCGGGCCAGGTCGATCTGGATCGCCTCGACGCGACGCTCGGTGATCTGAGGGTGGGGCACGTGGGTGCCGGCGGGGAGCCGATTGCGGGCGAGGAGCCGCTGCCCGAACGGCAGGTCCCCGTCGAGCAGGTCCAACCGGCCGTCGTCGGGGTGGGCGCGGGGGGCGACGTCCCAGTCCCCGAGGAACTGGGCGTTCATGGCGGCCACCACCCGACCCCGCCACCACGATCGCCGGGCCACCAGGTGGGCCACGAACCAGTGCAGCCGCCCGTCGACGAGGACGGCCCCGAGGTCGACCGGCAACCGGACGGCCCGGCCGGACCGCAGCCGAGCCTCGTCGCCGGTCCCACCGAGGGTCCGGCACAGGTCCCCGCCCAGCAGCCCAAGGGCGGGGATGGGCTCGTTGGCGCGCCGGGCGGCGGTGACCACCTCCCGGGCCTCGCGATCCGAGTGCACGACCACGCCGTCCTCCGGGAGCGGGCCCAGCTCGCCCCAGTGCTCCCCCCGCCGGACCGTCACGACCTCGCCTCCCTCCCGCCGACGGGGCGGGCGGCGAGGCGGGGCTCGTGCTCACCGCCGCTGCCGCCCTCGGGTGCCGCATCGACGTCCAGGGCGGAGGTGGCGGTGACGACGCCCCGCTGGAGGGAGTCCGCCGCCTGTCGCGCCCGGGCCGCGGTGGCGGGCACCGGTGCGGCGTCGCCGATGCCGCGCAAGAGGTCCACCAGCTGCTTCACGTTGCGCACGAAGTCGCCGCCGGAGAGCTCCTCGTCCTCGAGGACGGCGGCCAGCCCGCCGCCCGCCGCCCAGGCGTGGGCCAGGTGGGTGAAGCCTGCGTCGGGCGGTCGGGTGAGGGGCAGCCCCGCCGCCTCTTCGTCGGCGTTGAGGTCGCGGGCGATCGCGTCGAGCTCTCGGAACCGGTCCCGTACCGTGGACGAGGGGAAGCGAGGCGGCGGCGGGGCGTCACGGCCCCGGTGCTCGAACGTGAGGCAGGAGACGAGGGCGGCGAGGGATGGCGCGTCGAGTTCGCCGAGGAGCCCGCTCGTCATGGCCTCGGCCACGAGGAGATCCGACTCGTGGAAGGTCCTCGCCAGGACCTCCCCTGCGGGGGTGAGCCCCCAACCCTCGAGGTAGCCCCAGGCCTCGAGGAGGCGGAGCACGCGGTCGAAGCGCCGGGCCAGGGACTCGGTCCGGCCTTTGACCTGACGGCGCAGGTCGGCCAGCTCGCGCTCGACGCGCTCCGCCTGGGTGGCCGATCGCAGGTGGGCGTCGAGGTCGGGGCAGTCGGCCACCGGGTGGGCGTCCGCCAGGAGGGGGCCCGGCGACCCCGTTGCGGCCCCCGCCCCGTCGCCCCGCCGTGGGTGGAGCCGGGCCCGGCGAAGGGCGTCGCCGACCTGGTGCTGGAAGGCCCGGTTGCTGGGGTTGTACGGCACGGGGAGCTCGATCGACCCGACCGCCTTGGGGGCCTCGTTCAGCTCGTCGGCGGCCACGATCCGGGACTTGGCCCGTTCGTCCACGAGGTGGAGCCGTGGCCTGCCCTTGCGGAACGCCACGCTGAGCACGCCGTGGCGCACCCCGTGCAGCACCACGATGTCGCCGGGCGCGAGGCGGGTCAGCGAGGCGAGCACCCGCTCCCGGCTCTCGCGCCGTTCGCTGGCCGTCGTCTCCCGCTCCGCGGCGCGCAGGGCCCGGTACTCCTCCACGTCGCCTCGTTCGCAGGTCGCCTCCTGCCGGAGGCGACCGAGCCGCTGCTCCTGGCGCTCGATGCGCGCCTCCAGACGGACCACCGCCCGGTCGGCCTGGAACTGGGCGAAGGAGAGGTTCAGGAGGTGGTGGGCCTGACTGGGCTCGTACCGGGCCACGAGGTTGGCCGCCATGTTGTAGGTGGGTCGGAAGGCCGACCTCAGCGCGTAGGTGCGGCTGGACGCGAGGGCGGCGACCTGCTCGAAGGGCACGAAGGGAGACCAGAGCACGATCGCATAGCCGATCTCGTCGATCCCCCTCCGGCCGGCTCGCCCCGTGAGCTGGGTGTACTCGCCCGGCGTGAGCAGCTCCCGCCGCTCTCCAGAGAACTTCGTGAGGCGCTCGATGACCACTGACCGGGCCGGCATGTTGACGCCGAGGGCGAGGGTCTCGGTGGCGAAGACCGCCTTGGTGAGCCCCTCGGTGAAGCAGGCCTCGACCGCCTCCTTGAACGGAGGGACCATCCCGGCGTGGTGGGCTGCCACCCCCGCCTCGAGGCCGGCCAGGAACCGATCGAAGCCGAGGACGTCCAGGTCGGCGTCGGACAGGTTGGCGGTCCGCTCGTCGACGATGGCCCGGATGCGACCCCGCTCGCTCGCTGAGGTGAGCCGGAGACCGGCGTCGAGGCAGGCGTCGCGGGCCTCGTCGCAGGCCCGGCGACTGAAGATGAAGGTGATGGTCGGCAGCATCCCGGCGTCGTCGAGGAGCTCGAGCACCTCGATGCGGCGAGGGGTGAAGAAGCGTCGGCGGGGCCGGCCCCGCGGCGGGCCGCCGCGGGAGTGCAGCGCCTGGTCGTCGAGGCGCTCGGCCTCGGGGTTCGGGCGGCCGTCCACGAGCGTCGGGAGCAGGTGCAGCTCCTCGCTGGTCTTGTCACCGACGCAGTAGAGGTTCTGGAGCTCGACGGGGCGGCGCTCCTCGATGACCGTGTCCGTGGGACCCCGGACGGTGGTGATCCACTCCGCCAGCTCCTCGGCGTTGGACACGGTGGCCGAGAGGCAGACGAGGCGGACCTCGGGGTCGAGGTGGATGATGACCTCCTCCCACACCGGGCCCCGGTATGCGTCCTGGAGGTAGTGCACCTCGTCGAGCACGACGTACCGGAGGCCGCCGAGGAGGTCCGACCCGGCGTAGAGCATGTTGCGCAGGACCTCGGTCGTCATCACGACGATCGGCGCCGAGGGGTTGATCGAGCTGTCCCCGGTGAGCAGGCCCACGCGATCGGTGCCGTGCCAGCGGGCCAGGTCCGCGTACTTCTGGTTCGAGAGCGCCTTGATGGGGGCCGTGTAGAAGGCCTTCGCCCCACCTCTGAGTGCGCTCGCCACGGCATGCTCCGCCACCACGGTCTTGCCCGACCCCGTGGGGGCCGCCACGAGGACGGATCGACCCTCGTCGAGAGCTTGGATCGCCCGGAGCTGGAAGGCGTCGAGCGCGAAGCCGTAGCCGCCGGCGCCGGCGTCCGGTCCGGCCATCAGGCCGCCTCGGCCGCCGCCCGCCGTCGCTCGATGAACCGGCCGGCGAGGATCGAGGCCTCGTAGAAGATCACCATCGGGACCGAGAGCATGAGCATGCTGATCGGGTCCCCGGAGGGCGTGATCACCGCCACCAGGACACAGATCCCGACGATCGCGTAGCGACGGGCGGAGCGGAGCGCCTGCACCGAGACGATCCCCGCCATCTGCAGGAACACGAGCAGGATCGGGAACTCGAACCCGATGCCGAAGGCCAGCATCATGTAGGTGATCAGCGTGAAGTACTTGCCGGGCGCGAAGGCGGTGACGAGCTCGTCGCCGCCGATCGAGACCAGGAACTCGAGGGCCCGAGGCAGCGTGTAGTAGGCCAGGCCGGCGCCGAGGAGGAACAGCACCAGGGCGCTGATCACGAAGGGCACCGCGTAGCGCTTCTCGTGCGGGTAGAGGCCCGGCGTGACGAACTGCCAGATCTGCCAGAGGATGACGGGCATCGCGATCGCGATGCCGCCGTAGGCCGCCAAGCGCATGCGGACGCCGAAGCCCTCGAGGGGGTCGAGGATGAGGAGCTTGCCGTCCCCGACCGTGTTCCCCTGCTCGGCGATCTCCTTGTAGGGGGCGAGGAGGAAGTCGAAGATCTGCGGGTACAGCAGGAACGACACCACCATCCCGAGGACGACGGCGATCACGACCTTGATCAGGCGGTCGCGCAGCTCGGTGAGGTGCTCGACGAGGGTCATGCGGCTGTCGTCGCGCTCCATGGCGGCGGCGGTGACGGTCATGAACCGTTCGTACGGGGCGAACCGGCCTCGGGGACGGGGTCAGCTCGCAGCGGAGCCCTGCGGCGGGGCCGAGCCGGGCGCTCGGCAGCTGCGGCCTCCGCGGCCGCGCCCGGGACGGCCCGCTCGGCGGCCGCCGCGCTCCCGGCCTCCACGCTGGCCGGGCCACCGGCCCCGAGCACGTCGCGGGGCGGGGCCGGCGCCGGTTCGGCGTCGTCGAGAGCGGACCTGAGCTCGCTCTGGAACCCCGACGACATCCGGCGCAGCTCGCCCATGGCCTTGCCGATCTGGCGGGCGGCGTGGGGCAGGCGCTGCGGGCCCAGCACGATCAGGGCGATCAGGGCGATGACCAGGAACTCGCCACCGCCGACGTTGAACATGGCGGCGAGTCTACCGGGGGGCCGGTTCAGCGCTGTCGCAGGCGGCGGAGGTGCTCCCGGGTGGCCGCCGACTCGGCCCGTACGCCGGCGACGGCGACCCGGACCTCATCGAGGCGGCGCAGCTGAAGGGCCAGATCGTCGGCGGCTCCGCCGATCGCGCGTAGCTGGAGCAGCAAGAGCAGCGTGGCCGCCGCCACCGCCACCGGGGGGACAGCCCAGAGGAGGGACATGGGGACGAGGCTAGCCCGTGCTAGCGGGCGGTCTCGCCGGGCTGGGTGCCGGCGGCCAGGGCCTCGAACCAGTCGGGCCGCTGCAGGACCCGGTGGAAGTCGATCAGGTCGTCGTGGCTGATCGGGGCGCCCCGGTGGGCCTCGAAGAGCTCCGCCGGGAGGTCCCAGTGCTCGATCCTGACCCCGGAGGCGACCAGGAGGTCGACGATCCGGGGCTCAGCCGGCTTGACCACCGACATCCGGCAGGCGGGGCAGCGGAACACGTAGGTGCCGGCCTCGTCGATGGTGCAGACACGCACCCGGACGTCGCCCACACCCAGCTCCACGTCTCCGCAGTCTTGGCAGCTCGCCTTGATGACCGTCGCCATGATCGCCCGTCCCTCTCGGTGGTGCTTCTGTGCTGCTCTGATCATCGGCCCACCGGCGGGCCGCCTTGAGCACCTCTGCCAGAATGGGCCGTCGTGCCCACCCGGCTCCCCTCGCTGCGCCAGCCTCCGATCGGGTTCGCCCACCGTGGCGCCCGCGCCCACGCCCCCGAGAACACGCTGGAGGCGTTCCACCTGGCCCTTCGCCTGGGGGCCACCGGCCTGGAGAGCGACGTCTGGCTTACCGCCGATGGCCAGGCCGTCCTGGATCACGACGGGGTGGTCCGACGGGGGCTGCGCAAGGTGCCCATCTCGCTCCTGGACCGAGCCGAGCTGCCCGGGCACATCCCCACGCTGGCCGAGCTCTACGCCGAGGTCGGGGTGGTCGACCTGTCCCTCGACGTCAAGGATCCACAGGCCTTCGAGGAGGTGATCCGGGTGGCCGAGGCGGCCTCCCCCGACGCGCTCGGTCGCCTGTGGCTCTGCCACCACGACTGGCAGCTGGTGGCCCGCTGGAGGCAGGCCTGTGCCCAGGTGAAGCTGGTCGACTCCACCTTCCTCGGGTACATGGAAGGCGGCCCCGAGCGGCGGGCGGCCGAGCTCGCCGAGGCCGGGATCGACGTCGTCAACCTGCACCACAGCGAGTGGAGCGGCGGCCTCACCGCCCTCTTCCACCGGTTCGGCATCCTCTGCTTCGGGTGGGACGCCCAGCACGACCGCATCCTCGACGCGCTCCTCGACGCGGGCATCGACGGCGTCTACAGCGACCACGTGGACCGGATGGTCGACGCCCTGGGGCGCGCCGCTCCCGCCTGAGGTTCGGGCCCTAGAGCCCGCCGAGCTCGCTCAGCGGCCAGACGATGACGAACGCCCGGCCCACGATGCTGTCGATCGGGATGGGCCCGCGATCGCTGTAGCGGCTGTCGTGGGAGTTCGAGCGGTTGTCGCCCATCACGAACACCATCCCGTCGGGGATCGTCTGACGGACGATCCCCGGGTTGTTGCCCGACGCCGGATCGCCCGTGACCATCCCGTCGGCGAGGTAGGGCTCGTCCAACCGGCGATCGTTCACGTAGACGACGCCGTCGCGGGTCTCGATGACGTCGCCGGGCAGGCCGACGACCCGCTTGATCAGGTCCTTGATGCCGTCGGGTCCGACTTCGTCGGGCGGCAGCTCGAAGACCACCACGTCGCCTCGGTTCACGTCGTGCAGGTCGTAGCTCAGCTTGTTGACGAGGACCCGGTCGCCCTTCTCGAGGGTGGGCTCCATGGAAGCCGACGGGATGTAGAACGCCTGGAACAGGAAGGTCTTGACGACGAGGGCCACGACGAGCGCGCCCACCACCACGGCCACCCACTCGATGATCGAGCGGACGCGCTGGTGACGACGGGCCTCGGCCGCATCCTGGGCCTGGCCGCCGGGGTCGGTGGTCACCCGCCCCCGGTCGCCGTCCGCCTCGGCGACCCTGGTGGTATCGCCGGACTCGCGGGCGGCGGGGGTGCCGTCGGGCGGGCGCCCGGCTCCGGCGTCGACGCCCTGGGTTCTCGAGAGGTCGTCGAAGGCGTCGGTCACGGTCCGCTCAACGGTAGCGGGCCAGCACCCGCGCGGCGGCGCGCCGCCCGGCGTCGCGCAGGTCCCCCGGCGCGTCGATGACCTCGGCGTGGGGCCCCAGGTTGACCAGCAGCCGGGCCAGCCACGGCTCGGCCGCGATCGCGAGGGTGACCTCGACCCGACCGTCGGGGAGGTCGCGGCGGTCCTCGATCGGATAGGCCTCGGTCACCCACCGCGCCTCGGGGGCGAGCCGGAGGGTCACGCGAGGGTCGTCGGCGTCGGCCTGGAACACGTGCGCCGGGGCGGCCAGGTCGGCCGGGGGCTCGAAGGTCAGGTCGAGGAGGTCGGCCCGGTTGATCCGGTCGATCCGGAAGCGGCGCTCGCCCCCGGCCCGGTGGCAGTGGGCCAAGAGGTAGAGCGCACCGTCCTCGGCGTGCACGAGATAGGGGTCCACGTCGCGCTCGGTGCGGGTGTCGCGCCCGTAGGACCAGTAGTCGAGGTGCACGCGGCGGCGCTCCTGCACGGCACGGCGGAGCGTCTCCAGGACCTGCGGGTCCGATCCGCCCAGGTCGACGTCGAGCACCTGCTCGGCGTCGACGCCGAGCACGGCGGCCAGCTTGGCCACCCCACGGGCCAGCGCACCGTCAGGATCGGCACCGGGGAGCGCCAGCACCGACGCGCCCGCCGACAGGAGCGCCACCGCCTGGTCGGGGGTGAGCCGCTGGGGCTGCGCGAACACGTCCGCGAAGTGGATCCAGACGCGGTCCCCCTCCTGCACCACGTCGATGAGGGCGTCAGGGGTGTAGGGCGGAAGGCCGACCAGCCACATCACGGCCAGGTCCTCGGCCAGCTGGGCGCCGTCGATGCCGAAGCGCTGGCAGACCTCGTCGAGCGTGGGGCCCTCGTGGGCCGCGATCCACGGCACCATGGCGAGGAGCCGCTGCAGCCGCTCCGACGCGCTCTCGGCGCTCACGCCTGTGCCTCCAGCCACCCGACCACCTCGGCTCGGAGCTCCGGGGGGTCCAGCACCTCGGCGTGCTCGAGGAAGGACAGCACGAAGGACCGGAAGGCGCTCCGGTTCGTGACCGGGAGCTCGGCCACCACGCTGTCGGGCGCCTCCTCCACCACGGCGTCGGGGCCGAGGTGCTGCACCGCCCAGCGGGCGCCCGGGCCGTCGATCCGAACGCGGGCCCGCACCGCAGGCTCGGCGCCGAGCTCCCACGCACCGCGGGCCTGTCCGGGCACGGCGGTGGACGGGGGGTCGAACCGGGGGCCGTCCGTGGGGCTCACCTCGCCCTCGATGCGGTCGAGGCGGAAGTTCCGCTCGTCGTCGCGGGCGTGGTCGAAGCCGGTGAGGTACCACCGTCCCCGCTGGAACTCGAGGCGATAGGGGTCCACGGTGCGCACCTCGTCGCGGTACGCGAAGCGCACCGGCGTGCGGCTGGCCACGGCGGCGAAGAGCCGGGGCAGGTTCGGATCCGACGGAAGGGGTGCCACGTGCACGCCGAGGTCTCGGCCCGCGCCGAGGAGCCCACCGAGCTTGAGCAGGCCGGCCGTGGCCGACGTGCCCTCGACCTGGACGGCCGAGGCGGCGAGGTGCAGGGCGGCCAGCTCGTCGGCTTCGAGGCCGGGGTCCCGCAGCGCGTACTCGTCGCGGGGGATGCGGTAGCCCTCGACGGCCGGCATGTGGTCGGTCAGGGCCGAGACCTCGATCGGGATCCCCATGGCCCTCAGCTCGGCCTTGTCCCGCTCGAAGGCCCGGCGGAACGACGCCTGCTCCTCCGGGTAGACCTCGAGCTGCTCCCGGATCTGCTCGGCGGTGAGGGGGCGGGGGGTGTCGAGCAGCAGGGCGGTGAGGTTCAGCAGCCGCTCGAGCTTGGAGGCCGACATCGCAGCGACCCTACCCAGCGGTCGGCGGGTGGAGCAGGGAGGCGGCGAGGGTGCCGGCGGCGCCGGCGGCCTGGAAGAAGAGCGGGTCCTGCTCGGGACCGCGGCCCATCGTGGTGACGGTCAGCCCGGCGTCGCCGAGCAGCGCTCCGATGGGCGGGACCTCGACCACCCGCACGTCGTGGCGGGGGCTCTCGAAGGCGGCCTCGGGAGGGCAGGCGACGTGGACCCGGCTGCGGGTCAGGTCGAGGGCGGTGCGGCTGTGGTGGCTGACGCCCTGGTGACGGGGCCGGGCGTCCCCGCTCGACATGCGCAGGGCCGCCACCGGGATGGCCCCCAGCGCCGCGGCGGCGTCCAAGATCCCGGCCACCTCGACCGAGGTGGTGCCGAGCGCGGTCCCGGTGCCGACCACCCCAGGGCCCATCGCCACGATGGTCAGGTCGGCGTCGAGGGCGTGGCGGGCCAGGGCGAGGGCGGAGGGGACCGACACGGCCTCGAGGTCCCCGCCGAAGGCGTGGCCGGCGGTGATGGAGGCCGCCAGGACGCCGGCGTCGACCATGGCGGCCACGAGGTCCGACAGGGCGATCGGGAGCGCGGCCCCGTCGGTCATCACGTAGGCGATCCGGGCCCGGGGTGCCGCAGCGAGGGCCGCCACGGCCACCGCCGGCACCTGGCTGTGCAGCCCGCACACCACCACCGGCATCCGGTCGAGGTCGAGCGGGAGGTCGGGGTGGAGCTCCTCGGCGGCACCGGTGTCGGCCTGCAGGCTGGTGTAGCGGAGCTTCATGATGTGCCCCGGGCCGGCCTCTGCCCACTCGTCTCGGGCCAGGTTCCAGTGCACGACGTGCCAGCCTCCGGTGCCGAGGCCGAGGTCCACCGCGGTGGTGTTGAGGATCACCGGGTCCCCGGTGGCCACGGGGCCGGTCAGCTGGGTCAGGACGAAGGCCCGACCGGCGTCGGTGGCGACCCGCTGGAGCCCGGGGCGCTCAACCAGGACCTCGGTGACCGTGGCGCGGCGGAAGGCGGGCACGGCGGGCTAGAGGGAGGCGATGAGCTTCTCGACCCGCTCGTCGTGGGCCCGGAACGGGTCCTTGCACAGCACGGTGCGCTGCGCCTGGTCGTTGAGCTTCAGGTGCACCCAGTCCACCGTGTAGTCCCGCTTGCGCTCCTTGGCCCGCCGGATGAACTCCCCCCGGAGCCGGGCGCGGGTGGTCTGGGGCGGGGTCTCGACCGCCTCGTCGATGTCGGCATCGGTGCAGGTGCGCTCGACCATGTCCGCGTCCTGGAGCTTGTAGAACACGCCTCGGTCGCGGCTGATGTCGTGGTACTGGAGGTCGAGGAGCGCCACCTTGGGATGGGTGAGCGGGAGGTCGTGCTTGGCCCGGTAGCGCTCGATGAGCTTGTGCTTGATGACCCAGTCCACCTCGCGGTCGAGCTCCATCGGATCCCGCTCGATCGTGGTGACGCAGTGCTCCCACATGTCGAGCGCCTGCTTCTCCTGGGGGCTGAGGCCCTTCGTCTCGGCGTACTTCAGCGCCTTGGCCAGGTACTCCGACTGGATGTCGAGCGCGGAGAGCTCCCTGCCGTTGGCCAGGCGGACCTTGCGGCGGCAGGTGGTGTCGTGGCTGATCTCGCGGATGGCTCGGATCGGGTTCTCGAGGGTGAGGTCCCGCAGCACCTGGCCCGGGTCCTCGAGCATCCGGAGCAGGATCGACGTGGCCCCGACCTTCAGGAACGACGTGTACTCGCTCATGTTCGAGTCGCCCACGATCACATGGAGGCGCCGGTAGCGCTCGGCGTCGGCGTGGGGCTCGTCGCGGGTGTTGATGATCGGGCGGCTCCGGGTGGTGGCCGAGCTGACGCCCTCCCAGATGTGCTCGGCGCGCTGGGCGATGCAGTACATGGCCCCACGGGCCGTCTGGAGCACCTTGCCGGCGCCGGCGTAGATCTGCCGGGACACGAAGAACGGGATCAGCACCTCGGCGTAGTGGCCGAAGTCGTCCCGCCGGCTGGTCAGGTAGTTCTCGTGGCAGCCGTAGCTGTTGCCGGCCGAGTCAGTGTTGTTCTTGAACAGGTAGATGACGCCCCGGATGCCCTCCTCACGGAGGCGGGCCTCAGCGGACACGAGGAGCTGCTCGAGGATCCGCTCCCCCGCCTTGTCGTGGGTGACGAGGTCGAGGATGCTGTCGCACTCGGGCGTGGCGTACTCGGGGTGGGAGCCGACGTCGAGGTAGAGGCGGGCGCCGTTGGCCAGGAAGACGTTGCTGCTGCGTCCCCACGACACCACCCTGCGGAACAGGTAGCGAGCCACCTCGTCGGGGCTGAGGCGTCGCTGGCCGCGGAGCGTGCAGGTGACCCCGTACTCGTTCTCGAGCCCGAAGATCCGACGCTCCACCCCTGCAACCTATCCCCGTCCCACCCTCGCGGCGCCGCACCGCACGCGCCACGTCGGGCCGTCGGACGTCGGGCCGCCGGGTCGGCACGCCCGGCTTCCCCCCGACGCCCGCCAACTCTCCGCGTCCCTGGAGCTCACGTGCCCCTCGCTCAGCCGACGATGGCGCTGGCCACCTCGCCCAGGAGGGCGACCCGGCCGGGGATGTGGCCGTTGAAGGACTGGTTGATCGTGAAGCCGTCCACGCCGAGGGCCAGGTCCTCGCTGAGGCGCTCCCCCACCGTGTCGGGATCGCCGACGTTCACCATCGCCAGGATCCCCTGCTGGTTGGCCTCGGGGAGGGCGTCGAAGTCGAGGCCCCGCCGCCCGAGCCCAGCGACCAGCTCCGCCCTGGCTTCCTCCATCGTGGGGGCCACGCACACGTTGCGCTGCCACGACACCGTGATCTCCGTGCGGTCTCGGCCGAGGCGCTCGCAGTGCCCGGCCAGCGCCTCGAGCTTGCGGGGGACGTCAGCCCGCTCGGCGATGAGGTTCGACTCGTCGGCGTACTGGGCCACCATGCGCAGCGTCTTGCGCTCGCCCCCGCCGCCGATCATCACCGGGATGCGGCCGACCGGCGGGGGCTCGTTGATCGCGTCGACGACCCGGTAGTGCTCGCCGTCGAGCGACG
>JBKHYD010000005.1:0-6759 GCA_046565645.1 Acidimicrobiia bacterium | reverse complement strand
CCCGGGTAGCACAGCTCGTAGGAGCCGCTGTTGGGGACGATCCCGGCCCGGTTGAACCGCCAGGTGCTGTTCACGATGAGCAGGTTCCCGCCCGAGTTGGTGCCCGAGTAGCCCAGGCCGTTGTACTCCGAGATCACGTCGGTGATGACGGCGTCGCACGGGTAGCACTGGCCGATGTAGATGCCGGCGTCGGGGCTGCCCGAGGCGTAGATGTGCTCGAGCTGGCCCTTCACCGAGTCGAACGCGTACACGCCGTAGTCGCCGTTGCGGTAGGCGGTCAGGTACGAGCCCCGGTAGCCGGTGGCCTCGGTCCAGAAGAAGCCGTTGGTGGTGTAGTTCTGGGCCGTCATGTTCTCGATGGCCACGCCGTCAGCGAGCACCCGGATGCCGTTCTCCAGCTCGAAGCCGCCGTCGAGGACCACCTCGTTGCGGTCGAGGCCGCGGATCGTGAGGTCGTCGGTGGTCACGTCGACGGCCTCCTCGTAGGTGCCCGGCTCGATGAGGACGAGGTCCCCGGGCGCCGCCGCGTCGACGGCGGCCTGGATGGTCTCGAAGTCGGTCGGGACCCGGAGGGTCGTGAAGCCGGCCTCGCCGCCGTCGCCCCCGCCGTCGTCGCCGGCGGGGGCCTCGCTGGTGGGGCTGGACTCGTCCGAGTCGTCGTCGCCGCAGGCGCCGGCCAACAGGCCGAGCGCCAGCAGCGCGCCGAGGGCGCGTCGAGTGGTGCGGGTCATTCGTGGGTCCTCCCGTCGGGATCGTGCCGGTCCGGCACGGTCATCCGGTCACCACGACCGTACCCACCATCCCCTTGGTGGTCGTGCCGTGGAGCGAGCAGTAGTAGCGGTAGGTGCCGGGCTCGGTGAAGCGGTGCCGGTAGACGTCGTCCGGGGCGAAGCCCTCAGCCTCCACGCCCCAGTCGCCGCCGTCGACGGGCAGCACGTTGTGGTCGTTGCGGCCGTCGTTGGTCCACACCACCTCGGTCCCGGCCGCCACCTCGACGGTCTCCGGTCGGAACGTGTTGTCGATGGCGCTCACCGCCACCTCGACGCCCTCGACCAGCTCGACCGCTGCCTCCCCGTCGTCCCCGCAGCCGGCGAGCGCGAGCCCCGCCAACGCCAGCCCAGCGACCACGAGCCGGAGCGTGCGGCCACCGGGGCCGCGGCGCCCGGGCGCCTCCGCCGACCGCACCTGGTCCTCCCCGTCATCTCCGATGAGCGGGGGTCCGTGGGCGATGTCGGCGGCGGCGTGGTGGGGCATCGGCTCAGCATGCCCCACGTGGTCCTACGGGGTGACGAGGACCTTGCAGTGCTCGTCGGGGCGGCGGAGCGCCTCGAACGCCCCGGGCAGGCCGTCGAGGTCGACCTCGCCGGTGATCATCGGGGTCACGTCGAGGTCGCCCTCGGCGATGGCCCGGAGGCACTCGGCGAACTCCATCGGGTCGTAGGCCAGCGCGAACTGGACGCTCAGCTCCTTGCTGATCCCGAAGAAGGGGTTGATGGTGTCGTGCTCCATGCACACGCCGACGACGAGCAGGCGGGTGCCGGCGGGGGCGTCGCGCAGGACGGAGTCGATGATGCCGGGCACCCCGATGGCCTCGAAGACCACGAGCGGCCGACCTCGGCCGGTGCGGTCCCACACGTCGAAGGCGTCCTCGGTAGCCGGGTCGACGACCTCGGTGGCGCCCATCTGGGCGGCGATGGCGCGGCGGGTCGGGGAGAGGTCGCTGGCGACGATCGCGTCGATGCCCTTCAGCCTCAGCGCCGCGATGCAGGCGAGGCCGACGGGGCCGCAGCCGAGGACGAGCGCCCCCTCGCGGGGCTCCACCCGCGCCTTGTTGACGGCGTGGAGGCCGACCGCCATCGGCTCGGTGAGCGCGGCGTGCCGCGCGTCGAGCCCGTTGGGCACCGGCAGGAGCAGGCCGGCCGAGAGGAGCATGCGCTCGCCGTAGCCGCCGTGGACCTCGTTGCTGTAGACGATCGGCGAGATGCCCTTGGCGGTCAGCAGGACCGGCAGCGACGTGACGAGCGTGCCCGGGGCGGGGGCGTCGGTGTCGGGGCCGGCCTCGAGCACCTCGGCCGAGAACTCGTGGCCCATGAAGATGTCGCGGTCGAAGTCGAGCTCGGCCGGCGGCTCGCCGTCGTCCGCGGCGCCGAACCCGGCGAGGTCCGCCAGGCCCCTCATCTGCTTGCCGAGCTCCACCATCTGGGGGCCGTGGTCGACGAAGTGCAGGTCCGACCCGCAGATGCCGCACGCCTTCACCTGCACGAGCACCTGCCCGAACCCGGGCTGGGGTTCGGGGACGTCGTCGTTCACGTAGAGCGTCCCGGACCTCAGTGCCGCCGCTCGCATCAGGCGCTCACCTCCTCGGTGTCGGCTCCATCCTGCTCCGTGGCGGCGGCCTCGGCGGCGCGACGGCGCCGGCCGCCCTCGGAGGGGTCGTCCAGGTCCTCTCGGGCGCTCATCGTGGGCTCCAGGGTCATGGGGTGGCGTCGGAGAGGAGCTCGAGGAGGGCGGCGTTCACGTCGTCGGGCTTCTCCTGCTGGACCCAGTGTCCGGCGCCGTCGACGATCCGGGTGAAGCGCAGGTCCTTCACGTAGCCCTCCATGAGGCCGGCCGGGCTCATGAGGTTCACCGGGTCGTCCGCCCCGGTGAGGAAGGCGGCCGGCATGGTGAGCTGGTGGCCCTCGAGCTCCGGGGTGGTGGCCCAGTTGCGGTCGAGGTTCCGGTACCAGCTGAGGCCGCCCGTGAAGCCGGTGCGGGTGAACTCGGCGATGTAGTGGTCGAGCTCCTCCTGGCTGAGCCAGCCCGGAAGCCCGTCGGGCTGGGGCAGGCGATCGACGAAGCCGGTGCCGGCCGGGGCCGAGAGGTCGGAGCGGTCGAGCTGGCCGCCCTCGGGGACCCTCAGCCCGGCCAGCATCCGGGTCATGGTGTCGGCCGGGTCGCGACCGAGGTCGGCGTCGGCCACGCCGGGCTCCTGGAAGTAGAGCATGTAGAAGAACGAGTCCCCGAAGGCCATCTTGAGCAGCTCGGTGGGGGCGATGCCGCTGCGGGGCAGCAGCGGCACGCTCATCGTCATCACCGCCGCGCAGCGGTCGGGGTGGAGGGCGGCCACGCCGTTCACCACCATGGCCCCCCAGTCGTGCCCGACGAACGCGGCCCGCTTGTGACCGCCCGCGTCGAGCAGGCCGAGCAGGTCGCCGACGAGGTGGTGGATGTCGTAGTCCTCCGTGGCCTCGGGGCGGTCGGAGCGGCCGTAGCCGCGCTGGTCGGGGCAGATCACCCGGTAGCCGGCTTCGGCGAGGGCCGGGACCTGGTGCCGCCAGGAGTAGGACAGCTCGGGGAACCCGTGGCTGAGCACGACGGGGAAGCCGTCGGCGGGGCCGGCCTCGACCACGTGCAGCTCGATGCCGTTGGTGGCGACGCGCCGCGCGGTGGTCGACGGGTGCGGGGTGGGGGCGGTCATCTCTTCCTCTTGGGCTTGGATCTCGGTCCTGGGGTCAGGCGACGAGCTCGTCGTCGGGGTCGGTTCCCCGGTCGGGCCGGCGCCCGTCGGGGGAGGGGTCGGTGCCGGCCGGGTGGCCGAGCAGTGCGAGGAGCTCGCGGCGGGTGGGGGCCTCGGGCCGCTCGAGGGGGTAGCGATCGGGGTCGGCCGTGACCTCGGCGATGCGCCCCATGAGCTCGGGGTCGGTCATGAGCTGGGCCGGGGTCTGGAGGAGGTTCATGAACCGGGCGATGCCCCGCCCGATGACGGGGTCGGTGGCGGCGGCTGCGAACACGGCCCGGAGGCTCTTCGCGCCGTCCGAGCCCGGGGTGCCGTGCCCGCCGCCCAGCGCCGCGCCGCCAGCCGGGTCGGCCCCGAACCGGTCCATCATCACGGCGTTGTCGAACCAGGGCTCCACCTCGGCGCGGTTGAACGCCTCGTAGGCGGCCCCGCGCGCCACGGGGTCGTCCGGGTGGGCGGCGAGGACGTCGGCGATGGCCACCGCCTGGACGGCGGCCAGGGAGCAGCCCCGGCCGTAGAGCGGGTTGGTGACGGTGTGGGCGTCACCCAGAGCGTGGAAGCCGAGGACCAGGGGCTGACCGGCGTCGTCGGTGAAGCGCCGGATCCGGTTGAGCAGCCCGGCCATGGGGCGCACGCCCCCGATGGGCTGGAGGGGAGGGGCGCCGTCGGCGAAGAACAGGTCGGGGCCGGGGAGGAGGTGGCAGGCCCGGTCGAAGGCGCCGGGGTCGCTGAGCGCCGAGCGCAGTGCGGTGTCGGCGGTGCGCACGGCCAGGGTGACCGACAGCGTGTCGCCGTCGCCGGGCACGGCGAGGTACTTCACGTAGCCGAGGTCACCGCCGAGCTTCGGGTCCGGTGGCAGCTCCTCGGCCGGACGGTGGTACCAGCGGGTGAGGTACATGAGGCCGCTCTCGTGGGTCGTCTCGGGCACCTCCACCCCGAGCGGTCGCAGCCAGGCCGGCACGTCGCCCCGCCGACCGGTGCTGGCCAGCACGAGATCGGCGGCGAGCTCGGACCCGTCGCTCAGCCGCGCGCCCGACACGACGGGCCGCCCCCCGGCGTCGCGGCCGCGGCTCGACAGGCCGACCACGGGGGCACCGGTGCGGATGACCACCCCCTCCTGGGCGGCTGCCGCCCGGCGGAGCACCCACTCGAGGGTGGAGCGACGCACGATGATGACCTTCAGGTCCTCGTCGCCGGGCCGAGGCTCGCCGAGCGCCGCGGTCATCGGCATGGTGAGGCCGCCGGCATCGAGGACGTCCTGCATCACGTCGGGGAAGCGATCCCGGAGCAGGACCTGGATGCGGGCGAGGAAGCCGTGGGTCTGGTGGACCTGGGGCGCTCCGGCCCGTTCGCTGGCGAAGGCCTCCTCGACGGTGGCCGTCGGTCGCAGCTCGTCCCGCTCGAGCAGCGTGACGTCGTGGCCGGCGCGCCCGAGGGCCAGCGCGGCGGTGAGGCCCCCCACGCCCCCGCCGGCGATCAGCACCCGCTTCGTCATCGGTCCTCTCCGGGCTCGGGTGGCAACGGGCGTTGCCACCCACGCTAGGCTATGGTAACGATCGTTGCCAGCTACCACCGGCCGCCGCAACCCCACCCGCTGGGTCGGGCTCAACCCCGAGGATCGGCGCGCCGAGCGTCGCACCCTTCTGCTCGACGCAGGCCTCGAGCTGCTGGGCACCGAGGGCTGGGCCGGCACCACGGTGCGGGCGGTGTGCCAGGAGGCCCGGCTCAACCCGCGGTACTTCTACGAGTCCTTTGCGGACCTCGACGAGCTGCTGCTGGGCGTCTACGACCGCCTCGTCGAGCAGCTGGGCGCCGCCGTGCTGGCGGCCATCGCCGAGGCCGGCGAGGACGCCCGCGGCCAGGTGCGCGCCGCCCTCCAGTGCATCTTCGCCTTCATCGACGGCGATCCCCGACGGGGCCGGGTCCTCTACGTCGAGGCGCTCGGCAGCGAGGCGCTCAACCGCCGCCGCATCGAGACCGGCCACGCGCTGGTGGGGCTGGTGGAGCAGGCCGGGGTGGAGCGCCACGGCCGGCCCCGGCCCGGCGAGCGCATCGGCCGGCTCACGGCCGCCATCCTCGTCGGCGGCACCGGGGAGATGGTGGCGGCCTGGCTGGACGGGCGCCTCGACGGGCCACGGGAGCAGCTCATCGACGACGCCACCGAGCTGTTCCTCGCCATGGGCGACACCGCGGCCACGATCGCCGCCTCCCGAGCCCGGCGCCGCTGAACCGTCAGTCGGCGACCTGCTCGATGTCGTAGACCTGCCAGCCGTCGGTGGGGCTGAACACCAGCTTGTAGTGGGTGGCGCCCCCCTCGTAGGTGAACGCGCAGTCCATGTGCGGTTCGGGGTCGACCTGCTCGGTGCAGCCCTGGAAGTCGTCGGTGGCGCCGGTGCCGTCTCGGGCGAAGAGCTCGTCCAGGGCGTCGTCGGTCATGAGCTCGGCCGCGCAGGCCTCGTCGCCCCGGGTCCAGGCGACGAACACGGCCTCGGCGGCCGACTCCGGATCGGTCGGGTCGGCGCCGGCTTCGCGGCACTGGGCCGGGTCTGCGGTGACGGGCGGTGCCTCGGTGGTGGTGGCGGCCTCGCTGGTGGTGGTGACCTCCGTGGTGGTGGTCTCGGAGGTGGTCGTCTCCTCCGAGGTGGTGGTGTCCTCGACGGTGGTGCTGGTGGTGCCCACCGAGTCGACGTCGTCCTCGTCGTCACCGATCAGGAGGAGGGCGATGGCCAGGACGGCGACCAGCGCCAGCAGCCCGGCGATGATCCACGGGCGGCGATCCGGAGCCGGACCGCCCGGCCCCCACGGCGGCGGGGTCCCCGGCGGCGGGCCTTCGGTGGCGCCGGTCTGGGGGGTGGGCTCCGGGTCGACAGCGGGCACGCCCACGACGGTCGGATCGTGCGGACCGCCGACCACCGGCGTGTCGGCTCGGGTCGGTTCGTTCCCCTGGTCCGTCATGGGTCGAAGGTACCGCTCTCGCCTCGCCGCCGGCGGGGGTACGGTCCGCGCCCATGCAGAGCGATCCGGAGAAGCGACGCCGAGGGCTCGAGACGATGGCGGAGGTCTACGGCTGGCCCGAGGTGGGCGACGGGCCGGGCGACTTCTTCGGCTACACCGTCGAGCACCTCTTCGCCGAGATCTGGAACCGGCCGGGCCTGTCGTTCCGGGACCGCCGTCTCCTGCTCCTCGGCCTGCTGATGGGCCGCGGCCTCCACGAGGTCATCCCCATCCAGCTCGACGCCGCCCTCGCCAACGAGGAGCTG
>JBKHYD010000004.1:0-8732 GCA_046565645.1 Acidimicrobiia bacterium | reverse complement strand
TGGTGGGCGAGGGGGGACTTGAACCCCCACGTCCTTTCGGACACTGGCACCTGAAGCCAGCGCGTCTGCCAATTCCGCCACTCGCCCGAGTGGAGAGCGAGAGCGTAGCGCCCGTGCCGACCGGAGCCCCAAGCGGCAGGCCCGTCGACCGGGCGCCGCTTTCGCAGAATACTGCCCGGTTCGGCTCCATCGCCCCGGTCGTCGCTGCCCGCAGAAGCCCAGGCGCCGGACCGATGCCGGTAGCCTCCCCCGGCGATGGGCATCCGAGGCTTCGAGCGGCGGTTGGAGCGGGCCGTGGAGGGGGTGTTCGCCCGCGCCTTCAAGAGCGGCATCCGCCCGGTCGAGCTCGGCCGGCGCCTGGTGCGGGAGATGGACGACAACCGCTCCGTGGGCGTGCGGGGCGGCACCCTCGTCCCCAACCACTTCGTGGTGGCGCTGTCGAGCACCGACCTCGAGCAGCTCGAAGGGGTGCAGGACAGCCTCAGCCGCGAGCTGGCCGACGCCGCCCGCGAGCACGCCCGGGACGAGGGCTACGCCTTCATGGGCCCCGTCGAGGTGGTGCTGGAGGAGGACGACCGCCTCCGCACCGGTGCGTTCACGATCACCGGCCGGATGCGAGAGGGCCAGGGCGGGGCGGGCGCCGGCTCGATCGTCCTCCCCACCGGTGACCGGTTCACCCTCACCGAGTCGGTCATCACCATCGGCCGCCACCCCGACTCCAACCTCGTGCTGGCGGACCCGAACGTCTCCCGCAACCACGCCGAGATCCGACCTCAGGGCGATCGCTACGCGGTGGTCGACCTCGGCTCCACCAACGGCACGCGCGTCAACGGCGTGCGGGTCGACACCCAGCTCCTGAACGACGGCGACGAGCTCACCTTCGGCAACACGCGCATGCGATTCGAGGCGTCGTGATGCGGGTAGCCACCAGCCGCTCCGCCGCGCCCTGATCAGAGGTCCCCGTGCCCGACCAGCTCCTCAACCTCCTCAAGATCTTCCTGCTGCTGCTGCTCTACCTCTTCTTCCTGCGGGTGCTGCGAGCGGTCTGGGCCGAGGTCAACCCGCCCAAGCGGGTCGAGGCGCCGCCGGCCAAGCCGAGGAAGGACCGGGGCCGTCGCGCCGCCACCGGCCGCAAGCACGGCCCGCCGGCGCTGCGCATCGTTGCGCCGGCCGAGCTGAAGGGCCGCACCTTCGAGGTGGGCGACGAGGCCACCATCGGCCGGGCGGCGGGGTGCCAGGTCACCATCGACGACAGCTACGCGTCGCAGCTCCATGCCCGGGTGTTCCTGCGCGACGGGCAGATCTACGTGGAGGACATCGGCTCCACCAACGGCACCTACCTGAACCGCAAGAAGGTGACCGGCCCGATGGTCCTCCAGCGCGGTGACCAGCTCCAGATCGGCAACACGATCCTCGAGCTCCAACGATGACGACCGGGCACCTCCAGCTGCGGGCCGGCGTGTGCACGGACATCGGGCGGGCCCGCACCGTGAACCAGGACAGCCACCTCATGGCCCCCGACCGGGGCCTCTGGGTGGTGGCCGACGGGATGGGCGGCGCCCAGGGTGGCGAGGTGGCCTCGGCCATGGTGATCGACACCCTCACCGAGGTCTACGACGAGCGCAGCACCGAGGCGCTCCTGGCCGCCATGGACGAGGCCAACCGCCGCATCCACGAGGCCGCCGAGGACCCGGACCTGCGCGGCATGGGCACCACCGCGGTGGCCCTCGCCGTCATCCCGGCCCCGCCCCCGGAACCCGAGCCCGACCCCGCCGGCGACGGCACCGCCCCCGGCGGCGACGACGACGGGGAGCGCCCCGAGCAGCTCATCGTCGTGAACGTGGGCGACAGCCGGGCCTACCTGTTCCGGGCCGGGGAGCTGGTGCAGCTCACCGAGGACCACAGCCT
Organism: Acidimicrobiia bacterium; assembly: GCA_046565645.1. GTDB lineage: Bacteria > Actinomycetota > Acidimicrobiia > Acidimicrobiales > VFJN01 > VFJN01. The sequence continues at coordinate 6,824 of JBKHYD010000004.1, read as the reverse complement.
CGTGGGCGAGCTCGTGCGGGACGGGCGGATCACCCGCCAGGAGGCCGACGTCCATCCCCAGCGCAACATCGTCACCCGCGTGCTGGGCCCCTACGAGGCGATCGCCGTCGACGTGTGGCCGGTCGACGCCGTCCGCGGCGACCGCATCGTGCTGTGCTCGGACGGCCTGTCAGGCGAGGTCGCCGAGGACCAGATCAGTGCCGTGCTCCGCCGCCTCGAGGACCCGACCGAGGCCGCCACCGAGCTCGTGCGCCTCGCCAACGAGGCCGGCGGCCGGGACAACATCACCGTGGTCGTCGTGGACGTGGTCGACGACGGCGGCGTGGCCGAGGCCGCCTCCGCGGCCATCGCTGCCCGCCAGTCGCACCTCGAGGCCCACCGCGACCTGGCCGGGTTCAGCACGGCGCTGACCGACGACCGGCCCGACGACGAGCAGGCACCGGGAGGCGGCGGCAGCCGGCGGGCACGGCGGAGGGAGCGACGGGCCGAGCGCCGGGCCGAGCGCAAGGAGGCTCGCACCACCCGCAGCCGGCTGACCTGGCGGGTCCTCGGGTTCCTGGTGCTCTTGGCCGCGGTGCTGGGCGGCGCCTTCGCCACCATCCAGTGGTACGGCACCAGCACCTACTACGTGGGCTACGACGGGGACGAGGTCGCCATCTTCCGGGGGCGCCCCGGCGGGCTGCTGTGGATCGACCCCACGCTCGAGATCGACACCGGGATCATGCGAGACGAGGTGCCCGCCGCCTACCGCTCCGCCCTCGAGGCGGGCCACGAGCACTCGTCGCTGGCCCAGGCCGAGCGCTACGTCTCCAACATCGAGCGCGACATCGCCCAGCAGGCCGAGCGCGAGGCCGCCACCACCACGACGACGACCACCACCGAGGCGCCCGTCACCACCACGACGGCGGGCCCCTGACCTGATGCTGCGCGCCGTCCGCCGCAACACCGAGCTCGGCCTGCTCGTCCTCGGCACCCTCGTCACCGTCGGGGCCTACCTGCTGGCCAGCCTGGCCAAGGACGCCACCATCCCGGCGAACATCGGGCCCTTCCTCGCCATCGTCCTCGGGCTCATGCTGGCGGCCCACGTGGCCGTCCGCCGCCTCGCCCCCGACGCCGACGGCACGCTGCTGCCCATCGCCGCGCTCCTGAACGGACTCGGCTACGTGTTCATCGTCCGCCTCGACGAGGCCAAGGCAGACCCCAAGAACCTGGCCGGGCTCCAGTCGGGCTGGATCGCGGTGGGCGTGGCGGCGTTCGTCGTCACGCTGCTCTTCATCCGGCGGGTGCGGGACCTGGAGCGCTACCGCTGGACGATCGGCTTCGCCGGCATCGGCCTGCTGCTGCTGCCGCTCGTGCCCGGGGTGGGCAAGACGATCAACGGGGCCAAGATCTGGGTCGGGATCGGGCCGATCAGCTTCCAGCCCGGCGAGTTCGCCAAGATCCTCCTCGCCGTGTTCTTCGCGTCGTACCTGGTGGAGAAGCGCGAGCTCCTGGCGGTGAGCTCGTTCCGGCTCGGTCCCATCCCGCTCCCGGACCCGAAGCACCTGGGGCCGGTGCTGCTGGCGTGGGGCGTGTCGCTGGTGGTGATGGTGGCCGAGCGGGACCTCGGGTCCTCGCTCCTCTTCTTCGCGCTGTTCGTGGCCCTCCTGTGGGTCGCTACGGAGCGGGCCACCTACCTCGTGGTCGGACTGGCCCTCTTCGCCGGCGGCGCCCTGTTCGCGCACAGCCAGTTCACGCACGTCCAGGAGCGGGTCGACATCTGGCTCGACCCGTGGCAGGACCCGAAGGACGACGGGTTCCAGATCGTCGAGTCCGCCTTCGCCTTCTCGGCCGGCGGCGTGACCGGGACCGGGCTCAACCTCGGCTCCCCCATCCGCATCCCCTACGCCGAGACGGACTTCATCTTCGCCGCCGTGGGCGAGGAGCTCGGGCTCGTCGGCGCCAGCGCGGTGCTGCTCGCCTTCCTGCTCATCGTGGGAGCCGGGCTGCGGATCGCGCTGCGCACCGAGGTGCACTTCGAGCGGCTCCTCGCCACCGGGCTCACCGTGCTCATCGGCGTGCAGTCGTTCATCATCATGGCGGGGGTCGTGCGGCTGCTGCCCCTCACCGGCGTCACCTTGCCGTTCGTCTCCTACGGCGGCTCCTCGCTCATCGCCAACTACGTGCTGCTGGCGCTGCTGCTGCGCATCTCCGACGACACCGCGCAGCGGGAGCGCCAGCGCGAGCTGGAGGGGGTGCGGTGACCCGCCAGATCCGGCTCCTCGGCCTCGGCCTGATGCTCTGCTTCGGGCTGCTGTTCGTGCAGCTGAACCGGATCTCGGTGTTCCAGGCGGCCGAGCTGAACGACAACCCGAACAACACCCGGGCCATCCTGCGGGACTTCACGCAGCCCCGCGGCAGCGTCACCACCGCCGACGGGGTGGTGATCGCCGAGTCGGTGCCCTCCGACGACCGCTTCGAGCTGCAGCGCCGCTACCCGGAGGGGCCGCTGTTCGCCGGGATCACCGGCCACTACTCGTTCACGCTCGGCAGCTCGGGCGTGGAGCGCACCTACAACGACGAGCTGGCCGGCCGCACGCTCGACCTGTCCTTCCAGAGCCTCTCGGACCTGTTCGTGGACAAGGAGCGGGTCGGGAACCTCGTGCTGACCGTCCGGGCCGACCTGCAGCGGCTGGCCGCCGAGCTCCTGGGCGAGCGGGAGGGGTCGGTGGTGGCCGTGGACCCGCGCACCGGCGCCATCCTGGCCATGGTCTCGTACCCCACCTACGACCCGAACCTCCTGGCCGACCACGACACCGGCCGGGCGGCCGACGTGGCCACCCTCCTCGACGCCGACGAGAACAAGCCGCGCCTGTTCCGCGCCTACCAGGACCGGTTCTTCCCCGGCTCCACCTTCAAGGTCGTCACCGCCGCGGCAGGCATCTCGAGCGGGACGGTCACCCGCGACGAGCCCGTCTACCCGCCGTCCAACGGGTACGTCGCCCCGGGCACCAACCGGCCGCTGCGGAACTTCGGGGGCGGCACCTGCGGAGGCGCCCTGTTCGACATCCTCCGGGTCTCGTGCAACACCGCCTTCGCCGAGATGGGCGTGCAGACGGGACCGGAGGCGATGATCGCCACCGCGGAGGGCTTCGGGTTCAACAAGGACGTGCCGATCGACCTCACCAACCCGGCCGGCTCCAACTTCCCGACCGACTTCGAGCGGAACCTCCCCGCCCTGGCCCAGTCCGCCATCGGCCAGAACGACGTGGCCGCCACCCCGCTGCAGATGGCGCTCGTGGCCGCCGCGGTCGCCAACGACGGCCAGGTCATGGTCCCCCACGTCCTCGACGAGGTCCGCGACACCGACGGCAACGTCGTCGACACCTACGACCCCGAGGAGTGGACCCGCGCCATGGACCCGGGCACCGCGGCGCTGCTGCGCGAGGCGATGGTCGGCGTGGTCGAGGGCGGCACCGCCACCAGGCTGGCCCTGCCCGGCTTCACGGTGGGCGGCAAGACCGGCACCGCGCAGCTCGGCACCGACCCGCCCCGGTCCCACGCCTGGATCATCGGCTTCGGCGGCCCCCCCGGCGAGGTGCCCAGCATCGCCGTTGCGGTGATCATCGAGGGCCAGGACGGAGCCAGCGAGCAGACCGGCGGCCGGGTGGCCGCTCCGATCGCCCAGGCCCTCCTCCAGGCCCACCTGACCACCCCCTAGGCTCAGGGATGCATGTCTGACGCTGGTCCCACCGTCTTCAACGGCCGCTACGAGCTGCACCGACGCCTCGGTCGCGGCGGCATGGCCGAGGTCTTCCTGGCCCGGGACCAGCTCCTCGACCGGCCGGTCGCGGTCAAGGTCCTCTTCCCCGAGTTCGCTACCGACCCCTCGTTCGTGGAGCGGTTCCGCCGCGAGGCCACGGCGGCGGCAAACCTGAACCACCCCAACATCGTCGGCGTCTACGACTGGGGGGAGGCCGACAGCACCTACTTCATCGTGATGGAGTACGTGGACGGGCGCACCCTCGCCGAGATCCTTCGCACCGAGGGCCCGCTGCACCCCGACCGGGTGGCCGACGTCGGCGCCGACGTGGCGGCCGCGCTCGGGTTCGCGCACCGCAACGGCGTCGTGCACAGGGACGTGAAGCCGGGCAACGTCATCGTCACCTCCACCGGCCTGGTGAAGGTGGCGGACTTCGGCATCGCCCGGGCGATCACCGCCTCCTCCGAAGACGACCTCACGCAGGTCGGCCAGGTCATGGGCACCGCCGCCTACTTCTCGCCCGAGCAGGCCCGCGGCGAGAACGTGGACCCCCGCTCGGACATCTACTCGCTCGGCGTCGTGCTCTACGAGCTGGCCACCGGCCAGCCGCCCTTCAGCGGGGACTCGCCCGTCGCCATCGCCTACAAGCACGTCCACGAGTCCCCGGTGCCACCGCGGCACCACGACGTGGACCTGCCCCAGCCGCTCGAGGCGATCATCCTGAAGACCCTGGCCAAGAACCCGGCCAACCGGTACCCCTCGGCCGAGGACCTCCGGGCGGACCTGCGCCGGTTCCGGGAGGGCAACCGCATCCTGGCCGAGCCGGTCATGGCCCCCCCGGTGGACCCGGGCGCCACCGGGGTGCTGCCGGCCACCGCCGCCGTGGGCGCCACCGCACCGGCCACCGCCACCGTGGAGGAGTACTACGACGAGGAGGACGAGCCCCGCCGGTCCGGCGTGTTCCTCGCCGCGCTCGTCGTGCTGCTCCTCCTGCTGGCCGGGATGCTGTTCCTGCTGGCCCGGGCCCTAGGGGTGGGCGAAGACGACGACCCGGCCCCCGCCACCGTGGAGGTCACCCGCGTCATCGGCCTGCCCGTGGAGGAGGCCGTCGACATCCTCGAGGAGGACGGGTTCGACGTGGAGACGCGGGAGGAGCCGAACGAGGACTTCGAGCAGGGCATCGTGTTCGACCAGAGCCCCGTCGGCGGGGCCAAGGTGGAGGAGGGCTCCACCATCACCCTCAAGGTCAGCGCCGGTGCCGAGCTCGTCCCGGTGCCCGACGTGATCGGCTCCCAGATCGACGACGCCCGCCGCCTCCTCTCCGGGGAGGGGTTCACGGTGCGGGAGGAGCCCATCCCCTCCGAGGACATCCCCGTCGGCGAGGTGGTGGACCAGAACCCGAGCCCGAACGAGGAGGTCCCCCGGGGCTCGGAGATCGTGCTGCAGGTCTCCAGCGGCCCCGAGGAGCGCCCGGTCCCGGACGTGGCCGGTCGCACGGTGGCCGATGCCTCCAACATCCTCGGTCAGAACGGCTTCACCGTCGCCCAGCAGAGCGAGCCCTCCACCGAGGTCGAGGAGGGGCTGGTGATCCGCACCGACCCGCCCGCCAACACCCCGCTGCCCCGGGACTCCACCGTCACCCTGATCGTGTCGAGCGGTCCGCCTGAGGTCGAGGTGCCGCTGGTGGAGGGCCTCACCGAGAACGGGGCCCGCACCACGATCGAGGGCGAGGGCCTCACGTTCGCGTCGACCACCACCGCCAGCTGCGATGCCGCCGACGAGGGCGAGGTCGTCGACCAGAACCCCGACGCCGGCACCGCGGTCGCGCCGGGCACCACCGTCACGGTCACCGTGTGCGCCCCGGAGCCGCCCACCGACGGCGGCACCGACGGCGTGCCCGGCGGCGGGGGCGGCGGCGGGGGCTGACCTCCCGGCCAGCCCGGCTTCAGACGGGCGCCGCAGTGCCGGCGAGGAAGGTGCGGAGCAGGTCGTGTCCGGCCACGGTGAGGATCGACTCCGGGTGGAACTGCACCCCCTCCACGCCGTTCTCCCGGTGGCGCAGGCCCATGATCACCCCGTCGTCGGTCTCGGCGGTGACCTCGAGCACGTCGGGCAACGAGGACCGCTCCACGATCAGGCTGTGGTAGCGGGTCGCCTCGAGCGGCTGCGGCAACCCGGCGAACACCCCGACGCCGGTGTGGCGGATGAGCGAGGTCTTCCCGTGCATGACCTCCGGGGCCCGTACCACCCGGCCCCCGTAGAGCTGGCCGATGCACTGGTGCCCGAGGCACACGCCGAGCACCGGCACACGCCCGGCGAACGCCTCGATGACCGCCATCGACACGCCGGCGTCGTCGGGGTCGCCGGGACCGGGCGAGATGAGCACGGCGTCGGGCTCCAGCGCCTCGAGCTCGGCGACGGTCCGCTCGTCGTTGCGGTGCACGACCGGCTCGGCTCCGAGCTCGCCCAGGTACTGGACGAGGTTGTAGACGAAGCTGTCGTAGTTGTCGATCACCAGCACCCGGGCGGCCACGGCCCGGAGGGTACCGTCCGCCCGGCGCCGCCCCCCAGCCGGTTCAGGGGGCGTGGCAGCAGCCCCGCCACGGGGGTGCCATGATGCGCGAGGGCGGTGCGGCACCGGCGCTCGTTGGGAAGGAGAGGTGATGGGAGAGGACGAGCGCCCGCTGGGGATCGTGGCCCGTCGCCTGGCCGCCACCCGACGGGTCCTCGCGGTCGAGGACGAGCACGACATCGCCGACTTCCTGCGGGCCTACTTCCGGGCCGCCGGGTACGACCTCGTGCACGTGGACCCGAGCTCGGCGCAGGAGATCGTGGCCGGGGTCGAGGAGCACCGGCCCGACATCGTGCTGCTGGACCTGAACCTCCGCGGGTTCAACGGGGCCGACGCCTACCGGCTGCTGCGGGGCGAACCCCGGCACGCCTTCCTGCCCGTCGTCGTCGTCAGCGCCCGCCCCGACGCCCAGAGCCTGGTCCCGGCCAAGGGCGGCATCGACGCGTTCGTCAGCAAGCCGTTCCACGTGAAGGCGCTGGCCGAGCTGGTCGAGGAGCGCATCGACTCGGC
>JBKHYD010000003.1:0-11376 GCA_046565645.1 Acidimicrobiia bacterium | reverse complement strand
CGTGGTCCCAGAACCCGCCCCACTCGTCGTAGTTGATGAACATGGCGCTCTTCGCCCAGGCCGGGGAGCGCAGGAACGCCGTGATCACGTCGCTGTAGAACTCCTGGCCGAGGCGGATGTCGGCGTGGGGGTGGTCGTCGTTGGCGAGGCCCTCGGGGGCCACGAAGAACGGGTCCACGAAGGCCACCTGCGGCAGGGTGCCGGTCGCGCAGTCGGCGTAGTACTCGGCGATCGGCCGGGTGTTGGCCAGGTACCGGGGCCCCACAGGGCGATCACCGGCAGGTTCGAGAAGTAGTACTTCCAGGTCACGCCGCGGGCGTTCAGCTGGTCCCAGAGCGTCGGCCAGTCCCAGCCAGCCGCCCAGATCGGGTTCTCGTCGGCGCGCTGGGGCGGGAAGTCGTTGTTGGCGAGGCCGTGCGCCTGGGCCGAGTGCATGTAGTACCGGTTCGGGTACGTGCTGCCCATCCACGAGCAGAAGTACCGGTCGAACGAGGTGAAGTCCCGCACCAGCTGAGCGATGACCGGCAGGTCGTCGGCGGTGTAGTAGCTCGACGCGTACCGGTCGGTGCCGGTGCCGGGGCGGTCGGAGCCGTCCTCGGTGGTGCTCCAGCCGTCCGGGGTGCCGTCGCCGTCGCGATCGAGCACCTGCCGCCGGCCCGTGCCGTGGCTGTGGCCGGGGTCGACGTAGGGGTGGCCCGACCAGTTCTGCTCGCCGTGCACGCCGAAGTCGAACGTCGAGCGGGTGGGGTGGTGCACGCTGGCGTCGAAGCGCACGTCCTCCCGGTCGCCCCACCAGCCGAGGTAGTGGTCGGTGGAGCGGTTCTCCATCATCACCACCACGACGTGCTGGACGTTCGGGTACTTGGGGGCCGGCCCGCCGGTGGGCCGCGACGGCAGCGCCAGGTTGACGAGCTCGGAGGCCTGGACGCTCCGCCCGGCCGCCAGCGCACCGGCGCTGGCGAGGGCAGACGTGATGAAGCCGCGACGGGAGATGGCCATGGGGGGTTCCGACTCCTTGGGGTGGGTCGAGCGGGTGCCGAGACGTTCGATCCCCCGGGGCCAGGCTCCTCCCACGCTGAGGTGACACCTCGATGGCGGGTGGCGGAACACCCGGTGGCCCACGGCCGAGGCGGCGCCGCCGCCGGGTCGCGCTACCGTCGGGCGCCATGGTCTTGTTGCGCCGAGCTCTCGCCGCTCTGGGGATCGCCGGGCTGATCGCCGCCGTCCTCCGCCTGCGGGGCTCCGGCGGCACCCCACCCCAGCAGGGGGGCTGGCGCGAGCTGTCCGGCCCCGAGCTCGAGTAGTGCCGGCCCGGGTCCTGCTCCTCGGCGCCGGGGCGGTCGGCGCTCGTGCCGCCCGCCAGCTGGTCGTGGCCGACGAGGTCGACGAGGTGCTGGTGGCCGACCCCGACGCCAAGCGCCGCGCCGCCGTGCTCGCCAGCACCGGCGACAAGGCCGTCGACGCGGGCGCGCACGGCACCGACGGGCCCGGCGCGGTCGATGCGGTGCTCATCGCCTCACCCAACCGCACCCACCTCGACGCCGCTCGCACCCACCTCGGCCAGGGCCGGCCGGTCGTGTCCTGCGCCGACGGCATCGACGACGTGAAGGGGCTGCTCGACCTCGGGCCCGAGGCCGAGGCCCGGGGCGTGCCGGTGGTGGTGGGGGCCGGCTTCTCGCCCGGCCTCACCTGCGTGCTGGCCCGCCACGCCGCCCGCCGCTTCGAGGTGGTCGACGAGATCCACGTGGCCCGCAGCGGCACCGGCGGCCCGGCCTGCGCCCGGGCCCACCACCGGGCCCTCGCCGGCACCTCGCTCGACTGGCGCGACGGCGGCTGGCAGCGCCGCCCGGCCGGCTCCGGTCGGGAGCTGTGCTGGTTCCCCGACCCGGTCGGCGGCCAGGACTGCTACCGCGCCGAGCTGCCCGACGCCCTCCTGCTGGTCGGCCCCTTCCCCGGGATCGACCGCGTGACCGCCCGGCTCTCGGCCACCCGCCGGGACCGCATCACCGCCCACCTCCCGATGCTCCGCAAGCCCCACGCAGAGGGCCTGGTGGGCGCCGCCAGGGTGGAGGTGCGGGGCCGCCGGCACGGCGTGCCGGACGTCGCCGTCCTCGGCGTGCTGGACCGCCCGGCCGTGGCCTCCGGCGCCGTCGCCGCCCTCGCGCTGCGCTGGGCCCTCACCGGCAAGCTGCCGGTGGGCGCCCACGGACTGGCCACGGTGGAGGAAACGGTGGGCTTCCTGGGCGAGCTGGCCCACGTGGGCGTCAAGGCCGCCGTCTTCGACGGCGCGAACCTCTGAGCCCCGGTCGAGCGGCGGGTCACCGCCCACCGACCCGGCCTGCGGGATGATGGCGGGGTGATCGTGGACTGCGCCGTGTACACCCACGGCAGGCGCCGCCCCGGGCAGCTCCCGCTCGACCAGGCGCTGGAGGCCGCCCACGAGGAGGGCTCCTTCGTGTGGATCGGCCTCCACGAGCCCTCCCCGGAGGAGTTCGAGTCGGTCAGCCAGGTCTTCCGCCTCCACGAGCTGGCCATCGAGGACGCCATCAAGGCCCACCAGCGACCCAAGCTGGAGGTCTACGAGGAGGACCTCCTGGTGGTCCTCAAGCCCGCCCGGTACGTCGACGCCTCCGAGACGGTCGAGTTCGGCGAGCTGCTGCTGTTCGTGGGCGCCGACTACGTGGTGACCGTCCGCCACGGCCGAGCCAGCGCGCTCGGCGACGTGCGAGCCCAGGTCGACGCCGACCTCGAGCGGATCCGGTTCGGGCCGATGGCGGTGCTCCACGCCGTGATCGACCGGGTGGTCGACGACTACGGCCCGGTGCTCGAGGGCCTGGACAACGACCTCGTGGAGGTCGAGGGCGAGGTGTTCGACACCACCCGCCCCCGCGGCAAGGACCCCACCCAGCGGATGTACCAGCTGAAGCGGGAGGTCCTCGACTTCTACCGGAACACCGAGCCGCTGCTCGAGCCGCTCGGCCGCCTGGCGGCCGGCGCGCTCCCGGGCGCCCACCCGGAGCTCCACAGCTACTTCCGCGACGTCGAGGACCACCTCACCCGGATCGTCACCGGCGTCCGCTACGCCCGCGAGCTCCTGGCCGACGCCTTCGACGCCAACCTGGCCCAGGTCACCACCCGCCAGAACAACGACATGCGGACCATCTCGGCGTGGGTGGCCATCGGCGGCGTGCCCACCGTCGTCGGCGCCATCTACGGCATGAACTTCCAGCACATGCCCGAGCTCGGCTGGCGTTGGGGCTACGCGACGGTGATGGCCGCGCTCGTCGTCGCCTGCCTGCTGCTCCACCGCCGGTTCAAGCGGATCGGCTGGCTGTAGCCGCTACTCGTCGTCCTCGAGCTCGGGGAGGGCGAAGGCGCCGCTGGTGACCGCCACCACGGCCCCGGCCACCGCCGTGCCGAGGGCGAGGGCGAGGCTGAGGCGGTCGAGGCCGGGCGGCAGGTCGGTGGGCAGCACCGGCTTGAGCAGCGCCTGGACCCGGAAGATGGCCCAGCCGGACAGCGCCGCCACCGACGCCAGCACCAGCACCACCCCGGCGCGGCGCGCCGCCAGCACCAGCCCGGCGATCGCGGTCACCAGCGCCACCGCGGGGAGGATCCACAGCAGCACGTTGCCGGCGCCGTCGGGGGTGGCGGCCCAGTCCCCCCGGCCGGTCACGACCGCCAGCGCCGACGCGACGGCCAGCGCGGCCGCCACCAGCGGCACGCCGCCGGCCCGCCTGGCCAGCCACGCCAGTGCGGCCGCCACCACGACGGCGACGGCCAGCCACGGCAGCGGTGAGGTGGCCTCCTCGTAGGTGAGCGTGCCGAGCACCTCGGCCGGCTCGCCGTCGACGGTGATCGGCACCCGCCACGGGTCGTAGGCCCCGCCCACCCGCTCGCCCCGCCCGACCGGCGGCGACGCGGCGCCCATCCAGTGGACGCGGTGGTCGTGCCAGGCGTACGTGCCGTCGGTGGCCACGGTCTCCCAGTCGGGCGGGGTGCCCTCGCGGTCGAGGGCCGCCTCCACCTCGGCGGGCAGCTCGACGGCCCCCTTGCGGTCCTCGTTGAGGTAGGTGGCGGCCGAGAGGCGGTTGCGCTGCACGGTGCCGTCGGGGAGGAACTGCAGGTAGGGCTCGCCCTGGTAGCCGGCCACCGCCACCTCGACCCCCTCGTCCACCGACAGCTCGAGGAACGAGTCCCCGCCCCGGATCTCGGCGGCCACGCCCGTCACCGCCGGCTCGATCCCCGTCACCTCGGAGCGGAAGTCCGTGGGCCCGGCCGGGTCGGCGGCGGCCGGCTCGGCCCAAGCCAGGAGGAGCACCAGCGCGCCCACGAGCCCGGCCAGCACCGGACGGGCGGTGGGGGAGGAGGGGGTGGGCGTCGGCATCGGGCGGCTCCGGGTCAGGGGGCGATGGTGACCGAGGTGGTGCCGGCCACCTCGGTGAAGCGGTCGACGCGCACCCGGATCATGACCTGCCAGTCGCCGGGGACGGCGAAGTCGGTGCCGTCGAGCTGGAGGTGGGCGGGGCCGGCCACCAGCGGGGTCCGCTCGATCGGCCCGAGGCCCGAGGCGGGCAGGCTCAGCTCGAGCACGACCTCCTCGCCGATGTCGGCCGGGCGGCCGTCGGCGTCGTAGGTGTAGAGGTGCAGCTGGTTGAACCCGACCCGAGCGGGGTCGACGACCACCTGCACCGTGCCGACGTCGTCGTCGAGGGCGACGATCCGCTCCACGACCCCGCCGCCCTGGCTGGCCCGGCCCGGGGTGAGCACGACGAGGACCGACGTGAGCGCCACCACGGCCACCACGGTCACCAGCTCGAGCTGGAGCGTGGACCGCAACCGGCGCAGGGCCGCGGTGGCCTTGCCCTGCTCGAGGGCGGGGACGAGCCGGAAGTGGTTGTAGGTCCCGAGCGCGGCGAGCCCGGCCACCAGCGCCACCTTCGCCAGCAGGAACAGCCCGTAGGTGGTGCCGGTGAGGGCATCGAGGGACCCGACCTCCTTCCAGGACAGTGCCACCCCGGCCGCCCCGACGAGGAGGATCCCGGCGGTGGCCAGCTGCGAGAACCGGGCCACGATCCGCCCCGTCTCGACCACGTCGGCGCTTGCGGACCGGGCCCGCAGGCGAAGGGTGCGCCACAGGAAGACGAGCCCGCCCACCCAGATCGCAGCCGCCCCCAGGTGGGCGATGTCGGCCAGCGTGGCGAGGGTGGCCTGGTCCCCGGCCCGGTTGTGGCCCCACGCCGCGAACGACCCGGCCGCCACCGCGGCGCCCAGCCAGGTGGCGGGGGCGGAGCGGCCGAGCCCGACCACCACCAGCACCAGGCCGACGGTGAGGAGGAGCACGCTGTGGCCCAGGCCGTCGGCCAGGACGTCGCCGAGCACGCCGTCGTCGAGCAGCGAGCCGGGGCCCTGCCCGGTGGCCAGCGCGGCCTGCACGGGCACCGCCACCAGGGCCGTCGCCCACCCGACCCCGGCCGCCCCCCGCACCAGGCGCACGAGGCGGCCCCGCTCAGGGCCACCGCGGTGCGCGTGCACCAGGAAGGTGGCGCCGCCGGCGGCCAGCAGCACCCCGGCGTAGGCGAGGCCCCGGAACACGCCGCCGACGACCTCCCACACCTGGTCGTCGGCCGCGGCGTCGACCCGTCCGAGCGCACCGGCGTCGAGCTCCCCGTCGCCCACGGCGAACACGGACCCGCCCCGGATCGGGTGCCCGTCGGCCGACACCACCCGGAACGTCACCACGTAGGTGCCGTCGGGCAGGTCGGGCGGCAGCCCGACGCTGACGACGGCGCCCTCCACACGGGCCACGCCGTCCTCCACCCGGCCGCCGTCGGCGTCCAGGACCTGCACGCCGCCGAGGTCGGCCGACACCGCCTCGCTGAAGGTCAGGGTGACGCGGTCAGGGCTCTCGGCCAGGACGGCCCGGTCCGGGGGGTCCACCGACACGAGGTAGGCGTGGGCCTCCGCCGGCCCGGCCGTGACGAGGACCGCCACCGCGCCGAGGCCGACCGCAGCCACGGCGGCCGCGAGCGCTCGGGCGCGCCGACGACGGGCGGGGGGGCGGCGGGGCACGAGGGGAGTGTGCCGTGCCGAAGCCGCCGCCGGGCGTCGGGGGGGGTGGCGGTGTCAGCCGGCGAGGAGGGCGAGCAGCTGGGCGTGGAGGTGGCCGTTGGTGGCCAGGCCGCTGCCGCCCTCGATGGTCTCCGCGCCCGTCAGGTCGGTGAAGCGGCCGCCGGCCTCGGCGAGGATCACCGGCATCGGGCCGACGTCGTAGGGCTCCACGACGGGATCCACCATCGCCGCCGCCCGGCCGGTGGCCACCAGCGCGTAGCCGTAGCCGTCGCCCCACGTGCGCAGCACCGCCCCGGTGCGGTCGAGCTGGAGGGCGGCATCGCCCGGCCAGCGCATGAACGAGCTCGACATGATGAAGGCGCCGGCCACCTCGGCGTGGTCGCTCACCCGGGCCGGGCCCCGCTCGCTCCAGCAGCCGAGGCCCCGGCCGGCCCAGACCGTCTCGCCGAGCGCCGGCAGGTTGATGACCCCGACCGCGATGCCGTGCTCGTCCTCCAGCGCGAGGAGGTTGGAGTACAGCGGGACCCCGCAGGTGAAGGCCTTGGTGCCGTCGATCGGGTCGAGGATCCAGCGCCGGCCGCTCGTGGAGGGGGTGGGTGACTCCTCCTCGCCCAGGATGCCGTCCCCCGGGAAGCGCTCGCCCAGCTGCTCGCGCAGGAACCGCTCGGCGTCGCGGTCGGCCGCCGTGACGGGCGTGCCGTCGGCCTTGCGGTGCACCTCGAGGTCGTCGCGCCGGAACCAGCGCAGCGTGCGATCCCCGGCCTCGCGGGTCAGCGCCACGGCGAGGTCGAGGGTGGCCTGGTCGACGGGAGGAGGGCTGGTCACGCCTGGCAGTCTCGCAGCAGCCACACTCGGGGGATGGCGCACGTCCACCACGACCACGGTCACGCCCACGGCGACGAGCCTCCGATCACCTCCGATGCCACCCAGCGGCTCCTCGTGGGCCTGGTGGCGCTCATGGGGGTGGCGGCGGTCGTCGGCCTCTTCCTGCTTCGGCCCGACGCCGAGCGACCCGTCCTGGCCGAGGAGCTCGGCATGGGGGCGGAGCTCGTCGACGCCACCGTCACCGACGTGGAGGAGGTGGCCTGCTTCGGCACCCCCGAGGAGATGGGTGCCCGCTGCGACGAGATCACCTTCGACGTGACGAGCGGCTCCCCGGCCGGGCAGGAGGGGTGGTTCCAGCTCCCCGTCACCGAGGTGATGGTGCAGCTGAGCGAGGGCGACCGCATCAGCGTGGGCTACCAGGAGGGCGTGGCCGAGAACGTCCAGTTCTACTTCAACGACTTCCAGCGGGAGACGCCGCTCGCCGTCCTGGCTGGGCTGTTCGTGGTGGCGGTGATCGCCCTCGGCCGCTGGCAGGGCCTGCGGGCCCTGATCGGCCTCGCCATCACCGGGGTGGTGATGGTGGCGTTCCTGTTCCCCTCCGTCCTCGACGGCAACGACCCCACCGCCGTGGCGCTGGTGGCGGCCCTCGTGATCGCCCTCACCGCGCTGTACCTCACCCACGGCATCACCGAGCGCACGACGGTGGCGCTGCTCGGCACCTTCGCCGCGCTCGGTGTCACCGCAGCGCTGGCGGCGCTGTTCTCCTCGCTGGCCAAGTTCACCGGCTTCGGCGCCGAGGACGCCGTCTACCTCCAGGTCGCCTCCTCCGCCGTCGACATCAAGGGGCTGGTGCTGGCCGGGATCATCATCGGCAGCCTCGGCGTGCTCGACGACGTCACCATCACCCAGGTGTCGGCCGTCTGGCAGATCCACCAGGCCAACCCCACCTACGGGGTGCGCAAGCTCTACCGGGCCGGCGTGACGATCGGGCGCGACCACATCGCCTCCACCGTCAACACGCTGGTCCTGGCCTACGCCGGCGCCTCCCTGCCGCTGCTGCTGGTGTTCACCCAGGCCGGGCGCCGCCTCACCGACGTGGCCAACGGGGAGCTGGTGGCGGTCGAGATCGTGCGCACCCTCGTGGGCTCCATCGGGCTCATCACCGCCGTGCCGGTCACGACCGCGCTGGCCGCGTGGGTGATCACCAAGGGCGCCGGCGCCGAACGGGTCGACACCCCGGACGAGCAGGCACCGGCCGAGGAGGCACCGGCCGAGCAGCGGGTCGCGGCGACGGTGGCGGCCGGCGCGGAGGGCACCGCGCGCGCCGACGACGACGAGGCCGACGAGGGCTGGGACGACTTCGCACCGCCCCCCGACCCGCGGTTCTGACCTACCGGCGGGGCCACGCGGCGCCCAGCGCGAACGCCGCGACGGGCAGTGCCACGAGGCCGCTGCGGAAGGGCCAGCCCCCGAAGCCGGCCAGGTGCAGGCCGGCCAGCGCCCCCGCCGCCACCAGCTCCACGCTCAGCAGCCCGACGGCGACCCACCGGTCCAGCCGATCGTCGCTGGCGGCCAGGCGAGCGCCCAGCGCGAGGAGGGCGACCAGCAGCCCGCCGAGGACCACGATCGTCAGCACGAAGAGGGCGAACAGGGCGGTGTCGCCGTCGATCCGGCTGATGCGGACCAGCGCCGCGGCCGGCGGCCGGTCGAGGGGCCGCTCGATGAGCTGCCAGCTCCGCACGGCGAAGCCGACCAGCACCGCCCCGACCACCGCGGCCGCGCCCGCCTGCAGCGCGAGGATCGCGGCCGCCGGGTTCGGCCGGCGCCCGCGCCCGTCCCGCCACAGCGGGAGCGTGAGGAGCACGGCGACCACGGTGGCGGCCAGCCCGCCGGCCACCCACACCGCCACCCACGTGCCGGTACCCGGCCGCTCGGCGGGTGCCGCCACCAGCCGCCGCTCGGCGCACCCGCCGCTGACCGCCATCAGCGCGGCCAACCCCGCCAGGCGGGAGCGGACGGTCGGATGGGCGGGCACGGCGGCCGACGATACGGCAGCGCCGTCGTGGCTCCCGCTCAGGCCGAGCAGCGGGCGCAGGTGCCGACCAGGTCGAGCCGGTGGTCGGCCACCCGGAACCCGGTGCGCCGGGCCACCTTCGCCACCGCCGCCTCGAGGTCCGCCTCGACCCGCGGCGGGACGGTGAAGTCGCTCACGTCGCCGCAGGTCTCGCAGATGAGGTGGTGGTGGTGGTGCTCGGTGAGGTCTTCGGTGAGCTCGTAGCGGGCGAACTCGTCGGCGGTCACGATCCGGTGGACCACCCCGGCCCGCTCCAGGACGGCCAGGTTCCGGTAGGCGCTGCTCTGGGCCAGGTCGCGCCGTCGCTCCAGGAGCTGGGGGATCGTGAGCGGCTGGTCCAGCTCTGCGAGCAGCTGGACCAGCGCCCGCCGCTGCGGCGTGTAGCGCTGCCCGTCGGCGCGGAGCCGCTCGGCGGCGACGGCGTGCAGGTCGGCCGCGGGGTCGGGGGCCATCAGTGGTGGGGGTGGTCGTCGAGCACGAGGGTGGACTCGCCGAAGCGCAGGAGGTGGCCGCCGTAGGCGTCGGTGAGGTGCTCGTCGGTCAGCACCGCCGCCGGGGGCCCGCAGGCCACCACCCGTCCGGCCAGCAGGAGCAGGTGGTCCGCCTCCGACGCGTCGCCGAGGTCGTGGGTGGAGGCCACCACGGTGCGGCCGGCCGCCACCTGCGCCTCGATGGCGGCGACGATGTGCTGCCGGGACAGGACGTCGAGGCCCGTGATGGGCTCGTCGAGGAGCAGCAGGTCGGCCTCCTGGGCCAGCCCCTGGGCCACGAAGGCCCGCTGCCGCTGGCCGCCCGACAGCTCCCGCAGCTGCCGGTTGGCGAGGTCGCCGATGGCGAGGGCGTCGAGCGCTCCGTCCACGGCGGCCCGGTCGACGCTGCGCAGGCGGCGGAACGGGCCGGTCAGCGCGTAGCGGCCCATGGTGACGGTCTCGCGCACCGTGAGCGGCAGCTGCTCGTTGACCTTCGTGCCCTGCAGCACGTAGGCCACCCCGCCGGGCCGGTCGGCGGCCGCCACCGCCAGGCGACCACCTCGGGGCTCGAGCTGGCCGGCGAGGGCGTGCAGCAGGGTGGACTTCCCGGCCCCGTTGGGGCCGATCAGCGCGGTGACGGCCGCGCTCGGGATCTCGAAGCTCGTGCGAGCGATCACCGTGCGGGAGCCGTAGCCGAGCACGAGGTCGGTGGCCACGGCGGCCGGCGCATCGAAGGGGGAGCAGGGGAGCGAGCTGATTTGCGGATGATAGCCACTCCCCGTACCGTTCCAGTTATGAGAACCGTTCTCGTATCAGTCGGGAAGCTTCGTCGCACGGCGGTGGCCGCCTCGTCCGCCGCGATCCTGATCGTGGGGGCGACGGCCTGCGGATCGGACGACGACGAGACCGGCGCGGCGGGACGGGGGACCGCCGAGGTGGTCGTGACCACCAACATCCTGGGCGACGTGGTCCGGACCATCGTGGGCGAGGATGCGGAGGTGGAGGTGGTGATGCCCCCGTCGTCCAACCCCCACGACTTCTCGCCGTCGGCGCAGCAGGCGGCCGCCATGCGGGAGGCGGCGGTGATCGTGGTGAACGGCCGCGGCTTCGAGGAGGGCCTGCTCGACACTGTGGCCGCCGCCGAGGACGACGGTGCCGTGGTGGTCGCCGCCACCGACGGCCTGCCCGAGACCGGCGAGCACGGCGAGGAGCTGGACGAGGCGGACGAGCACGCCGACGAGCACGCCGACGAGCACGACCACGAGGAGGACGCCCACTTCTTCACCGACCCGGTGCTGATGGCGGCCGCCGTCGAGCACCTGGCGGAGGAGCTGCGGGCCCACGTGCCGGCCCTCGACACGGATGCCTTCGGCGACCGGGTCGACGCCTACCTGGCCGAGCTCGAGGCGCTCGCGGCCGAGGTGGACGAGATCCTGGCCGCCGTCCCGGAGGAGCGACGCACCCTCGTGACCAACCACGACGTGCTCGGGTTCTTCGCCGACCGCTACGGCTTCGAGGTGCTGGGCGTGATCATCCCCGGCGGCTCGACCCTGGCCGAGCCCAGCGCGGCCGACCTCACCGACCTGGCCGCGGCCGTCGAGCGGGCTGGCGTGCCCGCCCTCTTCGCCGAGACCTCGTCCCCGGCTCGCCTGGCCGAGGCCCTGGCCGGGGAGGGAGCGAACGTCGAGGTGGTCGAGCTCTTCACCGAGTCGCTCGGGGAGGCGGGGAGCGGGGCCGACACCTACCTCGGCATGGTCCGCACGAACGCGCAGCGCATCGCCGACGCCTTGGCCGCCTGAGCGCCCGCATCCTGGCAGGCTGGTGCCGTGGACTGGCTGACCGACCCCTTCGCAGCGGCGTTCATGCAGCGGGCGCTGTGGGCCGGGATGCTGGCCGTGGTGGCGTCGTCGGTGGTCGGCACCTGGGTGGTCCTCC
>JBKHYD010000002.1:0-154088 GCA_046565645.1 Acidimicrobiia bacterium | reverse complement strand
ACCTCCGCCAGGGCTTCTTCGTCTAGCTCGAGGTTGTAGACGGCTTCGGCGTAGACGTCCCAGCTCTTCAGGTACGCCGCTTCGACCTGGCCCTCGACCGACGCGGGGTCGAACATCGTGGTGGTGGTGCTGGTCGGGCGGGGCGGTGCGGTGGAGGTCGTGGTGGCCGGCTCCGACGTGGTGGTGGTCGACCGGTCGGTGGCGGTGGGCGCGGGGTCGCCGTCGTCCCCGCAGGCCCCCAGCCCGAGCACCACCGCCATCGCCACCACCGCCGAGCGACGCCGGTGCACGATCCGCACGTCCGTCACGAACCCGGACACTAGGCCGCAAACCCGACACCGGGCAACGCCCCGTCAGCCCCTTTCAGTGGTTCTCGATCTCGGGCGACGAGGGCGGTCAGGCGGGCCGGACGGTGACGCCGGCGGCCGCCAGGGCGGCCTTGGCCTCGGCGATCGTGTGCTCGCCGAAGTGGAAGATCGAGGCGGCCAGCACGGCGTCGGCGCCCCCGTCGGTAACGCCCTCCACGAGGTGCTGGAGCGTCCCCACACCGCCGGAGGCGATGACGGGGATGTTCACGGCGTCGACCACCGCCGCGGTGAGCTCGCAGTCGAAGCCCGACTTGGTGCCGTCGCGGTCCATCGAGGTGAGGAGGATCTCCCCGGCCCCGAGGGCCTCGACCTGGCGAGCCCAGTCGAGTACGTCCAGCCCGGTCGGAGTGCGGCCGCCGTGGGTGAAGACCTCGGCGGTGCCGTCGTCGCGGCGCCGGGCGTCGACGGCCACCACCACGCACTGGGTGCCGAACTCCTCGGCCAGCTCTCGCACCAGCTCGGGCCGGTCGACCGCGGACGTGTTGACCGAGACCTTGTCGGCACCCGCCCGAAGCAGCCGCCGGGCGTCCTCTACCGAGCGGATCCCGCCGCCGATCGTAAACGGGATGAAGACCTGCTCGGCCACGTGGGCGGCCATCTCGACGGTGGTGTCGCGCTGGTCCGACGAGGCGGTGATGTCGAGGAAGACGAGCTCGTCGGCGCCCTCGGCGTCGTAGCGGGCAGCCAGCTCGACCGGGTCGCCGGCGTCGACGAGGTCGACGAAGTTCACGCCCTTCACGACGCGCCCGGCGTCGACGTCGAGGCACGGGATGATGCGAGCCGTCTTCATCGGTCCGCTCCGGGTCGATGGCGGGCGACGGTCACGCCGGGTTCCCGGCCAGGGAGCGGACGGCCTCGACGACGTCGAGCCGGCCCTCGTAGAGGGCGGTGCCGACGATGGCGCCGGCCAGGCGGCGCCCGTCGACCTCGAGGTCGTCGAGGGCGAGGAGGTCCGAGAGCGTGCCGACGCCACCGGAGGCGATGACGTCGAGCGTCGTGGAGCGCAGCACCTCGGCCAGCCCGGAGAGGTCGGGGCCGCTCATCAGGCCCTCCACCTCGATCTGGGTGACGACCACGGCGCGGGCGCCCACGTCGGCCAGCCGTCGCAGGGCGTCCGCGATGTCGGTGCCCGAGCCCTCCACCCACCCCTTCACGGCCACCTCCCGGCCCTTCACGTCGAGGCCGAGGGCGACCGGCTGGCGGGCGGCGACCGCCGCCACCAGGTCGGGTGACGCCATGGCGGCGGTGCCCATCACCACCCGGGCCACGCCGACGTCGGCCAGCGCCGCAGCGGCCTCCACGGACCGCACGCCCCCGCCGGCCTGCACGGGCACGTCGACCGATCCGGCGATGGCGGCGATGAGGTGGCGGTTGACCGGCTCGCCGGTGCGGGCGGCGTCGAGGTCGACCGTGTGGATCCACGGCGCCCCCGCCTCCACGAACGCCTGGGCGACGGCCACCGGGTCGTTCCCGTGGACGCGCTCGCGGTCGAAGTCGCCCTGGGTCAGCTGCACGACCTTGCCACCACGGAGGTCGATGGCCGGGTAGAGGTCCATCAGGCGTCCTCTTGCGCGGCGGCGGCGCTGCGCACGAAGGCGGCCAAGGCGGCGAGGCCGGTCCGGCCCGACTTCTCGGGGTGGAACTGGGTGGCCCAGACCCGCCCCCGACCCACGGAGGCCACCACCGGGCCGCCGTAGTCGCAGGTGGAGGTGACGAGGGCGTCGTCCGTGTCGGCGGCGTAGGAGTGGACGAAGTAGGCCCAGGCCGGGTCGGGGCAGTCGGCCAGGAGCGGCGGGTCCCCCCGACGCTCCAGCACGTTCCACTGCATCTGCGGGCGCTTCACGTGATCGGGCAGGAGCCGCACCGTGCCGGGGAGGACACCGAGGCCCGGCTCGGCGGCCGTCTCCTCGGAGCGCTCGAAGAGCATCTGCATCCCGATGCAGATGCCGAGGAAGGGCACCTCGCGCTCGACGACATCGAGGACGACGTGGTCCAGGCCGTGGCGGCGCAGGGCCTGCATGCATCGACCGAAGGCCCCGACGCCGGGCAGCACCACGCCGGCTGCGTCTCGGATGAGGCCGAGGTCGGCGGTGAGGCGGGCGTCGGCCCCGACGTGCTCGAGGGCCTTCTGGGCCGACCGCAGGTTGCCGATCTCGTAGTCGAGGACCGCGATGAGCGTCATCGCCCGCCGACCACTAGATGACCCCCTTGGTGGAGGGGATGCCACCGCCTTCGACGCGCACCGCGTCGCGCAGGCAGCGGGCCACGCCCTTGAAGGTGGCCTCCACCACGTGGTGGGTGTTGCGACCCTCCTTCAACCGCACGTGCAGGGTGATGCCGGCGGAGTGGGCGAAGGACTGCCAGAAGTGTTCGGCCATCTCCGGGTTGAAGGGCGGGTCGCCGAGGGGCAGGACCTCGCCGAAGGGCACCTCGTAGGCGATGAAGGGCCGGCCCGACAGGTCGAGGGCCACCTCCACCAGCGCCTCGTCGAGCGGGTAGAGGCCGCTGGCGAAGCGCCGCACGCCGGCCTTGTCGCCCAGCGCCTCGCGGAAGCACTCGCCCAGGGTGATGGCGGTGTCCTCGACGGTGTGGTGGCCGTCGACGTGGAGGTCGCCCTCGGCCTCGACGACGAGGTCGAAGCCGCCGTGACGACCGAGCTGGTCGAGCATGTGGTCGAAGAACGGCAGGCCGGTGGCGGCCCGCACCTCCCCCGTGGGGCCGTCGAGGTCGATGCGCACGGAGATCGTCGTCTCCTTCGTGGTGCGCTCCTTGCTGGCCGATCGGGTCATCGCAGTGCGTCCTCCAGAGCGGCGAGGAAGGCGTCGTCCTCGCCGGGGGTGCCGATCGTGACACGCAGGCAGCCGGACAGGCGAGGCCACGACGAGCAGTCCCGCACCAGGACCCCCCGGTCGAGCAGGTGCTGCCACACGGCTCCGCCGTCACGTTCCCGGGGCCGGAAGAGGACGAAGTTGGCGCCCGAGGGCCACACGTCGACGGGCAGGTCGGCGAGGGCGGCGACCAGCCGGCCCCGCTCCTCCACCAGCGCCGCCACCCGGGCCCTCATGGCGTCCTCGAAGCCGAGGGCGATGCGGCCGGCGGCCTGCTTCATCGAGTCCAGGTGGTACGGCAGGACCACCTGGTCGAGCTGGGCGACCAGCTCCCGGGGACCGACGAGGTAGCCGAGGCGGACGGCCGCCATCGACCACGTCTTGGAGTAGGTGCGGGTCACGACGAGCGGGACGTCGTCGCGCACCAGCGACAGGGCCGACCACGGAGCGAACTGCCCGTAGGCCTCGTCCACCACGACCAAGCCGGGCGCCAGGGAGAGGACCTCTCGCACGGTGGCCTCGTCCTCCACCATCCCGGTGGGGTTGTTGGGCGAGCAGACGAAGGTGATGGCCGGGTCGGCCTCGGCCATCACCCGCCGCACCTCGCCGAGGTCGAGGGTGAGGTCGCCCTGGCGCTCCCCCACCGCCACGCCGGTGCTGGTGATGCGGGCGATGTGGCTGTGCAGGGCGTAGGTGGGCTCGAACACGGCCACCGATCGGCCCGGCCCGCCGTAGGCGAGGCACAGGGTCTGCAGCACCTCGTTCGAGCCGTTGGCGGCGAAGACCTGCTCCGGCGCCACGTCGTGCTGGGCCGCGATGGCCTCCCGCAGCGCCCGGTAGGAGCGGTCCGGGTACCGGTGCCAGTCCAGAGACCGGATCTCGGCCGCCAGGGCCTCTTCGAACCCCTCCGGCGGCGGTTCGGGCGCCTCGTTGGTGTTGAGGCGGACGGGGACGTCGACCTGGGGCGAGTGGTAGCCCTCCATCAGCGCCAGGTCGGCGCGGGGGCTGATCACGGCGCGCTCCGTCGGAGGCGGACCGAGCGGGCGTGCGCGTCGAGCCCTTCGTAGGTGGCCAGCGCCTCGACGTGCTCGGCCACCTCGGCCATCCCCTCGGCACCCATGGACACCACGTGGATGTGCTTGAGGAAGTCGTCGACCCGCAGGGCGCCCGAGAACCGGGCCGAGCCGTAGGTGGGGAGCACGTGGTTGGGGCCGGCCAGGTAGTCCCCCACCGACGCCGGGGCGTAGGGGCCGCAGAACACGGCGCCGGCGTGGCGCACGAGCGGGAGGAGGGCGTCGGCGTCCTCGACCAGCAGCTCGAGGTGCTCAGGGGCGATGGCGTTGCTCACGGCCATGGCCTGCTCGGGGCTGTCGCAGAGCACTGCGTAGCCGCCTTCAGCCAGGGTGGCCTCGAGGTGCTGGCGGCGGGGGGAGGTGGGGACGATCTCGGCCACCGCGGCCGCCACCGCGTCGGCCACCGCCTCGTCCCAGGTGACGAGCCAGGCCAGGCCGTCGGGGCCGTGCTCGGCCTGGAGGACGACGTCGATGGCAGCCCATTCGACGGGGGTGCTGCCGTCGGCCACCACCACGACCTCGCTGGGTCCGGCGAAGGCCGAGGGCACGCCGACCAGGCCGGCCGAGGCGACCTCCCGCTTGGCCTGGGCCACGCGGGCGCTGCCGGGGCCGACGATGACGTCGACCGGACGGATGGACTCAGTGCCGTAGGCGAGGGCGCCGATGACGGCCGGGCCGCCCACCCGGTACACCTCGTCGACGCCGGCCAGCGCGGCGGCGGCCAGGATCCCGGGAGCGACGGTGCCGTCGGGCTGGGGAGACGTGACGAGGACCACCTCCGGCACGCCCGCCACCTTGGCCGGGATGGCCGTCATGAGCACGGTGGACACGAGCGGGGCCAGCGCGGAGGGCACGTAGCAGGCGGCCCGGTCGACCGGCCGCTGCAGCTCGCGCACGGTGATGGCGCCGTTGCGGTGCTCGGCGTCGGCGTGGCGCTGGGCCTGGTGGTAGGCGGTGATGTTGCGGTGGGCCACCTCGAGGGCCGCCCGGACGGCCGGGTCGATGACGTCCAGCGCGGCGGCCACCTCGGCCGGGGGCACCCGGAGGTCGTCGACGGTGGCCCCGTCGAAGCGGGCGGTGAGCTCCCGGAGGGCTTCGTCGCCGCGCTGGCGGACGTCGGCCAGCAGGGCCCGGACCTCCTCGATGGGCGGCTCGACCTGGGCCTGGGGGCGGGGCAGGCGACCCCGGAGGTCGCCGGTGACGCCACGGAGGTCGAGACGCTGGAGCACCTGCTGAGGATAGGTGTGGTCCCGATCCCGCCCCAACCGGTTGCCGGCCGGTTGGCGGTGGCCAAGGGCGGGCAGGACACTGGCCGCATGGAGCTCGACCCCGCCCACCTCTCCTCGCTCTCCTCGGCCCTGGCCGACCTGACCGATCGGATCACCAAGCTGGCCGACGGCTACCAGGCCACGCCGCGGGAGGACGTGGCGGCCGACCTCTACGAGGTGGAGCGGCACCTGCAGGCGGCTGACCGGCGGCTCCGGACCCTGGTGGCCAAGCTCGACGGCTGAACCCCACCCGAGCGGGACGCGCCCGGAGAACGGCGAGGGCGCCCCCTGAAGGGGCGCCCTCGGGGCGACGCCGGGCGGCGGATCCCGACGTCGCAGCGGAACCGGGTGGCGGGACCCTGGTTCGCACTCGTGTCATCGCCGGTTCACCCGGAAAGGTCGCGCCCGTGACGGAGATCACCGGATCCGCGGCGTCGAGGCGGGGCGAACGGGACGAAGCGCTCAGCCGGTGCCGGCGCTGGGGCAGAAGTCGGCCAGCACGCACTCCCCGCAGCGAGGCTTGCGGGCCACGCACACGGCTCGGCCGTGGAGGATGAGGCGGAGGCTGAACACCCCCCGCTCGGCGGCCGGGACCATGGTGTTCAGCTCGAGCTCCGCCTTGACCGGGTCGGTCTCGGCGGTGAGGCCGAGCCGGCGGGACAGGCGACCCACGTGCGTGTCGACCGGCAGGCCCGGCCGGTCCATGGCCACGCTGCGCACCACGTTGGCGGTCTTGAGGCCCACCCCCGGCAGCGTGACGAGGTCGCCCATGCGGTGCGGCACCTCGCCGCCGAAGCGCTCCACGACCCCGCTGGCCATGCCGATCAGGCTCTTGGCCTTGTTCTTGTAGAAGCCGGTGGATCGGATGATCTCCTCCAGCTCACCCGGCTCGGCTGCGGCCAGGTCCTCCGGCGTGGGGTACCGGGCGAAGAGGTGCGGCGTGACCATGTTCACCCGCTCGTCGGTGCACTGGGCGGAGAGGATGGTGGCCGCCAGCAGCTCGTAGGGGTTCCGGTGCCGTAGCGCGCACAGATCCCGTGCGGTGCCGGAATACTCCACGGCGAGGCGCTCGTGGGTGAGGCGGGCCCGGCCCGCCGGTGTGCGGGGCCGGCGTCGGGTGGGGGCAGCGACCATCGGCGGGGAGGGTACCGGCCCCCGTGGCCGGCCCGGAGCCCCAGTACCCGTCGGTACCCTGGCCAGGTGCACCGGCCCCCCTCCCCCGACCGCGTCGTCGCGCCCGCTGGGCGGCGACCCACGGCGAGCGACCTCCTGCGCCCGGTCGACGACGGCTGGGAGGTCGAGCTCGGCGACCTCCCCGAGGGCCCGGCCGAGGCCGAGGCCGCCGCCCGCCGCCACCTCGCGTCGGCGATCGAGCAGGTCCGGGCCCGGGGCGGCGGCCGGCTCCGGCTCTGGGTCCGCGGCGACGACCCGGCGCGCACCGCGGCGGCCCGGCAGGCGGGCCTGGCGGTGGGTCGGGAGCTCTACCAGATGCGCCGTCCGCTCCCCGTGGAGGAGCGGTGGGCGCTCACCGTGCGGCCGTTTGTCGTCGGCCAGGACGAGGAGGCATGGCTGGAGGTCAACAACCGGGCCTTCGCCTGGCACCCCGAGCAGGCCGACCTGACCCTCGCCGACCTTCGCCAGCGCGAGGCGGAGCCCTGGTTCGACCCGGAGGGCTTCCTCCTCCACGAGGACGACGCAGGCCGGCTGCTCGGCTTCTGCTGGACCAAGGTCCACGCCGACCACGAACCACCCCTGGGGGAGATCTACGTCATCGCCGTCGACCCGGGCGCCCACCGACGGGGGCTGGGCCGGCAGCTGGTGCTGGCCGGGCTCGACCACCTGGCCCGCCGGGGGCTGGGGGTGGGGATGCTCTACACCGAGGCCGACAACGAGCCCGCGGTGCGCCTCTATCGGGACCTCGGCTTCCACGTCCACGCGTCGGACCGGGCATGGGTCCTCGAGGTGCCGCCCACGTGAGCGAGCCCTCCGCCGACGCCCCGTCAGCGGGCGACCGCCCCCGGGCGGACGGGATCGTGCTCCTTCCCGCACCCGGGCGCCGGCCGGCGGCCCAGCCGCCCACCAGCCTCTACGAGCCGGACCGCGAGGCGCTCGCGGTCCGGTTGGAGGGCCAACCTCGCTACCGGCTGGACCAGGTGTGGTCCGGGCTCTACCAGCAGCTCGCCGCCCCGGAGGACCTCACCACCCTCCCCAAGGGGCTGCGGGCCGAGCTGGCCGCACAGCTGCCCCCGGCGCTCCGGGCGGTGACCGAGACGGTCAGCGACGGCGGCGAGACCGTGAAGTGGCTCTGGTCGCTGGCCGACGGAACGCTCGTCGAGACCGTCCTCATGCACTACGGCGCCCGCTCCACCGTCTGCGTGTCGAGCCAGGCCGGGTGCGCCATGGGGTGCTCGTTCTGTGCCACCGGCCAGGCCGGCTTCGACCGCCAGCTCACCACCGGGGAGATCGTCGAGCAGGTCGTACGAGCCGGACGCCGGGCGAGGCAGGGCGGGCGGCGGCTGTCGAACGTGGTGTTCATGGGCATGGGCGAGCCGCTGGCCAACTACGAGCCCACGTGGCGAGCGGTGGAGCGACTGCACGGAGCGGTGGGCCTCTCCGCCCGCCACCTCACCGTCTCCACGGTGGGCATCGTCCCCGGGATCCGGCGGCTAGCCGGTGAGGACCTGCCGGTGAACCTGGCCGTCTCCCTCCACGCCGCCGACGACGCCCTGCGCGACGAGCTCGTGCCGATCAACCGCCGGTACCCGCTGTCGGTCCTCATGGACGCCTGCTCGGGGTACCTCCTCGCCAAGGGCCGCCGGCTCAGCTTCGAGTGGGCGCTCATCGACGGCGTCAACGACCGCGACGTGGACGCCGACCAGCTGGTCGAGCGGGCCCGGAGCCTGCCGCTGGCCGCCCACGTCAACCTCATCCCGCTCAACCCCACGCCCGGGTACCCGGTCCGGGGCACCCCGATGCGGCGGGTCCGCCGGTTCCGAGATCGGCTCCGGGCCGGCGGCGTGAACGCCACGGTCCGCCAGACGAGGGGCACCGAGATCGACGCCGCCTGCGGGCAGCTGCGAGCCACGCACGGCCCCTGAGACCCGCCGGGCCCCGACGGGCGGCCGGTGGATCAGCGGACGAGGACGGTGAGCGACCCGGCGAGGCGGATGGCGCGCCGGAGGTGCTCACCCGGGTCGACGTGGGCCTCGGCCCACACCACGCACTCGTCGAGCGTGCCCTCGACCCGGGCCCCGGGCTCGACCACGCTGGCCCCGTCGCTGGCCTGGAGGTTCGCCTCGAGGTACTGGGCCGGGGTGCCGCAGTCCACGAACGGGCCGTCGTGGCGGACCACCTCCACCCGTCCGCGTGCCTGCGCGGCGCGCCAGGACGCCTCGTAGAGCCCCGCCGGGACGGGCTCGAGGGCGGCCACCTCGGACCAGGGCATGAGCGCCGCCGCCACCTGGCTGGTGGGCTCGAGGCGCTCGCTCCCGCACACGAGGAGGCGCACGCGTTCGCCGTCCCACCCCGCCACGAACGCCTCGAGCGAACCGGGGCACCACGTGTCGGCGTTCAGCACCAGGGTGCCGGCGCCGTCGATCCAGGGGCGGAGGTACCCGAGGGCCCCCGCCGTCCCGAGCGCCTCCCGCTCTTCGACCGAGATGTGCAGCGGCACCCTCACGGCGGGCGCGCCCGCCCCGCCGTCGTGGATCCGGATCCGGTGGAGGTGGCCCTCGAGCGACTGGCGGCCGTGGTGGACGTTGACGGCCACGCGCGCCAGCGGTGCGGAGGCGGCCCGGTCGAGCGCCCAGTCGACCAGCGGCCGGTTGGCGACCGGGCACATCGCCTTGGGTCGCAACCGGGTGAGCGGCTGGAGGCGGGTGCCGGCCCCCGCCGCCAGCACCACGCCGACCACGGTCGGCGTCGACGGCGGGGACGGCGGGGCGGCGGGCATCGGGCGCCATGCTGGCACGGCGCCGGAGGGCGTGAGGCGTGCCAGGTGGCGTCGTTCGTCCACGGGGGCCGGTGTCGGGCATGATCGGGCCATGACCACCACCGTCCAAGGAATCGCCGGGCTCAAGGAGCTCGTGGGCCAGCACCTCGGCTACAGCGACTACATGGAGATCACCCAGGAGCGGGTGAACCTCTTCGCCGACGCCACCGGAGACCACCAGTGGATCCACGTCGATCCGGAGCGAGCCACCGCCGAGAGCCCCTTCGGTGGGCCGATCGCCCACGGCTACCTCACCCTGTCCCTCGGACCGGTGCTCGTCCCTCAGGTGGTGCAGGTCCAGGGCGTGAAGATGGGCGTCAACTACGGCTGCGAGAAGGTGCGCTTCCCCTCCCCCGTCCCCGTGGGCTCGAAGCTGCGGGTCGGCGTGGAGCTCGTGGACGTCTCCGACATCCCGGGCGGCGCCCAGGTCCAGATGCGCTTCACCTTCGAGGTCGAGGGGGCCCCGAAGCCGAGCTGCGTCGCCGAGAACGTCTTCCGCTACTACGAGTGACCTGACGGTCGGCGGGCACGCCCCTCGGCTGCCTCAGCGCAGCTGCGGGGCGACCCGCTCGGCGAACAGCCGCAGCGTCTCGGTGTCGGGGTAGTCGCTGCACCACGGGTAGAAGCCGGTGCAGCCCAGGTCGACGTACCGCTGGATCTTCTCGGCCACCTGCTCGGGGGTGCCGACGAGGTTCCCCTCCGTCCAGGACTCCACCGGCTCCCCCCAGAACGACCGGCTCCCTGCCGCCCGGACCTCGGCCTCGGTCTCCCGGATGAACACCTCGGGTGACCACGTCTTCTGGATCTCGTCGTAGTCGCGCCCCACCGCCGCGCAGTGGCCCTTCAGGACCTCGGCCTTGTGCGCCCACTCGTGGGGCTTGCCGCCGAAGTTGGAGGCGTCGGCGTGCCGGGCGACGACCCGCAGGGTGAGCTGCTCGCCCCCGCCCCCGATCAGCACCTGCGGGCGGGGCCGCTGGATCGGCTTGGGATCGCACTGGGCGCCGTGGAGCTGGAAGTGGGTGCCCTCGTAGGTGACGTCGGGGTCGCGCCACATGGCGGTGACGATCTCGACGGTCTCGCGGAGCACCTCGATCCGCTCCGACGCCTTCTCGAACGGGTAGCCGTAGCCACGGAACTCGTGCTCGTACCACCCCGCGCCGACCCCCCAGATGAGCCGGCCTCCCGAGATCACGTCGAGGTTCGAGGTGATCTTCGCCAGGAGCCCGGGGTTGCGGTAGGGGGCGCAGCCGACCATCTGGCCGAGCATGATCCGGCTGGTCCGCTGGCTGATGGCGGCCAGCGTGGTCCAGGCCTCGAACATCGTCTCGTGGGCAGGCACAGGGACGTTGTGGAAGTGGTCGTAGACCCACAGCGAGTCGAGCCCGAGGTCCTCGGCCATGACCGCCACCTCCACGGCCTTCGCCCACTTGGCCTGGGGGTCCTCGATCGACGCGAGCTCCATCTTCCAGCCCTGGGGGACGAACACGCCGAAGGTGAGCGAGGTGGAGGTCATGGGCGAGGTCCTAGCACCCCGGTGCCCGTGGTGGGCGGCGGTGCGCTCGCCGTGCCGCCACCACCGGCGCGAGGCGGGCCCGTAGCGTCGGCCCCATGCCGGGGACCGCTCGCCGCTCACGAGCCGCGTGGGCGGTGCTCTGGTTGCTCGCCGGTCCCCTGGCGGCCTGTACGACCGACGAGCCCGCGTCACGGTCGGAGGCGCCGTCGAGCACGATGGCCCCGGTCCCGTCGAGCACCACCGCCGCCCCCACGACCACCACGACGGTCCTGCTGCCCGCTCCCGTCCCGATCACCTGGGAGCCCTGCGGCGACGGGTTCGAGTGCGCCCGCACGACGGTCCCCGTCGACTACCGGGAACCGACCGGAGCCACCCTCGAGCTCGCGCTGGTGAAGCGGCCCGCCTCGGCGCCGGAGCAGCGCATCGGCACCCTGCTCGTGAACCCGGGCGGACCTGGCGCCTCGGGCGTGCGGCGGGTCCGCCGGGGGCTCACGATCAGCCCGGAGGTGGCCTCCCGCTTCGACATCGTCGGCTTCGACCCGCGCGGGGTGGGCGAGAGCGCCCCCGTCACCTGCGGGGCCGGCGTCGACGCGTTCCGCCGAGCGGACCTCGACCCGGACAGCGAGGCGGAGGCCACCGCCCTCGACGAGGCGGCCCGTGCCGTGGCCGAGGAGTGCGCCGCCACCGAGGGCGAGCGCCTCGGGCACCTCGGCACCGTGGAGGTGGCCCACGACGTGGAGGTGATCCGCCGCAACCTCGGCGAGGACCAGCTGAGCTTCGTGGGGCTGTCCTACGGGTCGCTCGTTGGGCTCCTCTGGGCCGACGCCCACCCCACCTCGGTCCGGGCCATGGTCCTCGACGGCGTGGTCGACCCGGCCGCCACCGGCGACGCCACCGCGCGAGCGCAGGTCGAGGTCATCGACCGGACGTTCCGGGCCATGGACGACGCCTGCGCAGCCGATCCCGGCTGCCCGCTGACGGCCGCGGGCCGACGGCTGGCAGAGGCGTACGACGAGCTGGCCAGCCGCGTGGAGGCCGGTGAGGGCCGGTCGGCGGGCATCGGGCCCACCCAGCTGGCGTACGCCGTGTTCTCGGCCACCTACGGCCAGGAGCGCTGGCCGCTCCTCTGGGCGGCGGTGGCCGACGGCCTGGCCGGCGATCTCTCCGGAGTGGCCGAGCTGGCCCGGTGGTTCACCGGGCTGGTCGACTACGTGCCGTTCGCGCTCGTCACCTGCCTCGACTCGCCGCATCCGCAGGGCTTCGAGGCCTGGCAGCGCGACGCCGAGCTGGCCGCCGACGCCTCCCCGCGCTTCGGGGCGACCGCGGCCAACGAGCTGCTCCCCTGCGCCCACTGGCCTCCCGCGTCGCGGCGACCGGCGCCAGTGGAGGCCGCCGGGGCCGCACCCACCCTGGTGGTCGGCACGACTGGCGACGTCGCCACCCCGTACCGGCAGGCCCAGGCGGTGGCCGCCTCGCTCCGATCGGCGGCGCTGCTGCGGGTCGAAGCCGAGGGCCACGTGGCGCTCGGGAGCGACCCGTGCGTGGACGACGCCATCACCCGCTACCTCGTCGACCTCGCCCTCCCACCGGCCCCCGCCACGTGCTGAGGCCGGCGACCGCCCGAGCCGGTTTGCCGTCGGTCCTGGCCCCTCATCTAGGTTCGCCGGCGATCGACGGCGAACCGGGGGGAGCACGGCAGCGATGGACTTCAACCTCGCGCAGGTACACGAGGCGGTGTCGGCCGCGGTGCCCGACCGGGAGTGCATCGTGTGGCGGGATCGGCGCCTCACCTACGCCGAGGTCACGGACCGCACCCGACGGCTGGCGAACCACCTCCTCGGCTCCGGGATCGGGGTCACCGCGGAGCGGGCCGACCTGGCCGGCCACGAGTCCGGCCAGCCTCACCTCGCCTGCTACCTGCACAACGGGAACGAGTACATCGAGGCGATGCTCGGCGCCTACAAGGCCCGCTTCGCGCCGTTCAACGTCAACTACCGCTACGTCGCCGAGGAGCTGCGCTACCTCCTGAACGACTCGGGGGCCCGGGCCATCGTGTTCCACTCGGCCTTCGCCGACCGGCTGGGCGAGGTGCTGCCCGACCTCCCGCAGCTCGAGGTGCTGCTCCAGGTGGACGACGGCAGCGGGGCACCGCTGCTGCCGGGGGCCGTCTGGTACGAGGAGGCCCTCGCGGCGGCCAGCGGCGAGCGCCCGCCCCTCGACTGGAGCCCGGACGACCTCTACATCCTCTACACGGGCGGCACCACCGGGATGCCGAAGGGCGTGCTGTGGCGCCAGGCCGACATCTACGTGGGCGCGATGGGCGGACGCGACCTCTCGACCGGCGAGGAGTGGCCGAGCCTCGACGCCGTGGTCGCGGCGGCCGTCAACGGGGGCGCCCGCCTGCTGCCCGCCCCGCCGTTCATGCACGGTGCCGGGCACTGGCTGGCCTTCAACGCCATGAACAGCGGGAACACCATCGTCCTCCAGGACGACACGGTGCGCCTCGACCCAGCCGACGTGTGGCGGACCGTCACCCGGGAGCAGGTCAACATCCTGCTCATCGTCGGCGACGCCTTCGGCCGCCCGCTCGTCGACGAGCTCGAGCGCGCCGCTCGGGCGGGCGAGCCCTACGACACCTCGTCGCTGCTCATGATCGTGTCGGGCGGGGCGCCGCTGAACTCCACGCTGAAGGACCGGCTCCTGGCCCAGCTCCCGAGCTCGATGGTGATGGATGCGGTCGGTGCGTCGGAGACCGGCAGCCAGATGTCCCACGTGAGCGCGGCCGGTCAGGCAGCCAGCACCGGCACCTTCACCCCCGGTCCCGGGGCGGCGATCGTCAGCGAGGACCTCAGCCGGCGGCTGGACGCCGGGCACTTCGAGGTGGGCTGGCTGGCCCAGACCGGCCGGGTCCCACTCGGCTACCTCGGCGACGCCGACAAGACCGCGCGGACGTTCCCCGTGATCGACGGCGTCCGGTACTCGGTGCCCGGTGACCGCGCCCGCCTTACCGCCGAAGGCAGCATCGAGCTGTTCGGGCGTGACTCGGTGACCATCAACACCGGCGGCGAGAAGGTGTTCGCCGAGGAGGTCGAGCAGGCGCTCGCCCACCACCCCGACGTGTACGACGTGGTCGTCGCCGGTCGCCCCAGCGAGCGGTGGGGCCAGGAGGTGGTCGCGGTGGTCCAGCTCCGGGAGGGTGCCGCCGAGGACGAGGGGGCCCTCCTCGAGGAGGCCTCCCGCCACGTCGCCCGGTACAAGCTGCCCAAGGCCTTCGTGTTCGTGCCGGCGATCGTGCGGTCACCGGCCGGCAAGGCCGACTACCGGTGGGCCAAGGAGCAGGTCCAGGCCCCCTGATCGGCCGGCGCGGCACCGCTCGGCAATTCGATCGACAGCGCTCCACCACCATGGGATCCTCTCCTCCCCGGCCACGACGAGAGGAGGACCGACATGCCCAAGCACCCAGGCGACGTGGCTGACCTCGTCGGCCCCTCCGTCGCCGCTCCCTGCACCAGCTGACGCAGGTCGAGCCGCCGTCCGCCGCCTCGGGCGGCTCTGGCCCCTCCGGGTCGAGCCGCTCCGACCGGCGACGGCCTGTCCCTGTCCGCGCACGCCCACTCGAGGGAGGTGACCATCGTGCGCTTCACCCTGCGACGCCCGCGCCCGGACATCCGTCCGGAGCGGCGCAACCGACATCAGGAGCAGAGCCAGGCCCGCCACCACCGGGCCGAGGCCGAGGCCCGGCTCCGCATCCTGTGAGCCCACGACCCGCCCGGACGCCGGGCGGGTCGTGGCGCGCTGCGTCGCCGACCGTCGAACAGGCCGACCGGATGCTCACCCCGAGAGCAGCTCGCGCACCCGGGCCATGAGCACGTCGAGGGCCGGCTCGTTCATGCCGCCGTGGGGGACGATCACGTCCGCGTAGCGCTTCGACGGCTCGATGAACTGGAGGTGGCTGGGCCGCACCGTGGCCAGGTACTGCTCGATCACGCTCTCCATGGTGCGCTCCCGCTCCGCCACGTCCCGCTCGAGGCGGCGGATGAAGCGGACGTCGTCGTCGGTGTCCACGAAGACCCGCAGGTCGAACAGCTCGCGCAGCTCGGGCTCGTAGAGGACGAGGATCCCCTCCACCACCACGATCCGGGCCGGTTGGACCAGCTCCCGCTCCGGAAGCCGCTCGTAGGTGGTGAAGTCGTACACCGGTGCCTGCACCGCGAGGCCGTCCAGCAAGCCCCGCACGTGGTCGAGCAGGAGCGGCCAGTCGAAGGCGTCGGGGTGGTCGTAGTCGATGGCCACCCGCTCCTCGAACGGGAGGTGGTTGCGGTCCCGGTAGTAGGCGTCGAGCCGCAGGAGAGCGAGGTCGGTCCCGCCGATGAGGCCGGCCAGGCGCTCGGCCACGGTGGTCTTGCCGCTGCCGGAGCCACCGGCCACCCCGATGAGGAACGGGGCAGGGGCCATGGGTGCTACGCCAGGCGGGGGCGCAGGGCGCCCCAGCGAGGGTCGGCGCGGACGGCCGCCAGATCAGGCTCGCCGTCCACGAGGCCTGCCGCCCGGAAGCCGGCGTTCGCCGCCTGCTCCAGCCACGTCACGGCACGGTCCACGTCGCCCGCCCGCGCCCAGGAGCAGGCCACCTCGAAGGCCGTCTGGGCCGGCGACGGAGGCCCGGCGGCGAAGACGGCCTCCCCCACCGAGGCCGCTTCGGCGAAGCGGTCTCCGTAGTGGAGGTGGGTCTGCAGGATGCCGGCGCCCTCGCGCCCGGCGCCGTCGGGCCGGGCGAGCAGCCTCTGGGCGAGCGCCGTCGCTGCACCCGTGCGAGCCAGGACCTCGCTGGCCACCAGGTTGGGAGGTCCGCTCGGGTGGCCGACGTACGCCTCCTCGAAGAGGTCGAAGGCCTCGGGGCGGCCAGCGGCCAGCGCGGCTGCGGCCCGCAGGTACGGGTTGGCCAGGGGGCCGATCCGCTCGACCAGCCGCTGCGCAGCTGGGCCCTCGCCAGCGCGGAGCGCGCTCCAGGCCTGCTGCTCGACCCGGGCCACGTCCAGCCCCGGGGCCGACTGGAGAGGCGCCTCCACGGGCGGCACCGGCTGGAGGTGCGACCGACCGCGGGAGGGACGGGATCGACGGCTGGGAGCGGTGCCGGCGTCGGGCGCGTCGACGTGGAAGGCATCGGCCCCGTAGGCGCCCTCGCGCTCGGCCCGGATCTCCTGCCAGTTGTTGAAGGCGAGGAAGAGGGCGAAGAAGGCGGCGTACGTCTGGTCGTAGGCGAACGCCCAGAGCGCGGCGGCGAGGGCGGTGCCGATCGAGATCCGGCGGGCCGTCGGGAGCCCCCAGATCTCGGCCGTGACGTTCCCGCCGTCCAACGGGCGGATGGGCAGCAGGTTGGCGATCGACCACCACAGGTTCTGGAAGGCCAGGAAGTACGGGATCCAGTACCAGGTGAAGGCCTTGTCGGTGAACAGGTAGTCGACGAGCTCGCGCTGGGCGGCGTCGGATCCCACCACCTGGCGCATGGGCAGCCAGAGCAGCAGCAGCGCCGTGAGCGAGCCAGCCAGGCTCACGATGACGCTCCGGGCCCGAGACAGCCGCTGGCGGCGCTGGCTGATGGTCACGCCGCCGAAGCCGTGGAGGACGATCGACGACGGCTCGCCGAACACCTTCAGCGAGATGCCGTGGCCCAGCTCGTGCACGAGGATCGACACGAACGAGGTGACCACCCAGATGACCACCACGTCGACGCCGTAGTCGATGTAGCGCAGCCCGAAGAGGCCGGCGATGACGAAGAAGACCGGCTGCACGTGCACCGGGATGCCGGCGATCCGGAAGTGTGCCTTGGCCGACATCGGGGCAGAGCCTACGGGGCGAGCACCCGACCGCTCACCGCTGCCGCAGGACGGTCGCCGCCAGCGGTCCGTCGAGGGTCGAGGCCCGGGGGTCGTACCGGTACCCGAGCGGGTGGTCGAAGCCAGCCAGGTCCTCCGGGCCGACGGGCTCGGCGGTGAGGATCCAGCGCACCAGCGCACCCTTCAGGAGCTTGTTCCAGTGGCTCACGGTGCGGTCCTGCCCATCCACGAAGCGCACGGTCACCCGACGGGCGGGAGCGGCTACCTTCCAGTCCATGGCGGCGGCGTGCTCGTTCGGCAGCAGGTCCCAGACGACCGCCCCGTCCACCCGGGCCGCCACGACGGGAGCGAGGTGGGGACGCCACCAGGTGGAGAGGCGGCCGAGGCCCCCGAGGCGGGCGGACATCTTGAGCTTGTAGTGCGGGATCGGGTCGACGGGGGCCACGAGGCCCCAGAGACCGGACGCGATGCGCACGCTGGCGGCCCCCCGCCGCCTCGCGACCGCCGGCAGGGTGGCCCACGCCAGCTCCCGGTACAGGACGCCGGTGTAGCGCTCGATGGCCGGCCGAGTGGGTCC
This sequence comes from Acidimicrobiia bacterium, assembly GCA_046565645.1. Classification (GTDB taxonomy): domain Bacteria; phylum Actinomycetota; class Acidimicrobiia; order Acidimicrobiales; family VFJN01; genus VFJN01. Next base: position 136,636 of record JBKHYD010000002.1, on the reverse strand, counting down.
CCGCGGATCCAGGGCACCGGAGCCGGCCGCGGCCCGGAGGACCTGCTGGCGGGCAGCATCGAGGGCACCGTCGGCGGCGAGGCCGGGCCCCCAGGGCCCGCCCCGCCCGCCCTCGGACTTGGCCTCCGACGGCGGGAGCAGGATCAGGGGTTGGGGGCGCGCCACCTTCGGTTCCTAGCATCTGGCCGATGGCCGGCTTCACCATGCCCGAGACCCTGCCCGAGGGGGAGGAGAAGGTGGCTGTGGTGCGAGGGATGTTCGACGCCATCGCCCCCCGCTACGACCTCGTGAACCGGGTGATGACCTTCCGGATGGACGTGGGCTGGCGCCGCAAGACCGTGCGGGCGCTCGGTCTGCCGCCGGGGTCCACCGTCGTCGACCTCGCCTGCGGCACCGGCGACCTGTGCCGGGAGCTGGCCGCCCGGGGCCTGCGCCCGGTCGGCGTGGACCTGTCCTTCGGGATGCTGGCCGCGGCCCGCACCGGCGCACCCCTCCTGCAGGGCGACGCGCTGCGCCTGCCGCACCCCGATGCGTCGGTGGACGGGGTCACGTGCGGGTTCGCGCTCCGCAACTTCGTGAGCCTGCCGCCCTTCTTCGCCGAGCTGGGTCGGATCGTCCGCCCCGGGGGCCGGGTTGCGCTTCTCGAGGTCGCCGAGCCGCCCAACCCGTTGCTGCGGGCCGGCCACGCCGTGTACTTCGGCAAGGTCGTGCCGCTCGTCGGCGGCCTCCTGTCCGATCCCGCTGCCTACCGGTACCTGCCCCGCTCGGTGGCCTACCTGCCGGATCCGGCGGCCATGCTGGCCGACCTCGCCGCCGAGGGCTTCGTGGACGTCGATCGCCGTCTCTTGTCCGCCGGAGTGGCGCAGCTCGTCACCGCCACGCGGCGCTCCCCCGGCACCGCCCCCGCCCACCCGCCGGCGTGAGCGGAGCCCAGCCAGGGCCTGCGCCCTCACCGGCGGCGCTCATCGAGGCGGCCGGCCAGCTCGTCGCCCGCACCCGCCGGGTCGACCACGACGTCGACCTGCTGGCGTCCGCCGGGGACGACGGGGTGATCTTCGAACGGACCCGCACCGGCCTGGCCGGCCGGGGGACGGCACTGCGGATCCCGGTCGCCCTGGCCGACGAGGTGCTCGGCGCCATCGCGGCCGACGACGAGGTGCACGCCCCTGGGAGCGGCGCGGTGGCGTTCGGCGCGCTCCCCTTCCGCCCGTCCCCGACCGCCGAGCTCGTCGTCCCCCGGGTCCTGTGGGGTCGGGCGGAGGACGGGACCCGCTGGATCACCCGGATCGACCGACCCGACGCGCTCACGGCCTCGCCGGCCGAGCCCGTCCCGGCCGTGCCGCGGTCGGGGCCGCACCCCGACGCCGCCCCCGGTCGGATCCGGGTGGGTCCCGTGCGGTCCGCCCGCTGGTGGTGCGACCTGGTGGCCGAGGCCACCGCAGCCATGCGGGCGGCCGGCGAGGACGGGCTCCGCAAGGTCGTGCTGGCCCGCGAGGTGGAGGTCGAGGCCGACCAGCCCTTCGACCGCGCCGCCATCCTCGCCCGCCTGCGGGCCGGGTACCCGGGATGCTTCCTCTTCCACGTCGACGGCTTCCTGGGCGCCAGCCCCGAGCTCCTGGTCAGCCGGGCCGGCGACGTCGTGCGGGCCCAGCCCATGGCCGGCACCGCGCCTCGGGGCGGCGAGCCGGCCGCCGACGCCCGCCTCGCCGCCGGGCTGCTCGCCTCGGCCACCTACCGGCAGGAGCACCAGATCACGATCGACATGGTCCACGACACCCTCCTGCCGTGGTGCTCGTACCTCGACTACGAGGCGGAGCCGTCGGTGGTGGGCGTCGCCAACGTGCAGCACCTCGCCACCCTCGTGGAGGGCCGGCTGTCCCAGCCGGCCCCGTCGGTGCTCGAGCTGGTGGCGGCGCTCCACCCCACCCCCGCCGTCAACGGCTGGCCCCGGGACCTGGCCACCCGGTGGATCCTCGAGCACGAGGGCTTCGACCGGGGCCGCTACGCCGGAGCCGTCGGGTGGGTCGACGCCGCGGGCAACGGTACCTGGGCTGTCAGCATCCGCAGCGCGGACGTGGAGGGTCGACGGGCTCGGGTGTGCGCCGGCAACGGGATCGTGGCCGACTCGGATCCGGCCGCGGAGCTGGCCGAGACCCAGGCCAAGCTCCAGGCGGTGCTGGGCGCGCTCATCTGGATCTGACGCGCCGAACCCGGTGGCCGCCCACAGCAGCACCTGGACCTACGAGTGGGTCCACGGCTCCTCGTCGACCAAGCAGGGGGCCCGCTCGCCGAGCGGGCCTCCGCTGCGCGTCAGCGCACCCGCACCAGGCGGAGCACGTCGGTGGTGGGGTCGGACTCGTGGGGGGCTCCCACGAGGACGCCGACGAGGTCACCGGGCTTGATGAGCCCGAGGTGGGCGGCCTGCTCGACGGCGTACCACACGATCTCCTCGGCGGCGCCGTGGGTGTCCATGAGCAGCGGCGTGATGCCCCAGGCCATCGTGAGCCGTCTGGCCGTCTCCGGGCTCGGGGTCATGGCCAGGATCGGGCACGTGGGGCGGAACCGGCTGATCATCCGGGCCGTCCGGCCGCTGTCGGTGCAGGCGATGATGGCGGCGAGGTCGGCGTCGACCGAGGCCCGCCATGCGGCGGCCGTGATGGCGGAGGTGATCCGCACGGTCATCGGGGCGTGCTGCAGGCCCACGATCTGCTCACGGCCCATCCGCGCTCCCCACTCCTCGTAGTCGAACTCTCGCTCGGCCCGGAGCGTGATGCGGCTCATCGCCTCCACCGCCAGCACAGGGTTGACCCCGATCGCCGTCTCGGCGGAGAGCATCACGGCGCTGGTGCCGTCGAAGACGGCGTTGGCCACGTCGGTGACCTCCGCCCGGGTGGGGGTGGGCGCGCTGATCATCGACTCGAGCATCTGGGTGGCCGTGATCACCGGCTTGCCGTAGGCGACCCCGGTGCGGATGATCCGCTTCTGGATGTGGGGGACGTCCTCGAGGGGGAGGCGCACGCCCAGGTCTCCCCGGGCCACCATCACGCCGTCCGAGACGTGGACGATGTCCTCCATGTCGTCCACCGCCTGGGCGGTCTCGATCTTGGCGATCACCATCGGGCCCTCGCCGCCCACGGCGAGGCGCACCGCCGCCACGTCGTCGGCCGACTGCACGAACGACACCGCCACCGCGTCGACCCCGCACGCCGCCACCTGGTCGAGCATCTCGAGGTCGGCGTCGGTCGGGGATCGCAGCGGAACGCGGTCGGCCGGCAGGGCGACACCGGGCCGCCCTCGCACCACCCCTCCGCTCAGCACCCGGGCCATGACGCCGTCGGACACCCGCTCCTCGACGACCAGGCTCACGCCGCCGTCGCCGAGCGCGACGCGGTCCCCGGCGACCAGCAGGTCGACGGCGCCGGCCAGCTCGACCGCCACGTGGTAGGCCGACGAGCGGTCGCCCGGCTCCGCTTCCGCCAGCCGCAGCACCGAGCCCACCTCGAGTCGGGTGCCGTCGTCCCCGAAGGGGGCGGTGCGGACCTTCGGGCCCGGGAGGTCCACGAGGATGCCCACCGGCCGGCCCACGTCCTTGCTGATGGCCCGGATGCTGCGGATGCGCTCGATGCTCGTCGCGATCGGGCCGTGGGCCAGGCCGAGCCGGGCCACGTCCATCCCCGCGTCGAGCAGGTGGCGCAGCACCTCCGGTGAGCCCGAGGCGGGTCCGATGGTGGCGACGATCTTGGTCCGGCGGGGCATGAGGCCAACTTACGCCCGCGCCCGGGCGCGGCTGCGCTGACGCGCCACTTCGCGGCGCCGCTCACGGGCTGCGCCTCGGTACCGGCGTCAGCCGAGCCGGGCGCCCACGGCGGCGGCGACCGCATCGTTGAGCCGGGCGTGGAGCGCGCGGTTGGCGCGACGGTCCGTCCGGACCACGAGCACGTGCACCCCGCCCGCCCGGGCAGCCGACCGCACCGCGCCGGCGAGGTCCGATCCCACGGCAGCGGCGTTGGCACCGTGAGCCCGGGCGACCTCCACCAGGTCGAGGCCGTGCGGCGTCCCGAAGAGCCGCTCGAAGGTGGGTTCGTCGAGCGCCCCGCCCTGGGGCAGGAACGAGAAGATGCCTCCGCCGTCGTTGTCCACCACCACGGCCACGAGGTGGATCCCCCGCTGGTGGGCGCCGATGAGGCCGTTGCTGTCGTGGAGGAAGGCCACATCGCCGATGAGCAGGCCGGTGGGAGCGGCGCTGGCCGCGGCCACCCCGACCGCCGTGGACACCACGCCGTCGATCCCGTTGGCGCCGCGGTTGGCCAGCACCTCGACGTCCCGACCGCCGGCCACGTACCACTCGAGGTCGCGCACCGGCATCGAGGACGACACCACGAGGCGGCTCCCGGCCGGCAGCCCCTCGACCAGTGCGGCAGCGACGCCTGGCTCGGTGATCTCCGGGCTCGACCCGAGCACCTCGGTGACCGCGCCCTGGGCCGCGTCGGCGGTCGCCTGCCAGCGCTCGCGCCAGGCGCCGCCGTCCACGGGGCCGACCCCTTCGAGTCGCTGAGACCAGGCCGCCAGCAGGCCGTCGACGTCGTCGGCCAGCACCACGGCGGCCACGCCGTGCGGGTCCACCCAGCGACCGGCGCCGGCCGCCACCAGGTGGGTGGCGCCGCTGGCCGCGGCCCACTCCCCCACCACCCGGGACGCCAGCGGCAGGCCCAGGTGCAGCACGACCTCGGGTCGGAGGTCGTCGGCCGTGGCGGGGTCGCGGAGGAAGGCGTCGGCCCCCGCGATGCAGGCGCCTGGCCTCCGCCAGACCGCAGCCTGGGGGGCGGCGACCACCGGCCAGCCGAGCGCACGGGCGAGCGCGTCCACCGCCTCGCCGTCGCCCGAGCCGGGTCCGGCGAGGACCACCCCGCGTCGGCCCTGGAGGTCGTGCCGCGGGTCGATCAGCGGCTCCTCGGGCACCTGGCCCGCGCTCCGCCACGCCCAGGGCCCCTCGCTCCCCGGACGGGGCGGGGGGAGCTCGTCGGGGGTGCCGAGCAGCGGCTCGCGGAAGGCGAGGTTCAGGTGGACGGGCCCGGGCCGAGCACCGGTGGCTTCGGCGTAGGCCCGGGCCGCCAGGGGGCGCCATCGGTCGCGGCCGGTGCCGACGGCCACCCCGGGGCTGTGGGCCCAGCGCGGGGCTCGACCGAAGAGGTGGGTCTGGTCGATGGCCTGGGGGGCCCCGACATCGATCAGCTCCGGGGGCCGGTCGGCCGTGCAGACCAGCAGCGGGACGGCGGCGAGGTCGGCCTCCACCACCGCGGGGTGCAGCTCCACGGCACCGGTGCCGCTGGTGGTCAGCACGACCGTGGGCTCGCCGGTGACGAGCGAGCACCCGATGGCCAGGAAGGAGGCGCTGCGCTCGTCGTGGTGGACGTGGACCCGGAGCCGGCCGTCCCGCGCCAAGGCGAGGGCGAGCGGGGTGGACCGTGAACCGGGGGCGATGACGGCGTCGACCACGCCGGCCCGGACCCACTCGTCGACCAGCGTGGCGCAGAAGCTGGCCTGGACGACCTCGGGGGGCGGATCTGGGGTCATGGCCCGAACATCCGACCACATCACCGGCCGGGTACGCAGCATCGGGCGGGGCGCCAGATCGAGACGGCCCCCGCTCACCGGCCGATCGTCTGCCAGGATCGGCCCATGTCGCTGCACTCCGAGCGAGCCGGCACCGGCTCTCGGGTCGTGCTCGTCCACGGCTTCACCCAGACCGCTCGCTGCTGGGGCCCGATCGCCACGGACCTCGAGCAAGATCACGAGGTGGTGCGGGTCGATGCGCCGGGCCACGGCGGCTCCCGCGACGTCGAAGCCGGCCTGCGCGAGGGCGCCGTGCTCATCGGCGACGCCGGCGGCCTCGCCACCTACGTGGGCTACTCCATGGGCGCCCGGCTGTGCCTGCACCTGGCGCTGGCCCAGCCGTCACGGGTCCGGGCACTCGTGCTGATCGGCGGGACCGCCGGCATCGAGGACCAGGCCGAGCGGGCGGCTCGCCGCGAGCAGGACCTGCGAACCGCCCAGCGCATCGCGTCCCAGGGACTGGAGGCGTTCCTCGACGACTGGCTCGCCCAGCCGCTCTTCGCCACCCTCCCCGCCGAGGCTGCCTGTCGTGAGGAGCGGCTCGCCAACACCGTTCGGGGGCTCCAGTCGAGCCTGGTGCGGGCCGGCACCGGCAGCCAGGAGCCCCTGTGGGACCAGCTCCCGCGCCTGTCGATGCCGGTGCTGGTGGTCGCGGGGGCGCGCGATGCGAAGTTCGCCGCCCTGGCCGAGAAGATGGCCTCCGCCATCGGCGAGCGCGCCACGCTCGCCCTCGTCCCCGACGCCGGCCACACCGCCCACCTCGAGCAGCCGGTCGCGTTCCTGTCGATCCTCCGCCCCTGGCTGGCCGCCCACGACCTCTGAGGGTCCCGGCCGCGACCCGAGCTCCGGGCCCTCGTCGCTCCGCGGTCCCCCGGCCCGACGAGCCGGGGGCCAGGTGTGGGTCAGCCGCCGAGCGCGACGCCAGCGGCGAGGAGGGCGCCGGTGACGAGCTGGACCCGTCCGGTGGCGCCCAGCACAGGGATGAGGGCGCCGCCGGCAGCGCCCTCCAGCACCCGCAGCACCGGCGTGCGGGCCAGCACGACCCCGACCAGCGCAGCGGCGGCCGCAGGACGGTCGAACACGCCCGCCACGACCGGGACGGCCACGAAGGAGGCGACGAGCAGGCCCGTGTAGACCAGCCGGGTCCGTCGATCGCCGAGCCGCACGGCCAGCGTCCGCTTGCCGGCGGTGGTGTCCCCGGGGATGTCCCGCAGGTTGTTGATCACGAGCAAGGCGGTGGCCAGCAGGCCGACGGGCACGGCCGCCGCGACCGACAGCGCCGTGATCGTCTCGGTGTGCACGTAGGTCGAGCCCACCGTGGCGACCAGGCCGAAGAACACGAACACGAACAGCTCCCCGAGGCCGTAGTAGCCGTAGGGGTGCTTGCCGCCGGTGTAGAACCAGCCGGCGGCGAGGGCCGCCGCCCCCACCGCGATCAGCTCCGGACCCACCGCGGCGGCGAGCGCCAGGCCGGCGAGCCCGGCCACGAGGAACGACAGCAGCGCCGCCCTCTTCACCTCGCTCGGGTGCTTGATCCCCCAGCCCACCAGCCGCACCGGCCCGACCCGGACCCCGGGCGCGTCCGTGCCGCGCACCCCGTCGCTGTAGTCGTTGGCGAAGTTGGTGCCCACCTGGAGCAGGAGCGCCACCACACCGGCCGCCACGGCCCGCCAGGCGATCACCTCGCCGGCGACGCCCACGGCGCACGAGGTCCCCACCAGCACCGGCACCACGGCCGCCGGGAGGGTGCGGGGTCGGGCCCCGGCCACCCAAGCCCGCCACCCGGTCGGGCTGGACGCTGGGGCGGGCGGCGACGGCGAGGCGGACATCGGGAGGCGAGTCTGCCCGATCACCGGTCCGGTCCTCCGCATCGACGACCGCGGCTCCATCACGTGCGCCGGCTCGAGCGTTCCTGGCCCACGTCCGGCTGGAGCTGCTCGCGACCTCCGGTGTCGACCGAGCGGCGAGCTCGGGCGGGAGGCCAGCGCGGCCGTAGGGTCGAGGACGTGAACCGGCTGGTCGTGCTCGACGCCCACGGCAGCGACGCCTTCGTCTCCCGCCTGCGCCGGGCCTGGGAGGACGGCGACGCCGTGCTGCCACTAGACCCCCGGCTGCCGGGACCGGCGCGGGAGGCCGTCGCGGCCGCAGCCCGGGTCGAGGAGCCGGTCGAGGCGGGCGACGCGCTCGTCATGGTCACGAGCGGCACCACCGGTGAGCCCAAGGCCGTGGTGCTGACGCACGACGCCGTGGCGGCGTCGGCCCGGTCCACCAGCACCGCGCTCGGCGTCGACCCGGGACAGGACCGATGGCTGGCCTGCCTGCCGCTGTCCCACGTCGGCGGCCTGTCGGTGGTGACCCGGGCGATCCTGACCGAGACGCCCCTCACCGTCCACGACGGGTTCGTCGCCGACCGGGTGGGGGCGGCGGTCGACGAGGGCTGCACGCTCGTCTCGCTGGTCCCCACCGCGCTCGGCCGGATCGACCCGGGCCGGTGGCGGCGCATCCTGCTCGGGGGGCAGGCTCCGCCCGCCGACCGGCCGGGCAACGTGGTCGCCACCTACGGCATGACCGAGACCGGCAGCGGAGTCGTCTACGACGGACGTCCGCTCGACGGGGTCGAGGTCCGCATCGCCGGTGACGGGGAGGTCCACCTGCGGTGCCCCATGCTGCTGCGGGCCTACCGGGACGGCACCGACCCCAAGGACCCGGACGGGTGGTTCCCCACGGGGGACCTCGGCGAGCTCCTCCCCGACGGCCGGCTCCACGTCCACGGACGGCGAGGCGACCTGATCATCACCGGCGGCGAGAACGTGTGGCCCACCGCGGTCGAGCGGGCGCTCGCCACCCACCCCGCCGTCGCCGAGGTGGCGGTCGTGGGCCGCCCCGACCCGGAGTGGGGCCAGCGGGTGGTGGCGGTCGTCGTACCCACCGACCCTGCTGCCCCACCGGGGCTCGACGACCTCCGGGCCCACGTCAAGATGGAGCTGCCCGCCTACGCCGCGCCGTCGGTCCTCGAGCTGCGCGGATCGCTCCCCCGCACCCAGAGCGGCAAGGTCAGGCGTCGGGACCTGGGAGGCCGGTGAGGCGACCGCTCGGGGCCAGCACCAGCCCCCCGGGTCAGCCCCTGCTGCGGCGTCGGGCGGCGGGGCCGAGGAGCGCGCCGCCGTCGACGACCAGGGTGTGGCCGGTCACCCAGGAGGAGAGGTCGCTGGCCAGGTAGAGCGCGGCGTTGGCGATGTCGGCCGGCTCCCCCAGGCGCCCGAGCGGCAACGACCCGGCGATCTGCTCCTCGGCCGGCTCCCACAGCGCCCGGGCCATGTCGGTCTTCACCAGGCCGGGTGCGATGGCGTTGACCCGCACCCCCGGCGAGAGCTCGGCCGCGAGCGTCCGGGTGAGGTGGATGAGCGCCGCCTTGGTGGTGTTGTAGATCCCGATGCTCGGCTCGACGCTCATCCCTCCGATGGAGGCGATGTTGACGACGTTCCCGCCTCGGTCCCGCATGGACTGCCGCCATGCCTCCTGGGTCCACACGAGCGCCCCGCGCAGGTTCACCTCCCAGGTCTTGTCGTACCGAGGGAGGTCGATCTCGATCGACGGCCCCTGGTAGGGGTTGGTGGCGGCGTTGTTGACGAGCACGTCCACGGCGCCGAAGCGCTCGACGCACCGGGCGACGCACGCCGCCGCCTGCTCCGGGTCGCCGGCGTGGGCGGCGAACACGTCGACCTCGCCCCCGACCTCGGCCGCGGCGGACTCCAGCGCCTCCTGCTTGCGCGAGGACAGGAGCACCGAGGCCCCTGCGTCCACGTAGGCCTTCGCGATGGCCTTGCCGATGCCCTTGGATGCGCCGGTGACCAGCGCGGCCTTGCCCTGCAGCGAGATCTCCATCGCTCGGAACGTAGCCCGCGACGGGGGTGACGGCGCTCAGCCGAGGCGCGTCCGGGGCCGGTGCGCCGCCGTCGCACCGGCCGCACGGCGTTCACGGGTTCGCCCCGCCGGGCGCTCAGCTGTGGAGGTGCACCTCGTGGTGCTCGTAGTCCTCGATCTCCTCCTCGGCGTCTCCCAGGAGCTGCTCGGCCAGGCGGCGCAGCGCCCGAGCCGCGGCGACCTCCTCACCGATGCGGGGGACGTCCGGATCGCCGGGGCTGCGACGGGCTTGGCCCCAGCCGTGGTAGTGCCGGCCGGCCACGTCGAGCAGGGCGTCGGCCCGGGTGGTGCGATCGTCCTCGGTGAACACGATGGTGATGGGCCAGGTGTGCTCGGGTGCGGTGCTCATCGCGACCTCCGGGTCCCGCGCCGAGACCGGCGCTTCTCGACCAGTGTCCACCCGGCTCGCCGCGATGGCTAGGGGCGAACGTCCTGCTCGACGGAGCCGGGACCTGGTGGACGACCGGCGGGTGCGGGAGTGGTCGGGCGCATCCCCGAGACCCACCACACGCGCGGGGCGATCTCCAGCGGTGCGCGGGGAGCGGTCACGTCCTGATACTCGGCTCGCGTGGAGCTTCCGGTCAGGGTCGAAGGTCACATCCGCGGGCTGGCTTGTCGGGGCCTGCTGGGGCGACGATCGGGGGATGAGCCTGCAGGGGTCACAGCTGGGGGTCCTCCGCTGCGGCGCCGCCGCGGTGCTCTTCGGCGTCACCACCCCGATCGCCTCCAGCATCGCTGGGGAGACCAGTGCCCCGCTCCTGGCCGGCCTGCTCTACCTGGGGGCGGCGACCGCGGTGGCGCCGCTGGCCCGGCGCCAGCGCCTGGAGCCCGGTGCGGCGCGACGCAACCTGCGGCCGCTCGCCATCGCCGTGGTGGCCGGCGGGTTCCTCGGGCCGCTCCTCCTCGCCGCCGGCCTGGCCCGCACCCCGGCCGCCACCGCATCGCTGCTGCTCAACCTCGAGCTGGTGGCCACCACGATCCTGGCCGCCCTGTTCTTCGGCGAGCACCTGGGTCGCCCGATCCTCACCGGTACGGTGCTCGTCACCTCCGCCGGCGCCGCCCTGGCCTGGTCAGGCGCTCCGGAGCTGCGCCTCGGCGCCCTGCTCGTGGCGGCCGCGTGCCTGTGCTGGGGGCTCGACAACTGCGTCACCGCCGCCCTCGACACGATCGCCCCCGAGCACATCACCCTGGCCAAGGGGGCGATCGCGGGGACCACCAACCTTGCACTGGGGCTCGCCCTGGGCGGGTCGCTGCCGTCGGGCCCGGACACGGTGCTGGCGCTCGTCGCCGGCGGGTTCGGGTACGGCCTGTCCATCACGCTGTGGGTGGCCGGCGCCCGGAACCTCGGGGCGGCTCGGGGGCAGCTGGTGTTCGCCGCCGCCCCGTTCCTCGGGGTGCTCGTGGCCTGGGTGGCCCTCGGCGAGCCCGTCCGAGGCGTCGAGGTGCTCGCCCTGGTGCTGGCCGTGGTCGGGGTGCTGCGGGTCCTGCGCTCGGACCATGAGCACCCCCACGAGCACGAGCGCGTCGTCCACGACCACGAGCACGTGCACGACGAGCACCACCGCCACCACGACGCCGCCGTGGTGCCCCGCCACCGCCACCTCCACGTCCACGAGCCGCTCGTGCACGCCCACCCCCACGTCCCCGACCTCCACCACCGCCACCCCCACGGTTCGTGACGGAGCCGGCCGCGCAGGCCAGGCCCGGACAGCGCCGCCGCGGCGTGCGAGGCGCCGGTCGAGCGGCCGCGGCTGCGTCCACGCCGCTCCGGTTCGAGGCCTGGACGAGGTCACGTCGACCCCCGAACCGTCGCGAGCGCCCTGCGCAGGGTGGTGGGTCCGGTGATCCGGACGTTGCCGCCGTGCTCACACCCAACGTGGTCACGGGTTCGGCGGGAGCGTGAGCGTGAAGCACGCTCCTCCGCCCTTTGCGTTGCTGGCGGTCAGGTGGCCGCCGTTGGCGGTCGCGAGGTCTGCGGCGATCGCGAGCCCGACCCCGGAGCCCTCGGTGCCGGAGGCCGCCGAGCCTCGGTAGAACCGGTCGAACACGTGCACGAGGTCGTCGTCGCTGAGGCCCGGGCCGTCGTCGATGACCCGGAGGAAGACCTGGCCGCCTAGGAGGGAGCCGGTCTCGAGGGTGATGGTCGCGCCGCGAGGGCTGTACCGGATGGCGTTCACGACCAGGTTGGCGACAACCTGGTGGATCCGGCGATCGTCGGCGAGTGCGACAGCCGATCCTCCCGTGCTGGCGAGGGAGATGCGTCGTTCGCTGGCCAGGGGAGCCATTGTCTCGACGACAGTCGACGCGACGTCGGCAAGATCGACGGGGACCCGGTCCAGCTGGAGGTTGGCGGCGTCGGCGGCGGCGAGCGTCTCGAGGTCGGTCACGAGGCGGGCAAGGCGCAGGACCTCCTCGTGGAGGGACTCGAGGGTGCTCTGCTCCGGGGGGGTGACGCCGTCCACGAGCCCTTCGGCAGTGCCCCGCAGGATGGCCAGGGGGGTGCGGACCTCGTGGGCGATGTCAGCCACGAGCTGGCGGCGGAGGCGGTCCTCGTGCTCGACGGCGGCAGCCATGCGGTCGAACGAGGCGCTGAGGACGCCGAGCTCGCCGGGGGCCTTGGGCCGGTTGACCCGTACGTCGCGCCGCCCGGACTCGACGGCGACGGCGGCGGCGGTGAGGGCGGTGACGGGGGCGGCGACCCGTCGCGCGACGAAGACGGCCACCACGACGGCGACGGCGACGGCAAGGGCGCCTCCCCCGACGATGGTGCTGGCTATGGCGTCGCGGGCTTGGCGTTCGGGGGTGGGGAGGTGGCTGGCCGGGAACCGCAGGGCGGCGGTGCCGACCTGCTGACCGTCGACGACGACGGCCGCTGTGAGGGGGTCGCCTCGCGGGACGTCGACGATGTCGACGCCGTGCATGCTCGCCAACATCTCGGCCGCCTCGTCGGCGGGGGCGGCTACGAGCGTGCCGTCGGCATCAGCGACGGTGAGGGTGGCCTGGCCACGAGCGGCGACGGCCACGGCGGCGGAGAGGTCGGCGCCGTCCCAGCCGTCGGCGCCTTCGTAGGCGCGGGCGGCAGCCGCGGCGGCGGAGCGGGCGTCGCCGGCGTGGATGTCCCTCACCAGGTCGGACACCTCCCCGCGCGCGGCGATGATGCTGAGAGCCCCGAGGAGGGCGACCGCGGCGATGGCGACCGTGATGAAGGCGGCGGCGAGCCGGACGCCGAGGGGCGACAGGAAGCGCCAGCCGGGCGAGGCGTCAGAGGTCACGGCGCAGCCCCAGGCGGTAGCCGACGCCGAGGACGGTCTCGACGATCGTCGGTTGCGCTGGGTCGACCTCGATCTTGCGGCGCAGGTTGCGGATGTGGCTGTCGACGGTGCGCTCGGAGGCGATCTCGTAGCCGCGCACGCGGTTGAGGAGCTCGGCCCGGGCGTAGACGCGCCCGGGCGCCGACGCCAGTGCCCCGAGCAGCCCGAACTCGGTGGCGGTGAGCTCGACGGCGACGCCGTCGACGGTGACCTCGTGGCGGGCGTCGTCGATCGTCAGACGGCCGTCGCCGAAGGACGCGGGCCGACCAGCTTCCTCGAGGCCAACACGACGCAGGATGGCCTGGACCCGGAGGACCACCTCGCGCGGGGAGAAGGGCTTGGTGACGTAGTCGTCGGCACCGAGCTCGAGACCGCGGATGCGGTCCTCCTCGGCCGCCTTGGCGGTGAGCATCAGGATGGGGATGCGGGATGTCCGGCGGACCTCAGCGGCCACGGACTCCCCCGAGACGTCGGGCAACCGGAGGTCGAGGACGATCAGGTCCGGAGCGCTCGAAGAGGCGAGGGCGATGGCTTCGGCGCCGCTGCCGGTGGTCACGACAGCGAAGCCCTCCCGCTCGAGGTAGCCGCGGAGCAGCTCGCGGATCTTCAGCTCGTCTTCGACGATCAGGATCGTGGAGGGCATCTGGCATCCCGGCTGCCACCGGCGGGTCGCCGGTCGGTCGCAGCCTAGGATCCATGGCGCCCGTCGAGCGGGCAAGGCGTCGGGACCAGGTTCGACACGGTCGCCACATGGCCTGCACCCTCTCTGCACACGACGGGCCCACAGTGGTCGCAGACAGGTCGACGAGGAGGCCTACCGATGACCACCAGGACCAAGATCCTCACCACCGTGGCCGCTAGCGCTCTCGCCGTCACGGCCTTCGCTGCCGGGGCCGGCGCCGAAGGAACCAGCCGCGACGACGTCCGCGATGCCTGCGACGAGACGCACGACCAGATGGGCGGCGTCATGACGAGTGGGATGGGGGACGTGGACTGGGAGGGGATGCACGACCAGATGCGCGGAGCGATGGGCATCGGCCCCAGCTTCGACCACTCGGCCCACCACCCGGCCGGCTCGTGACCGGCCTCTAACCCGGAGGAGCTTCCATGCACAAGGGACACCTGACCGGCTGCGCCATCGCCTTCGGCCTCGCGCTCGCGGTCTTCACCGTCACGGGAGGGTCGATCGGGGGGCTCGGGCTCCTCCTCGCCGTCCTCATCTGCCCGCTCACGATGGCGGTGGCGATGTGGCTCCTCATGGGATCACAACGCCAGGGAGCGGACCGCCGCCCCGGCGCGGCCACCGAGCCGACGGGCCTCGACGCCACCGGTCCGCCCCGGTGAGCGACCGCGGCGCCACCACCTCACGACCGCCGAGCGGGTCCTGAACCGGACCGGAGCGGCGGAGGCCGTGGCTGCTGGCGGTCGTGGTCGGGGCCGTGCTCTTCGTCGACGGTGCTGGGGTCGCCGTGGGCGCCAGCGTCCCGTCGGTGGGGGGTTCAGGTGGTGGCGGCGAGGTCGTCGGGTTCGAGGCCGGCGACGAGGTTGAAAGCACCGGTGAGGACGTTGAGGGCGACGAGGCCGACGACGTCGAGGAGGTCTCGGTCCCGGTAGCCGAGGCGCCGGAGGTGCTCGATCTGGTCGGCGGTGACAGCGGCCGGTTCGATGTGGACCCGGCGGGCGAAGGCGACCAGCGCCGCGATGGCCGGGTCGACCGAGGTGCCCTGCTTGGCGAGCTCGATCTCGTCGTCGATGACGCCGGCGGCCCGGGCGCCGGCGGTGTGGGCGGCGAGGCAGAGGGCGCAGTCGAGCTGTGCCTGGACGGCCAGGGAGATCCGTTCGCTGAGCGCCCGGTCGAGGCGGCTGCGCTTCATGGCCCGGCTCAGCTCGAGGTAGCCGCCGAGCACCGACGGCGAGCCGGCCATGGTCCGCACCATGTCGCCGGCCGAGCCGTTGCGGGCCACGATCTGGCCGAGCAGCTCGCCGGCTCGGCCGACCGCGCTGTCGGGGGTGTGGGCGGGGAAGCGGGGCATGGGGCGTCCGATCGGGTCAGGTGAGCTGGATGGTGGTGACCATGCCGGCGTCGTAGTGGCCGGGCTGGTGGCAGCCGATGAGGACCTCGTCGTCCTCGGCGGCGAAGGCGTGGACGAGCTCGGCGGCCTCGCCGGGTTCGACGGTGATCCCTCCAGCGGCGTCGTCGCCGTGGCCACCGTCATGGCCGTCGGCCATGTCGTCGGCGTGGTCGTCCTGCGCGTCGGCGTCGCCGATGAAGGCGTCGTGGGCCACGTCACCCTGGTTGGTGAACACGAAGCGCACGGTCTCGCCGGCGGTCACCTCGAGCGCGGCGGGCTCAAAGGCGATGTCGACCATGTCGATCTCGATCGTCCGGTCGACGTCCGCCGCAGCCTCGCCGTCGTCGTCGCCGCAGGCGACCAGGCCGACGGCGGCGACGACCAGGAGGGTGACGGTGGCGAAGAGGTACATGGGCGGGAGGCTTCCTTCGGTCAGGCGGCGACGGGCGTCGCGGGCAGGTCGGCATCCAGGCCGGCGGCGGGTCGGAGGTCGGCCCGGCGCAGGAGCTGGGCGTTGAGGGCGACGACGATGGTCGAGGCGCTCATCAGCACGGCGCCGACGGCGGGCGGGAGGTTGAGCCCGGCCCAGGCCAGCGCCCCGGCGGCGAGGGGGATGGCGGCCACGTTGTAGCCGGCGGCCCACCACAGGTTCTGCAGGCTCTTGCGGTAGGCGGCCTTCGACAGCTTGATGATGCTGACCACCGAGCGGGGGTCGCTGCTGGCCAGGATCAGCCCGGCGGACTCGATGGCCACGTCGGTGCCGGCGCCGATGGCAATGCCGACATCGGCCCGGGCCAGGGCGGGTGCATCGTTGACGCCGTCGCCGACCATGGCGACGGTCAGGCCCCGGGCCTGGAGCTCGGCCACCTTGGCGTCCTTGTCCTCCGGGAGGACCTCGGCGAACACCTCGTCGACGCCGAGGTCCGCACCGACGGCCTCGGCCACCTGGCGGGCGTCGCCGGTGATCATCACGACCCGCCGTCCCATCGCCTGGAGCTCGGCCACCGCCGCCCGGGCCTCGGGGCGGACCTCGTCCTCGAGGGCCAGGGCCCCGACGATGGCGTCACCGTGGACCAGGTAGAGCACGGCCGCGCCCCGGTCCTTCCAGCCCGCCGTGACCCGGATGAGCTCGTCCGGCTCGGTCAGCGACCGCTCCCGGAGCAGGGCCGGGCCGCCCACGGCGTAGGGCTGGCCGTCGACTGTGGCCTCGACGCCCCGGCCCGTGATGGACCGGAACCCGGTGGCCTCGGCAACGGGGCCGCGCTGGCGGGCGGCGGCCACGATGGCCCGGGCCAGGGGATGCTCGCTGTCGGACTCCACGCCGCCGGCCAGGCGCAGCACCTCGACTTCGGGAACGCCCGCTCCGGCCACACCGACGACCGTGTGCTCACCCTTGGTCAGGGTGCCGGTCTTGTCGAACAGGAAGGCGTCCACGGTCCGGCTCTGCTCGAGGGCGAGGCGGTCCTTGACCAGGATCCCGTTGCGGGCGGCCATGGCCGACGACAGCGAGGTGGTCAAGGGGATGGCCAGGCCGAGGGCGTGGGGGCAGGAGATGACCAGCACGGTCACGACCCGCACCACCGCGTCGTCGGCGTCGCCGATCGCCAGCCACACCCCTGCGGTGACGGCGGCCGCTGCGGTGGCGACGTAGAAGAGCAGGGCGGCGGCCCGGTCGGCCAGCACCTGAGCCCGGGAGCGGGACTCCTGGGCCTGGGCCACCAGCCGCTGGATCCCCGCCAGGGTCGTCTCCTCGCCCAGGGCGTCGACCCGTACCCGGATGGCCGAGTCCGTGGACACCGTGCCGGCCACGACCCGGTCCCCCGTCTCCTTCGAGACGGGCTTCGACTCGCCGGTGATCATCGACTCGTCGAGCTCGGCGGAGCCCTCGACGATCTCGCCGTCGGCGGGCACCCGTGCGCCGCTGCGGACCAGCACGACGTCCCCGACGCTCAGGGCGTCGACCGGCACCGTCTCGATCGCTCCGTCGGTGCCGACCCGCTCGGCCTCGTCGGGCAAGAGGGCGGCCAGCGCCGCCAGCGCGTCCTGTGCCTGGCCGAGCGCCTTCATCTCCTGCCAGTGGCCCAGGAGCATGATCGTGACGAGAAGCGACAGCTCCCACCAGAAGTCCAGGTCGAAGCGGTCGAGCGACGTGGCCATCGATGCCACGTAGGCGACCGTGATCGCCATCGCGATCAGCAGCATCATCCCCGGCTGGCGCTCCGCCACCTCCCGGCGACCGCCCTCCAGGAACGGCCAGCCGGCCCACCAGAACACGATCGACCCGAGGACCGGGCCCACCCACTCCATCCCGGCGAAGTCCAGCGAGTAGCCGAACCAGTCCATCACCATGTGGCTGGTCGCCACGATCGGCACCGACAGCAGCAGGCTCCACCAGAATCGACGCCGGAACATCCCGACGTCGTGCCCGGCGTGCTTGCCGTGCCCGCCCCCGTGCCCCTCGTGCGGGGCTTGGGCGTGGTGGCCGGCGTTGCCATCGAGGTGGGCCTCGTGGCCGTGCGGAGAGCTGCCGCCGCCGTGGTCGTGATGGCCGGTCGGCATGGTCGGCTCCTGTTCGGTCAGCTGCTGGATCATCGCATGCTCCTCGGGATGGGTTGGCAGGACTATACCCCCCAGGGGTATAGTCCGTCTACCCCTGGGGGGTATGCATGACCCATGGATCGTCCGGCGAGGTTCTTCTGAACACGGCCTTGCGCCCGTTCCGGCTCCCTCGTGTGCAGGCTCCGGTGTGGACGCCCCAGGGGGACGAGAGCCCGGAGGTCCGGGGGCCGCTCATGACGATACGGAGCCGGCTCGCCGGTGTCGCAGCTTCACCCCCTCGAGCGCCAACAGCATGAGGACCCCCGCAGCGACGCAGGCGGCGAGGTCGGCGGCCCCAAGGGACTCGAGATCGAGCAAGGTACGCAGCGGCGTGTACACGGCTGCCAGCTGGAGGGCTACGACGAGGCCGGCGATGGCCAACATCAGCGGGTTGGTCCGGAACCCGATCGACCGGAGCGATTCGGTGTGCGAACGGGTGCCCAACGCCTGGGCGACCTGCATGAAGGCGAGGCTCATGAAGATCATCGTCTGCCACTCGGGTCGCCCGCTCTCTTTGTAGGCGAGCCCGACCCCCAGCGACACGACACCGATCAGCACCCCGACCCACAAGGTGCGCCTCCCCAGGCCGCCCGCCCAGAGGCCCTCGCCGGGCCGGTGCGGAGCACGGCGCATCACGTCGCGCTCAGCGGGCTCGACTCCCATGGAGAGGCCGAGCAGCCCGTCGGTCATCAGGTTCAGCCACAGCAGCTGGAGCGGGAGGAGCGCGACTGCCACCTCTAAGTCCCCGCCCGCCAAGAGCAGCGGGAGAGGCCAGCCGAGCATCACGATGATCTTCCCGACGTTGCCGGCTACGGCGAAGCTCACGAAGCGCCGGAGGTTGTCATAGATGACCCGCCCCTCCTCGACGGCGGCGACGATGGTGGCGAAGTTGTCGTCGCGCAGCACCATGTCCGACGCCTCCTTGGAGACGTCGGTCCCGGTGATGCCCATCGCCACACCGATGTCAGCGCGCTTGAGGGCGGGGGCGTCGTTGACGCCGTCGCCGGTCATCGCCACGACGTGCCCCTGTTCCTGGAGGACGCCGACGATGCGCAGCTTGTGCTCGGGGGACACCCGTGCAAACAGCGAGACGCTGGCGGCTGCGTGGGCGAGCTCGGCGTCGGTCAGCTGGTCGAGGTCCGCTCCGGTCAGCACCCGATCGTCGTCCGCGATGCCGAGCTCGGCGGCGATCGCGATGGCCGTCAGCGGGTGATCTCCCGTGATCATCACGGGGCGGACGCCCGCGCTCCGGCACACGTCGACGGCGTCGCGCACCTCGGTTCGGGGCGGGTCGATCATGCCCACCAGCCCGAGGACGACGAGACCGGATTCTGCCTCGGCGGCGAGGGCGGCGCAGGGCTGGTCGGTCCAACTGTGCACCCGGTACGCCACCCCGAGGACCCGGCGGCCGTGGCCGGCGAGCCGGTCGTTGGCATCGAGCAACCGGCGCCTCCAGGCGTCGTCGATCGCCACTGGGCCCTGGGACGACCAGACCGAGCTGGCGTGCTCGAGCAGGCCGTCGATGGCGCCCTTGACGAACGAGATCGGCCGGTCTTGCGGTAGCTCGCGGAACAGGGAGGATGAGCGGTCAATCGGACCGTGCACGGTGCTCATCCGCTTCCGCCCGGAGTCGAAGGGGTTCTCTCCCCGGCGGGCGACCTGCGCTCGGAGGTCCTCGATGTCGACCCCCGCGGAGCGAGCGAGCTCGAGCAGCGCGGTCTCGGTCGGATCGCCGAGGAGGACGGCCTCGCCGCGCTCGTCGTAGCCGACCTGCGCGTCGTTGCACAGCACCAGCGCGCCCAGCATGGCTCGCGCCCAGGGGGGCATCGACTCGATGTCGGGTGCGGAGCCCGGCTCGAATGTGATCTCGTGCCCGGCGAGCTCCAGCGAGGTGACCGTCATCTTGTTCTGCGTGAGCGTTCCGGTCTTGTCCGAGCAGATCACCGTGACCGAGCCGAGCGTCTCCACGGCCGGCAGCCTGCGGATCAGCGCCTCTCGGCGCAGCATGCGCTGGGACCCGATCGCCAGCGTGAACGTCACGACCGCCGGCAGGCCCTCGGGGATGACGGCGACGGCCACGCTGATCGCCGTCAGCACCAGGTCGGATGCGGTCTCACCAGCCAGTGCGCCCATCGCCACGACCAGGGCGGCGACGGCCACGCCCACCAGCGCCAGCTGCTTGCCGACCCGGTCGAGACGTGCCTGCAAGGGGGTCGCGTCCGCCTCGACGCTCTGGAGCAGCTCTGCGATCCGACCCAGCTCGGTGCCCATCCCGGTGGCCACGACCAACCCGACGCCGCGTCCAGCGGTGACCTGGGTGCCGCTGTAGGCCATGCACCTGCGGTCACCCAGCGCGACCGATCCCTCGGCCACGGGTTCGATCGCCTTGTCCGCGGGCTCGGACTCGCCGGTGAGCGCCGCCTCCTCGACGCGGAGGTTGGCGGCTTCGAGCAGTCGGACATCAGCGGCCACGATCGACCCCGCCTCAAGCTGGACGATGTCGCCGGGTACGAGCTCGGCGGCGGGCACCTCGAGCGCTCGCCCTCCCCGGACGACCCGCACGGTTGGAGCTGCCATCTTGCGGAGTGCAGCGATGGCCTGCTCGGCCCGGTGCTCCTGTATGAACCCGAGGAGCGTGAAGAGCACGACGATCGCGCCGATCGCACCCGCCTCCAGGTACTTCCCAAGCACGAGCGACAGCAGGGCTGCGCCGACCAGGATCAGCACCATCACCGCGGACACCTGCTGCCACAGCAGGCGCCACGGACCACTCGACCTGGTGTCGATCAGCTCGTTCGGACCGTGCTCGGCCAGGCGCGCCACGGCCTCGGCTGGGTCCAGCCCGTCGCGGCTCGCGGTCAGGGCGTCGAGGGCCGCCTCGCCGGGGAGCTGGTGCCAGTCGCCGGATGCTGCCGCGGTGCGGCCAGCCGCGTCGACGGCCGTCAACGGATGGCCTCCGACCCGGATGCTTCCGACCGCTCGGCGGCGCTGGTAGAGGGGGCGCCAAGATCCGCACCGAGGACGGATCGACGCGGCGGGGAAGAAGCGGACGCCGACCAGACGGCGGCGGCGGTGTTTGTGGACACGATGGGGCTCCCTTCGGGGCGCGGACCAACCGGATCCTGATGGTCTTCCCGCCCCGAGGGGCTGGCCGCGCCGGCTCTACGAGCGTGATGACGACCGGCCTCATGGGGTACTCCCCTTCAGTGCCCCGGATGCTACGGCGTTCGGGCCCGATCACAACCGCGGGACTGCAGCAGACCCACCGCGCGCCGGCCAGGCGCGCGTTTGCCAGCCCTACCGCAGCGCGTGCCAGCCTTCTGCGGGACCATCTAGACCTTCATCGCGCTTGTCGTGGGGCTCCTGCTCCTCGTGGCAGGCGCAGAGCTGCTCGTCCGGGGCGCGGCTTTCCATCGCCACCCACCTGGGCATCGTCCCGGTGATCATCGGGCTGACCGTCGTCGCCTTCGGCGCAAGCGCACCCGAGCTCGCCGTCGGCATGAGCGCCGCTCTCGGGGGGAACGGCGACGTGCCGTTCGGGAACGTGGCCGGCTCCAGCATCGGCAACATCTTCTGATCCTCGGCGGCTCCGCCGTCATCGGCGCGCTCGCCGTGACCCAACGGATCATCCGGATCGACATCTCGCCACTGACCCTCGTGCCGTGGGCACGTCGCTTCCCAAGCTCGCAACCTCGTTCCTGGCGTCCGACCGCGGGCAGCGGGACATCGCCGTCGGGAACATCGTCGGGTCGAACCTGTTCAACCTCCTGAGCGTCCTCGGACTCAGCGGGATCGGCTCGCCCGGCCCGAGCCCGGTGGCCGACAGCTCCCTGCAGGTCGACTTCCCGGGTGATGCTGGCCGCGACGATCGTACTCCTACCCATCATCTGAAGGGCTCCGAGATCCGACGCTGGGAGACCCTGGTGCTGATGGCCCTCTACGCCTCTACGTGACCTTCCTCATCGTCGAGGCCGGCATCGACGACGCCGCCGATGTGGTGCGCCCCCTCGCCCTCGTCGTCACACCACTCGCCGTCCCGGGCTTCAGCCTCGCCGCCGTCCAGGAGCGGCATCAGCACCAACAGGCGACGACCGGCTAGAGCTCCACCCGCATGCCGACGATGGTGGTCCGATCCGGCGGCAGCCCGAAGTAGTTCGCGGCAGTGGTGGCGTTGCGGCTCATGAAGGCGAACAGATGCTCACGCCAGCCGACCATGCCCGGACGAGCCGTGACCACCAGCTGCTCGGACCCCAGGAAGAAGTCGACGTCACTCGGGTCGATCCCGAGCGACGCGGCCTCGCCTTCTCCGAGCCCGCCGCGGACATCCGGCTCCTCCATGAAGCCGTAGCGCAGAACGACGCTGAGGATGCCGTCGCCGTGGTCGCTGACCTGCGCTCGGTCTTCGGGGTCCACCCGAGGAACATCGGCCGTCTGGATGGCGACGACGACCACTCGCTCGTGCAGCACGTGGTTGTGCCGGTGGTTGGCGATCAGCGCCGGCGGCGCCGCGTTGGGGACCGAGAACAGGTACACCGCCGTGCCCGGCACGCGCAGCGGAGGCTCGTCGAGCCCGCTCCAGAAGTCGTCGAGCGCGACCCTCGCCTTGCGGATCCGCTCGCTCAGGATGTTGCGACCGGTGCGCCACGTGGTGAGCAGGGTCATCACGACTGCGCCGACGACCAGGGGGAACCAGCCGCCGGCGGGGATCTTGAACACGTTGGCGCCGAAGAAGGCCAGGTCGATGACGAGGAAGGCGCCGGCGAGCGCCGCCACGAGACGGGCGGACCATCGGAAGCGCTCCCTGGCCACCACGGCGAACAGCACGGTGGTGATCACCATCGTCATGGTCACCGCCACCCCGTACGCGGCCGCCAGCGCCGTGGACGACCGGAAGCCGATCACCAGGCCCAGACAGGCGATCATGAGGACCCAGTTGACAGCCGGGATGTAGATCTGGCCGATGGCCCGGTCGGAGGTGTGGATGATGCGGAACCGTGGGGCGTACCCGAGCTGCACCGCCTGCATCGTCAGGCTGAACGCGCCGGAGATGAGGGCCTGGGAGGCGATGACGGTGGCCATCGTGGCGAGCACGACCAGCGGCAGCACGAACGCCTCCGGGACCAAGCGGTAGAAGGGGTTCTCGATGGCGTCGGGCTCCCCGAGGAGCAGGGCGCCCTGGCCGAAGTAGCACAGCACGAGACCGGGCAGGACCAGGCCGAACCAGCCCAGCTTGATGGGGCGGGTCCCGAAGTGGCCCATGTCGGCGTAGAGCGCCTCGCCGCCGGTCACGACGAGGAACACCGAGCCGAGGGCCAGGAAGCCCTTGAAGCCGTTGTCGAGGAAGAACTCGAGCCCGTAGGAGGGGCTGAGGGCTCGCAGCACCGAGGGCTCGTCGACGATGTGGGCGAGGCCCAGGGCGCCCAGGGTTGCGAACCACACGACCATGACCGGGCCGAAGACCTTCCCGATGCTGGCGGTTCCTCGACGCTGCACGGCGAACAGCCCGACCAGGATCACGCACGCGATCGGCACCACCCACTGGTCGAGCGCCTCGGTGGCCACCTCGGTGCCCTCGACGGCGGAGAGCACCGATATGGCCGGGGTGATCATTCCGTCGCCGTAGAGCAGGGCCGTCCCGAACAGGCCGACGGCGATGAGCGCGAAGCGGGTGCGGGACCGCAGGTGATCGTCGGGTGTCACCAGGGCGGTGAGGGCGAGGATGCCCCCCTCGCCCTGGTTGTGCGCCCGCATGACGAACACCAGGTACTTCACCGAGATGACGATGACGAGCGACCAGAAGATCAGCGAGAGCAGACCGAGGACGTTCGCCTCGCTGACGTCGAGAACGTGCCCGTGACCCTCCAGCGACTCGCGCATCGCGTAGAGGGGACTGGTGCCGATATCGCCGAAGACGACGCCCAACGCGGCCAGCGACAGCGTCCCCAGGCCGGACGCATGCACATCCTCGGGTGCCGTCAAGGTCGAGACGTCAGGTGGTCTCGAGCGATGACCGGGCGGCTCTGAGCTGAGCCCGCAGGGACGCGTCCTCGTCG
The DNA here is from genome assembly GCA_046565645.1 of Acidimicrobiia bacterium. Classification (GTDB taxonomy): domain Bacteria; phylum Actinomycetota; class Acidimicrobiia; order Acidimicrobiales; family VFJN01; genus VFJN01. The sequence continues at coordinate 113,065 of JBKHYD010000002.1, read as the reverse complement.
CCGAGGTCCATGATCCAGCGGTCGAGCGCGTCGAGCGCCAGCTTCCGTGGCGGGTCGCCGTCGAGGACGGCATGGACCGGCTCGCCAGCCGTCGACCCGACCGCCTCGCCTGCACCCATGTCGACCGAGCCGCTGCGCTTCGAGAAGGCGATGGCTCCGACGAGGACCACGAGGGCGGCACCGGCGATCAGGTAGCGCACGCCGTCGTTGTCCTGGAGGTTGATGACCGCCGGGAGGATGAGCAGCGCCACCAGGTTCATGACCTTGATGAGCGGGTTCAGGGCCGGACCGGCGGTGTCCTTGAACGGGTCGCCGACCGTGTCGCCGATCACCGCCGCCTTGTGGGCCTCGGACCCCTTCCCTCCTTCGTGCCCGTCCTCGATGTACTTCTTGGCGTTGTCCCATGCCCCGCCCGAGTTGGACAAGAAGTTGGCCATGAGCTGACCCGTCAAGATGACGGCGGCCAGGAACGCGCCGAGCGCGTAGAAGTTGATGCCGAAGCCGATGATCACGGGCGTCAGCACCGCCAGCAGGGCCGGCGTGGCCAGCTCCCTCAGCGACGCCGTCGTGCAGATGTCGATCACGGGGCCGTAGTCGGGACGCTTGGTGCCGGCCATGATCTGGCCGTCCGCGAACTGCCGTCGCACCTCCTGCACCACGGTGCCGGCCGTGCGGCCGACGGCTCGGATGGCGAGCGACGAGAACATGAACGCGATCGAGCCGCCGATGAGCAGACCGATGAAGGTCTTCGGGTCGGCCACGTTGATCGGGAAGGCGTCGAACACCGTCTGGCCCGACGCCTCCAGCTCCTCGATGCCGGCGGTGCCCAGCACCTCGTCCGCGATGGTCTCGATGTACGAGGCGAACAGGGCCACGGCGGCGATGACCGCCGATCCGATGGCGAAGCCCTTGGTGACGGCCTTCGTCGTGTTGCCCACGGCGTCGAGGCTGACCATGATCCGCTCCGGCTCGCCGTGGAACTCGCCGGACATCTCCGCGATGCCCGCGGCGTTGTCCGCCACCGGGCCGAAGGTGTCCTCGGAGACCACCACGCCGGTGGTGGCCAGCATGCCCATGCCGGCGAGGGCGACGAGGTAGAAGCTGAACTGGATGTTGCCGTCGCCCAGCCCCACGGCCACGGCGATGGCCCCGGCGATGGCGACGATGGCCCACACGGTGGACTCGAGCCCGGAGCTGATGCCCGAGAGCACGGTCGTGGCGGGGCCGGTGCGCGCCGCCTTGGCGATGTCCCGCACGGGCGCCGTCTCGGTGGAGGTGAAGTACTCGGTCAGCCGGCTGGCCACCTGGGCCAGCACGAGACCGACGACGACGGCACCGAGCATGCGCCAGCCGGCGTTGTTGTTGCCGTCGTTGCCGACGTAGGTGAGGGCCACCACGGCGGTGCCCACGACCGTGAGGAGGCCGGCGGTGATGAAGCCGCGGTTGATCGGCGCCATGGCCGACTTGTCCTTGTCGGTGGCCCGCACGGCGTAGATGCCGACGATCGAGGCGAGCACGCCGACGGCTCGGGCGGCCACCGGGAAGATCAGGCCCGCCACGGGGTTCTCGACGCCCAGCGACTCGAAGGCGGCCACGCCGAGGATGATCGACGCCACCAGGGTGACCTCATAGGACTCGAAGAGGTCAGCGGCCATGCCGGCGCAATCGCCGACGTTGTCACCGACGTTGTCGGCGATGGTGGCCGGGTTGCGAGGGTCGTCTTCGGGGATGCCCGCCTCGACCTTGCCGACGAGGTCGGCGCCGACGTCGGCAGCCTTCGTGAAGATGCCGCCGCCCACCCGGAGGAACAGGGCCAGGAGCGACCCGCCGAACCCGAAGCCGATGAGGATGGCCGAGCTCGTGTTCTGGAAGACGATGATGATGGCCGTCGCCCCGATCAGCCCCAGGCCGACGGTGAACATCCCGGCGACGCCGCCGGTGCGGAAGGCCACCTTGAGCGCGGCCGGGAGCGAGCCGCTCTTCGCCGCGGCGGCCGTGCGGACGTTGCCACGGACGGCCAGGCCCATGCCGATGAAGCCGGTGAGACCTGACATGAGGCAGCCGGCGATGAAGGCAAGCGTCCGGTAGGCGCCGGACTCGGCGAAGCTGAGGGCGACGGACCCGTCGGGCTTGAGCACCTCCGTGGACGTGACGAAGACGATGATCGCGAGCGGGATCAGGATGACGCCGATGGTCCGGAACTGTCGGCGCAGGTACGCGCTGGCTCCCTCCTGGATCGCGGTGGCGATCTCGATCATCTTGGGCGTGCCCTGCTCGGCGGCGAGGACGCCGCGCATCAGCGAGAAGCCGACCAGGATCGCCAGCACAGCGGTGCCGGCGGCGAAGATGAGCCAGAACCACTCCCCGCTGCCCAGCTCGAAGGACTGGTAGCCGCCCTCGGCGGCGAGGACGCTCACGCTCCCACCTCCCCGGGGCACGCGTGCTCAGGCAAGGGTTCGCGGGCGGCACCGGGCGCGGCGCCGCAGGGGAGGCGGTACATGTTGTCGATCCTCTGCTTCCAGGAAGCCGGCGAGCCGGCTCGGTCCTCACGGCATCGCCGTGACCTGCGCGGTTCCAGCCCCGCTACGCAGGCGCCCGGAGAGTACAGAAGACCGGGTCAGGTGGGCGAGTCGGGGGCCGCTGCCGGCTGAAGCGGCTGCCCGCCCATCTCGGTACGGTGAACGGATGCCCCCCACCAACCGCCTCGCGGCAGAGACCAGCCCCTACCTGCGGCAACACGCCGACAACCCGGTCGACTGGTACCCGTGGGGCGAGGAGGCGTTCGCCGCCGCCAAGGAGCGGGACGTGCCGATCCTGCTGTCGGTCGGCTACTCGGCCTGCCACTGGTGCCACGTGATGGCCCACGAGTCCTTCGAAGACCCGGCGGTCGCGGCCGTGATGAACCGCGTGTTCGTGAACGTGAAGGTCGACCGGGAGGAGCGACCCGACGTCGACGACATCTACATGGAGGCCACCCAGGCGATGACCCGCAGCGGCGGCTGGCCGATGACCGTCGTCTGCCTCCCCGATGGGCGGCCGTTCTTCGCCGGGACCTACTTCCCGAAGGAGCCGAGGGGCGGGATGCTCGGCTTCGTCCAGCTCTGCGAGCGCATCGAGGAGCTCTGGCAGACCCGGCGCGACGAGCTCGAGCAGCAGGCCGGCCAGCTCACCGGTGCCCTGGGGCGGACCGCGCTGGTGGAGGCGGCGTCGGACCTGCCCTCGCTGGCTGACCTCGACGAAGCGGTCTCGGGGATCCTGTCGACCTCCGACCCCGTGCGGGGCGGGCTCGGCGGTGCGCCCAAGTTCCCGCAACCGATGGCCCAGGAGGTGCTGGCCGCCGCCGCGGCACGGGGCCACGACGACGCCCGGTCGGCGCTCGTCCGCACGCTCGACAACATGGCCGCCGGCGGCATCTACGACCACGTCGGCGGCGGCTTCGCCCGCTACGCGGTCGACGCTCGCTGGCTGGTCCCCCACTTCGAGAAGATGCTCTACGACAACGCGCTGCTCATCCGCCTGTACCTCCACGGCTGGCAGGTCACCGGCGAGACCCGCTTCCGTCAGGTGCTCACCGAGACGATCGAGTACGTGCTGCGGGACCTCCGCCTCCCCGGCGGCGGGGTGGCCTCGGCCGAGGACGCCGACAGCGAGGGCGAAGAGGGGAAGTTCTACGTCTGGACCGCCGACGAGGTCCGCTCGATCCTCGGCGAGGGCGCGGACGCGGCCCTCGAGTGGTACGGCTTCGAGCCCGGCGGCAACTTCGAGCACGGCACGACGATCCCGAACCGGCTCCACGCCATCGGCTCGCTCGACCGGCCGGCCGAGGTCGAGGCGGCCCGGGTGGCGCTGCTCGAGGCCCGCTCGCAGCGGGTGCGACCCGGCCTCGACGACAAGGTGCTCACCGAGTGGAACGCCTACCTCGTCTCGGCGCTGGCCGAGGCCGGTGCCGCGGCGGGTGAGCCGGCGTGGGTGACCGCCGCGGTGGAGATCGCGGAGTTCCTGCTGGCCAACCTGCGCCGAGAGGACGGCCGGTGGCTGCGGGCCTGGCAGGCCGACGCGGGCGCCAAGCACCTCGCCTACGCCGCCGACCACGGCGCCCTCGTCGACGCCTTCACCCGGCTGGCCGAGGCCACCGGCGAGGCCCGCTGGATCAACGACGCCCGGGAGGCCGCCGACGCCCTGCTCGACCTGTTCTGGGACGACGAGCGGGGCGGCGTCTTCACGTCCGGGCACGACGCCGAGGCGCTCATCGCCCGCCCCAAGGACCTGATGGACAACGCCACCCCGGGAGCCAACGGCCTCGCCGCCGTCGGGCTCCTCCGCCTGGCCGCCCTCACCGACGAGTCCCGCTACCGGGAGGCCGGCGAGGCCGTCGTCCGCCTCCTGGCGCCTATGGCCGGCCAGCACCCCACCGCCTTCGGCCACGCCCTCGGCGCCGTCGACCTCCTCGTGCGGGGCGCCACCGAGGTGGTGGTGGCGGGCGACCGTCCCGACCTCGTCGCCGTCGCCCAGCAGCGGTACGCCCCCAACCAGGTCCTCGCCTGGGGCGAGCGCTACGACAGCCCCCTCTGGGAGGGCCGGGAGGACGGCAGGGCCTACGTCTGCCAGCACTACGCGTGCCGCCTCCCTGCCGAGACCGTCGAGGAGCTCGAGGCGCAGCTGGGCTAGCACTCGTCTGTGTGGGTTCTTGCGCCGCAGGGGCCAGGAACCACACACAGACGTTGTCAACTGTGCGGGGGCTGAGCGCGTCTAGGGGGGTGTGACGACCATGGCGGTGCGACCAGCGGCGGCGGGCATCGACCTCGACGGGCTGTTCCGGGCCCACGCCACGCCGCTGCTGCGGCTGGCCGTCGTCCTCACCGGTGACCAGCGCCTGGCCGAGGACCTCGTGCAGGAGGCCTTCGTCCGCCTCCACCGCTCGGGGACGCACCCTGCGCCCGGGACGGAGCCGGCCTACCTGCGTCGCACCGTCGTCAACCTGTCCCACGGCCACCACCGACGGCTGCGCACCGCCCGCAACCACCCGCCTGACCCGCCCCGGGCCGCGCCGGCGGCGGAGGTCGACGCCGTCCGCCGTGACGGCCATCGGCAGGTGGTCGAGGCGGTTCGGGCTCTGCCCCGCCGCCAGCGCGACTGCGTGGTCCTGCACTACTTCGCCGAGCTGACCGACGCCCAGATCGCCGACGCCCTCGGCATCTCCGCCGGCTCGGTCAAGACCCACCTCCACCGGGCCCGAGCCGCCCTCGCTCACGTCCTGGAGCCGCTGCGATGACCGACCACCCCCGCGACGACGACCTTCTCCGCGCCGCCCTGCACGCCGAGGCCGACGACGTCCACGCCGACGACGCCCTCCTCGCCCGCATCCGCACCGCCACCGCCCCGCCCTCGATCTGGCGCCGCCGCACCCCGCTGCTGGCCATGGCCGCCGCCGTGGCCGTGGTGACCGGCCTTGCGGCCGTGCTGCTGGCTCGCGACGACAAGGAGTCCGTCGTCCTCGAGGAGCCGGACCCGAACGAGGTGCCAGCCGGGAACCTTCGGGAGCTGCTGGGCGACGTCGACCGCTGCCAGGCCCTGCACGGGTCGGAGCCGACGGTCCGAGCCCTCGTCTTCATGCAGCCGACGACCATCGATCCCGACAGCGCCGAACACGGACGGCTGGTGGCCGCCCGTCTTCGCGATCTCGGCCTGAGCCCCGTCCTCGAGCTGACGTCGGAGGATGTGCTCGACCTGCTGGAGTACCGGTACCCGGACGACCCGGCCGTCTCGGCCGCAACGCTCGCCGAGGTGCCCTCAGCGTTCGGCGCCTCCTTCTCTTTGCCGGACGACGCGACGGCGACGACGGCCGAGGTCAGCGACCTCCCCGGCGTGTGGGTCACCAGCGTCACCGACTGCCGCGATCACACCGATCCCACCGCCACCACCGTCGTCACCGGAGGCGACCGGCCGACCCTCGTCGCCCTCGTCCGGGAGGACGGGTGGCTGGTGACCGTCGACCTCGAGACGGGCGAGCAGCGGGAGCTGCACACCGAGGGCGACCCGACCACGCCGCCGGAGGGGTTCGACGAGGGCGGGCCGCAGTTCATCGACGCCGTGGACCTGTCACCAGACGGTGAGTGGATCTACTTCTCGACGTGCTGCGAGCCGGCCGACGGCATGACGTTCCGGATCCCGACGGAGGGCGGCGAGGTGGAGGAGGTCGGGTTCGGCGCCTACCCGAGGGTGAGCCCCGCCGGGCGGTTCGTCGCCACCGCCGGCAGCGCCCACCTCTACGTGCGCCCCACCGACGACGTCGGCTTCGACCGCCAGCCCGCGCTCGTCGAGATCGGCTGCTGCGGCAAGCGCCTCGCCTGGTCGCCCGACGGCACCGAGCTGGCCCTCGTCTTCGGCACCGGGGCCGAGGGCGAGACGCCCCAGATTCGGCGCTTCACCTGGGACGGCACGACCCTCGCCGAGGCGGACATGGGCAAGCCGGACAACCCCGGCTGGTTCGTGCTCTGGAACCCGGATGGCATGCCGGTCACCTTCGACGGCGACCCGGTGGCCGACGACCGCGGCCGATCCCAGGATGCCTCCTACGGGTGGATCCTCTGGATCGACGAGGAGGGCGTGGTGAGCGAGACCGGCTTCGAGTACGGCGACGTCACCCCCATCCCCGGCCTCCCCGAGGCCATCGCCGCCGACTGGTAGGCCGACTACAGGATCTGTGCGTGTTTCCGAGCGCTATCCGCTCGAGAACGCGCACAGATCCTGTTCGGTCAGGGGCGGACCTTGACGACGGTCTTGCCGATGTTCTCGCCGGTGAACATGGCGTTGAGGGCGTGGGGGGCGGACTCGAGGCCCTCGAAGGTGTGGCATCGGTACTTCAGCTTGCCCTCGTCGAGCCAGCCGCCGAGGACCCCTGCGATCTCGGCGAAGCGGCCCCAGTGGTCCCAGGCGATGAAGCCCTCCATGCGGGCCCGCCGGGAGATGAGGTTCAGGTAGTTCGGCGGGCCGGGCGGCTTGTGCCGGTCGTTGTAGGACGAGATGGCGCCGCACAGCACCACCCGGGCGTGGTCGGCGAGACGGCCCAGCACGGCGTCGAGGATGGGGCCGCCGGTGTTGTCGAAGAACACGTCGACCCGCTTGGGGCACAGCTCGCGGAGCTTGGCCGGGATGTCGTCGGTGCGGTGGTTGATGGCCCCGTCGATGCCGAGGTCGTCGACCAGCCAGGCGCACTTCTCGTCGCTGCCGGCGATGCCGATGACCTGGCAGCCGAGGATCTTGGCGATCTGCACGGCCAGCGACCCGGTGGCCCCGGCCGCCGCCGACACGACGACCGTCTCGCCCTCCTTGGCCTGGCCGACCTCGGTGATGCCCACATAGGAGGTGACGCCGGCCGAGCCGAACACGCCGAGCGCGGCCAGCGGGTCGGCGTCGGGGGCCATCGCGGTGGTGAGCATCGGGTCGTCTCCCACCACCGCGTACTCCTGCCACCCGGGGAGGGTCGCCACCTGCTGGCCCACGGAGATGCGGTCGCTGCGCGACTCGATGACCCGGCCGACGCCGCTGCAGCGCACCACCTCGCCGATCTCGACCGGCTCGATGTAGCCCTCGGCCTTGGAGAGCCAGGTCCGCACGGTGGCGTCGATGCCCAGCCAGTCGACCTCGACCAAGACCTCGCCTGGCCCTGGCTCGGGGATCGGCGCCGTGTCGTGGGTGAAGTCCTCCTCCCGCACCAGCCCGTCGGGTCGCTGGGCCAGGAGGATCCGGTGGTTCAGCTGCTCGCCCATCGCCGCCGGACACTATCTGACACCTCGTCAGATCCCGGCGGATCCCACGTTCGTGCCGCGACCAGAGAACAAGACCGTCCCTCAGCGCGGCAAGAACCACACGGGTTCCGACGACCCCGCCTTCGTGCCGCGACCGGAGAACAAGACCGTCTCTGATCGCGGCAAGAACAGTGGGGTCACCAGCGGCCGCGGTGGATGACCTCGTCGAGCCCGGGGCGGGGGCGGGTGGCGCTGCGGCCTGGTTCGTGGGGGGCGGGGTGCCCGAGGGCGATCGTGCCGACGGCTCGCCAGCCCGCCGGCACGGCGAGCTCGGCGAGGACGGCCGCCTCGTGGCCGAAGAGGCCGAAGAAGCAGGCGCCGAGACCGGCGTCGACGGCGCCGAGCAGGAGGTGCTCGATGGCCATGCCGGCGTCGACCCACCAGTACGGCACCGGCCAGGCGTCGCTCCCCTGCCCCAGGCCGGACGAGACCTTGTCGGGCTCGGCGTAGCGCTCCACCCAGGCGTCGGGCCGGACCAGGCAGACGACCAGCACCGGCGCGGCCACCAGGCCGGGCCAGCGGAACGACGCCCGACGCTCGGCCGGCAGCGTCACGTCCCAGTAGCGGGCGGTCTCCACCGGGCCCGACAGCACCACGTAGGCGCAGCCCTGGCTGTTGCCGGCCGACGGGGCCCGCCGGGCCAGGTCGACGAGCCCGTCCACCACCGCCGGGTCGACCACCTGGTCGGTGAAGGCGCGCACCATCCGCCGCCTCTGGACGACGTCAGCCAGCTCCATCAGGCCCGGGGACGACGTCTGTGTGTGGTTTCGAGCCCAGAGGGCGCAGAAACCCACACAGATCTTGTCTCGGGTCAGGCGAGCTTGGCGAGGTCTTCGGCCATGGCCCAGCCGAAGGCGACGAGCGAGTCGCCCCGCTTGGCGTCGATCCCCTTGAAGAAGGCCGCGACGTCGGCGGGGATGGCCTCGGGCTTCAGGCTCTCGTGGTCGAACACCTCGGGCGTCGAGCCCGTGCCCCTCGCGATGAAGGAGCGATCGTCGTAGGCCGAGGCATCGATGCCGAAGCGCTTGGCCAGGCGGCGGCCCCAGGCCCGCTCCTCGCCGCTCGCCCTGTGGTCGGGCCGGGGCACGACGTCGTTCAGCGACTTGAACGCCTCGAAGCCGCCCGGCGTGGCGAAGCGGGTGCCGTAGAGGACGTCCTCGTCCGGGAAGGCCAGCACCGCTCGGCGGAGCTGGTCCTGCACGATCGCCCGCAGCACCGTGTCGCGCTTGGCGGTGCGCTTCACCGACGCCAACCCGACGAGCACGCACGGCGTGCCGCCGATGCGCTCGAGGGTGGAGAAGGCGAACCCCTTCAGCTTCCCGTTCTCGGTGGCGCAGGTGATGAGCACCCACGCCTCAGCCTGCTTCGACAGCAACCCCACCTCGTAGGAGATGGGTCCCTCGGCGCAGAGATCCGCCAGCTCGGCGCACCCTGCGTCCCCCAGTGCGGTGCAGTCCTTGGTCTCGACCTGGATCGACATTCGCTTACCGGCCCCCGGATGGCTAGAGGATGAGCCCTCTAGTCCAGTAGACCAGGACCGCCAGCGCAACTCGGCGTGGGGCTTGACGGAGCGCGAAGGGCCTGCTCAGGGCCCGTGACCGGCCGGTCAAGTATGCGTTCAGCACCTCTCAGCCGAGGATCGACGAGGGCCCGAGCATCACCCGCAGCTCGGCCAGCAGGGCCGGCTGGACGTCGACGGTCCAGGCCGGGGGCAGGCGCAGGACCTGCTTGTCGCCGAGGTGGAGGAGCACCGGCGAGTCGCCCGGGTAGCGGGCGAGGAGCGCCTTCAGCTCCTCGATGAGCGCCTCGGACAGCGCCGCCGGCGAGACCTTGAGCCGCAGTGGGAACGCCTCGCCAGACATGGGCTCGAACGGCTCCACCTCCATGGCGATGAGCTTGGGCTGGTCGTCGCGGGCGTCGACCCGGGCCTTCACGACGACCACCGCGTCGTCCTCGAGCTTGTGGCCGTGGTCGGTCATGGTGCGGGGGAAGACCATCACCTCGACGGAGGTCTGGAGGTCCTCCAGCTGGAAGACGGCCATGAGGTCGCCCTTCTTCGTCCACTTGCGCTGCAGGCCGGTGATGACGCCGCCGAAGGTGCGGATGGTGCCGTCGGGGGTCTCGGCCAGGTCGGCGAGGACGCCGTCGCAGCGCCGCTTCAGCGACGCCTCGGCCCCCATGAGGGGGTGGTCGGACACGTAGAGCCCCAGCATCTCCTTCTCGAACCGCAGCCGCTCCCGCTTGTCGAACTCGACCTCGGGGATGGGTGGGCGCTCGTCGTACCCGCTGCCGGTGGTCTCCTCGATCTCGCCGAAGAGCGACATGACGCCTACGTCGGCCTCGCGGCGGCGGGCGACGGTGGAGTCGACGATGCCCTCGAAGGCGCGCAGCAGGCCCTGGCGGGGGTGGCCGAGGCTGTCGAAGCCGCCGGCCTTGATGAGCGACTCGAGCGTCTTCTTGTTGAGGACCTGGTAGTCGACCCGCTCGCAGAAGTCGTAGAAGTCGGCGAAGGGGCCGTTGCGCTCCCGCTCCTCCAGCAGGAGGCCGACGAGCCCCTCCCCGACGTTGCGCACCGCAGAGAGCCCGAAGACGATCGACGGCGTCTCGGTGCCATCGGCGGCCACCTCGACGACGGGGGCGAAGTCCGACAGGGAGCGGTTGACGTCGGGCACCAGCACCGGGATGCCCATGGTGCGGCACTCGGCCAGGTAGACGGCCGCCTTGTCGAGGTTGGTCTTGACGCTGGTGAGGAGCGCCGAGAGGTACTCCGCGGGGTAGTGCGCCTTCAGGTAGGCGGTCTGGTACGCGATGTAGCCGTACCCGAAGGAGTGGCTCTTGTTGAAGGCGTAGTCGGCGAACTGGGCGATGATCTCGAAGAGCGACTCGCCCAGCGACGGCTCGTACCCGGTGGCCGCCACCCCCTCCACGAACGCCTGGCGCTCCTTGGCCATGACCTCACGGCTCTTCTTGCCCATCGCCTTGCGGAGGTTGTCGGCCTGGGCCAGCGAGTAGCCGGCGAACTTCTGCGCCACCCGCATCACCGACTCCTGGTAGATCATCAGGCCGTAGGTGTCGGCCAAGAGCTCCTCGGCGTCGGGGTGGAAGTACTCGACCGGCTTCCGCCCGTTCTTGCGGTCGGCGTAGTCGTTGTGCATGTTCGCCGCCATCGGCCCCGGGCGGTACAGGGCCACGAGAGCGGCGACGTCCTCGAAGGTGGTGGGGGCCAGCGACCGCATGAGCGCCCGCATCGGGCCGCCCTCGAGCTGGAACACCCCGATCGACTCACCCCGCCGCAGGAGGGCCAGGGTGAGGTCGTCGTCGAGGGGGACGCGGTCGATGTCGAGCTCGACGCCGCGGGTCTGGCGGATCAGATCCAGTGCGTCGCTGATCACATCGAGGTTGCGCAGCCCCAGGAAGTCCATCTTCAGGAGCCCGAGCTCCTCGACGCCGTGCATCTCGTACTGCGTGACGATCGGCGCGTCCTCGATGTCCTTGCCGGACTCGGGCTTGCGCTGGATCGGCAGGTAGGTGGTGAGCGGCTCCTTCGTGATCACCACGGCGGCGGCGTGGATGCCGTCCTGGCGGCGCAGGCCCTCGAGGCCCTTGGCCACCTCGATGACCTTGGCGCAGTCTGGATCCTCGTCGCGCATCTTGCGGAGGTCGGCCGCCATCTTGTAGCCGTCCTCGTACTTCGGGTGCGGCTCGAGGCAGGCGTAGAGCGGCGTGTCTCGGCCCATCACGAGGGGCGGCATGGCCTTGGCCACCTTGTCCCCCACCGCGTACGGGTAGCCGAGAACCCGCGCCGCGTCGCGCACCGCGGCCCTGGCCTTGATGGTGGAGAAGGTGACGATCTGGGCGACGTGGTCGCGCCCGTAGCGCTCGGCCGCGTAGCGGATCATCTCGTCCCGGTAGCGGGAGTCGAAGTCCATGTCGATGTCGGGCATCGAGATGCGGCTCGGGTTGAGGAAGCGCTCGAAGAGCAGGTCGTACTTGATCGGGTCGAGGTCCGTGATCCAGAGGCAGTAGGCCACCGCGCAGCCGGCCGCCGAGCCGCGACCGGGGCCGACCCGGATGTGGTTGTCGCGCGCGTGCTTGATGAGGTCCCACACGATGAGGAAGTACGACGAGAACCCCATCGAGTCGATGACCTGCAGCTCGTAGGCGAGGCGCTCGACGACCTTGTCGGGCAGGTGGGCGCCCCAGCGCTTCCGGGCCCCCTCCATGGTGAGGTGGTTCAGGTAGTCGCCATCGCTCTCGAAGCCCTCCGGCAGCGGGAAGTCGGGAAGCTGCGGCTTGCCGAACTCGATCTCGACGTTGGCCCGCTCGGCGATCCAGAGCGTGTTGTCGCACGCCTCGGGCAGCTCGTCGAACAGGTAGCGCATCTCTTGGGCGGACTTCAGGTAGTGCTCGTCGCCGTGGAACTTGAAGCGGTCCGGGTCGCTCATGAGCGAGCCGGTCTGCACGCAGAGCAGGGCGTCGTGGGCGACGGAGTCCTCCCGCGACACGTAGTGGCTGTCGTTGGTGGCCAAGAGCGGGGCCTGGAGGTGCTTGGCGATCTCCAGCAGCTGCGGGTTGGTGCGGTGCTGCTCGGGGATGCCGTGGTCCTGCAGCTCGATGAAGAAGCTGTCCCGCCCGAAGATGTCCTGCAGCCGCCCGGCCGCCTTCACAGCGCCGTCCCAGTCGTCCCGCAGGAGGGCCTGCAGCACGTGCCCGCCCAGGCACCCCGAGGTGACGATCAGCCCCGCCGAGTGTTCCTCCAAGAGGTCGAAGTCCGCTCGGGGCTTGTAGAAGTGCCCCTCCAGGTAGGCCCGGGAGCTGAGCTGGATGAGGTTGCGGTAGCCCTCGTTCGTCTCGGCCAGGGCGGTCAGGTGGTAGTAGAGCTTCTTGCCGCCCTCGGTGTCGCCGCCGCTGTCGTCCATGCGGCCCCGGCGGGACGGGCGCTCGCTGCGGTGCTCGTGGGCCATGTAGAGCTCGGACCCGAGGATCGGCTTGATGCCCTGCTTCTGGCACTCCTTGTAGAAGTCCAGGATCCCGTACATGTTCCCGTGGTCCGTGATCCCGATGGCGGGCTGGCCGTCGGCCACCGCCGAGCCGACGACGTCGCCGATGCGGGCCGCCCCGTCGAGCATCGAGTACTCGGTGTGGACGTGGAGGTGGGTGAAGCTGTCGCCCAAGCCCTCCTCCTCCTTCCCTGCCTCGGACCGGTCGCGTGCGGCCACGGCCGTCCACAGGGCATCCCCAGGGACGATCCACAGCCTGTGGACGAATCACACGGGTGTGATTTCCGAGGGTAGCACCGGGCCCCGGCCCGTGGAACCGACCCCGAGGAGGCGGCCAGCGGCCTCCTAGCGATGCTGCAGGGCGTCGAGCCGCTCGAACTCGTGGCGGAGGTCCACGACGGCGTCGTCGTCGCCGGGGACGGTCAGCGCGCGGGCCTCGAGCCCGCCGTCGACGGCCACGCCCCGCTCCCCCAGGTAGTGGCTGATGCGCTCCCCGAAACGGCCCCGGAAGACCTCCGCGCCCTCGTGGGCCGTCTCCGGCAGCACGACGGCGAAGCGGTGGGCCTCGCCGTCTCGAGCATGGACGACGTGGTCCACGTTCCGCACGCCCTCGCCCAGCAGGCGACCGAGGTCGCGCAGCATGTTCCGCCGCTCGCGGGGCTTGAGCCGGGTGAACGGCGCCGCTGGGAGGTCGAGCAGAACCAGCGAGTAGAGCGTCTGGTACCGCCGAGCTCGGGCCGACTCGAGGTCGATCTGGTTGAGGAGGTGCCGGGCGTTGTAGAGGCCGGTCTCGTCGTCGATCTCGTCGTAGAGCTCGAGCTTCTCGAGCGAGCCCTCCAGCACCTGGGTGGACCAGCCGCCGATGGCCCCGAAGATGAGGTAGGCGGCGGCCCGGGAGGTGATGAGCCCGGCGAACTCCCCGAAGCCGATGGCGTCGACGGCCGGCGACCGCATCGCGGTGTACACGCCGATGGCCACGAGCGCGCCGACGACGCCGCCCCAGACCCCCCGGAACACGAAGGCGAGGAAGACCGGGATGAACAGGAGGGTGGCCACCACCTCGACGGTGTCGACCCGGCGCACGTACATGACGAGCGCCACGACCGCGAGCACGAGGAGGCCGGTCAGCAGCAGGAGCCGACGGGCCTTCAGGTAGCCGAGTCGGGACAGTCGGTCCGAGAAGGTGGCGCCCACGTGCGGCAGCGTACCCACCGGCCGGCCCCCGGGTTGGGTTACCGTGCGAGCATGCCGTCGGCCCTGCGGGCGCAGGTCGCTCTCATCGGGCTCCTCGCCGTGCTCCTCATCCCCATCGGGACGTCGTCGCTGCGAGGACTCACCCACATCCTCACCTGCCAGGACCGCTCGGCCACCCCGTTCGCGGTGGAGGTCCCCGAGGACGGGCCGCCGGTGATCTCGTCGTCCACCGTGATCGAGCGCGACCCGACCGGCGATGTCGTCTCCAACGAGGTGTGTGGCGGCCTGATCCTCGACCTCGTGATGGGCCCGGCCGAGGGGGCCCGGGCCGAGATGACGCTTCGGATCACCAACAACAGCGAGTTCGGCTGGCGGGGCTCGGTGCAGCTCGACCTCGGGGGCACCGACATCCCGATCGACATCGGGGACATCCCCGCCGGCGAGACGGCCGCGGACACCTTCGAGGTGAACCTCGACCGCGGCCGCCGCTACGAGATCGAAGGGAACCTCTTGGTGGGCCCCTAGATTTCGATCTCGAAGCAGAGCTTCGAGATCGAGCTGTCTCGTGCAGCGGCTGCCGCCGCTGCACTGATGACCTCTCGGCTCCGGGGCGGCGGAGCCGCCCTTCGCCACTGCAGGGGGCTCCGGCGGAGCCTCCGCCCCCCCCGCACCCCCCGCCGGATCGGTCCGCTGACGACCGGTCGCTAGACCTGGGTCGCCGCTCTGGCCCTAGAGGTACGTGCCCGGGGGATGCGCGTCGTCGTCGTCCTGGCTGCCGGGTGGGCGCATCCCGGGGGGCATGGGGCCGGGGCGCAGACCTCGCTGCTGGGCCGCCTGCATCTGCTCGAGCTGCTGGCGGGCCGCCATCTGCTGGGCGAACAGGGTGGCCTGGATGCCGTGGAACAAGCCCTCCAGCCAGCCGACCAGCTGGGCCTTGGCCACGCGGAGCTCCGCCTCCGACGGCGGGGCACCGGTCTCGAAGGGGTGGGCCAGCCGCTTGAGCTCGCCCTCCAGGTCGGGCGACAGCGCGGCGCTCAGCTCGGTGATCGACGTCTCGTAGATCTCCCGCAGCCGCTCCCGGCTGGCCTCGTCCAGCTCGGCCTGGCGGACCTCGTCCAGCAGCTGCTTGATCATCGACCCGATCCGCATCACCTTGCCGGGTGACTCGACCGACTCGGTCGGCTCGTCGGCCTCCTCGGCCTCGGGCACCACGGCGGGGACGAGCACGTCCTCGCGCTCTTCCTCAGGGGCGGCATCAGACATGGCGGCCACCGTAGCGGCCGCCGTCGGCGGTTCGGGTCGCCGGTGGGATCAGGTCGCCACGCCGACGACGAGCGGAACCAGCATCTCGTCTTCGGTGAGCGAGCCGTGCCGACCGATCAGCACGTAGGGGCCGGTGTCGAGCGGGTCGAAGAACGCGACCGTGCCCTTGGCCGCCAGCAGCACGTCGCCCAGGCGGCTGGCGGCCGCATCGGTGACGACCGGCCCGTACCAGCCCTCGGCGATGGCCTCGTCCCGGCTCCGCACCCACGCCAGGTCTCCGAGGTGGGTGCGGCACGCCTCGAGGAGCGCGGCGGTGCGACCGCTGCGGGCGTGGAGCCACCGGAACCGCCCCTCGCCCGACTGCGATGCCACGTGCGCGAGGACGTCGGCGGGGAGCTCACGGATGTTGTCGCCCGTCTCGACCTGTCCGTGGTCGGCGGTCACCACGAGCGCGGTCCCCGCCGGCAGTGCGTCGAGGAGCCGGGCGACGAGGTGGTCGACCCAGCGCAGCTCCTCGTCGTAGACCTCACCGAGGCCGTACTCGTGGGAGACCTTGTCGAGGCCCTCGTAGTAGGCGTACACGAAGGGCTCGCCGCCCCGCACCAGGCGGATCACCTCGGAGGTGAGGGTGGCGATGGTGCGGTACCCGGTGAACCGGGTGTCGTCGAGGTGGGCGCCGGTGAACCCCGAGGTGGAGAACTCGGCCCGGGTGACGATCGCCGGCCGCTGGCCCTCGAACGCGCTGCTCACCTGCACCTTGCCGGGCGGGATGGTCTGACGGGCGTCGCCGGCCATCGTGCTCCAGCGCAGGACGTTGAGCACCTCGCCGTGCACCGCCATCCGGTACCCGATGACGCCGTGCTCGCCGGGGGGCAGCCCCGTGGTGATCGAGGTGAGCGCCGTGGCGGTGGTGGAGGGCGCGACCGTGGTTATCGGGCCGCCGTCCAGCCCGGCCAGGGTGGGGGCCACGCTCGGCCGGGCGGTCAGCTGGTTCCACCCGAGCCCGTCGATGACGAGCAGCACCGTGGCAGGGGCCTCGAGCGCAGCGGCCGGCATCCAGGCCGGGGCGGGGTACCCCGGGCGCAGCAGCGCCGGCACCACGTTGGTGATGCAGGCCCCGTCGTAGTCGGGGAGGACGAGTCGATCGGTCTCCATGGGCGAGCCAGCACCGTAGCGGCCCGACCCCGCCGCCTACAGTTCGCCCGGTGAAGGTGTCGACCCGAGGGGACTACGCGAGCCGAGCGCTCCTGTCGCTGGCGCTCCACGGCGCCGCGGCCGGCCCCACCTCGGTGCGGGACATCGCGGAGCGGACCGGCCTCCCCCAGCCGTACCTCGAGCAGATCCTCCTCGCCTTGAAGGGCGCTGGGATCGTCCGCTCCAAGCGCGGCGTCGGAGGCGGCTACGTCCTCGCTCGGGAGCCCGAGGAGATCACGTTGGGCGAGATCGTCTCGGCCGTGGACGGGCCGATCGCCCTCGGGGACTTCGGCGAGCCGCACCAGGACGGGGCCTGCGACCACGAGGGCCAGTGCGTGCTGCTCGCCGTGTGGGCCGACATCGGCGGCCAGATACGCCGCCAGCTCGACAGCTTCACGCTGGCGGACATCGTGGCCATGGCCCGAGGCGAGCGCGAGTGGCCCGAGGCCTCGGGGCCCGCCCTCTGACCGGCCCCACGCCTACTCCAGCCGGTCGAGCACGGCCTGGAGGTCGTCGGGGAGCCGCGAGCCGAAGTGGAGGTGCTCGCCGGTGACGGGGTGGTCGAGGTCCAGCACCTCGGCGTGCAGGAACGGCCGCCCGAGCGGCAGCGACTGCCGGCCCCCGTCGTAGCGGACGTCGCCGACCACCGGGTGCCCGATCGATCGGAGGTGGACCCGGATCTGGTGGGTGCGCCCGGTCTCGAGGGTGCAGGCCAGCTCGGTGACCTCCACGGGCTCCCGGTAGCGGGCCCGCACCTCGTAGCGGGTGCGCGCCTCCTTGCCCCGCTCGACGACGGCCATGCGCGTGGGCTCCCGCTGCGAGCGACCGATCGGAGCATCGACCAGGCCGGTGGGCGAGGCGAGGTGGCCCCAGGCGAGGGTGCGGTAGCGACGATGGACCGCCCTCGCCGCCAGCATGGCCACGAGGCGCTCGTAGGCGAGCGGGGTGCGGGCCACGAGCAGCAGCCCGGAGGTGCCCTTGTCGAGCCGGTGCACGATGCCAGGCCGGACCGGGTCGACCCCGACCTCGGCCACCTCGGGGTAGCGGGCCAGGAGGCCGTGGACGAGCGTGCCGTCCTGCTGCCCGGCACCGGGGTGCACGACGAGGCCGGCCGGCTTGTCCACCACCACCAGGTGCTCGTCCTCGTGGACCACGGGGACGAGAACCGACGGGTCGGCGACGAGGCGACGGGCCTCGTCGAGGTCGGGCACCTCAACCTCGACGACCTCCCCGATCCCCACCCGGGTCGAGCGGGACGTGACGGTGCGGCCGCCGAGGAGCACCTGGCCGGCGGCGACGAGCTCGGCCACCTCGGACCGGCTGCGTCCGCTCATCATCGCCACCACCCGGTCCAGGCGCTCGCCGGCCAGCGCCTCGGGGATCTCCTCGCGGAGCCTCACGGCTCGTCCACCTCCTCGGGCTCGTCGTCGTGCTCGCGCCAGGACGAGACGAAGAGCAGGCCGATGCCGACCCACAGCGCGGCGTCGGCCACGTTGAACACCGGCCACCACTGGAGGTCGATGAAGTCCACCACGCGGCCCGCGCCGACGCCGTCCCCCGCCCGGAGGAGCCGGTCGACGAGGTTGCCCGACGCCCCGCCCAGCACCACCCCGAGCCCCGTGGCCCACAGGGGCCGATCGGCCCGCCAGCCCATGCGGACGAGGACGAGCACCACCACCGACGCGACGGCGGTGATAACGACGGTCCGCCCTGAACCTATGCCGAACGACGCCCCTGAGTTGAACGTGAGGTTGAGGCGAAGGCTTCCCACGACGTCGACCGGCCCGTCGGCCAGCTCGTTCAGGGCGAGGTGCTTGGTCACCTGGTCGAGCGCGACGACGACCGCGGCCGCGAGGAAGAAGGCGATCCGGTGGCGGCGGAGGTGGTCCGGCGAGCCCGGCGGACCGCTCAGCGGCGCGGCGTGAAACCGGCGCTCTTGCACTGAACGCAGAGCGCCGCGAAGGGCAGGGCCTTGAGGCGCTCCTTGGGGATCGGCGAGTAGCACTCCTCGCACACCCCGTAGGTGCCGTCCTTGATCTTGGCGATGGCGATGTCGATCTCCGCGACCGCAGCCGAGGCCTGGGCGCTGAGGGTGAGGTCCCGCTCGCGCTCGACGGCCAGGGTGTCGCCCTCGCCCGACTCCTCGTCGAACTGCACGTCGCCCGGCTCCCGCTCGGCGACGAGCGAATCCGCCTCCGCCTTGAGGGACTCCGCCTGGTGCAGGTAGGTGACGCGCTCCTTCTGCAGCAGCTCCAGCTGGCCGGTGAGGAACTTGTCCAGCGGGCCCTTGCGCTTGGGCGGCGGCTTCTTGTCCGGATCGGCGGTGCTCCGCTTGGCCAGCGCCGGGATGACCCGCGCGGGGGCCTTGGGCGCGGCCTTGGCAGGAGTGCGCTTGGCCGGCGCCTTGGTCGCCTTCTCGGCCGGAGCCTTGGCCGTGGCCGCCTTCGACGTCTTCCCCGCCGGCGCCTTGGCCGCCTTCGTGGCCGTCTGCTTCGCCGGGGCTCCCGAGGCCTTGGTGGCGGCCTTCCCCTTGGCCGCCTTGTCGGCGGATGCCTGGCCGGCCTTGGTGGCCTTGGCGGCGGCCTTCTTGGTGGATGCCATCGGTGCGGTCGTCCTCTCGCGTGGCCCTGGGTCGCCCAAAGGGTGCGGCATTGTAGGCACGACCCCCCTCGACGGCAACCTGCCCGACCGATCGGCTTCCGGGGCGGCGAGGGCGATGCCGTAGCCTGTCGCGATGCCCTTCGGCCCCGTCGACCCCTCCCTCGACCTCGTGGCCCTCGAGGCGCGCGTCCTGGCTCGGTGGCGCGAGCACGACGTCGTCGGAGAGGTGGCGCGCTCCCGCAAGGGCGGCGAGCCCTGGATCTTCTACGAGGGCCCGCCCACGGCGAACGGCAAGCCCGGCCTCCACCACGTGTGGGCCCGGGTGTTCAAGGACGTCTACCCGCGCTTCCAGACGATGCGGGGACGGGACGTGCCCCGCAAGGGCGGGTGGGACTGCCACGGCCTGCCCGTCGAGCTGGAGGTCGAGAAGGCCCTCGGCCTGTCCACCAAGGGTGACATCGAGGCCTACGGGATCGAGGCGTTCAACCAGCGTTGTCGGGAGTCCGTGCAGGGCTACGTGGAGGACTGGTCAGCCCTGACCAGCCGCGCCGGCGTGTGGATCGACACCGCCGACGCCTACTGGACCCTCTCCAACCAGTACATCGAGTCGGTCTGGTGGCTCGTGAAGCAGATGTGGGACCGCGACCTCCTCTACGAGGGCCATCGGGTCAGCCCCTACTGCGCCCGCTGCGGCACCGCCTTGTCCTCGCACGAGGTGGCCCAGGGCTACCGGGACGTGGTCGATCCCTCGATCTTCGTCCGCTTCCCGCTCGTGACCGGCCCCGCCGCCGGGGCTCACCTCCTCGTGTGGACCACCACGCCGTGGACGCTCGTCTCCAACGTGGCCGCCGCCGTGGGGCCCGACATCGCCTACGTGCGCATCACCGACCCCGCGGGCGGTGCCGACCTCGTCCTCGGCGAGTCCGTCGCCAGCCGACGGTACCCAGAGGCCGCGGTGCTCGATCGCTGGGTGGGCACGGACCTCGTGGGCTGGCACTACGACCGGCCGTTCCACTTCCTCGAGGCCGGGGAGGGAGCCCCGTGGCGGGTCGTGGCCGCCGACTACGTGTCCGACACCGACGGCTCGGGGATCGTGCACATCGCCCCGGCCTTCGGCGAGGAGGACGCCCAGGTCGGGCGGGCGGAGGGCCTCCCCACCCTGAACCCGGTGGGTGCGGACGGCCAGTTCGACGCTCGGGTGGCGCCGTTCCAAGGACGGTTCGTGAAGGACGCCGACCGTCCCATCATCGAGGACCTGGCGGCGCGGGGGCTGCTCGTGGCCGAGGAGGCCTACGAGCACTCCTACCCGCACTGCTGGCGGTGCGGCACGCCGCTCATCTACTGGGCCAAGACGTCCTGGTTCGCCCGCACGTCCGAGCGCCGCGCCGAGCTCCTGGCCCAGAACGAGACGATCGGCTGGCACCCCGAGCACATCAAGCACGGGCGGTTCGGCAAGTGGCTCGAGGGCAACATCGACTGGGCCCTCTCGCGCGACCGCTACTGGGGCACCCCGCTGCCCATCTGGCGCTGCGCGGACTGCGGCGTCGACACCTGCATCGGCTCGGTGGCCGAGCTCTCCGAGCGGGCCGGCCGGGACCTCACCGAGCTCGACCTGCACCGCCCCTACGTGGACGACGTCACCCTCCCCTGCGAGGGGTGCGGGGGCACCGCCCGACGGCTGCCCCCGGTGCTCGACGCCTGGTTCGACTCCGGTTCCATGCCCTCGGCCCAGCACCACCACCCCTTTGCCGGCGACGGGGCCTTCGAGCGGGCGTTCCCGGCGGACTACATCTGCGAGGCCATCGACCAGACCCGTGGCTGGTTCTACTCGCTGCTGGCCGTCAACACGCTCGTGTTCGACCAGACCCCCTACCGCAACGTCGTGTGCCTCGGCCACATCGTGGACGAGCAGGGGCAGAAGATGTCGAAGTCCCGCGGCAACGTCATCGACCCGTGGCAGATCTTCGACGCCTTCGGGGCCGATGCGCTGCGCTGGTACTTCCTCTCCGCCGGCCAGCCCTGGTCACCGCGCCGCGTCTACGAGGAGGGGATCCGGGAGTCGACCCGCCAGACCCTCGTGACCCTCTGGAACGTGTTCGCCTTCCACACCACCTACGCGGACCTCGACGGCTGGGAGCCCACCGGCGCTGCCCCCTCCCCCACCCACGTCCTCGATCGGTGGATCCTCTCCGAGCTCGACGAGACGATCAGCGTGGTCACCGACGCCCTCGAGGGCTTCGACGCCCTCACCGGCGCCACCCGCCTGGCCCGGTTCGTGGACGACCTCTCCAACTGGTACGTCCGGCGGAGCCGGCCCCGCTTCTGGAAGAGCGCCGACGCCAACGCCCACGCCACCCTGCACCGCTGCCTCGTCACCACCGCCGAGCTGCTGGCCCCGTTCTGCCCGTTCCTGGCCGACGAGCTGCACACCGCGCTCACGGGCGCCACCTCGGTCCACCTGGCGGACTGGCCGACCACGGGCGGCTGGCACGATCCCGACCTGGCCGAGGCGATGGCGGCCGCCCGGCGGATCGTCGCACTCGGCCGGTCGGCCCGGACCGACGCCAAGGTGCGGGTTCGGCAGCCACTCAGCCGGGCGCTGCTCCTCCACCCGGGCACCACGCTGCCACCCGAGGTCGCGACGGAGATCGCCACGGAGCTGAACGTCAAGGCACTGGAGGACGTCGACACCCTCTCCGGCCTGCTGACCTGGACCGTCGTCCCCAACTTCCGGGTGCTCGGCCCCCGCCTCGGCCCCGCCATCGGCGAGGTCAAGCAGGCGCTGGCCGACGCGGACGGCTCCGCCCTGCAGCGCCAGCTCGATGCCCAGGGCTGGATCGAGGTGGCCGGCCACCGGCTCGAAGCGGGTGAGGTCGAGCTGCGCGCCACCCGGCACGAGGACTTCGCCCTGGCCGAAGACGCCGGGTGGGCGGTCGCCCTCGACCTCGAGCTCACCCCGGACCTGCGCCGCGAGGGCCTCGCTCGCGAGCTGGTCCGCTCGCTGAACGACCTTCGCAAGGAGCTGGGCTTTCAGATCGCGGACCGCGTGAGCGTGGTCGTGGAGGGCTCCGCCGAGGTGCTCGACGCGATCGACCACCACCGGGACTGGATCAGCGGCGAGGTGCTGGCCACCGAGCTGGTCAGCGGTGGCCCCACCCCAGGGGGACGGGCCGTCGCGATCGACGACCACGAGATCCGCGTGGCGCTGACCCGATCCTGAGCCCCAGGCCCGGCCGCCCTGACGGCCGGCTGGGCGAGGTCGAGCGGCAGGCTCAGCGCCCCGAGCGCTTCGTCGCCTTCTTGGCCGGAGCGGCCTTCTTCGTGGTGGCCTTCTTCGCCGGCGCCTTCTTCGTGGTGGTGGCCTTCTTCGCCGCCGCCTTCTTCGTGGTGGTGGCCTTCTCCGTGGTGGCCTTCTTCGCCGCCGCCGTCTTCGCGGACGCGGACCGCTTGGCCGGAGCCGCCTTCTTCGCCGCCGCCGTCTTCGCGGAGGCCGACCGCTTGGCCGGGGCAGCCTTCTTGGCCGCGGCCGTCTTCGTGGTTGCCGACCTCGTGGCCGGGGCGGCCCTCTTGGCCGCCGTCTTCGCGGCCGTCTCGGCCCCGGCGGCCTTCCTGGTCGGAGCCGCCTTCTTGGTCGATGCCCTCTGGGCGGGGGCCGACCGCTTCGCCGCCGTCGCACCGCGCGTGGGGGTGGCTGGCGCCTCGCCGGCGCGATTCGCCGGAAGGTCGTCGGGCGACGGCCCGCCGGTGCTCGCCGGGCCGTCTTCCAGCAGGACGTCGATCTCGTCCAGCAGCGTCTGCCGACGGCCCAGCGAGAGCTCGCGGGATCGCACCAGCTCCAGCTCGTCGCGGTCGAGCTCGCGCAGCAGCGGTCGGATCTGGGCCGCCGAGAGCGACTCGTAGTCCTCGATCGGGAACCAGTCGTCGGCTGCGCCGGAGTCGTCGTCGGGGGCCTCGGTGTAGCTCGCCAGCGGGTCGACCGTGGCGCCGGCCCGGAGCTGGGCGAGCTTGGCCAGGATCTCGGCCCGGCCCTTGGTGGCGCGCTCGCGCTCTTCGACGACGTCGATCTCGTCGGCGTAGAGCTGCGGCAGCAGCGGGAGGATCTGACCGGTGGTGAGCGTGTCGTAGTCCGCGATCGGGAAGTCGACCTCACCGTCCCAGTCGTCCCCGTCGGCGGTGTCGTCGGCGGCCCACGCGTCTTGGTCGCCGGCCAGCCACTCGCCCGACGCGACGGTGGGATCGGTGTTCGGCGCCAGCGGATCAGCCACGGGCGCGGCGGCCGGCTGGCCGGCGCCGACCAGCACCGGCTCGGGCTCCGGCTCGGGCAGGGGGGCCGGGGCGGTGCGAGCCGCCTCCTGGCGGGGCCGGTTGACCCTGAGGGCCACGAGGAGGACCACAGCGGCCAAGACGCTGCTGCCGATCGAGAGGTAGATGAGCAGCAGACCGTCGTCGCTGAGCAGGCCGAGGACCAGCAGCACGGTCGCCACGAGGACGAGAGCGAAGCTCAGCAGCACGAGCACGAGGGAATCACCCTTTCGGGGTCAGCGACGGGGAGCGGCCATGTTAGGCAGACCGCCTCCGCCGGGCGGGAATGGTCCGGTCCGGACCCTTTTCGACCAGCCCGGTGGCGGGACCTGCTCAGCGACGACGACCGAAGCGCGACCGGGGCGCCTCCGACCCTTGCTCGAAGAGGCCCTCGTGGGGGCTGAGGTCGTCACGAGGCCCGAGCGGAGCATCGTCGGTCATGGCCTTGCGCAGCTCCCGCAGGTAGGCATCGTCGTCCGGGTCGTCCTCGCCCACCGCGTCCACCGGCTGGGTGGCCGGACCCTCGTCGGGCTCGAGATCCGCCTCCGGCTCCGGCTTCGGCCCCGGCTCGTCGTCGGCCCAGGCCTCGTCGTCGGGCGCCCACGCAGCCGGAGGCACCTCGGCCGAGGGCTCGGGTTCGACCTCCTCGAGCGGTGGGGCCACGAGGGGCGGGCGCGGGGCGGGCGCCTGGGCGGCCGGGGCGCTCGGGCGGGGTGCGGTGACGTCGCTCACCTCGGGGACGGGGACCTCGGCGAGCGCCTCCGGCTCCTCCAGCAGACGGATGATCTCCTCGGCCGTGCGACCCAGGCGTGCCCGCTGGTGCGCGACGTGCTGCTCGAGCAGCTCGGCGTCGTGCCGGAGCTGATCGCGCATCGACTCGAGCTCGGCCATCTCGGCCAGCACCTGGGCCCGAGCGCCCTCGTGGGCGCGACGCGCCTCGTCCTCGGCTTCGGCTCGAGCGCGGGCGGAGGTCTCCTGTGCCTCGGCCAGGAGGCGAGCCGCCTGCTCCTGTGC
This sequence comes from Acidimicrobiia bacterium, assembly GCA_046565645.1. Lineage (GTDB taxonomy): Bacteria > Actinomycetota > Acidimicrobiia > Acidimicrobiales > VFJN01 > VFJN01. The sequence continues at coordinate 88,689 of JBKHYD010000002.1, read as the reverse complement.
GCTGCTCAGCGTGCGGGCCGCCTCCTCCTCCGCCTCGCGGATGGCGGCGTCGGCGGTGCGCTGGGCGAGGACGAGGGTCCGCTTCAGGGTCTCGTCGGCCTCGCCGGTGGACGACGCCCGCTGCTCGGCCTCGTGGGCCCGTCGCTCCGCCTCCGCGATGCGGGCCTCGGCCGCCTCCAGCCGCTGCCGGGCCTCCCGCAGCAGCGCCTCCTGGCGCTCGATCCCGACGGCGACCCGCTCGAGGAAGTCATCGACGTCCTGGGTGTTGTACCCGCCGCGCTTGGCCTCTCGGAACTCGACGTCGTGGAGCAGCTGCGGTGTCACGTCCATGGATCCGATGGTAGCCACGAGCGTGGCTCGACCCGGGGAGCCCTACCGGGCGGCTCAGCAGATGACGAGGATCACGAAGAACACGATGAGCGGCGACAGGTCGAGCGCCGCCATCCCCATCCGCATGGGCGGGATCACCGACCGGATGGGACCCAGCACCGGCTCGGTCAGGTTGTAGACGACCGAGGCGACGCTGGCCATGGCCGTGCCGGGCTGGACCCGCACCCAGGACAGGATGATCCGGGCGAAGATGATCCAGGAGTAGATGCCGAGGAGGGCGCAGATCAGGTCCAACGGGCAGCGTCAGCTCTCGTAGCCGTGCTCCTCGAGGCGTCGGCGCTCCTCGGCCGACACCTCGACGTTGGACGGGGTGAGCAGGAACACCTGGTTGGCGACCCGCTCCATCGTGCCGCCGATGCCGTAGCAGAGGCCCGACGCGAAGTCGATGATGCGGCGCGACAGGTCGCGCTCGACGTTCTGGAGGTTGACGATCACGGGCTGGTTGACCTTCAGCTTGTCGGCCACCTCTTGCGCGTGGTTGAACGAGGTGGGGGCGACCACGTGCGGCTTGGCCGACGCCATCGGCTGGAGGGGGCGGACGACCGCGGTCTGGGGCCGGGCGCCCGGATCCCCCGAGGCGCCGGAGGGCTGTGGGCGGACGGGGGCGGTCCCGATGGTGCGCACCGAGCTCGTGTGGCCGGCGTGCTCCGGAGGGGTGTCGTAGTCCGGCTCCCGCGTCGGACCGGAGCCGGCGGCCGGGTAGCGGCTCGACGCGGCGGGTCGGGAGGGAGCCGGGCGCGGCTCGTCGACGGCGTCGTAGTCGTCGTACTCGTCGTCCGGGCCGAGGCCCAGGTAGAGCATCGCCCTTCGAAGCATCGAGGTCATCCGGATCTCCTCCTGGACATCGCAGCCTACTTTCCCACGGTCCCGGCGCCGCGACGGGGACCGAAGAGGGCGGTGCCCACCCGGACCATCGTGGATCCCTCGGCGACGGCCGGCTCGAGGTCGCTGCTCATCCCCATCGACCGCTCTGGGAGCTCGAGCCGGTCGGCCAGGGCGCGCACCCGGGCGAAGGCGGCTCTGACGTCGTCCGGAGCGCCCTGGGGGCCGATGGCCATGAGGCCGAGGACGCGCAGGCCGAGGTCACGGCAGCCCTCGACGGTGGCGGCCACCCGCTCGGGCGGGCACCCCCCTTGCCGGTCCGAGCCGGACACGTTGACCTGGACGAGGGCCCGCGCTCCGGGGGCGCGGCGAGCCACCTCGGCCGCGAGGGACAGCCGGTCGATCGACTGCCACAGGTGCACGTGGGGTGCCACCAGCCGCACCTTGTTCCGCTGGAGCCGGCCGATGAAGTGCCACCGCAGGTCGGGCTGGTCGGCCAGCGGGCCGTCGGCCTTGCCCGCGAGCTCCTGGGCATAGCTCTCGCCGAGGTCCCGCAGGCCTGCCGCCGGGGCGGCGAGCAGGCGGGCGGCGTCGACCCCCTTGGTCACGCCGATGATGCGCACGGCGGCGAGGTCCCCGCCGGCGTCGACGATCCGGGACCGCACGACGTCCAGCTGGCGACGCAGCTGGTCCACGGGGTCGACCGGCTCCGCCGGCGGCGGGGCGGCGGTCACCGGGGCTCCAGCCACGCTGCCGTGGCGATCCGCTGCGGCTCCTGGCGAGCCCGGTGGCTCCACCACCGGCCCCCGCAGGCGGTGCAGCCCGGGGAGGGCTCGTCTAGGGCCACGCCGAGTCGGGCCAGCTCGGCGGCGACGGCGGCGGGCAGGTCGACGGCGGGGGTGCCCCAGGTCGTCGTGGATTCGGCGGCGGGACCCACCCGCGCCACGACCTCAGCGCGGTCCGGCCCGCCGAACTCGTAGCAGCAGGGGTGGATGCAGGGCCCGAGGCGGGCTTCGAGGGGCCCGTCCGTCGTGTCCCGCAGGGCCGAGACGGCGGCCTCGACGACGCCGGCGACGAGGCCTCGCCACCCCGCGTGGACGACCCCGACGGCGCCGTCGCCGAGGAGGACGATCGGGGGGCAGTCGGCGGTGCGCACCACGAGCGTGCAGCCCGGCACGGCGGTGACGGCGGCGTCGGCGGCGGCCCCGGCGTGCTCACCGGGCCTCGTGACCACCACCACCCCGGCCCCGTGGACCTGCTCGAGCCAGGTCCACGGGCGCGGGGCGGTGGGCAGCGCGCCGGCCGGGACCGTGCCTAGCGGTCCGCTCAGATCGCCGTCGGTGCGATCGGTCCAGGCGTGGCGCGCGGCCGGCCGGGACGGAGCGAGCTCGGGCGTGTCCGGCAGGGCTACTTCAGGAACGAGGGGACGTCGAAGTCGTCGTCGCCCTCGAGGTCGAGGTCGTCGTCCGCGTCGTCGGCGAACACGCTGGCTGCGTCGCCGGACCCAGCCGACCCGCTCGGGCGCTTGTCGTCCCAACGATCGAACCCGGCCGCGATGACCGTGACGCGGACCTCGTCGCCCATGTCGTCGTCGATGACGGTGCCGAAGATGATGTTGGCGTCGGGGTGGGCGACGCCGTGGATCACCTCGGCCGCCTCGTTCACCTCGTAGAGGCCGAGGTCGCTGCCGCCGGCGATCGTGAGGAGGATGCCGCGGGCGCCCTCGATGGAGGCCTCGAGCAGCGGGCTCGAGATCGCGCCGCGAGCGGCGTTGAGGGCTCGGCCCTCGCCGGCGGCGTAGCCGATGCCCATGAGGGCGGAGCCGGCGTTGCTCATGATCATCTTCACGTCGGCGAAGTCGGTGTTGATGAGGCCGGGGGTGGTGATGAGGTCGGTGATCCCCTGCACGCCCTGGAGGAGGACCTCGTCGGCCATCTTGAAGGCGTTGAGCATCGAGGTCTTGTCGTTCGACACGGTGATGAGCCGGTCGTTCGGGATGACGATGAGGGTGTCGACCTTCTCCTTCAGCTTCTGGATGCCCTGCTCGGCCTGGACGGAGCGGCGGCGGCCCTCGAAGGCGAACGGCCGGGTGACCACGCCGATGGTGAGGGCGCCCTGGCTCTTGGCGATCTCGGCGACGACCGGGGCGCCGCCCGTGCCGGTGCCGCCGCCCTTGCCGGCGGTGATGAAGACCATGTCGGCACCCTTCAGCACCTCCTCGATCTCCTCCCGGTGCTCCTCCGCGGCCTGGCGGCCGACCTCGGGGTCGGACCCGGCGCCGAGGCCTCGGGTGAGCTCGCGCCCGATGTCGAGCTTCACGTCCGCGTCGCTCATCAGCAGGGCCTGGGCGTCGGTGTTGATGGCGATGAACTCGACGCCCTTCAGCCCGGCGTCGATCATGCGGTTGACCGCGTTCACGCCACCGCCGCCGATGCCGACGACCTTGATGACCGCGAGGTAGTTCTGCGGGTTGGCGACCATGGGTGGCATTACCTCCACGAGGGGTTGCACGGGATGCGCGAGAAGCTGGGCACCGAGGCGGGGCCCAGCCTGAAGGTCGAGTCGAGGTGGAGGACGCCTCTACCTCTCGGTTGGGTGGAGAACGCTACGAGCATCCTTCCTCCCGGGTCAATACCGGGCTGCCGGGCAGCCGCAGGTCGACCTCGGCCAGGCAGGTGAGGTCGACCTGACCGAGGACGGTGCTGAGCGAGCGGAGCTTGGCGTCCATGCGGTCGGCGTCGCCGAAGCGCACCTGACCTCCGGCGGCGAGCGTGGCGACGAGCCCCTCGGGATCGATGCCGACGACGACCCCGGGGGCCGAGTCGGCCAGGGCGGCCGCCAGCGCCAGCGCGCCGTCGAAGCGGGCCGGCAGGTAGTCGCCCGGGGCGGGGGCCGACCCGGGCAGGGCCAGCGTGGCGAGGGCCGGCGCGCTGGCCGCCGGGGCCTCGCCCAGCACGCGCCCCTGCTCGTCCACCGCCAACGACCCGGTGGGCGACGGGACGGTGGCCACCGGGACCCGCTCGTCCACCTCGAGGGCCACCACCCCGTCCACACCCCGGTGGAGCTCGACCTCGGCCACCCAGGGCAGCGCGGCGATCCGCTCCCCCGTGGCCCGCAGGTCCACTGCCACGAGCGGAGCGCCGTCCTCGATCCCGGCGGCGGCCAGCACCTCGCCGGGCTGGAGGTGGCGGGTCCCCGCCACGGTGACCTCGTCCACGTCGAGCAGCGGGGTGAAGAGCGCACCAGCGAAGGCGGCCGCCACCCCGGCGACGAGGCCGAGCTCGATCAGCCGCGACAGCCGGCGACGGCCCTCGTGGCGCCGGACCTCGATGCGCCGGGCCCGGATCCGGGGGTCGATCGCCACCTCGGTCGGTCGCTCGAGGGTGGAGGTCCCGCTCATGGACCCTCGACCTCTGGTTGAGGGTCACGGGGAGCGAAGCCCACCAGCCGGGTCTCCGGGTGGAGGTCCACGCCGGTGGCCTCCCGCACCCGCCGGCGGACCTCCTCCATGAGCGCGTGGACGTCGTCGGCCCGACCGCCGTCGTCGGCCTGGATGAAGTTGGCGTGCTTGGCCGACACCTCGGCCGTGCCCACCCGCAGGCCCTTGGCGCCGACAGCTTCGATGAGCCGGCCGGCCGAGTCGCCCTCGGGGTTCGTGAAGACGGACCCGGCGTTCGGTCCCCCGGGCTGGTGGGCGCGGCGCCACGCCACGACCTCGCTGATCGTCCGGGAGGCCGCCTCGGCGTCGCCCGGAGCGAGCTCGAGCTCGGCCGTGACCACGAGCTGGTGCGGGGCCAGGTTGGACCGCCGGTAGCCGAGGTCCAGGGCGGTGGCGGGCACCCACCCATCCTCCCCGCTGCGCAGGTCCACCACGCGGACCCTGCGCAGGGCGGCGGCCAGGTCAGAGCCGTGGCCCCCCGCGTTCATCCGCACCGCCCCGCCGATCGACCCAGGGACCCCGACCGCCCACTCGAACCCCGTGAGCCCGGCCGCGGCCGTCCGGCGGGCCACCACCGGCAGCGGGGCGGCCCCACCGGCCTGCACGGTGGTGCCCTGGATCTCGACCTGCGCGAACCCCTCGCCGAGCACGAGCGCCAACCCGGGGAAGCCGGCGTCGGCCACCAGCAGGTTGGATCCCTTGCCGACCACGAGCACGTCGATGCCCGTGGCCGCCACGGCCCCTGCGACCACAGCCAGGTCCGCCTCGTCCTCGAGCTCCGCGAGCAGCGCGGCCGGACCACCAACGCGGTACGTGGTGCGGGGTCCGAGCGGCTCGTCCCGGAGCGCCCGCTCCCCGAGTAGGCGCGCCGCCGCCTCGACGACCTCGACCGAGCTCATCCGGCTTTGGCCTCCAGGGTGGCCATCACGCGATCGGGGACCTCGGTGAGGTCCCCGGCGCCGAGCGTGAGGCAGAGGTCCCCGGGGCGCAGCACCGCCGCCAGGTAGTCCGACGCGTCGTCCAGGGAGGGCATCCAGGCGACCTCCGCCCACGGGTGGGCGTCGAGCACGGCGTCCACGATCAGCTTCCCCGAGACGCCTGGCCGAGGGGCCTCACCGGCGGGGTACACGTCGGTCACCACGAGCCGATCGGCGTCGACGAACGCGTGGGCGAAGGTGCGCCACAGGGCGGCGGTGCGGCTGTAGCGGTGGGGTTGGAAGCAGCACACGACCCGCCGCCAACCGCCGGCTCGGGCCGCCGCCAGCGCGGCGGAGATCTCGGTCGGGAGGTGGTCGTAGCTGTCGACGAACACCACCCCGGCGACCTCGCCACGGACCTCGAAGCGGCGGGCGACGCCGCGGAAGCCGGCCAGGGCCGCCGCTCCCGCCTCCAGCGGCACGCCGAGGCGATGGGCGAGCGCGAGTGCCCCGGCCGCGTTGCGGGCGTTGTGGATCCCCGGCGCCGCCGGCACCGACACCTGCACCACCTCGTCGGCGTGGTGGAGGGCGAACCGCACGCCGGTGCCCTCGACCGACACGTCACGGAGCTCGTAGTCGGCGCCTGGGGCGGTGCCGTAGGTCCAGGGCTCTCGGGCCGCCGGGACGAGCGCCGCGGCCCCCGGATCGTCCAGGCAGAGCACGGCGGGGCCCGTGAGCCTGGCCACGAAGTCGACGAACCCCTGGCGGAGGGCGTCCTCCCCGCCCCAGTGCTCGAGGTGGTCCGGCTCGACGTTGGTCACGATCGCCGCCTCCGCGCCGAGCGCGAGGAAGGTGCCGTCGCTCTCGTCGGCCTCCACCACGAGCGGGCCGTCGCCGCCCCAGTCCGCGCTCGCGCCGAGGCCGCCCACACGAGCGCCCACCACCCAACCGGGTGCCACCCCCGCACCGTGGAGCAGGGTGGCCAGGAGCGCCGAGGTGGTGGTCTTCCCGTGGGTGCCCGCCACCGCAGCCACGCGACGCTGGGCGCAGATGGCGGCCAGCGCGCCAGAGCGGTGGACGATCGGGAGGCCGCGCCGGCGCGCCGCGACCACGTCGGGGTGGTCCGCGGGGGTGGCGGTGGAGACCACGACCGCATCGGCGCGGTCGGGCAGCGCGCCCTCGGGGCCGGCGGCCACCGGGATGTGGAGCTCGCGCAGCCGGATGAGGAACGGGGAGGTGGAGCTCGGGTCGTGACCGCTCACCTCGTGCCCCATCTGCGCGAGCAGGACGGCGACGGCGCTCATGCCGGCGCCCGCGGCGTTGGTCACGTGGATCCGGCGGCGCGACGACAGGTCGAGGGTGGGGCGGTCGTCAGCCACCGGCCTGCTCCAGGGCGAGGCGGGCGATGTGGGCGGCGGCCTCGGGACGGGCCCAGGCCCGGGCGGCGGCGGCCATCGAGGCCCGTGCCGCGTCGTCGTCCAAGAGCGCGCCCACCTCCTGGGCGAGGCGGGGGCCGTCGAGCTCGGCATCGGGGACGAGGCGGGCAGCACCCGCCTCCACCAGGCGACGGGCGTTGGCCGTCTGCTGGTCGGCGGTGACGTGAGGGGACGGGACGAGCACAGCGGGCAGCCCGACGGCGGCCAGCTCGAAGCACGTCCCCGAGCCCGACCGGCACACCGCCAGATCGGCGGCGGCGAGGGCCTTGGGCATGTCGTCCTCGTAGCGCACCGCCCGGTACTCGAGCGCCCCGAGGTCCTCGGGCACCGCAGCGGAGATCGTGTCCCAGTCCCGAGCCCCCACGACGTGGTGGACGCTCAGGTCGGACCGGCCCCGCCAGGCCGGCAGGGCCCCGAGGACCGCCCGGTTGATGCGAAGGGCGCCCAGCGAGCCGCCGAAGACGAGCAGGAGGTACCGGCCCTCTCCCACCCCGAAGCTGCGACGGGCCGCCTCCCGATCCCGCTCGGGCGAGATCGCGCTCACCTCGGGACGGACGGGGTTGCCGGTGACCACCGCCCGGGGCAGCGGAGTGCCCTCGAAGCTGACGGCGCTGGCCCGGGCGAAGCGGGCGAGGAGCCGGTTGGCGGCACCGGGGACGGCGTTCTGCTCGGCCACGACGAGCGGGACCCGCCACACCACGGCGGCCAGCCCCACGGCGACGCTCGCGTACCCGCCCACCGCCACCACCACCGAGGGCCGGAGCCGGCGCACGAGCGCCAGGGCCCGCACCCCGGCCACCACCAGGCCCGCCACGGCGGCCAGGTTGGCCGGCGTGAGGCGCCGCTGGATGCCCCGCCCGGGCAGGAGGGTCATCGGGAAGCCGGTCGGCGGCACGAGGCGTGACTCGATGCCTCGCTCGCTGCCGACGTAGTGCACGGCCGCCCGGTCGTGGCCCTGGGCCACGACCGCCTCCGCGATGGCGAGAGCCGGTAGGACGTGACCGGCGGTGCCACCCCCGGTCACGATGGCCACGGCGCCTGTGGTCATGGGGTCGAGACGAGGGACCGGCCGGAGACCGGCTGAGCCGGCCCCTGGCGCCGACCCTGCCGGGCCACGTTGAGGAGCAGCCCGGCGGCGACGAGGTTGATCGTGAGCGAGGTACCGCCGTAGGAGACGAACGGGAGAGGCACACCGGTGATGGGCAGGATGCCGATCACCGCACCGATGTTCACGAACGACTGGACCCCGAACCACGAGGTGATGCCGGCCGCCAGGAGCATCCCGAAGCGATCGGGTGCCATCAGGGCCGCCCGAGCGCCGAGCACGCAGAAGGCCACGAACAGGCCGACCACCGTGAGGGCGCCGAGCAGGCCGAGCTCCTCGCCGATGATGGCGAAGATGAAGTCGGTGTGGGCGTAGGGCAGGAACCCCCACTTCGCCCGGCTCTGGCCGAGACCCGTCCCGGTGATCCCCCCCGAGGCCAGGCCCACGAGGGACTGGATCGTCTGGTAGCCGGTGTTCTCGTAGTCCTTCCACGGGTCGAGGAAGGCGAGCACGCGCGCCCTGCGGTACGGGGCAGCGAACGCCAGCACGGTGGTGACCGCGGCTCCCGCAGCGGTCAGGGCGCCCAACGGGAGCAGCGGGGTGCCGGCGACGTAGAGGACCGAGAGCACGATCGCGCCGAGGACGATCGTGGTGCCGAGGTTGGGCTGGGCCATGAGGAGCACGCCGAAGGCCCCGAAGACCACGAGGACCGGGAACAGGGTGGCTCGGACGTCTGACATCCAGGCCGCCCGCCGGGCGAGGAGGTCGGCGACGAAGAGCAGCACCGTGAGCTTGGCCAGCTCGGAGGGCTGGAAGCTCAGCTGCCCGACGCCCAGCCACCGCGTGGCCCCGTTCCGGGAGCTGCCCAGGCCGGGCACCAGCACGAGGACGAGGAGGATCCCGGAGACCGCCAGGGCGGGGCTGGCCAGACGGCGCCAGCGGTGGTAGTCGACCCGCATCACGGCGACGCACCCCGCCAGTCCGAGGAGCATCCACCCGGCCTGGCGGAGGGCCACGTACCAAGACGAGTCGTGCGCGTCGAGCGCGCTGACCGAGGACGCCGACAGCACCATCACGAGGCCGAGCAGGTTCAGCGCCAGCAGCACCGCGAGGAGGGCCACGAAGGTGGACGACGGGCGCGGGGTGGCGACCGGCCGAGCCGTGGGGTGTCGGCGACGGGACGCCCAGACGTCGTCGTCGGAGCTGCGCCTGCCCGAGCGGCTCATGACCCACCCGCCGCGGCCAGGTGCTCCCGGACGGCCCGCACGTAGTCGTGGCCCCGCTCGGCGTAGGAGCGGTACCAGTCGAAGGACGCGCAGGCGGGTGACAGCAGCACGACGTCGCCGGCCTCGGCGACCGCGGCCGCCGCGGCGACGGCCTCGTCCATGGAGCCGGCCGTCCGCACCGGGCGGCGGCCCTGGAAGGCGGCCTCCACCTCGGCCGACGACTCGCCGATGGCCACGACGGCTCGGATCCGCTCGGCGTCCTGCGCCAGCTCGGCCAGGTCGAGGCCCTTGTTGCGGCCCCCGGCGATCAGCACCACGGACTCGAAGCCCTGGACCGCGGCCCGGGTGGCGTGGGGGGCGGTCGCCTTGGAGTCGTCGAACCAGCGCACCCCTCCAGCCTCGCCGACCAGCGCCACGCGATGGGGGAGCCCCCGGAACCCGAGCAGCGCCTGCCGGGCTCCGTCCACCGTGGCGCCGGCGGGCAGGGCGCTGGCCGCCGCCGCCAGCGCGTTGGCGAGGTCGTGGGGGAAGGCCCGGTGCAGCTCCCCGACCCGGGCCAGCACGGTCCCGTCGGCCAGGACGAGGCGGTCGCCGTCGAGGTGGTGGTCGGCGGCGGCGCTCAGCCCGAAGGTCACGTGGCGGCCCGGCGCCTCCTGCAGGCGTGCCGCCACGACGGGGTCGCCGAGGTTGCCCACCGCTATCTGATCGGCGGACTGGTCGGCCCAGATGCGGGCCTTGGCGTCGGTGTAGGCGGCCAACGACGCGTGGTTGTCAAGGTGGTCGGGAGCGAGGTTCAGCCAGGTGCCGACGTCGGGCGCGAACCGCTGGGAGTGCAGGAGCCGGAACGACGACGCCTCGACCACGAACACCTCGGTGGTGGGGTCCTCGAGGGCGGCGACGAGCGGGACCTCGGTGTTGCCGACCGCGGCGGCCCGTCGGCCCGAGGCCTCCAGCATCAGCCGCGTGAGCTCGGTGACGGTGGTCTTGCCGTTGGTCCCCGTGATGGCCACGAGGGGCCGGTCGTCCCACTGCCGGGCGAGGTCGAACTCGGATCGGATGGGGACCACGGCCGCGAGGGCGGCCGCGAAGACGGGATGGGAGTCCGGCACCCCGGGGCTCGGCACCACCGCGTCCACCTGGCGGACGAGGTCCCGCAGTACGACGGCCGACGGCGCCTCGACCAGCTCGACGCCGAGGTCGTTCGCGACCCGACGGGCACGGTCGGTGGGCCGGTCCTCCACGACCACCACCTCCTGCCCGTGCCGGAGCAGCGCCCGCACCACCGCCTGACCGGTCACCCCGAGACCGAGGACGAGGTGTCGGGTCAATCCAGTCCGCCTGTCCCGATGAAGTCGGCGTAGAAGAGCCCGAGCCCCAGCGCCGCCGCCAGCCCGGCCAGCAACCAGAACCGGATGATGACGGTGGTCTCGGGCCAGCCCCCCAGCTCGAAGTGGTGGTGGATCGGCGCCATGCGGAAGATCCGCCGCTTGAGCAGCCGGAAGCTCCCGACCTGGAGGATCACAGACAGCGACTCGGCGACGTAGAGGGCTCCGAAGATGGGCAGCAGGAGCTGCACGTTGAGGGTGAGCACGAGCGCCGCGATCCCGGCCCCGATGGCCAGGGAGCCGGTGTCGCCCATGAAGATCCGGGCCGGCGCCGCGTTCCACCACAGGAACCCGGCGCACGCACCCACCATGGCAGCCGCCACGACGGCGAGGTCGAGCGCGTGGTTGATCTGGTAGGTGTCGTAGTGCCGCAGGGCCCAGAAGCCCACGACCGTCAGGCAGGAGAACACGAAGATGGCGCTGCCTGCCGCCAGACCGTCGAGCCCGTCGCTCAGGTTGACCCCGTTGGTGGTGGCGTAGACGAGCAGGATCGCCCAGACGACCCAGCCGACCTCCCCGAGGTCCCAGCCCGGCGAGTTCCAGCGGGTGAACGACAGGGTGGTCTCGACGTCCGTCCAGGCCACGACGGCCACCGCGAACCCGACCGCCACGACGAGGAGGCCCGCGGTCTTGGCGCCCTTCGACAGCCCCAGGTTCCGCTCGTTGGACACCTTGATCCAGTCGTCGAGCAGCCCCACCCCCCCGGCGCCGACGATGGCAGCCATGACGAGCAGCCCGGTGCGCGTGAACAGCAGGCCGCTGCGGACGTGCGCGGCCAGGTACCCCACCATCGCGGCGGCGACGATCGCGATCCCGCCCATGGGCGGGGTGCCGGCCTTCACGGTGTGCCCCTCGGGGACGTCCTCGTGGATCGGCTGACCGACCCCGCGCAGGATCAGCCAACGGATGAGGAAGCGGGTCCCGATGAGGGACGTGAGCATGGCGAGACTGGCGGAGAGGAGGAGGGCTACCACCCGCCCGCCTCCTTCCGCCTCCGGAGGGCCGCGGCGCAGACCTCGCGGTCATCGAAGGGAAGTCGGTCTCCGCCCACCTCCTGGTAGGCCTCGTGGCCCTTCCCGGCCACGAGCACGACGTCACCGGGCTCGGCGGCGTCGATGGCGAGGGCGATGGCGGTCGCCCGGTCCGGCTCCACGGTCGCATCCGCCGCTGGGGGCATCCCGCTGCGGATGGCGTCGATGATGGCCAGGGGATCCTCTCCTCTCGGGTTGTCGCTGGTCAGGACTACACGGTCCGCCAGCCGCCCGGCCACCTCGCCCATCTCCGGTCGCTTCGAGGCGTCCCGGTCCCCGCCTGCTCCCACCACCAGCACCACGCGACCACCGCCCGCCGCGGCCCGGGCCGCTTCGAGCGCCTGGGCGAGGGCGCCGGGCTTGTGGGCGTAGTCCACCAGCACCGAGAAGGGCTGGCCCTCGTCCACCGGCTCGAAGCGGCCCGGCACCGCGTCGGCGCTCCGCAGGCCCTCCGCCACCGTGGCGGGGTCGACGTCGAGGAGGCTCGCCGCGGTGGCTGCCGCGAGCGCGTTCGCCACGTTGAAGGCCCCGCCGAGGGGCAGGTCGATCTCCACGCCCCGCCACCGGAACCGGGCCCGGGTGGGGGTGATCGCCACGTCGCTCGCATCGGCGATCGAGAACCCCGTGGTGGGGACCTCGGCCCGATCGGCCAGGATGCGGCCACGGGGGTCGTCGAGGTTCACGACGGCCAGCTCCGAGTAGGCGGGGGTGAACAGCAGCGCCTTGGCCTCGAAGTAGTCGTCGAGGTCTCGGTGGAAGTCGAGGTGGTCGTGGGAGAGGTTCGTGAAGACGGCGCAGGCGAAGCGGGTGGCCCGCACCCGCCCCAGGGAGAGCGCATGGGACGAGACCTCCATCACCACTGCGTCGCGCCCCGCATCGCGCTCGCCGGCCAGCCTCGCCTGGAGCTCAGGCGCCTCCGGGGTGGTGCGGGGCCCGCTCAGGGTCCCCAGGACCTCGGCCGACCAGCCGTGCGCCGACAGGATCGAGCGCAGCAGGTGGGTGGTGGTGGTCTTGCCGCTCGTCCCGGTGACGCCCACCACCCGCATCGAGCGGGACGGGTGGTCCCAGAAGGCGTCGGCCACCGGCCCCATGGCCTGCCGGACCGAGGAGACGAGCAGCTGCGGCACGGACAGCGGGAGCTCCTGCTCCACCAGCAGGGCGGCCGCGCCGGCGCGCACCGCCTCCGGGGCCAGGTCGTGGCCGTCCACCCGGGCTCCGGGCACGCAGCAGAAGAGCGACCCCGGCCCCACGGCGCGGGTGTCGTGCACGACGCCCGCGATCGCGACGTCCTCGACCGTGCCGACCGGGGTGGGTGCCTCGTCGCCGAGACGATCGAGCAGCTCCTCGAGCCGCACCGTCACCCCGAGGGTTCGGCTGCGGTCGCGCCGTCCTCCGAGCCCCGGGCCGGCTGGGAGGTGGTGGTCGAGGTGGCGGCGGCCGCCCGGACCCGCTGCGGCTCGGTGGTCTCCGTGGCCTCGGCGGCGGCCGTGTCGGGCGCGGCCTCGCGAGCCACGAGCGGGGGCGGGATGCGGAAGAGGCGCAGGCCGTACTGCGCGAGGTCGGCGAACACCGGGGCGGCCACGGATCCACCGTAGATGTCCCCCTTGGGCTCGTCGATCACGACGATGATCGACAGCTCCGGGCGCTCGGCCGGCACGAACCCGGCGAAGGTGGCTACGTAGTGGTAGCCCTCGGCGTCCTGGTACCCGCCCGTCGGCAGGGGCTTGCGAGCGGTGCCGGTCTTGCCGGCGACGTTGTAGCCCGTGATGCCGCCGCGGGTCCCGGTGCCCTCGGCCACCACGTTGGCCATCATGTCCCGCATCCGGGCCGCGGTGGCCTCGCTGACCACCTGCCGGGGCCGGCCGCTCTCCACCGGTCGCGAGGTGCCGTCGGTGCCCACCGTCTCGAGGACCAGCTTTGGCGGCACGTACACGCCATCGTTGGCGAGCACGTTGTAGGCGAAGAGCATCTGCATGGCCGTGACCGAGATGCCCTGCCCGATGGGGATGGACCCAATCGAGGTGCCCGACCAGTCCTCGGGGTCGAGCAGGATGCCGGCCGACTCGTTCGGGAAGCCGAGCCCGGTCGTGGACCCGAGCCCGAAGCGGCGCACGTAGGCGTCGAAGCGATCCTTGCCCAGCATCTGGGCCAGCTTGATGGTGCCGACGTTGGAGGACTCGGTGAGGATCCTTGTGACAGACCACGGCGCCGTCGGGTGAGGATCGTGGTCGGTGAAGAGGTGGTCCGCCACCTGGAGCCGGTCGGGCACCACGAGCTCGGTGGACGGCTGGACGAGCCCCTCTTCCAGAGCGGCGGCCACCGTGATCACCTTGTTGACCGAGCCGGGCTCGTACACCTGGGTGAGCGCCATGTTGTTGCCGACCGCCTCCACCGCACCGGTCTCCTCGTCACGGACCAGGTTGGCGAGGGCCAGGATCTCCCCCGTGCCGGGGTCCGACACGATGGCGACGCCGCCGTCGGCCTGCTTGGCCCGGATCTGGGCCGCGAGGGCCCGCTCCGTCTCGAACTGCATCGAGCGGTCGAGGGTGAGGACGAGGTCGTCGCCGCGCCGGGCAGGCTCGAGCTCCTGCTCGCCGCCCGGGATCGTCCGGCCCTCCGGGTCCTTCTCGATGATCAGCTCGCCCGGATCTCCGGTGAGGAGCTCGTCGTACTGGAGCTCGAGCCCGAAGAGCCCCTCGTTGTCCACCCCCACCTGACCGAGGACGGACCGGGCGAGGTCTCCGGCAGGGGCGAAGCGCTTCGGCTCGTCGAGGAAGAACACCCCCGGCAGCTTCTCCTCCTCCACTGCCGCCGCCACCTCGTCTGAGACGCGCCGGGCCACGTAGGCGAACCTCCCCCCCTCCCGGCCCAGCCGCTCGGTCAGCGCGGCGGTCTCCTCGGCGTCCAGCCCGACGAGCCTGGCCAGCGTGCGTGCGGTGGCGGCGGGCTCCTCCACGAGGCGCGGGTCGGCCCAGATCGTCCGCTGGGGGATGCTCACCGCGAGGTCGTGGCCGTTGCGATCGAAGATCGAGCCGCGGTCGGCCGGCAGCGCGATCTGCTGGAACCGCTGGGAGACGCCGAAGGCCGTGTACTCCTGGCCGCCCATGGCCTGGAGGTCGACCAGGCGGGCGGTGACGGCGGCGAACCCGAGCAGCAGCACGAGGAGCGCCCCGGCCAGCCGCAGCCGGGGCCGCCCGGCCCGGCCGACCAGGAGGCGGCGGGGTCGGGCCGCCGGCACCGGCGCCCGCTGCGGGCTCGGTCGGCGACGAGGTGCGGGGCGCGGCGCGGCACCGCCCCGCGAGCGCGGGGCGGGGCGGGGATCGGGGCGGCGACCCCGGGTGGGGGTCCGCGAGGGGCCGGCAGGCGTCATGGGGCGAGCGCCTCGAGCAGCGGCTTGATCGTGGACCACGTGCTCTGGGGGCTCGCCGCCAGCCCGGCGCCCGCGGTGGGCGGCTCGGGCGAGAGCTCGGCGGAGGTGGGGGCGGGCGGCTGCAGGTACACGAGGTCCTCGGGCATGACCATCCCGAGCTCCTCCGCGGCCGCCACGATCCGAGACGGGGACTCCATCTCAGCCACGTCCTTGCGGAGCTCCTGGTACCGCGCCTGCTCGACCCGCAGCTGGGCGTCGAGCTCGTCGAGGTGGATCTGGCCCTGCACGAGGAGCGTGTGGGCCACCGTCACCAGCAGGAGCGTGACGAAGGTGAGGGCGGTCAGGACCACGCCGGCCTTCGGGGTGAGCCGGCGCCGGACCTGCTCGGCCGGGCCCACGACCCTCAGGTGGCGGCGGGGGGCGACCTCGGTCCGGCGCGGGGCCGGTCGGGGCTGGCGTCGCACGGGCGCGGCGGCGAGGGCGGTGCCGCCCCGGGTGAGGAGGTGGCGGGGGGGTACGTCGACGGTGGTGCTCATCGCGCCTCTCCGGTCGTGGGATCCGGGACGGAGAGCTTCTCGACGGCCCGGAGCCGGGCGCTGGAAGCTCGGGGGTTGGCGGTGGACTCCGCCCGCGACGGGGTCCACGAGCCGGCCTTCAGCAGCCGGACCGCGGGATGGACGTCGCTGGGCGGAGGGAGGTGCGAAGGGCCGGTCCAGCCGCCGGTCGCGGCGTGGCGGAAGCGGGCCTTCACGATCCGGTCCTCCCCGGAGTGGTACGACAGCGCGGCGCAGCGCCCGCCGGGGGCGAGCACGGCGATGGCGCCGTCGATGGCCGTGGGGAGGACGTCGAGCTCGGCGTTCACGGCGATGCGGATGGCCTGGAAGGTCCGCTTGGCCGGGTGGCCACCGGTGCGACGAGCTGGGGCAGGGATGGCGTCCCGCACGATCTCGGCCAGCTCGGTGGTGGTGGCCACCGGGCGGGCGGCCACGATGGCCCGGGCGATCCGGCGGGCGAACCGCTCGTCGCCGTAGAGCTGCAGGATGCGGGCCAGCTCCGCCTCGTCGGCCTGGTTGACGATGTCCGCGGCGGTCCGGGCCTGGTTGCGGTCCATCCGCATGTCCAGCGGGGCGTCGTGGCGGTAGCTGAAGCCCCACTCGGCGCGGTCGAGCTGGGGGGAGCTCACCCCCAGGTCGAAGAGCACGCCGCTCACCGGTGTCGTCTCGAGCTGCTGCACGATGGTCTCCAAGGCGTCGAACCGAGCGTGGTGGAGGCGGGCCCGCTCCCCGAAGGGTGCGAGGCGGCGGGTGGCGGCGGCCAGGGCGTCTTCGTCCTGGTCGAGGCCCAGCACCCGCAGGTGCGGGTGGGCCTCCAGCAGGGCACTGGCGTGCCCGGCCCCGCCGACGGTGGCGTCGACCACCCAGCCGGCGGGGACGGGGGCGAAGAGCTCGACGATCAGCTCCAGGAGCACCGGCTGGTGCCGGAACCCGGGAGCGCCGCCCGCCTCGGCGTCGCTCACCTGCAGCCCCCCGGGAAGCCGGCGTCCGCCGGGATGTCTCCCCGGTACGGACTCGATGGGAGGCGGGCGGAGAAGGGGCCTTCCACCGTGCTGCCCGGGAGGCTGGAGGGGAGCGACGCCCCTCGCACGTTCTCGGTTGTCGTCTTGCTCCTCTCTCGGGGACGGTCGGTGGACCGCGAGCTCACTGCTCGCCTTCGGTGGGCTGGGATCGGGAGCGGCCCCTCGTGAGGCCGCGGGTGCGGGCGGTGCGGGCGACCTCGGTGTCGCTGGCGGCCTCATCGGCCTCCCAGCGCTCCTTGCTCCAGATCTCCGCTCGCCGCAGGACGCCGTTGGTCACGACCTGGTCGGTCAGGCCGGCGTAGTCCCGCAGCACGGCGGGCACGACGATGCGGCCCTGCTGGTCGGGGGTGACCTCGGTGGCGTCGGCGGTGAACCGGCGAAGGGCCATCAGCGCCTTCTCCATGGCGACCTCGTCGTCGGCCTCCTCGGCCTCGTCGAGGGCGTCCTCGAACCGGGTGGCGACCCGCTCGAACTCGGCCGGGGTGAACAGGCCGATGCAGCGGTCGAGCTTGGCGAGGATCGCGGTCTCCCCCAGCTGGGCGCGGATCTTGGCGGGCAGGACCATCCGGCCCTTCTCGTCGATCCCGTGTGCGTTGGTCCCGAGGAACCGGGGCCGCTCTTCTGCCATGTCGCTGCCTCGTCTGGACGGAGCGGGTGCGCCGTGCCGGTCGTCGACCCCGGAGACCCCCTCCCCAGTGCCGATTGATCGCCACGCTATGCCTCTGGTCCTCCACCGTCAACCACTACGTGCCATTTCCAACCACTCCGCGCCACATCCTGCCGGCAGACCGCCGCGCGTGCCCCAGGGCCCGGGCGCGAGGCGGCTGCGACCCACGGCGACGCCGTCGGGCCAGGCCCCGTCGTCGGCGCGGTCCGTGGACGGCGACCTGGGCCCGCCGCCGGCGCAACCGCGACCGTCAGGAGGCCGGAAGGTGGCGGAGGAGCGCCTCGAGGAGCGCGTCGTGGTCCACGGGGGCGGCCGCGGCGGCGGGGGTGACCTCGCGCACCAGCTCGTCACGCTCCCCGGGGGCGAGGGCGAGGAGCCCGGCCAGCTCGGCCGGCGCCCAGCGGAGCAGCGCGGCGCACTGGAACCGGGCGGTGGCGCGGGTCCGCCGCTGGGCGATGCCCACGACCTTCGGTCGGGCCCCTCCCGGTCGAAGCGTCAGGCTGACCTCGCCGGGCCCCACCCCGGCGAAGCACACGAGCGGGCTCCACCGGGTCCGCTGCAAGGGGCCGCGGTGGACGACCGAGGGGACGGCGAGGTCGGCCAGCGCCGCGGCCCAGGCGTCGCCCAGCCAGTGGAACGCCCGACCCACGTCGGCCTCCCACAGCGGGTCCCCCGCCGGCACGAGGACGTCGACCCAGAGCAGCTCGCCCGGCACCACCAGGACGGCCCCGCCACCGCTGCGGCGTCGGACCACCTCCACCCCGGCACGGCGGCAGGCGTCCCGATCGGCAACCTCGGAGCGCTGCGCGCTGCCGAGGACGAGCGCGGGACGGTCCGGTCGGCACACCCACGCACGGCGCCGGCCGTCCTCGGGCAGCTCACGGTGGTGGAAGGCCGCGGGTGGTTCGCGGTGCTCGTCGACCGTCCAGCCCCGCGGCGGGCCCACTCAGGCGGAGAGGGCCTGGGGGAGGTACGGCTCCCACTGCGAGGGGATCATCCCCATCGCCACCGCGATCCAGGTGCTCTCGCGCGGGGCCACCGGCGGCCGCCGCAGCTGCATCGACGTGGCCGCGAGCAGCCGGTCGCCCTTGCGGACGTTGCACGGGCGACAGGCGGCGACGACGTTCTCCCAGGTGTGCGACCCACCCTTGCTGCGGGGGACCACGTGGTCGATGCTCTCGGCCGCCCCGCCGCAGTACTGGCACCGGTGGCCGTCGCGGGCGAAGACGCCTCGGCGGTTGAGCGGCGCCCGACGGCGGAAGGGCACCTTCACGAACGTGCGGAGCCGCACCACCGACGGGACCGGCACCGTGAGGTGCTCCGAGTGCAGGGCCTCGCCCGTCTCGTGCAGCACGTCGGCGCGCTCGGCCAGCACGAGCACGACCGCTCGCCGGATCGGCACCACCGACAGGGGCTCGTACGTGGCGTTGAGCACGAGGGCTCCCGACATCGCCGGAACGCTACCGCGGGAACTCCCGGCACCAGCGGAGATAGGTGAGGAGGTCGTCGCGCTCGGGGGCGCGGTCGCCGGACCCGCCGTAGGCCGTCTCCAACCGGAAGCGCAGGTAGGCGTCGTCAGGCAGCGGGAGGAACGGGGGGCGTCGCCACCATCGGGTGGGGGCCAGGCGCCGGGCCTGGCGCACCGCGGTGCCCCAGAGCGACGGGTGGCGCAGCAGCGCCGGCAGGACGGGGAGCAGGCGCCGCATGGCCACGGGGCGAGGGTACCGCCGGCTCAGCCGCCGACCGGTCCTGCCCGCAGGACCCGCCAGGCCACCGCCCCCGCCCCGATGAGCGGGCCCTCGTCGGCCAACCCGGCCGGGACGATCCGCGCTCCTGCCGAGAACACGAGCCGGGAGGTGCGGTCGAGCTCCTCCTGGGCGGGCCCGAAGAAGTCGTCCCCGAAGCCGAGGGCGACGGATCCCGCCACCACGGCGAGGGGCAGGTCGAGGAGGTTGGCCACGGAGCCCACCGCCCGTCCGACGAGCCGACCGGCCCGCTGGCGCTCGGCCGGCTCCGCCTGGGCCGCCGGGCGCCCCGTGCGCGCCGCGATCGCGGTCCCCGACGCCTCGGCCTCCAGGCAGCCCCGTGCGCCACAGGCGCAGGCCGCTCCGTCGGGCTCCACGATGACGTGACCGATGTGACCGGCGTTGCCGGCGGCCCCGTCGAGGAGGCGACCGTCGAGCACGATCCCGCCGCCCACCCCGGTCGAGACCACCATCGCGAGGTAGTCGTGGTGCTGGCGAGCCGCGCCCACCCACCCCTCGCCCAGCGCCAGCGCCTTCGCGTCGTTGTCCACGTGGACGGCCAGGCCGGTGGCGGCTGCGAGACGGGCTCGCAGCGGGAACTCCCGCCACGCGGGGATGTTCAGCGGCGACACGTGCTCTCCGTGAAGGGCCATGGGGCCGCCGCAGCCCACCCCGCACGCCGACTCGGTCCCGACCCGCACCTCGTCGATCGCCGCCAGGACGGCGGCCAGCACCACCTCGGCGTCGTCCGTGCGGGGGGTGGGTCGGCTGGCTCGGGCCAGCAGGGCCCCGTCGGGGTCCACGAGCCCGGCGGCGACCTTGGTGCCACCGATGTCGACGGCGAGGACGGCGCTCACCGTTGGGAACCTACCGGCCCGCCACGACTCGCCGGGCGATGTCCCGACCTACCCTGTGGCCGCCGTCGAACCCGAGGAGCGAGCGTGGCCACCACCGAGCAGACCACCACGATCGTCCCTGCGATCGCCGACCGCTGCGCCGCGGTGGCCTCGAACGTCGAGCGCGTGATCCAGGGCAAGCGCGAGGTGGTCGAGCTGGTGCTGCTCTGCCTCGTGTCGGAGGGGCACCTCCTGATCGAGGACGTCCCCGGCGTCGGCAAGACGAGCCTCGCCAAGTCGCTGGCCGCCTCCATCGAGGGGTCCTTCGGCCGCCTCCAGTTCACCCCGGACCTGCTCCCGAGCGACGTGGTGGGGCTGTCGGTGTGGAACAGGGTGACCAGCGAGCTCGAGTTCCGGCCGGGCCCGATCTTCCACAACGTCGTGCTCGCCGACGAGATCAACCGGGCGTCGCCGAAGACCCAGTCCGCCCTCCTCGAGGCGATGGCCGAGCACCAGGTCACGGTGGACGGCGCCACCTACCGGCTCGACGACCCCTTCATGGTCATCGCCACGCAGAACCCGATCGAGCACGAGGGCACCTACCCCCTTCCCGAATCCCAGCTCGACCGCTTCCTCATGCGCGTCTCGGTGGGCTACCCGGCGCCGGAGTCCGAGCTGGAGATCCTGGAGGCCCACGGCGACCACGACGCCCTCGAGGACATCCGGTCCGTCATCACCGCCGACGAGGTGGCGGCGATGGCAGCGGCGGTTCGGGGCATCCACGTGGCCCCGGCCCTGAAGCGCTACCTCGTCGAGCTGGCCAACGCCTCCCGGCGCCACCCCCACCTGGCGCTCGGCATGTCGCCGCGGGCCACGCTCGCGCTCCAGCGCGTCGCACGAGCCCGGGCGGCCCTGCACGGCCGCGCCTACGTGGTGCCCGACGACCTGAAGGCCCTGGCCGAACCGGTCCTGGCCCACCGGCTGCTCATCACGCCCGAAGCCCAGCTCCAGGGCGTGAGCGCCGCCGACGCCCTCACCGAGGTGCTGGCCGCGGTGCCCGTCCCCACCGCCAAGGGGCGGTAGCCCGGGTGCTGACCCGCCAGGGGTGGCTGGTCGCAGCCGGAGCGGTGCTGCTCGTGGTGGCCGGGCGGGTGCTGGGACTGGCCGAGCTCTACGCCATGGGGCTGGTCGCCGCGCTGCTGCTCGCCATCGCGCTGGCCGCGGTGGGGACCTCCCGGCTGGACCTCGCCGTGGGCCGCTCGGTGCACCCCCACCGGGTGCAGGTCGGCACCGCCACTCGGGTCGAGCTCACCATCCGGAACCAGCGGGCCAACCGCACGCCCGTGCTCCGGCTCCGCGACGCCGTCACCGGCACCCGCGGCGCCGAGCTGCTCGTCGCGCCGCTCGACCGCGGCGAGCGGGCGGTCGCCGCCTACCGGCTTCCGACCGACCGCCGGGGGCTCGTCGAGGTCGGACCGCTCCAGGTGGTGGTGGAGGACCCCTTCGGCCTCACCCGGCTGTCGACCACGGGGGCCCCCAAGCTGTCGGTCACCGTGTACCCCCACGTCGAGCCGATCGACCCGCTCCCCTACACCACCGGCCACGACCCGCTGGCGGGGGCGCGCCAGCCCAACTCCCTGGGGCGCACCGGGGAGGACTTCTACGCCCTTCGCCCCTACGTGGTGGGAGACGACCTCCGTCGAGTGCACTGGCCCTCCAGCGCCCGCCACGACGAGCTGCTCGTCCGCCAGCAGGAGCTGCCCTGGCAGGGCCGCACGACCGTGCTGCTGGACGTGCGGCGCTCCGCCCACGCCGGGGACTCCCTCGAGGTCGCCGTCTCGGCGGCGGCCAGCATCGTGGCCGCCACGGCGCGCCGCCGAGACCTCATCCGGCTGATCACCACCGCCGGGTCGGATTCGGACTTCGCTCCCGGGAGCGACCACGTCGAGGCGATCATGGAGCACCTCGCCGTGGTCCCCGCCGCCCACGGCGCCAGCCTCCGCCGGACGCTCGACCTGCTGGCCCGGCGCTCCACCGGGGGGGCGCTCGTGGCGATCGTGGCCGAGGTCCCAGAGGAGGACCTGCGAGCCATCGCCGCGCTGCGGGGCCGCTACGGGTCCGTCACCACCGTGCTCGTCGACCGATCGGCGTGGGATCCGGGTGCCTCGGTCGCTCCTCCCCCTGCGGTGCCCGTGCTCCGGGTCACCCGAACCCAGCCCTTCCGCCAGGCCTGGGAGTCGCACCTGGCCGCCGGCCGGGTGGGCCGTGCCGTCGGAGCGCGGCGGTGACGGCCCGCACCGGGTCGCTGGTGCCGGCAGCAGAGGCCGCCCTCCTCGCGCTCACCCTCGCGGTGGTGCTCGGGCTGGCCCGCCTCTTCGACGGCGGCGGCTGGCTCGGCCCCATCGCGGCGAACGCGCTGGCGGCCCACGTCGTCGTCGGCCTGGCCCGCCGCCGCGGGTTCCCGCTCCCCCTCGCCGCCGCCGCCGCCGCGATCGGCGCCACGCTGGCGGTCACCTGGACCTCCTTCCCGGAGACCACCGTCTACGGGGTCCCCAGCGGGCGCACGTGGTCGGCCCTCGGCACCGAGCTGGACCAGGCCTGGGCGCTGTACCAGGACGTCTCCGCACCGGCCCCGGCCGCCACCGGGTTCGTCGTCGCGTGCTCCGCCGCCGTCTGGCTGATCGCCTACGTGGCCGACTGGGCTGCCTTCCGCCTGTGGGTGCCGTTCGAGGCCACCCTCCCCGCCGGCACGCTCTTCCTCTTCACCGCCCTCCTCGGCACGGCCGAAGGGAGGGGCTGGTCGATCGCCGCCTTCGCCGGCACCCTCCTCGCGTTCCTGCTCGTGCACCGCATGGCCCGCCAGGACGGCTCGGCCCACTGGGTGGCGGACCGCCGCCAGCACGGCCACCACGCGCTCTTCGGGGTCGGTGCGCTCCTCGGCTCGGTCGCCGTCCTGGCCGGCACCGTGCTGGGACCGGCGCTCCCGGGCGCGGACCGCCCGGGGCTCGTCGACGTCAGCGAGCTCGGAGGAGACCCTCCCCGCACCACCGTCAGCCCCCTCGTCCACATCCGCTCGCGCCTTGTGGACCAGACGAGCCAGGTGCTCTTCACGGTCGAGGCCGACCAGCCCGCCTACTGGCGGCTCACGTCGCTCGACCGCTTCACCGGGGAGGTGTGGTCGTCCAGCAGCGACTACGGCGACGCGGACGGCGGGCTGCCGGTGGCGGTGCCGGCCGGGGGGCGGGCCGAGGTGCTCGAGCAGGTCTTCACCGTGGAGTCCCTGGCCGCGATCTGGCTCCCGGCCGCCTACCTCCCCCAGAGCTTCGAACCGCCGGAGGAGGTCGGCGCGCTCTACGACGACGAGTCCGCCACCCTCATCGTCGACCGGGAGGCCGACTCGAGCGACGGGCTCGTCTACCGGGTCACCTCCACCGTCCCCCGCCTCTCCCCCGAGGACCTGGCGGGATCGGCCGGGGAGGTCCCGGACCGCATCGCCGACGCCCACCTCGCCCTGCCCGACGGGTTCAGCCCCAGGGTGCGCGAGCTGGCCGAGGGTCTGGTGGCGGGCGCGGCCACCCCCTACGAGGCGGCGCTCGCCCTGCAGGACCACCTGCGGACGTTCACCTATGACCTGTCGGTCGAGGCGGGGCACGGCGGCGACGCGCTCGAAGCCTTCCTGTTCGACCAGCAGCGGGGCTACTGCGAGCAGTTCGCCGGGTCGTTCGCGGCGATGGCCCGGGCGGTGGGGCTCCCGGCGCGCGTGGCGGTCGGGTTCACCCAGGGCGAGGCCCACCCTGACCGTCCCGGCACCTACGTGGTGCGCGGCGAGCACGCCCACGCCTGGCCCGAGGTGTACTTCGCCGGGGCCGGGTGGGTGAGCTTCGAACCCACCCCCGGCCGCGGGCAGCCCTTCGCCGAGTCCTACACCGGGGTCGCTCCCGCGCAGGCGGCCAGTGGGGACCCTGGCTCCGCTGAGACCCTGCCACCCACCACCGCTCCCGCTCAGATCCCCACCGCCACCACGGCGCCGGAGGGCCCGCGACCGCCGCAGGAGGACCTCGACACCACCGGGGGCGGGTCCGACCTGACCGGCGAGGAGGACCCGGAGCCGTGGATCGTGCGCCGGGTGCTGCGCCCGCTGGCGGCCGGCCTCGCCGTCCTCCTCGTGGTCACGACCGCGGGGGCGGCGGCCGTACCCGGCCTCCGAGCCCTGCGACGGGCTCGACGCCACCGTCGTGCCACCACCCCGGACGCCCGCATCGCCGCCGCGTGGGACGACGCCGTCGAGGCCGCCGCCCCGCTCGGGTTCGCGCCTCGTCGCAGCGACACGCCCGAGGAGCAGGGGTGGCGCCTCAGCGCCGTGCTCCCCGGCGACCACGCCCCGGCGGCCGCGGCCCTGGCCCGCCTTCGCACGGAAGCCCTCTACGCGCCCACCGGCGGAGACCAGCTCTCCGCCGACGCCGCCGAGTCGGCGGCGGCCGACGTGATCGCCGGGTGCCGACTGGCGACCAGTCGGGCGACGCGGATCCGCTGGGCCGTGGACCCGCGACCCGAGCTGCGGGCCTGGCAGCGGGACCGAGCGGCGCGCCAGCGCCAGATCACGGCGGTCGTTCGCGGGTCCGGGACGGCGGACGCCGACCGGGAGCTCGAACGGCTCAGGTAGGTTCCGCCGACGCGAGGGTGGGGCGGCGACGGGGGGTCCGCTGACCCGGGGGACGCTCGCCGCGGGAGGCGGCTCCTGGTCCTACTGGTCGTCGTCGGCGCGACGGAAGCGGTCGCGCATCTTGCCGCGGGCGCCGCCGAAGGCGTCTCGAACGCCGGTGGCCTTCATCGACGAGGTGAGCTGCTCGAGGCCGGCCTTGCCGAGCTTGCGGAGGTTGCGCTCGAAGTACAGGGCACAGCCGAGCATCACGAGGAACCCGCCGAAGGCCAGCAGGTAGCTGGTGGAGAGCATGACGACGAGGAAGACCACCCCGACCACGAAGCCGAGGCCTGACCACTTCATGCGGCGGATCGTGTGCTTGAACAGCGTGGTCTCGCCGACCTCGCGAGCGAACTCGGGGTCGTCCGCGTAGAACTGCTGGGCGATCTCGCTGAGGATCCGTTCTTCGTCTTCGGAAAGCGGCACGGCCCCTACTCCTTGCCCGAGCGTGCGGATCATCATCCCACAGGGTCGCGAGCCTCACAACGCGCCCGGGCCCTACGGCCGCGGGCGCTCCGAGGGTCCCCACTGCTGGTCGCCCTGGCGCTTCACCCGGATCCCGGCCGGTCCCGCCAGCGAGGCGGGACCGATCGCTCCCGCGCCGTAGCGGGCCCGGATGGCGTCGATGGCATCGGTGGCGGATCCCCACTCGGGCCCGTCGAGGTCGTCGAGGCTGAGCTGGCGGGCGGCGTCCTCGCTCAGGTGGCTCACGTGCACCCCGAGGAGCCGCACCCCCGGCGTGGGATCGATCCGCTCGAGCAGGCCGGCCGCCGCACGGACGAGCTCAGGCCCGGTGTCCACCGCCGCCGGCAGCGTGACGGCCCGGGTAATGGTGCGGAAGTCGTGGAACCGCACCTTGATCGACACGGTGCGACCCGCCACCCCCGCCGCCCGCAGGCGAGCGGCCACGGCATCGGCCAGCCGGACCAGCTCGTGGCGGAGCGTGGGGAGCTCGTGGTGGTCGTGGGGGAAGGTCTCCTCGTGGCCGATCGACTTGGCGGGCTGGTGCGGCACCACCGGCCGCGGGTCGAGCCCCTGGGCGAGGAGCTTGAGGTGCCGCCCGTGGGCCTGCCCCAGCGACGCCACCAGCGCCCGCTCCTCGATGGTGCCCAGCTGCCCCACCGTGTCCACCCCGAGGCGCTGGAGCTTCTCGAGCGTCTTCGGGCCGACCCCCCACAGCGCCTGGACGGGGAGGGGCTCGAGGAACCGGAGCACCTCCTCGGGCGGGACGACCTTCACCCCCAGCCCGGGCTCGGGCCCGGTGCGACCCACCCGCGGCTTGGCCGCCTCGGAGGCCAGCTTGGCGATGAGCTTGGTGGGGGCCACGCCCACCGAGCACGTGAGCCCCTCCTCGTCCCAGATCCGCTGGCGGATCGCAGCGGCGATGGCGGGGCCGTCGCCGTACACGCGGTGGGCGCCGGTGACGTCCAGGAAGGCCTCGTCGAGGGAGAGCGCCTCCACCAGCGGGGTGAAGGAGGCGGAGACGGCCATGATCCGGCGACTCACCTCGGCGTAGTGCGCGTGGTCGCCATCGAGGAACACCGCGTGCGGGCAGAGCCGCTGGGCCTGCACGGAGGGCATGGCGCTGCGGATCCCGTACACGCGGGCCTCGTAGCTCGCCGCGGCCACCACCCCTCGGGCGCCGGCCCCGCCCACCACCACGGGCTGGCCCCGGAGCTCGGGTCGGCGGCGCAGCTCCACGGACGCGTAGAACGCGTCCATGTCCACGTGGAGGATGGTCCGGGCGCTCACGGCTCCGCCCTGGTGACCACCATCTCCCCGGGGTCGCGGCCCGCCACGTGGAACCCGTACGGACGGGGCTGGTCCACCCACCGCTCCCGCAGCCACTCCGCCAGCGGCTCGCACACCCACGGGTGGGCGCCGGCCACGAGGTCGCCGCAGAGCGCGACGTCGACGAAGCGGGCGTCGACGACGATGCCGTCGGGATCGTCGATGCGCAGCTCGCCTTCGTAGGCCACCGCCAGGTGGGCCTCCACCCGCAGCCGCCAGCCCAGGTCCGGTGCGGTGCAGTGCACCTCGTACACGGGACCGCTCCACTCGGTGACGCGCAGGCCGGTCTCCTCCTCCACCTCCCGCGTGAGGCCGGCGACGACCGACTCGCCCTCGTCGATCACGCCGCCGGGGGGCGTCCAGTCGTGGCTGCCGTTGCGACGGCGGTTCTGGACGAGGAGCAACCCCTCCTCGCTCAGGATGAGCGCGCCGCCCACGACCCAGTCACGCATGGGCTCATGATCGCACGGGGCTGTGACCGCGCGGAGGCGACCCTCAGCGCATCCGCATCCGGACCCGGGTGACCTCGTGGTCGCCCCCCTTGTGGAGGACGAGGTCGGCCCGGGACCGGCTGGGCAGGATGTTCTCCCGCAGGTTGGGACGGTTGATGCGGGCCCAGATGTCCCGCGCCGTGGCCTCGAGGGTGCGGTCGTCGAGGTCGGCGAAGTGCCGGAAGAACGAGGAGGAGTCGGCGAAGGCCGTCTCGCGGAGGGCGAAGAACCGCTCCACGTACCAGCGCTCGATGTCGGCCTCGTCCGCGTCCACGTAGAGGGAGAAGTCGAACCAGTCCGACACGAAGCGCGCGCCGTGACCCGCCCCGGCTCCCGTCTGGAGCACGTTGAGGCCCTCCAGGATCACGATGTCGGGCCGCCGGAGGACCTGCTCCTCCCCCTCCACGATGTCGTAGACGACGTGCGAGTAGACCGGGACGTGCACCTCGGGCTCACCCCGCTTCACCTCCTCGAGGAACCGCACGAGGCGGCGCACGTCGTAGCTCTCCGGGAAGCCCTTGCGCTCCATGAGCCCTCGCTCCTCGAGCACCCGGTTGGGTCGGAGGAAGCCGTCGGTCGTGACGAGGTCGACCCGAGGGTGGTCGGGCCAGCGGGCCAGCAGGGCCTGCAGGACGCGGGCCGTGGTGCTCTTGCCCACCGCCACGCTCCCGCCCAGGCCGATGATGAACGGGACCCGGCGCCGGAGCCGACCCAGGAAGGTGTCGGTGGAGTCGTGGAGGGCGTGGGCCGCCGCCACCCGGAGGTTGAGCAGCCGGGAGAGCGGCAGGTACACGTCGGTGACCTCGTCGAGGTCCAGCCGGTCGTTCAGGCCGCGCAGAGCCGCCAGGTCCGAGGCCGAGAGCGTGAGGGGGGTCGCCTCCCGCAGCCGGGCCCACTCCTGGCGATCGAAGGTGTGGTACCCCGGCCAGGACGGATCGGTCACGGCCGGCCACCGTACGCGGCCCGGCTCGCCTCGCCCCAACCGGTGCCGCCTCCGTACGCTGCCCGGTGATGGATCGCCCCGACCCCCAGGCCGACCCCTCCTACGCCCCCACCTCGCTCCCCTCGCGGGGTGCCCGCGCCCTCGCGTTCGTGGCCATCCTGGTGGGCGGGCTGTGCGGGGGCCTGATCGGCTACGGCTTCACCGACCTCCAGTGCGAGGAGGGGTGCGCCGCCGCCGCCGGCGGGGCTGGGCTCCTGGGCGCGGCGCTGGGCGCCGTGGGCGTGGGCGTGGTGGCGGTCCTCGCCCTCCGGGCCATGGGCGAGTGGCGGACCGTCCGGCACCGCGACGAGGGCTGACGCCGCTCCGGCCCGCTCACACCGCGAAGCGCAGCCGCCTGAACGCCTCCGCGTGGGCCAGCCCGCAGCGGCGGCCCTCCTCGGCCGCTCGCTCGGCGAGCACCGCCGCCACGATCTGCGGGTCGTCGCCGAGCCGGCTCTGGTGGCAGGCGACCGCGGCCACCTTCTGGTCCAGGTGCTCGTGGATGTCCACCCAGGCGCTCGGCTCGAGCGTGCCCGAGAGGAGCACCAGCCCCACATGGTGGGCCTCCCCCGCCTCCGGCAGGTAGAGCGGGCTGGCCGCCGGTACGAGCGCGTCGAGCACCGCCCACCCGAGGTTCCGGTGGTCGCGATGGTTGACGTACGACTCGCCGAAGAAGACCGCCGTGGGGTCGGGCGCCACCACCGCATCGGGGCGGAGACGGCGGATGATCGCCACCAGCCGGCCGCGCAGCTCGGCATCGTCCTCGAGCTCGCCGTCGGGGTACCCGAGCAGGTCCACGCCGGCCAGGCCCAGCACCTCAGCCGCCTCGAGGACCTCGCCGGCCCGGTGCTCGGCCAGCCCGTCGGGGTCCGTGGCCGGGTCGGGGCTTCCCTTGTCGCCCCGGTTGGCCACCACGAGGTGCACCTCGCTGCCCGCCGCGGCCCAGCGGGCCAGCGTGCCGCCGCAGCTCACCTCGGGGTCGTCGGGGTGGGCGAAGACCGCGAGCGAGCGGGCCGGGGTGGACGCCTCGATCTGCTGGTCGCCGGCCATCGGGCCGACCCTACCGGTCCCTTCTGACGGACCCGGTACCGTCCTCCGGGTGACGACGCCGACCGCCCTGCTCGCGCTCGCCGCCAGCGCCGCGAGGGAGGCCGGCGAGCTGCTGAGGGACGGGCTGGGCGAGGCCCGGACCACGGTGGAGACCAAGTCCAGCGCCACCGACATGGTCTCGGAGATGGACCGGGCGGCCGAGGCGCTGCTGGTGGATCGCCTGCTCGGTGCTCGCCCGGACGACGGGATGCTGGGCGAGGAGGGCACGGACCGGGTTGGCTCGAGCGGGGTCCGCTGGATCGTCGACCCGCTCGACGGCACCACCAACTACCTCTACCGGCTGCCCGGGTTCGCGGTGTCGATCGCAGCCGAGGTCGACGGCGTGGTGGCGGCCGGGGTGGTCTACGACGTCGTGCACGACGAGCTCTTCGCCGCCAGCCGAGGCGACGGGGCCACCCGCGACGGCCATCCGATCCGCTGCTCGGGGGCGGACGACCTCGCCACGGCCCTCGTGGCGACCGGGTTCTCCTACGACCCGCAGCGCCGGGCCCGGCAGGCCGAGGTGGTGGTCGGGCTCCTGCCCCAGGTGCGGGACCTGCGCCGCTTCGGTGCGGCGTCGGTCGATCTCTGCGCCGTCGCCTGCGGCCGGGTGGACGCCTACTACGAGCGAGGCCTGGCCCCGTGGGACCTCGCCGCGGGCGCCCTGATCGCCGAGGAGGCAGGCGCGGTGGTGACCGACCTCCGCGGCCGCCGACTGGGCGACGGGAGCGTCCTCGCGGCGGCCCCGGACGTGGCCGAGGGCCTCCGCGCGCTCTTGGTGTCGCTGGGTGCGCCCGACGCCTGACGGCGCAAGAGATGCCCCCCATCGCCGCACGAGGCGGCCGTCGCCGTTCGTAACGCGACTGCAACGGGACCGGCACCGGATCGGCGAAAAGGCCAGACAGGCTTGACCCCCATGTCCTCCCTCGCCTCCCGCCGCGCGCCCCTGACCGTGCGAACCGAGTGCGGAGCGGTCGTCCTCGAGGTGGGCGACGCCCTCGACGAGCGCACCGGCCGGGTCCTCGTCGACGCCGTCGCCTCGGCCGTGGCCACCACCCCCGAGCGGGTCGACATCGACCTGACCGGGCTCACCGGCTGGACCGCGCAGGGTGCGACCAGCCTCGTTCAGTGCCGCGAGATGTGCCGCGACCTCCCTGACGGCCTGCACTACCGCACCGGCCGGGGTCCCGGGCGGGACGCCCTGCTCGCCGCCTACCGCTGAGCTCACGGTCCCCGCCGCAGGTGGGGTGGCGCCACGGACCCTGCGCGATGAGGCAGTCTGAAGGGAATGGGAACGCGCATCCTGGCCGTGGAGGACGACGAGCGCATCCGCACCGCCGTCAAGCTGGCCCTCGAGGACGAGGGCTGGACCGTCGTCGAGGCAGCCAACGGCGAGGACGCCCTCGAGGTGTTCCAGCAGGAGCCGGCCGACGTCGTGCTCATCGACATCATGCTCCCGGGCATCGACGGGTTCGAGGTCTGCCGCTCGATCCGGCGCACCTCTGACGTGCCGATCGTGATGGTCACGGCCCGGGCCGACACCCACGACGTGGTGGCGGGCCTCGAGGCGGGGGCGGACGACTACCTCACCAAGCCCTTTGCACCGAAGGAGCTCTCGGCTCGGATCCGGGCCCTGCTGCGCCGGGCCCGCACCTCGGAGGTCAGCTCCCCCCACCTGCGCTTCGGGGACCTCGAGATCGTCCCCGAGGAGGGCGTGGTGCGCCGCAACGGACGAGACGTCCACCTCACGAAGACGGAGTTCCGGGTGCTCGTCGAGCTGGCCCAGAGCCCGGGGCGGGTGTTCAGCCGGGAGGTCCTCCTGGAGCGGATCTGGGAGCACGGCTACTTCGGCGACGGTCGCCTCGTGGACGTCCACGTCCGGCGGCTGCGCACCAAGATCGAGGCCGATCCGGCCAACCCCCGCCACGTTGTGACCGTGCGGGGCCTGGGCTACAAGCTCCAGGTCTGAGCGACCCGTGCGCCTCCCGGTCCTGGCCGGCCGGCTCGGGCTCCGAGCCCGGATCACGCTGGCCTTCGCCGTCGGTGCCCTTCTCCTGTCGGCGCTCCTGTCGGCCACCACCTGGGCCCTCACCCGGGAGAACCTGCTCAACCAGCGGGAGGACGCCGCGAGCACGATCGTCTACCAGAACGCCCGGATCGTCCGGAGCACCGTCACCGACGACGCCGAGGGCAACCAGCGCGTCCTCAGCTCGCTGTCCACGCCGTTCGGATCCCGACCGATCCTCTACCGCAACGAGGGCTTCACCAGCGTCACGCCCGCGTTCGGGCAGGACGCGCTCCCTCGGGCCCTCCGAGCGGTCGTCCTCGGCGGCGAGCCGGCGCGCATGCGCTACGAGTACCGGGGCGAGATGCAGATGGCCGTCGGCGTGCCGCTGCCGGCGGTCGACGCCGCCTACTTCGAGATCATCTCCCTCGACGACCTCGAGTCCACGCTGGAGGCGCTCGGGGTCTCCCTCGTCGGAGCCTCCCTCCTCACGTCGCTGGCCGGCGCCGGGCTGGGGTGGTGGGCCAGCCGGCGGGCGCTGCGGCCTCTCGCCGGGGTCTCCTCGGCGGCACTGTCGCTGGCCGCCGGTCGGCTCGACACCCGCCTCGAGGCGAACGCGGATCCCGACCTCGCCCCGATCTCCGAGTCGTTCAACCAGATGGCCCAGAGCCTCCAGGACCGCATCGAGCGCGACGCCCGGTTCGCCTCGGACGTCAGCCACGAGCTGCGCTCCCCGCTCATGACGCTGGCGGCGTCGGTCGAGGTGCTGGAGAACCAGCGAGCCGACCTGACCGACCGCGCCCGCGCCGCACTCGACCTCATGGTCCTCGACATCGACCGCTTCCGACAGCTCGTCGAGGACCTCCTCGAGATCTCCCGGTTCGACGCCGGGGTGGTGCGCCTCGAGCTGGAGGAGGTGCACCTCGCCGAGCTCGTGATGCAGGCCGTCTCCCACTCGAGCGACCACGACGTGCCCGTGCAGCTAGACGCTGAGCTGGCCGGGGTGGTGGTCCGGGCCGACAAGCGCCGGATCGTGCGGGTGATCGCCAACCTCCTCGACAACGCGGCGAAGTACGGCGGCGGCGCCACCGGGGTGGCGCTTCGGCGCGTGGACGGCGGGGTGCAGATCGCCGTGGAGGACCGCGGGCCGGGCGTCCCGGAGGAGGACCGCGATCGCATCTTCGAGCGGTTCTCGCGGGGGATCTCGGCCGGTCGTCGGGGCAGCTCGGACGGCGTCGGGCTCGGCCTCGCGCTCGTGGCCGAGCACGTCAACCTGCACGGCGGGCGCATCTGGGTGGAGGACCGGGCCGACGGCGAGGAGGGCGCGTGCTTCGTGGTGCAGCTGCCGGTCGAGGAGCCGTCGTGACCGGCGCCCGCCGTGCCCTCGCCGTGCTCCTCGCCGCGATGATCGGTCTGGCCGGGTGCGGCGTCACCGCGGACGGCGAGCCCGAGCTCATCGCGGGCGACGAGATCCCCGACGAGCTGCTCGATCCGAACCCCACCACCAGCACCACCCGCCCGGGCGCCACGGCGGCCGTCACCGTCTACCTCCTCCAGCGGACCGGATCCACCACCCAGCTCGTCCCCGTCGTCCGGGAGGTGGAGGACCCGAGCCGGCCCGGCGAGCGCATCGAGGCCCTCCTCCAGCCGACCACCGAGGAGGAGAAGGCCCGCGGCCTCACCTCCTCCATCCCGGCCGACACCGTTCTGCTCGGCACTCCGTCGCTCGACGTCGAGCGCCAGGAGCTCACGCTCGACTTCTCCGAGGAGCTGTTCTCGGTGGAGGGCACCGAGCTCGCCCAGGCGTTCGGGCAGATCGTCTGGACGGTCACCGAGCTCGAGGGCGTGCGGCGCGTCCTCTTCCTCGTGGAGGGCGAGCCCCAGCGAGCCCCCGACGCGGACGGTGTGGAGCAGGACGGCGCGGTCTCGACGGCCGACTACTGGTCGCTGCGACCTCGCTGAGCCTCGACCCCGCCGACGCCCCCTACTCGAAGAAGACCCGGGCCACGTCGTAGAGGTCCGGCTCGACGAGCTTGAGGGAGCCGACCGCTTCCTCGAGGGAGACCCGGACGATGCGGCCGCCCTGGAGGGCGACCATCGTGCCCCAGGCGCCGTCGTGGACGGCCTCGATCGCCGCCACGCCGAAGCGGGTGGCCAGCACTCGGTCGAAGGCCGTGGGCGTGCCGCCGCGCTGCACGTGTCCGAGCGTGGTGACCCGGGTCTCGAAGCCGGTCCGCT
Source organism: Acidimicrobiia bacterium (assembly GCA_046565645.1). GTDB lineage: Bacteria > Actinomycetota > Acidimicrobiia > Acidimicrobiales > VFJN01 > VFJN01. Next base: position 55,506 of record JBKHYD010000002.1, on the reverse strand, counting down.
CCTCGATCTCCGAGGCCAGGACGGTGCCGATGCCGCCGAGGCGGACGTGGCCGAAGGCGTCGAGGTCACCGGACTGCAGCTGCATCGTGCCCTCCTTTGGGGTTGCGCCCTCGGAGACGACCACGATCGACGCGAGCCGACGCCCCTCCTCGTGGCGGTGGCGGATGGCGTCGCACACCGCCTCGATGTCGAAGGGCTGCTCGGGGATGAGGGTGATGGTGGCGCCGCCGGCGATGCCCGACCACGCCGCGATGTGACCGGCGTGGCGGCCCATCACCTCCACCACCATCACCCGGTTGTGGCTCTCCGCGGTGGTGTGGAGGCGGTCGATGGCGTCCACGCAGATCTGCACCGCGGTGTCGAAGCCGAAGGTCAGCTCGGTGCCGGAGAGGTCGTTGTCGATGGTCTTCGGCACGCCGAGGACGGGCAGGCCCTCCTGGGCCAGCTTGTGGGCCACGCCGAGCGTGTCCTCCCCCCCGATGGCGACCAGCGCGTCGATCCCGTGCTGGTCGAGGGACTCTCGGACCTGAGCGGAACCGCCGTCCACCTTGTAGGGGTTGGTGCGCGAGGAGCCCAGGATGGTGCCGCCGCGGGGCAGGGTGCCGCGCATCGTGTCGACCGTCAGTGGCACGAGGTCCCCTTGGAGCACGCCCTTCCAGCCGTCCCGGAAGCCGACCAGCTCGTCGCCGTAGTGGCGCTCCCCCTTCCGGACGACAGCCCGCATGACGGCGTTCAGCCCGGGGCAGTCCCCACCTCCGGTCAACATGGCTACGCGCATCGTGCTCCCTCCGGGATCGGACGTTCGTGGACGACGCTACCGATAACGTCGCCCGCCATGGCCCTCGTCATCGCCATCGACGCCGGCACGACCGGCGTGCGGTCGTTCGCGGTCGCCCCTGACGGCACCTCCCGGGGCTACGCCTACCGGGAGTTCCCCCAGCACTTCCCGGCGCCGGGCTGGGTGGAGCACGACCCGCGGGACATCTGGGAGGCGGTCCGGACCACGCTGGCCGAGCTCACCGCGGCCCTGGACGAGCCGGTCGCCGCCGTCGGCATCACCGACCAGCGCGAGACCCTGGTGGCCTGGGACCGGCGCACCGGCGAACCACTGCACCGGGCGATCGTGTGGCAGGACCGTCGCACCGCCGGGCGCTGCGACGAGCTGCGCGACGCCGGGCACGAGCCGCTCGTGCGGCGCACCACGGGCCTCGTGCTGGACCCGTACTTCACGGCCACGAAGGCCGAGTGGCTGCTGCGCCACGGCGGCGTGGACGTCGGGCCCGACACCGCGCTCGGCACCGTCGACACCTGGGTCCTCTGGAACCTGACCGGCGGGCCCGCCGGCGGCACGTTCGCCACCGAGGCCTCCAACGCCAGCCGCACGATGCTCTTCGACATCGGAGCCCTCGAGTGGTCCTCCGATCTCGTCGAGCTCTTCGGCGTCCCGCTCCACACGCTGCCCGAGGTCCGCCCCTCGAGCGGCCGCTTCGGGGTGACGGCGGACGGGTGCGGCCTGGCCCCCGGGATCCCGGTCTCGGGCATCGCCGGCGACCAGCAGGCTGCCCTCTTCGGGCAGGCCTGCCTCGAGCCCGGCATGACCAAGAGCACCTACGGCACGGGCAGCTTCGTGCTCATGAACGTGGGCGAGGCCTGCCCGGACCCGGTCGACGGGCTCCTCACCACGGTGGCCTGGACCCTCGCCGACGGGACCCGGGCATACGCCCTCGAAGGTGCGATCTTCGTGACCGGCGCCGCCGTGCAGTGGCTGCGAGACGGGTTGGGCCTGATCGAGGAGGCGGCCGAGATCAGCGACCTCGCCGGCCGGGTGCCCGACAGCGGCGGCTGCGTGGTGGTGCCGGCCTTCACCGGCCTCGGCAGCCCGTGGTGGGACCCCTACGCCCGCGGCACGGTGGCGGGCATCACCCGGGGCACCACCCGCGCCCACCTCGCCCGGGCCGTGCTGGAGTCCATCGCCCTGCAGACCCGAGACGTGGTCACGTTCATGAGCGAGTGCAGCGGCCACCCCATCCGGGGCCTGAAGGCCGACGGCGGCGCCTCCGCCAGCGACCTGCTGCTCCAGATGCAGGCCGACCACCTCGGCGTGCCGGTGAGCCGCCCGCGGATCCAGGAGACGACCGCCCTGGGAGCCGCCTACCTGGCCGGTCTGGCCGAGGGGGTGTGGTCCTCGCCGGCGGAGATCACCGCCAACTGGCAGCTCGACACCACCTTCGAGCCCGGCGGGGACCCAGCTGCACTGGAAGCCCAGCAGGCCCTCTGGGCGCGAGCCGTGGAGAGGGCCCGCCACTGGGCCACCGACGAGGGCTGACCGGCGCCGTCAGCCCACCGACGGGTGGTGCAGGCGGCTCCGGACCCGCCGGAGCTCGGCCAGCCGGGTGTCCGCGATGCGGGCCAGCGCCGCCACCTGCCGGCGCTCCCGGGCCCGGTAGGCGTGGCCCTCGCGACCCATGACGAGCGCGAGGTCCGACGCCGGCATGGGCGACCACACCAGGTCGTCGGGTCGACCGGCGTCGCCGACCGTTCGGGCGGCGTGCTGGCTGCCGGCCACGAAGGCCAGGAGCCACGGGGCCGGCGGCGCCTCCCCGGAGCGGGCCAGCACCTCGGCCGCCGAGAGCGACACCAGCGCGGCCCACGCGCCGCCGACGACCCGTCGGGCGTGGGTCACGGTGGCATCGACCAGCGCCGGTTCGTCGCTGGCCCCGACGAGGACCGCAGCGGCCTCGAGGGCGTCGAGCCGAGGGTCGTGGAGCGCCTCGGCGACGGGGCGGATCTCCTCCACCCGCACGTCCTCCACCTGGCTGACCTCCGCCACGAGGAGCTCGGTCAGGGTGGCATCGGGAAGCTCCACCACCAGCTCGTCGATGGCCCGCCCGGCGCCCCGCTCGAGGATGTCGATGCCCACGATCTCGCCGCGGACCGCACCGATGCGGCTGGCCACCTGTCCCAGCGCGCCGGGACGGTCGGGGAGCCACATGCGGACGACGAAGGTCTCCATGGCCACGGACGCTACGGAGAGCCTGTGAACGTGGTGTTTCCCGTCGGCCACGTCGGAGCGAACATCCCCTGCCCGGCTCGTCACGCGGGACGGTTCTTGACCGCCCGGTCAAGTGAACCGTACGGTGCCGGCGTGGCCCGGAAGCTGACCCCTCGCGGCAAGGAGCGGCGCGTCCAGCTGATGGACTTCGCCGTGGAGCGGTTCGCGGCCCAGGGCTACCACCCCACCTCCGTGTCCGAGATCGTGGACGGCCTGGGGGTGGGCAAGGGCGTCTTCTACTGGTACTTCGACTCCAAGGAGCAGCTGTTCCTCGAGATCCTGCGCGAAGCGCAGAACGACCTCCGCCGCAAGCAGCAGCAGGCGATCGCCGACGAGGCCGACCCCGTGCGCCGCATCGAGCGCGGCCTCCGGGCCTCGATCGCGTGGGCCGACGCCCACCGGGCCCACCACCAGCTCATCCGCTTCGCCGCCACCGAGGCCGCCTTCGCCGGCGCCCTGCGCCGAGGCGAGGAGGTGGCCGTGGCCGACGTCGTGAAGCACGTGAAGGAGGCCATGGCGACCGGGCTGGTCCGCGACGCGGATCCCGAGGTCGTGGCCCACGCCATGGTCGGGGCGACGGCCCACCTCATCCGCACCTTCGTGCTCGAGCGCAACGAGCCGCCCGGTGAGGTCGCCGACGCCTGCGTGGCGTTCTGCCTCGAGGGCCTCCTCGGCGGGGTGGCGCGCCCCGCCGGGCCCTGATCCGACCGAGCGCCCTCAGCCCAGCTTCGTGAGCGCCCGCTTGAGGGTGCGCATCCCCTGCGCGATCCGCTGCTCGTTCTCGATGAGGGCGAACCGGACGAACCCCTCGCCGCCGGGCCCGAACCCCACGCCCGGCGAGGTGGCCACCTGGGCGTCGCGCACGAGCATCGACGCGAACTCGATCGAGCCAAGCTCCCGGTAGGGCTCCGGGATGGGCGCCCAGGCGAACATCGTGCCCTGCGGCCTGGGCATGTGCCAGCCCATGCGCTCCAGGCCCTCGCAGAGGGTGTCGCGCCGGCGCTGGTAGACGCCGAGGACCTCGCGCGGGAAGTCGACCGCCTCGTTGAGGGTGACCGTGGCGGCGATCTGGATGGGCTGGAAGTTGCCGTAGTCCAGGTACGACTTGAGCTTCGCTAGGGCCTGGACCACCTCGCGGTTGCCGGCCAGGAACGCCATCCGCCAGCCCGCCATGGAGAACGACTTGGTCATCGAGTAGAGCTCGACGGCGCACTCCTTCGCCCCCGCCGCCTGGAGGATGGACGGCGGGTCCCAGCCGTCGAACCCGAGCTCCGCGTAGGCGTTGTCGTGGACGATGAGGATCTCCTGCTCCCGAGCGAAGTCGACCAGCTCTTGGAAGAAGTCGAGGTCGACGCAGGCGGTGGTGGGGTTGTGCGGGAAGGAGCAGATCAGCACCTTGGGCCGGGGCCAGGAGTGCTTCACGACGTCGCGGATGCGGTCCAGGAAGTGGCCGTCGGAGTTCACGTCGGTGGTCATCGGGATCTCCCGGACAGCGGCACCGGCGAAGAGCGGCCCCCAGATGTGGATCGGGTAGGACGGCGCCGGCACCAGCGCCGCATCGCCGGGCCCGAGGAGCACCCACATGAGGTGGCTGAACCCCTCCTTGGCGCCGATGGTGGAGATCACCTCCGTCTCGGGATCGAGGTCCACGTCGAAGCGGCGCTTGTAGTGCCCGGCGACCGCCTCACGGAGCTTCGGGATGCCCCGACTCGACGAGTAGCGGTGGTTGCGGGTGTTCTGCGCCGCTTCGCAGAGCTTGTCGACCGCCACCGCCGGCGACGGCAGGTCCGGGTTGCCGAAGCCGAGGTCGATGACGTCCTTCCCGGCCCGCCGCGCGTCGACCTTGAGACCGTCGATGATCGTGAACACGTACGGGGGCAGCCCGGTGATGCGGCGGAACTCCATCGGCCCACGGTACTCCTGCACCCCGCCGGCCCCGAACCCGATCCGGGGCCCCCGGGCCGCTCAGGCGAGCAGGTCGGCGGCCAGCGCGGCGGCGCCCAGGGCCCCGGCCTCCTCGCCCAGCCGGGCGGGCACGATCTCGGTCTCCGGGCGGGACGGGCCGCCCATCACGAGTGCCGCGAAGTGCGCCCGCACCGGCTCGAGCAGCACATCGGTGGCCTCCACCAGCCCGCCGCCGAGCACGATGACCGCCGGATCGAGGAGGTTGGCGAGGTTGGCCAGCCCGAGGCCGATCCACCACGCCAGCTGGTCGAGGACCTGCTGGGCGGCGGGGTCGCCCTGGCGGGCCGCGGCTGTGACGTGCTCCCCCCGCACCGCTTGCTCGTCCCCCCCGGCGAGGGCGACGACGGCCTCGAGGCGACCCGCCTGGGCCGCCTCCAGCGCCAGGCGGCCCAGACCCGTCCCGGACGCGTAGCGCTCCCAGCACCCCTGCTTGCCGCACGGGCACGGCGGGCCCATCGGGTCCACCACCATGTGGCCGGGCTCCCCTGCGAAGCCGTGCGCTCCCCGCAGCAGCCGCCCTCCGGTGATGATGCCGCCGCCCACCCCGGTGCCGAGGGTGATGACCAGCGCGTCCTCGGCCCCCCGCGCCGCGCCGGCGCGCTGCTCGGCCACGGCGTGGCAGTTTGCGTCGTTGTCCACGACGGCCGGGAGGCCGAGGTGCTCCCGCACCTGGGCGGCAAGGGGCTGGCGGCGCAGGTGCGGCAGGTGGGGCCCGAGGACGAGGGTGCCGGTCCCATCGACGATGCCCGGCACGCCCACACCGACGGCGCTCGGCGGGCCCAGCTGGCCCGTCAGCACCGCCACCAGGCCGCCGAGCGCGGCCACCAGGCCCGCTCCCCCGTCCGGGGTGGGGATGCGGTGCTGGGCGAGGATCGTGCCCGGGTCACGAGGGTCCACCGCGACGCCGAGCACCTTGGTGCCGCCGACGTCGAGGCCGATCGTGATCATCGCGATGGGGCGGAGCCCCGGCTCAGTACCGCAGGAGGGCGCCGATGCGACCGAGGACGTCGAGGTCGGCGTCGGCCACGCAGATCGTGACCGGCACCTTGGCGGTCAGCGCCTCCTCGACGGCGTCCTCGACCACGTCGGGGACCCTGACCATCGGGGCGCCCGTGGTCGGGTGGGTGGGGCCCACGGCATGGAGGGTGCCGGTGTCGGGGCACCTCCAGCCCTCCTTGCTGAAGCCCTTCGACACGACGAGGCGCTCGACGCGGTGCTCGTTCAGGGCCTCCAGCGTGGCGGCCAGGCCGGCCACGCCCTTGCGCCCGGTGGCGGCGGCCTCGCGCAGCCGTTCGACGATCGCCGCGTCGCGCGCCTTCTCGAGCTCGAGCTCGACGGCCTCGGCGGCCTCTTGCACCACGGAGGCGGGGGCATCGATCGCCACATGGATCCGGCCGCCCAGCCGCTCCCGCAGGTACGGGTGCAGCGCGGCCTCGAGCTCGCCGGCGACGGCTTCGCTGGCCCCGACGACGAGGTGCTCGAACGGCCGCTCCTGGAAGACCTGGAAGGCGGCCCTGGCGGCGTGGCGGAGGTGCTGGTGGGCCAGCTCCTCCACGTGGCTCTCGGGTGTGCCCCGCTCGCTCTGGCCGCGGGAGTCGTAGTCACGAGGGAGCTCGTCGAGGAGCTCCGAGTGCTCGACCAGCTCGCCCAGCTCGAACACGAACAGCCGCGCTCGCTGCCGATCGGCGAGGAGCACACCGATCGGTTCGTGGCTCTGGAGGATGGACTCCAGCTGGGCCACGGCCGGGGCGCTGTTCACCACCACCTGGGACCGCACCCGCACCGGCAGCGGGATCACCTGCCAGAGCTCGTTGGCCACCGAGGCGACGAACACCAGGCCCCGCACGCCCTGCCGGTCGATGCCCGCCCTGACGTGCTTCTCGATCCGAGCGAGGTCCTCGAGGACCGACGGGTCGTCGTCGGCCCGCTGGCGGGCGGAGCGGAGCAGGGTCTCCAGCTCCTGCTCCACGTCCTGCTGGCGGACGAGGTGGCGACCGTCCACGTCCAGATAGCAGGTGGTGATCGGACCAGCCTCCCCTCGGATCGCCGCGAGCTCGTGGATGGATGCGTCGGAGAGGACGGTCACAGCACCTCCAGGTCTGTGTCTGCGTCTCGAGATGGTAGGCCCTCCCCGACCCGGCCGCCGAACGCCCGCCGCGGGGGCTCAGGCGTCGGCCGCCGACGGCTCGACGACCGCCGCCCGTGCCTCGCCCGCCTCCTCGACCCACGACGCGACGGCCGGGTGATCGGACAGGACGATGATCTGGACCGTCTCGGCGACCCGTTCGAGCCGGCCCAGCAGGTGGTGGATCTGGCTGTCCGAGAGGCCCCTGAAGGGGTCGTCGAGCAGCAGCGGCGTGGAGCCGGCGACGGACACCGAGCGCTGAGCCGCCACCCGGGCGACCAAGTACCACTCGAGCTCGGCTGGGTCGGGGGCCGGGCCGTCACCCATCGCTCGGTGCCGCTCCTGGAGCTGCTCGAGCTCGGCGGCGGCCGCCTCACCCACCTGGGTGAGCTCGGCCACCTCGGCCTCGGCTGCCTCGAGGGCCCGCCGGGCCTCATGGTGCGCGACCTCGGCGCGCTCGAGAGCACCTTCGGCCGATGCCTCCGCCTCGCGCGCCGCCGCCAGCGCGCGCTCCGAGGGCGCGTCGTCGGGCGCCGCGTCGAGGCCGCCCGCGTCGACCGGTCCGGCCCCAACCTCAGCCTCGAGCTCGGCGAGGGACCTTGCCGCGGCCACCTCGGCAGCCTCCGCGGCGTCGAGCGCCGCCGCCTGGGCCCCGGTGAGCGCCTGCTCGGCCTCGGACACGGCGGCGGTGAGCGCCTCGAGCTCAGCCTCGCCCTCGGCCAGGGCGGCCGTGGCGGTCTCGTGGGCCTCCCAGCGGTCCTGGACCTCCTCGACGGCCCTCCGGACCTCCTCGAGCACCTCGGCGTCGGGGTCTTCCGGCGAGGGCGCTGCATCGCGCGGCGCGGTCGCCGGGTCGGGCGTCGGCGCCCCGGGCGCGGTGTCGGCGCCGGCCTCCTCCAGTGCGTCGAGGGCGGCCTGCGCCGCCGCCCGGTCCTGCTCGAGGGCGACCCGGCGCGTCGCCACCGAGCTGGCCTCCGCGAGCCAGGCCTCGGCGATCACCTCGAGGTCTTCGCGGTCGAGGCCCTCTGGGTCCAGCTCGACGCCAGCCCCGACCAGCGCCTCGACGAGCACCTGGACTCGATCGGCGGCCTCGGCCTCGGGGACGAGATGGGAGCGCAGTGCCGCGACGAGCGCCTCGTCCGGGTCGACGGGGCGCCCGAGCAGGGCCTCGGCCCTGGCGACCAGGTTGCGCCGACGGTCGAGGAGCTGGGCGTGGGCGAGCACGGCTCGGCGCTGTGCCTCGAGGTCCGCCCAGGCCGCCTCGGCCTCGGCGAGGCGCTGGCGGGCCTCCGCCAGCGCCTCCTCGGCCTCGGGGTCGCGGTGGGCCGCCGACGTCCCCATGAGGTACTCGGCGTAGGTGACGAACCCGAGACGGTCCAGCAGCTCCTGCTCTTCGGCCCGCAGGCGGTCGACCTGGCCACGAGCTCGGATGCCCCCGACCCGCGAGTCGGCTCGCTCCAGGGCGTCGTGCAGCCGAGCGTGCGCGGCCTCGAGCGCCTCGGCGTCCTCCGCGGCGAGGTGGAGCGCGCGGGCGGCGTCCTCGGCATCAGCGACCGCGGCCCGGGCCGCGTCGAGCCGCTCGGCGGCCGCGGCGGCGTCGACGGCGGAGAGATCGGGCACCCCCCGGGCCGCGCTGGCCGCGATCTCGGCGGCCAGCGAGGCCAGGCGGTCGGCCAGCTCACCGGCCTCGGCGGACGGGACCAGCACCGGCGGTACCCGCGCCGCGGCGAGCGCCGCCTCGACCGGGGCGGGATCGAGCCGGTCCAGCTCGTCGAGGACCTCGTCGAGGACGGCCACCCGAGCGATGAGGGACCGGCGCTGCTCGTCCCCTGGCCCGTCCGGGTGGGTCGCCTCTCCCTCGGCAGCCACGCCGGTGGGGCCGGGGCGGCTCGACGCCGCGATCAGCGCGGCTCGAGCCGCCTCGAGGCGCTCGGCGGCCGCCGGGTCGAGGCGCCGCCGGAGCGCCTCCTGGCGTTCGACGAGGTCCCGGTGCTCGACCGAGCGACGAGCCAGCTCCGCCTCCGCGGCCCGGAGCGCCGCCTCGGCTTCGACCCGGGCCTGGCGCGCCTCCTTCGCCTGGGAGCGGGCGTCGTTGCGACGGGCGTGGTGCTGGTCGGCCGAACGGCCGGCCGGCTCCGGGTGCACGACCTCGGTGCGATCGCGCGGGGCGCCGGCCTCGGCCCGGCGGGTCGCGGCCCTCGCCTCGAGCTCTTGCCGGCGGGACGTGGCCTCCTCGACCGCGCGGCGGGCATCGTCGAGCGCGGCCGCGGCAGCCTCGAGCTCGACGGTGGCCCGCTCCTGGACCTCCACCGCCGAGGCGATGCGGGCCAGGACGTGGTCGAACCGGTCCTGCTGCTCCCGCAGTGCCGGGTCGTCGACCGGCGGCGCACCCGGGAGGTCGATCGGACGGACGACGGGATCGACCTCGGCGGGCCCGTCGAGGAGGCGCAGCAGCGCCGGGTCGAGGTCGAAGAGCACGCCGTGCGCCTCGAGGAGGCCGGTGCCGATGCACTCGTGCCGAGCCAGCCCCACGACTGCGGCGACGAGCTGCCCCCGCGCCTCGGGGTCGAGCGATCGGATCACGCTCATCTGCGGGTGCAGGTCGAGCAGGTGGTCGCGGCCCGTGGCCAGCTGGAGGAGCCGCACCGGGTCAGGAGATCCGGATGTGCTCGACCCGGTCCTCCCGGGCAGAGGGGTCGTCGCTTGAGCCGGTGGGACCAGCACCGTCGGAGCGCAGCCGACCGGCCGCCGCCTGCGCCAGCGAGGCGAGGGTGGCCACCGCCTCCTGGACGGCGGCCGGGTCCTCGACGAGCTCCTCGGCCGCGTCGAGGAGGCTGCGGGTGGCCTTGATGACCTCCCGGGCCGCCGCCTGCAGGTGCTCCAGCCCGGCGCGGGCCAGCTCCTCTCGCCGATCAGCCGCCATGGTCGCTCCCCTCGAACACGACCTTCAGTCTGCCCTGCCGGAGCGTGGCGTCGGCGACCGGCTTGGTCCGCAGCGAGTCGGGGAGGGTGATGGCTCGCCGATACGGCCCCACCCTCACCAGCAGCTCGTCCCCGCGGCGACCGAGCTCGAGGTCGTCCCGGTCCGCGAAGGGCAGCTGCAGCGCCAAGGTGGTCCGCGTCCCGCGTCGGGTGATGGTGAGGGGCTGGCCCTCGTGCAGCCGGGAGGCCGGGTCCTGGTCGCCGTAGAGCTCGGCGGCGAAGCCGCGGAGGGCGTCGAGGCCGACGAGCTCGTGCGGGGCCAGCTCCCCGCGCAGGATCGGCAGCGGGGCGAACCCGTCCTCGATCGACCGCAGGTGCTCAGTGTGGAGCTCCTTCCAGCGCTCGAACCACGGGTCGGCCACGGCGTCGGGCAGCAGGCGGTTGGCGACCACGGCGTCGACCCGGTAGCCGAAGAGCGACAGGTAGGTGTAGGTGCGGCGGGCCTCGGCGATGACCATGCGCTCGGGGTTGACCACCAGGCGCACGCTCGTGCGGGCGGGGTCCATCAGGATCTCCCGCACGCCGTCGAGCCGCTCGTAGAAGCGGCTGGTGGCGGCGAAGACGTCGTCGCCTGCCACCGGCAGGCTGGTGACCCGCGACAGGACCGGCGAGACGAGCTTGTTGACCCGGCGGCCGACCGGGAACAGGCGCTCCATGTAGCGAGCCAGGATGTCCGGGAGCGACAGGAACCGGATCGTCTCGGCGGTGGGCGCGCAGTCCACCACCACCACGTCCCACTCCCCGGACTCGGCGTGCTGCTTGATGTCCGTGAGCGCGAACACCTCGTCGAGGCCGGGTACGACGGACAGCTCCTCGGCCTCGATGCCGTCCACGCCGGCCCATGCGAACACCTCCTGGAGCCAGTGCTGGATGTCGTGCCACGACTCCTCCATGCGCTCCTGGGCGTCGAGCTGCTGGCCCCAGAGGTGCTCCGAGATGGGACTCGACAGCGGGCCGAGGTCGCGGTCGAAGGCGTCGGCCAGCGAGTGGGCCGGGTCGGTGGAGAGCACCATGGTGCGGAGCCCCGAGTCCGCGCACCTCAGCGCGGTGGCCGCCGCCGTGGTCGTCTTGCCGACGCCTCCCTTGCCCGTGAACAGCAGGATCCGGGCCACGGGCGGGCTAGGCCTCCGCGTGGGCGCGCAGCTCGCGGAGTGCGGTGTGGATGATCTTGCCCTCGGCCCGCCGCTTGACGAAGCCGGGCAGCGGCACGATCAGCTCCACGTCCAGGTGGTAGGTGACGAGCGTGCGGTCCGGATCGTCCTCGAGGGGCTCCAGCACGTAGGAGCCGTCGAGCCGGCGCATGATGTCGCCCCGCACCAGCTCCCAGGTGAGCGTGAGCGGGTGCTCGCCGTACTCGTACCAGAGGGTGTAGCTGGTGCTGCGGCCCATCGCGGCCGCCCGGAAGGTGACCTGGCGGGCTCGGCCGTCGGCGTCGACGTCCTCGACGGTGACGCCCTTCAGGTCACGCGCCCAGGCGGGGTAGGCCTCGAAGTCGACCAGCACCTCCCAGATGCGCTCGGCCGGCGCCGCGATGAGCATCGTCTCCGTCGCGTGATCGGCCATGGCTCGTGGGATCTCCCTCCGCTGGACAGGTGCGGGACCAGCATTCTGACGTACCGGGGACGACCGGTTCGACACCGCCCCTCAGGCGTCAGCGCGGCGAGGCGGGCGAGCTGCGCCGGACGACGGCGTAGTAGTACCCGAGCACGATGCCGTAGCCGAGCAGGACCGGGATGGTGACGACGGCCACCAGCAGCCACCGGAGCCAGGCCCGACGGTCGGAGGCACCGTCGGCGAAGTGGTCCTCGGGGCGCTGCCAGCAGTCGAGCAGCGCCATGATCACGGGGAACTCCAGCATGAGGACGAGGAGCGGCCAGGGGGGGATCACACCGCCTCCTCGGCGCCTCGGGGTGCGAACCGCCCGTACCGACCGCCCCAGGCACCCATGAGCCCGAGCCCGAACATCGGGGCGAGGATGCCGAAGGCGACCACGGTGTAGGGGCGGATCGAGGCGGCCGCCACGACCGCCACCACCTCGACCGCGAGGGCGATCCGCAGGGGCCGGCGCACGTCCTCCGGTGCGGCGTCCCCGCTCAGGAAGAACAGCCCGCCGAGGCTGACGGCGTCGGTGCGGCTGCGGGTGATCCCGAGCGCGTAGGCCCACAGCAGCGCACCGGTGCCGATCACGAAGAGGGCGCAGGACAGCACGGCGTGCGGGAGGCCGAACGTGCCCGGAGCGAGCGCAGAGGCTGCGCTGGTGCCCACGAGGAGCCCGGTCCCGAGCCAGGCCGCGTTCACGACACCGGCCCCGGGCAGCGGCTGGCGGAGATCCTCCTCATCCACGGTGGGAAGCCTCCCACGTGGCCAGCGCCGCGCCGAGCCGCCGCGCGAGCACGTCGTAGGAGAGCTCGGACACGGCCCGCTCCCGGCCTGCCTCCCCCATGCGGGCCCGCCGCTCGGGATCGTCGAGCAGGCGGGCGAGGGCGGCGACGGCGGCGTCGACGTCGTCGGGGTGCCGCACCACCTCGCCGGTGACGCCGTCGACCACCGCCTCGGCGGCGCCGCCGCTGTCGCCGGCTACCTGCGGGACCCCGGCGGCGGCCGCCTCGAGGAACACGATGCCGAACCCCTCCTGCTCGAGGCCCGCCCAGCGGTTCCGGCAGAGCATGGCGAAAACGTCGCCGCAGCCGTAGAGGTCCGGCAGGTCCTCGTTCGACACCCGACCGAGGAGGCGCACCGGCGCACCCGTCTCGCCCACGAGGCGAGCCAGCCGCCCGTGGTCCCGCCCGCCCCCGGCGATCGCGACGGTGAGGTCCGGCCGGGCCGGGGCCAGCCGGGCGGCGGCCCGGATCAGCACGTCCATGCCCTTGCGGGGGACCAGCCGGCTGACCGACACGACGAGCCGCCCGTCGGCCGGGAGCCCGAGGCGAGCCCGGGCGGCGGCGCGCTCCGACACGGACAGCGGGACGAAGCGATCGGTGTCCACGCCGGGCGGGACGAGGAGGCTCGGCAGGGCCCGCCCCGCCGCGCGCTCCGCCTCGGCCAGGGGGTACCCTCCGGCCGCCACCACCAGGGACGCACCGCGCAGGACCCGGCGCAGCAGCTGCGAGGTGAGGGGGAGCCGGCCCGGCACCGTGACCTCCGCCCCGTGGAGGACGACGCCGTAGGGCCGACGGAGGTGGGGGCCCACGAGCCCGACCGGCAGCGCCGGGTCCAGCAGGACCGTCGACGCCCCGACGTCGTCGGCCAGCCGGTCGATCCGCCGGACGAGGCTCGGCCGGGGCAGCAGCACCGGCTCGGGTGCCCGCACGACGCGGTAGGCCTGCTCGGCGTCCCAGGCGGCATCGCCGTCGTGCGGCGTGGTGAGCACCGTGAAGGTGGTCGGGTCGAGCCGGCGCCAGAGCTCCCAGAGCATCGACTGGATGCCGCCGATCTTGGGTGGGAAGTCGTTGGTGACGAAGAGGTGGGTCATGGCTCGAGTGGGGCGCCGACCTCGTCCCGTACGGCGGGGTCGGGGTCGTGGGCCAGCGCCGCGACCAGATCCTCGCGTCCGAGGCAGCGGGCCGCCCACACGGCGTGGGCTCGCAGCAGCGGGTCCGGGTGCTCGAGGTGCCGGCGCAGGACCCCCTCGACCTCTGGTCGGTGCCCGTCGCCCACGTTCCCGAGGACCACGAGGGCGTTGCGGCGGACGTACCGAACCTCCCGCTGGGGGATGTACCACCGCCTCGCCCATGCGAGGACGACGGCGTCGTCGGCATCGAGGAGGTCGAGCAGCGGCACCCACGCCTGCTCTCCCCCGGTCGCCTCTCGGACCGGTGAGCGCCGGTTCGGGGGGCAGACCTCCTGGCAGTCGTCGCACCCGTAGATGCGGTCGCCCAGCGCCCGTCGGTGCTCCCGCGGGAAGGGGCCGGTGGCCTGGAGGAGCCAGGACAGGCAACGACGGGCATCGACCACCCCCGGCGCGACGATGGCCGCGGTGGGGCAGGCCACGAGGCACCGGGTGCAGGCGCCGCACCGGTCCTCCACCGGCTCGGCGGACGGCGCGAGCGGGGCGTCGGTGAGCACGGCGCCGAGGACGAACCAGCTCCCCTGACCGGGCACGAGCAGGTTGGCGTTCTTGCCCCACCACCCGATCCCGGCCCGGTGGGCGGCGGCGCGGTCCACCAGTGCGTTGTCGTCGGCGAGCACCCGGGCTCGCCACCCCTCCCCCTTCAGGAGGGACGCGACGGCCCCCAGGCCGGCCCGGAGGTCCGCGTAGTGGTCGCTCCAGGCGTACCGGGCCACCCGACCGGCCGGCGCACCCCCCGGATCGGGCTCCGGATCGGGCGCGGTGAGGTAGCTCCGGGCCGCCACCACCAGCGCCTGCGCGTCGGGGAGCGCCCGGGTCGGCGTGGTCGACCGCTCGGGGTTGCGGTAGGTGAACGCCATCCCCCCGTGTAGGCCCTCGTCCCGGCGCGAGAGGAGGTCCTTCCGCACGGCGTCGAAGGGCTCGGCGCCGGCGACCTCCACGACGTCGAGCCCGGCGGCTCGGCCGGCTGCCCGCAGCTCGTCGATCGTGGGGACCCGGCGGTCGGCCGGGACGGGCCTCACGTGGCTCGAAGGGGGCGGGTGCGTCGCGGGCGGTCAGGCGGTCGGCGTGCGGGGGGGCTGTCGGCGGCGTCGACCGGTGCTGCGCCCCCCTCGCCCGGGGACCCATGCCCCGAGTCGTCGGCTCCGGCCGGCTCCACGAGGTTGAACCGGAACCGCGGGGCGGGCTCGGGCCGAGCCCCGCCACCGCTCGCCGGCCCCCGATCGGCCGAGCGCTGGCCCGGACCGTCGTCGAGCCCGTGGAGTCGGGCCCCTCCCGACCCGCCCTGCGGTGCGCTGCGGGGCGGCGCCGGCGCCGGCGCCGGCGCGGGGGCCGTCTGGCTGGCGCGAGCCCGCTCGAGGGGGGTGCGCGGTGGCATGACCCGCGGGGGCGACGCCGGTCGATCGCGCTGGCGCTCGGTCTCGCCGCGCACCGGAGCGGCCGCCGCCTGCGCGGCCGGCGGGGACGTCACCGCGGGACCCGGCGCCTCCGTCACCCTCCTCGGGGCCTCTGCCGTCGCACCAGGACCGGCCGCCTTCGGTGCGGCCCTCGGCCGCACCGGGGCTTCTGGCGCCTTCGTGCCATCTCCTGGGGCCTTCGGCCGTGCCGGGGCGCCCGCTGCGTTCGCCACGTCCGTCGCAGGCACCGCCTTCGCCCCCCGACCCGCCGCCCTCTTCGTCGCCTGCTTCGCCGGCCTCGCCTTCTTCGTCGCCTTCTTCGTCGCCTGCTTCGCCCCGCGCCCGCTCGCCTTTGCGGGCACCGCCTTCGCCCCCCGGCCCGCCGCGCTCTTCGTCGCCTGCTTCGCCGGCTTCGCCTTCTCCGTCGCCTGCTTCGCCTTCTTCGTCACCTGCTTCGCCGGCTTCGCCCCGCGCCCGCTCGCCTTCTCGGGCACCGCCTTCGCCCCCCGGCCCGCCGCGCTCTTCGTCGCCTGCTTCGCCGGCTTCGCCTTCTTCGTCGCCGGCTTCGCCTTCTTCGTCACCTGCTTCGCCGGCTTCGCCCCGCGCCCGCTCCCCTTCGCGGGCTCCGCCTTCGTCGTCGTCCCCGCCTCGGGCTTGGCGGCGGCTCCGACCTTGCCTGCCTTCGGGGCTGATCTCGGCGCCTTCGACGAGCGTTCGGCCCGCCCCCCGCCGGCTCGCTCCTCCTCTGCGGTGCGCTGGGCCCGCACCGCGGCCCGTCGGGCGACCGCCCGCTCGGCCTCGGCCGCCTGCTGGGTGGCCACCTTCCGCATGGCGGCCGTGGCTCGCTCGCGCTCCCGGGCCGACGCCGATCTCGGGGCGCTCCCGGGGGGAGCGGTCGGCCGGCGACCGCCGGCTCGGGCGGTGGGGGGCCCGGCGGGGGTGACGTAGCCCATCTGGGCACTGGTGCGGTCGAGGGCGACGAGAGCGCCGGTCGGCTCGTCCAGCTCGTAGGCGAGCACCCGGTCCTGGCCCCGATGGCGGAACGTGAAGCGCACCGACCAGCGCCCGTCGTCGATCAGGTGGGCGGTCCAGCGCTCGGCTTGCTCCTCCGCCGTCAGCGAGATGCCGCGGTCGGCGAGGTGGCGCTGGACGGCCTCACCGAGCGGGGTGGCCGAGGGTCCGAGGCGAGCGCGGTCCAGCGAGCCGGCTCGCGCCGCGGCCACCACGCGGGCGCGCTCAGCCAGCACGGGCGGGGCGAACCGCTCGACCCACGGCTCGTCGACCCCGGCCGCCGCCGCCACCTCGGCCACCGAGCGGCCCCGGCGGAGCCGCGCCTGGATCTCCCGCACCGGCAGGGTGCTCTGCGCTCGTGGGGCGGCCTCCTCCTCCGGAGCCTCCTCGCCGAGCTCGGCCTGGCGCTGCCGGTGCTCGTCGACGGCGGCGATCAGGTCGTCGTCGACGGTCAGCAGGTAGCTGCCCGAGCGCGCGCCGCGGCGCACGCTGAGGATCAGGCCGTCCCGATCCGTGGTGACACCGACGAGATGAAGCTTCTGCACGCGTGGATCCCGGGGTCGACATCCCCGGCTCTGCCACCTCCGCGGCGCACGGTAGCAGCGAGCCACCGATCCCCCTGGGACCGGGCGGCGGGACGGGTCAGCCGGTGCGGCGCTGGTGGCGGAGCCCGGGCGCCAGGCCCCCCTGCTCCAGCAGGCGAAGCGCCCGCACCTCGGCCACGTCGATGACGATGGCGTCGCCCGGCTCGCGCTCGCAGAGGAACGTGACAACGCAGTCGGCACAAGCGGAGGTGCCCTCCATCACGCACTCGTCGCAGCTGATGTGAAGCGAGGTCTCTCCCATGAGGAGGAACCTACGACGGGGGTGTGACAGCCCCCTCGTCGTCGAGCGCCTCCACGGTGCCGGACGGGCCGCACCAGCGGCACTCCACCGACTCGACGACCTCGGAGAGGAGCTGCCGGTCCTCGACGGTGAGCTCGCCGCCCACCGTGTAGTGGTGGAAGGCCCGCACCTGGGTGGTGGTGGTCACGTCGAACCGGGTGAGGTTGCCGCAGGTGGTGCACCGGTACCGCTTCACCCGGTGGAGGCTAGGTCCGGACCCCGGCCGGGCGGAAAACCAGCAGGGCCCGGCGCTCCCCCCGAAGCGCCGGGCCCCGCGCCCCCCGGGTCGCGGAGGGACGGTGCGTGAGAGCCTAGGCGCTCTCGGCGGCCGTCGCCTCGAGGCTGAGGGCCTCGTACTCCTCGCCGGTGTCCACCCAGTCCTCGAACTGGATGACGCCCATCTCGCCGAACTTCTTGCGGAGCCAGCCGTCGTTGCGGTCGAGGAGGCCCAGCTTCTTGCAGTTCGGGACGATCTTGGAGAAGAGGAGCTGCTGGAACGGGTCCTCGTTCTTGTCGCCCTGGTGCTCGAGCTGAAGCCGGATCATCGTGCGGACGTCGACCCCCATGCGCTCCCAGACCTCCTGCTGGAGGAACCGGTCCCGCATCCGGACCGCCGCCTCGAACGCGAACTGCTGGCGCTCGAGCATCTCGGCGTCGGAGAGCTCCGCGTAGTACTCCTTCAGCGACAGCACCCCGAAGGCGACGTGGCGGGCCTCGTCGCTCATCACGTAGCGGAGGAGCTGCTTGAGCAGGGGCTCGTTGGTGAGCTGGTGCATGAACCCGAAGGCGGCCAGGGCCAGGCCCTCCACCATGATCTGCATGCCCAGGTAGGTCATGTCCCACCGGGAGTCCTCGATGATGTCGTCGAGGAGCATGCCGAGGTGGGCGTTCAGCGGGTAGTGCCCGTTCATCTTCGTGTCGAGGTACTTGGCGAACACCTCGACGTGCCGGGCCTCGTCCATCACCTGGGTGGCGGCGTAGTACTTGGCGTCGATCCACGGGACCGTCTCGACGATCTTGGCGGTGCAGATGAGGGCGCCCTGCTCGCCGTGCATGAACTGGCTCATGGTCCAGTTCTGGGACTCGATCCGGAGCTCGTTCCACTCCTTCTCGCCCCAGCTGTGGAGCGGCTGGCCCGGCTGCTGGGCGGCGACGAACACCGGGTCGAGGTTCGGATCCCGCGGCGCGTTGGCCACGACCTCCTCGATGTCCACCGGGGTGTCCCAGGGCAGGTCGGTCTCGCCGTTCCACTGGGCGCTCTTGGCCTTCTCGTAGAGCTTGTTGAGCGCCGGCCGGGCGCCCTTCTCGTAGTCCCAGGTGAAGATGGCGTCGGCGTTGTCCTTGACCGTGTGCACGAGCTCGTGCACGTCGGCGCTGGTGATCGAGAGGATGGCCTCGAGATCGTTGACGTCGGCGCGGCCGAGCATCTCTTCGTTGGTGGTCATGGTTGGGTGTCTCCCCCGGGTTGGTCTGGCTGGGTGTCAGCGGTGGATCGATCGGCGGGCGGCCCGGCGGTGGCGTCGAGCGCGTCGACGAGGCGGGCGATCAGGTCCTCCCACGGGCCGGGCGCAGGGAGGTGGAGGTCCACGGCCCGGAAGAGGAGGAAGCCGAAGCCGACGGCGTGGCAGAACCGCACCACGGCCTCGGCATCGAGCTCCGGGTCGATGGCGCCGGTGGCCTGGGCCTCGGCCACGAGGTCGCCGAGGCGGTCGCGTCGGAGGTCCAGGAGGCCCTGCATGAGGTGGCGGACCTCGGGGTCGCGCCGGGCGGCCACGAAGGCCTCGAGGAGGAGCGCGCTCTCGGGCCCCATCTCGTCGGTCACGAGGTGGGCGCCCACCGTGGTGAGGATGTCGGTGACCCGACCTTCGAAGCGGTGCTCGTTGAAGAGCACGTCGAGCTCGCTCTCGGAGCGGGCCTCGATGGCGGCCAGCAGCAGCTCCGCCTTGCCGGAGAAGCGGCCGTAGATGGCTCCGGTGGTGTACCCGGCCCGCCGGGCGATCTCGGCCACCCCGGCACGGTCGTAGCCCTTCTCCGCGAAGACCTCGGCGGCGGCCGCGATGAGCTTGACCCGGATCGGGTCGCCCTCAGGGCTGACGGCGGCTGTCGCGGCAACAGTCATGGGGTCCTTACGATAACGATCGTTATCTGCTCCTGTCCAGTCATCCGACCGCGGCGACGTCGCGCCGCCGGCCCGCGCGGACGGCGGCCGGGTCGTCAGCCGGCTGCCGCGAAGCGCTGCGACACCTCGACCAGCGAGGCGAGCGCACCCACGGCGCGGCCGTGGTCGATCGAGGCCTGCGCGTCGCGCAGCCCGCTGGCGAGGTCCTCGGCCAGGCCCGCCGCCACCAGACCGGCGGCGGCGTTGAGGCACACGATGTCCCGGTGCGGCCCATGCTCGCCGGCCAGCACCCGACGGGCCAGGTCGGCGTTCACCTGGGCGGCGCCGCCGACGAGGTCCTCCCGGTCGGCTCGCGGCAGACCCAGGTCGGCCGGGTCCACCGACCAGGTGGTGATCTCGCCGTCGCGCAGCTCGACGACGCTCGACGGCCCGGTGGTGGTCAGCTCGTCGAGCCCGTCCCCGCCGTGGACGACGAGCGCCCGGACGGCACCGTTCTCGTGCAGGACCGCCGCCATCCGGTGCGCGACCGCCTCGTCTGCGACACCGATCACGTAGCGCCGTACCCGACCGGGGTTCGACATCGGGCCGAGGATGTTGAACGCCGTGGGGATCCCGAGGTCTCGACGGGACGGGCCGGCGTGGCGCATGGCCGGGTGGAAGCGAGGGGCGAAGCAGAACCCGATACCGGCCTCCTCCACACAGGCCGCGACGCCTTCGGGGCCGAGCTCGATGGCCACGCCGAGCTCCTCGAGGAGGTCGGCCGAACCGCACGACGACGAGGCGGCCCGGTTCCCGTGCTTGCAGACCCGAGCGCCGGCGCCGGCCGCGACGAGCGAAGCGATCGTCGACACGTTGATCGTGTGCGCGCGGTCCCCTCCGGTGCCGACGATGTCGACGACGGGGCCCTCGACGTCGATCTCGACCCGGGTGGAGGCGGCCAGCATCGAGTCCACCATCCCCACCAGCTCCTCGACGGTCTCGCCCTTCATCCTCAGCGCCACCATGAACGCCGCGATCTGGGCGGGGGAGGCGGCGCCGTCGAGCACCTCCGCCATCGTGGCGCGCGCCTGGGCGCGCGTGAGCCCCCGTCCGTCCATCAGGTGAGCCAGGACGACCGGCCAGCCGCCGTGCTCGGCGAAGGTCAGCTCACCCACGGGTGCAGGCTACCGCCGGCGGTCAGGACGCCCGGCGGCGCTGCCGGTGGATCCGACGGCGCTCCTTCTCCGTGGCACCGCCCCAAACCCCCTCCTTCTCCCGCCCCTGGAGGGCGAACTCGAGGCAGGTCTCCCGAACCGAGCACTGGCCGCACACCGCCTTGGCGACGTCGGCCGCCTCGTCGGTCTCCGGGTAGAAGATCTCGGGGTCCAGTCCGCGGCAGGCCGAGTGGCGGCGCCAGGCGAGGTCCATGGTTCGGGGGGTGCTCTTCGTGACGGGGGCGGGGATGCGTCGCAGTCTCTGCTCCTCGGCGCAGCCGATGCAAACCCGTGACCGGCGCCACGGCCGGCGGCCTAGGTCGAGGGCTGGTCTCCGGCCTCGCTCCGGCGCAGGAGCGCCCACACCTCGTCGGCGGGGTAGCGGCGGTGCCCCCCGGGCGTGCGCACCGACGGGATGCGGCCCCGGCGAGCCCAGTCCGTGACCGCTCGCTCCGAGACCTGGAACAGGAGCGCGACCTCGCGGGTCCGCAGCAGGCGACCGTGCAACGACCCCGCCGCATCGGCGTCGCCAGCTAGGTCCTCGAGGAGCGCCTCTCGACTTCGAACCCGATCCACCCGACCTCCTCGTCGCGTCCCGCGCCCCTCCGGGGCGCCACGCGGCCCCTGGCGAGTGTGCCCGAGGACCTCCCCCCGGGCAACGGGACGTTCCCGACGAGGGGTCCCAAACCCCTTCGACAGCCGCGAACCGCTTCAGTCCGGCTCGAGCACGAACACCGGGATCGATCGATCGGTTCGAGCCTGGTACTCGTCGTAGGCCGGCCACACCTCGGTGGCACGCCGCCACCAGGCCTCCTTCTCGTCGCCAGCCAGCTCGCGGGCCACCACGTCGTGCAGGGCCGGGCCGTCTTGGACCGTGGCCCGGCCGTCGGCTCGCAGGTTGCCCACCCATGACGGGTCCTTCGGCGCCCCGCCCATCGAACCCACCGCGGCGTAGCACAGGCCGTCGGTGACCCGGATGAGCGGGGTCTTGCGCACCTTGCCCGTGCGGGATCCGCGGGTCCAGAGGACGATGCAGGGCACCCCGGCCCGCATCGTGCCCTGCGTCCCTCCGCTGGCCTCGATCTCGGCCACCTGCTCGGCCGCCGTCCCCCACGTGCATGGCTCGTACTCGCCGTCCAACGGCATGTGCTCCTCCTCGGTCCACCGGCGACGGCGCCGCGCCCCGCATCGTCGCGCAGCCGTCGGCGCATGGCGCCACCGGGGGCTGGGTAGGGTCCCGCGCATGGAGCAGCAGAAGATCCCGACCCACGACGAGGTGCTCGACGCCACCGTCGACCACGAGGCGACGATGCCGGTCCAGACCGTCCCGGTGAACGTCCACGAGGCCTCCGAAGCGCTCGTGGTGGTGGCTCCGCTGCCGGCCGTGCAGCCCGAGGACGTCCACGTCGAGCTGCGCCCGGGGTGCCTCAGGTTCTGGGCGCACCTCCGCAGCGCCGGCCCCCGCGAGTACCTGCTCCACGAGTGGGACTACGGCGGCTACGAGCGCGAGGTGGACCTGCCCGACGGCTTCGGCGGCGGCGTCGAGGCCACCCTCGCCAACGGCCAGCTGGCGATCCGCGTGCTGCGCGGCGAGCTCACCGAGCCGATCACGATCTCGCCCTCGGGCTGACGGGTGGCCCGGACGCCGCTCTAGGCTCGCGGGCATGGCCACCTACGAGTTCCGTTGCCGCGCCTGCGGCGCGACCTTCGAGGAGCGTCGGCCCATGGTCGCCGCCGACGCCCCCGCCACCTGCCCGTCCGGCCACACGGACACCACCCGGCTCCTGTCGGTCTTCGCCCGGGTGGGCAGCGGAACGGGCGCTGGTCCGGTGGCGGCGCCGCCTGCGGCGGGAGGCGGGTGCTGCGGCGGGGCCTGCGGCTGCGGCTGACCGATGGCCCTCGGCACCTTCGACCGCGACCGAGCCCTGCAGGAGCTCGGCGACCACCCCTTCGACGTCCTCGTGGTCGGCGGCGGCGTCACCGGCTGCGGCATCGCGCTCGACGCCGCCAGCCGGGGCCTCCGCACCGCGCTGGTGGAGCGCGAGGACTTCGCCAGCGGCACCTCGTCCAAGTCCTCGAAGATGGTGCACGGGGGCCTGCGCTACCTCCAGAACGGTGACGTCCGGCTCGTCTACGAGGCGCTGCGGGAGCGCCAGCGCCTCCGACGGAACGCCCCCCACCTCGTCGACGTGCTCCCCTTCCTCATCCCGATCTTCGCCAAGGACGGCCTGATCAACGCCAAGGTGGCCCGGGCGCTCGGCAGCGCCATGTGGATGTACGACCTCACCGGCGGCGCCCGGATCGGCAAGCTCCACAAGCGCCTGTCCAAGGAGGAGGCCGTCGCGCACATGCCCACGCTCCCTGTGGAGCGCCTGGCCGGCGGGTACCTCTACTACGACGCCGGGGCCGACGACGCCCGCCTCACCCTGGCCCTGGCGCGCACGGCGGCGCTCGACCACGGCGCCGTCGTCGCCAACCACGCCTCGGTCGTGCAGCTCCGTCACGACGACCGGGGTCGGTGCCGCGGCGCGGTCGTCGAGGCCGACGGCCGGCGCATCGAGGTCTCGGCCGCCGTGGTGGTGAACGCCGCCGGGGTCTGGGCCGACGAGGTGCGGGGACTGGACGAAGGCGAGCCTCCGGACACGATCCGACCCGCCAAGGGCGTCCACATCACCGTCCCGTGGGAGCTGGTGCGCAACGACATCGCCGTGGTGGTCCCGGTGCCGAAGGACAAGCGCTCGGTCTTCGTGGTGCCATGGCTACCCCGGGGCGACGGCACCTACGAGCTGACCTACATCGGCACCACGGACACCGACTACGACGGCCCGCTCGACGACCCCCAGTGCACCCCCGAGGACGTCGCCTACCTCCTCCGGGCCATCAACGGGTCCGTCGCCGAGCCCCTCAGCGAGGCCGACGTCGTGGGCACCTGGGCCGGGCTGCGGCCGCTCGTCAAGGCGGCCACCACCGGTCGCACCGCCGACCTGTCGCGCCAGCACAAGGTCGAGGTGTCCGACAGCGGCGTCGTCACGATCACCGGCGGCAAGCTCACCACCTACCGGGAGATGGCCGAGGACACCCTCCGGGTGGTGGTCGGCCGGCTCGACGAGCTGCCCCGCCGCGCCCGCCGCTGCCGCACCCGCTCCCTGCCGCTGCGCGGCGCCGACGCCCCCGCCCCGGCCGACGACGCCGACGGGCTCCTCCGCCACCTCCACGGTCGCTACGGCGCGGAGGCCCGGGTCCTGCTCGCCCTGATCGAGGCCGACCCCGGGCTCGGCGAGGCGCTCGTCCCCGGCCTCCCGTACGTGCGGGCCGAGGCGCTCCACGCCGTCCGCCACGAGATGGCCCGGTCGGTGGACGACGTGCTGGCCCGCCGCACCCGGGCCCGCCTCCAGGCCCGAGACGCCAGCGCCGACGCGGCCGACGACGTGGCCCGGCTGATCGCCCCCGAGCTCGGGTGGACCCCCGAGGAGGCCGCCGCCCAGGCTGCCCGCTACCGGGACCTGGTGCAGGCCGAGCGATCCGCCGCCGGCCTGCCCGGGCGCGCCGGGCTCCCCCACTGACGCCGAGCCGCCGGAGGCCCACCCATGACCGCACCTCACGACCTCCCGCCCGCGGGACCGGGCGCCCCCACCCCGCCGATCGCCTTGGGCGGCGATCCGGCAGAGGTGACGAGCCGGCTCGACGCCGTGACCGTTCCCGTCCCGGACCCGGTGCTGGCCGAGCTGGAGGCGATCTGCCCGGTGTCCACCGATGTGGCGAGCCGCGCGGAGGCCAGTCGGGACTGGTGGCCGCAGGCCATGATCTGGGCCCTCGACGGCCAGGTCGCGGGCCTGGCGGAGGTGGTGGCCTCCCCCACCACGTCCGAGCAGGTGGCCGAGGTGCTGTCGGTGTGCGACGCCGCCCGCATCCCGGTCACCGCGGCGGCTGGGCGCAGCGGCGTGTGCGGGGCCTCGGTGCCCGTGCACGGCGGCGTGGTCCTCGACCTGTGCGGCCTGACCGGCATCCGCGAGGTGGACGCCACCTCGCTCGTCCTCGACGTGGCGGCCGGCACCTTCGGCGACCACCTGGAGCACGAGCTGCGGGCGGCGCACGGCCTCACCCTCGGTCACTGGCCGCAGTCGGTCGCCCTGTCCACCTTGGGCGGCTGGCTCGCCTGCCGGTCCGCTGGCCAGCTGTCGACCCGCTACGGGAAGATCGAGGACATGGCCCTCGGCCTCGACGTCGTGCTCGCCGACGGCCGCACCCTCACCACCGGCGGGGCCCCCCGGGCCGCGGTGGGGCCCGACCTCACCCAGCTGTTCGTAGGCTCCGAGGGGACCCTCGGGATCATCACAGGAGCCCGCCTCAGGGTGCACCCCGCCCCCCGCCACGAGCGCCGCGCCGCCTACGGCTTCACGTCGTTCGAGGAGGGGCTAGACGCGATGCGCCGCATCCTGCAGCGGGGGGCCACGCCGGCGGTGCTCCGCCTCTACGACGCCACCGAGGCCGACCGCACCTACCACACCGGGGACCGAGCCCTCCTGCTGGTGCTGGACGAGGGCGACCCGGCCGTCGTCGACCTCACGATGGAGCTCGTGGCCGAGGTCGGCGCGGACGGGCACCCCGAGGACGTCGCGCACGTGGCCCACTGGCTGGAGCACCGCAACGACGTGGCTGCCCTGGAGGCGCTGATCTCCCGTGGCTACGTCGTGGACACGATGGAGGTGGCCGGCCGCTGGCGCGACCTCCCCGGCATCTACCAGGCCACCGTCGCCGCCCTCCGTGGGGTCCCCGGGACGGTCGCCGCGTCGGCTCACCAGAGCCACAGCTACCCCGACGGGGGCTGCCTCTACTTCACCTTCGCGGCATCCGTGGAGGGCGACGACCGGGACCGCTACTACCGGGCCGCCTGGGACGCCGGCACCCGCGCCGTGCTGGAGGCCGGCGGGGCGCTGTCCCACCACCACGGGGTCGGCCTGAACCGGAACCGGTTCGTGGCCGAGGCCCTCGGACCAGCGGTGGAGGTGCTGCGGGCCGCCAAGGCGGCACTGGACCCGAACGGGATCCTCAACCCCGGCAAGCTCGGCCTGCCGTCCCCCTTCGGCACCTCCGGCTGGTGACCCCGGCCGGGCGGGCGCTGCTGGTCGGGACCGGCGTCGCGCTCGCCGTCAGCCTCCCGGCGGCGCTCGTGGCCCAGGTGGCCGCTGGGGTCCTCGACGACGAGCTGCCCGACGCGCTCGTCGTCGGGCTCGCCCTCGTGGCGCTGGCGGGCGGGGTGGCTGGGGGCTGGGTGGTGGGCGCTCGACGAGCCTCCTGGCCGGCGGCGGTCGCCGCCGGTGCGCTCGCCCTCGTGGCGGTCGCCGCCCTCGGGGTGCTGCGCCGGGTCGTCGCCGGCGAGAGCCACGGCGCGGGCACGGTCGTCGGGGCGGCCGGGCTGGGGGCGCTCGCCGGCGGCGCCGGGTGGGCGCTCGCTCGGGCGCGGGCTGCTAGAACGCGCTCATGAGCATCCTCGTCATCGACGTGGGCACGAGCGGGCTGCGGGCCGCGGTCGTCCGTCCCGACGCCACCATCGCGGCCGAGGACCACGAGGCCCTCCTCCCCCACACCCCAGCTCCGGGGCTGGTCGAGCTCGACGCACGGGCCATGGCCGATGCCGCGCTCTCGCTGGCTCGCCGGGTGCTGGCGTCGGCCGGTCCCGTCGACGCGGTCGGCGTCACCAACCAGCGGGCCTCGTCGATCGTGTGGGACCGGACCACCGGCGAGCCGGTGGGCCCCGGGATCGGTTGGCAGGACCTCCGCACGGTCGGCACCTGCCTGGTCCTCCAGGGCGAGGGCATCCACCTCGCCCCGAACGCGTCGGCCACCAAGATCGCCCACCTGCTCGACGAGCACGACCCCGACCGCTCGCGCGACCTCTGTGCCGGAACCGTCGACTCGTGGCTGGCATGGCAGCTCTCCGGTGGCGACCTCCACGTCACCGACGCCACGAACGCAGCCGTCACCGGCCTCCTGAGCGACGACGCGTCGAGCTGGAACGGCGCCATCCTCGACTCGCTCCGCATCCCGGAGTCGGCCCTCCCCCGCGTCGTCGACACCTCCGGGGTGCTCGGCGTGGCGAGCGCCCTCGAGGGCTCGCCGCCGATCGCGGCGCTGGTCGGCGACCAGCAGGCCAGCCTGGTCGGCCAGGCCTGCGTGCGACCCGGCATGGCGAAGGCCACCTTCGGGACCGGCGGGATGCTCGACCTGAACCTCGGGTCTGACCGGCCCTCCTTCGAGCGCCAGGGCGGGGCCGGGTGCTTCCCGATCGTGGCCTGGCGGCGGGGAGGCGAGCTGGTGTGGGGGGTCGAGGCGGTGATGCTCTCGGCCGGCACGAACGTGGAGTGGCTGCGCGACGACCTCGGCATCATCGCCACTGCGGCCGAGAGCCACGAGGTGGCCGCTGCCTGCGAGCACACCGACGGCGTGGTGTACGTCCCCGCCCTGCTCGGTCTCGGCACCCCCCACTGGGACCACGGCGCCCGCGGGACGCTCCTCGGCCTGACCCGAGGCAGCGGGCGCCCGCAGATCGTCCGCGCCGTCCTCGAGGGTGTCGCCCAGCGCGGCGCCGACCTGCTCCGAGCGGCCGAGGACGACGCCGGCCAGGCCGTGCCCACCCTGCGGGTGGACGGCGGCATGAGCGACAACCCCACCTTCGTGCAGGCGCTCGCCGACGCCACCGGGCGCCCGATCGAGGTGGCCCCCGTGCGGGAGGCGACGACGCTGGGCGCCGCCTTCTTGGCCGGCCTCGCCGTCGGCACCTGGTCCGGGTGGGACGAGGTCGCTGCCGCGTGGAGCCCCCGGACCGTCGTCGAGCCGGTCGGCAGCTTCGACCCCGACCGCTGGCAGCAGGCCGTCGAGCGCGCCAGAGGCTGGTTCCCTGAGCTGAGCGCCCTCAGCTTCTGACGGGCGGCGGCACCCTCCGGCCGCCTCGCGTACAGGCGATCGACATCTCCGTCATCCCGATCGGTGCTCGGTACCGAAGGGATGTCGATGCGCCGCCCCACCCCCGTCCCGTCCCGAGCCCTCCGACCGGCGCTGGCGCTGGTCGCAGTCGCGACCCTGGCGATGGCGGGGTGCGGCGACACCGAGAGCGCTGACACCGCCGAGGAGGGGTGCGACCCCGGCCAGGGCACCACCGTCGTGGTCGAGATCCCCGAGTTCTCGTTCGAGCCCGAGCCGGTGGCGATCAGCCGCTGCGACTCGGTGGCCTGGGTCAACGCCCACGACCAGCCGCACACCTCGACCGGGGACGGCGAGCAGCGCTGGTCGACCGGGAACCTGGCTCCCGAGGAGCGATCGGGGCCGGTCCGGTTCGAAGCCTCGGGCACCTACTCCTACCTGTGCGCGCTGCACCCGTTCATGACCGGCACGGTCGAGGTCAGCTGACCGCGCCCTGCCCTGCCTTCCCTCAACCACCCAACCCACCCAGGAGGTACCGGCGTGCAGATCAGCGCCAAGCAGCTCCGCCAGATGGCGAGCGACGTCGACGACCAGCACCACCAAGCCATGCGAACGTTCACCGAGGAGGCATCGGAGCTCCACCTCGGGGCGGCGCGAGCCTCACGGCGCCGCTTCCTGCACCGGGCCGGCCTGGCGGGTGCGTCGGGCACGCTCCTCAGCGTCGGCGGCGGCCTCGTCCCCTTCGCCCGGCTCATCGGCCCGGCGGCCGCCCAGGACGGGCTGACCGACACGTCGATCGCCGGCTTCGCCCAGAGCGTCGAGCTCGCCGCGGTCGCCGCCTACGACGCCGCCGCCCCCGCCCTCTCCGGGGACGTCCTGGCCGTGGCCCAGCTGTTCCGCAGCCACCACCAGGACCACGCGGACGCCTTCGGCGCGGTGGCCGGCGACGATGCCCGGCCCGAGCCGAACGCGGCGCTCGTCGAGGCCGTCACCCCGACCCTGCAGTCCGTGAGCGACGCCGTCGCCGCCGGCCAGGACGTGACCACCGATGTGCTCGCGTTCGCCAAGGTGGTGGAGAACCAGGCGGCCTACACCTACGCGGCGGCCCTGACCCTGCTCACCGACCCAGCCTACGCGGCCGCCACCTCGACGATCCTGCCCATCGAGGCGCAGCACGCCACCGTCCTGTCGCTGGCGCTCGGCGAGGGCCCCGACCAGTGGTTCCCCACCGGCGCCTTCGAGTCCGCCGCCCTCGGCGACGGCACCGATCCCCTGGCCGGCTTCGACCCCGCGCTCTTCGCCTGAGCCCGGCCCCTTCCGAAAGGACTGCACCCATGGAACTGAACCGCGACGAGATGCGCCGCGAGCTCCGCTCGATCGACGCCGACCACCGGGCAGTGATGCCGCGCTGGGCCAGCGCCCTGCGCCGCATCGTCGGCGGCGGCGCCCCCCTCACCACCGACGAGAAGGCCGCCCTGCTGGGCGTCCCCTCGCCCGGGCGACGCCAGCTGTTCAAGCTAGGCGGCACCGCGATCGTCGGGGCGGCCGTGCTGGCCGCCTGCGGCGACGACGACTCGTCGACCACCACCACCGCAGGGAGCGGCGAGGGCGTGGAGGAGGATCCGTCGATGGACCTCGCCCTGGCCCGCACCGCCGCCTCCCTCGAGAAGCTGGCCGTCGACGTCTACCAGACTGCGATCGACTCGGGGCTCGTCACGACGGCAGCCATCGCCGACGCGGCCGTGCTCTTCCAGTCGCACCACCAGGAGCACCTGGACGCCCTCAACGGCGCCATCTCCGGAGCGGGAGGAGAAGAGGTGACCGAGATGAACCAGGCCGTGTTCGACGCGCTGGTGGCGCCCGCGCTCGAAGGGCTCGCCGACGAGGCCGGGGTGGTCCAGCTGGCGTTCGACCTGGAGGCGGCCGCCGCCCAGACCTACGTCTTCGCCGGTGGGGCGCTCAGCGTGCCTGCGCTGCGGTCCACGATCATGACGATCGGGGGCATCGAGGCCCGGCACGCGGCCGTGCTGCAGGTGGCCGCCCAGGCGGGGTCGCCGCTCGACGTGTTCCCCGACGGCCGGGCCTTCTTCCCGGGCGACAACCCGCTGGCGGGGATCGACGGCGCGGTGCTCAGCGCCTGAGGACCTCCGCTCCCAGTCCGCCTCATGGGTGGCGGTGCCGGCCCGCACGGGCCGGCACCGCCGCGTCCGGGCCTATGCTGGGTCCGACGGTGAGCCGGTCAGGTGGCCGCGGCGTGGCTCGACCACGTCGAGGAAAGTCGGGGCTCCACAGGGCAGGGTGCTGGTGAGAGCCAGGACGGGGTGACCTGTCGGTCCAGGGCAACAGAGAGCAGACCGCCGATGGCCCCTCGGGGCACAGGCAAGGGTGAAACGGTGCGGTAAGAGCGCACCAGCGTCGGGGGTGACCCCGGCGGCTCGGCAACCCCCACCCGGAGCAAGGTCAAGCGTGGGACGACCGGCCCGGTCGATGTCCCCAGGTAGACCGCACAGATGGATGGCCACCACCCCGGCGAGCGTGAGCGGACCGGGGCACAGAACCCCGCTTACGACCGGCTCACCGTCACCCCGAGCTCAGCCGCGAGGGCGTCGGCCACCCACCAGGACCGGATCGGCGCCGATGGCCCTCGCCCGAGACGAAGCCGAGACGCCGGGCCTCTGAGGCGGAGGTGTGGACGCCGGACGCCCTCGCGGACCGACGTTCAGCGCGTCTCGATGAAGGCGGCGAGGCCGTTCGTCGAGCGGTCTCGCTCCTCGAGCTGGATCACCAGGCCGACGCCTCCGACGAGCGCGATCAGCGTGCCGGTGACCAGCGCCCAGGAGCCCACGAGTCCGAGAGCTCCGAACACGAAGAGCACGGCGGCGGAGGCGAGCAGTCCGGTGGCGATGCGCATGGGGGTTGGCTCCTGGCTCGGCGATGTCGGATGACGACCGCCGTGGTACCCGCCACCGGTCGTGGCCAAACCAGCACCGCTCAGGATCGTCCGGCTGCGTGGCCACCCTCGAGCCCGGCCAGGTGGCTCACGTCGTTGTAGCCGTGCAGGGACGGCTCCCCGCGGGACGTCCCGATGCGGGTGATCGACGCCGGCGCGCACCACATCCGCCAGGCCACGTCGTCGCCCACGCCGAGGGCCCAGGCAACCGCCGCCTTCACCGGTGAGACGTGGGTCACGACCACGATGTCGGCCTCGGCGGCCTCGGCGAGGAGCTCGTCACAGGCCGGACGCACCCGCGCCGCGAGCTGCCGCAGGGACTCACCGCCCGGCGGGGTGTGGTCGGGGTCCGCCCGCCACCGGGCCCACGTCTCCGCTGGCACGTCGGCCAGGGGCATCCCGTCCAGCTCGCCGTAGTCGACCTCGGCCCAGCGCTCGTCGACCGAGACGGCTCCACCCAGCGCCTCGGCCGTCTCCCGCGCCCGTCGGAGCGGGCTGCTCACGACCCGGGAGGCGCCGGCCAGCGCAGCGCCCAGGGCGGCCGCCTGGCGACGGCCGAGCTCGTCCAAGCCGGGATCGAGGCGGCGACCGAGGAGCAGGCCGGACGCGTTCGCGGCGGTGCGCCCGTGGCGCACCACGATCAGCACCTCGCAACCTCGCTCACAGGAGGATGTCGCGCCCCACTCGGCCCTCGCGCAGGAAGGCCCGGCGACGATCGGGTTCGCCCAAGCGGAACCGCCGCCACATCCACCACAGCGCCACGGCGCCCACGAGCTCCAGGGCCAGGTTCACCCCGAGGCCGCGGCCCAGGAGGGGCAGCTCGGCGGTGGACCACTCGGTGCCGAGCAGCGGCCACCAGAACCCCTGCGTGTCGGTCCAGGCGCCGTCGAGGAGCTGGTGGAAGAGCACTCCGATGGGCACGCCGAGCAGGCGGCGCTGGAGCCGCCGGCGCCCCCGGAACACGAGCATGACCGCAGCCATGAGCGCACCAGCGCCGATGACGCTGTGCAGGATCCGGGGCGCGCCCACGGGCAGCTCGAGAAGGGGCAGGAGCGCGCCCAGGGCAACCGTCCGGTAGTCCGCGCCCGGGCTGCGGAACACGGCCCACACGAGGATGATCGACGGCGCGACGAACCACAGGAGCACGAGCGCTAGCGGGCGAGGAGCCGCCCGCACTCCTCGCAGTGGACGAGGTCGTCCTGCGGCAGGCGCTTGATCCGATCGAGCTCGACCGCCGAGAGCGCCAGGTGGCAGCCTCCGCAGTGGCCGTTGACCAGGCGGGCGATGGCCACCCCTCCCGTGCGGGGGCGCAGCTGCTCGTACTCGGCCAGCAGCTCAGGTTCGGCGGTCGCCGCCAGCGCCTCCCGCTCGGAGCGCACCCGCGCCAGCTCGGCGTCGATGTCGACCTCCGCCTCGGCGATCTGGGCTCGCAACCCCGCCGCCTGCTCGTCGAGCTCGTCGCGCTGGCGGGCCAGGGCGGCGAGGCGGCGCTCGACGGGTTCGAGCTGCTCCATCACCTCGAGCTCCTGGTCCTCGAGCTGCGAGGCTCGCCGCTGGAGGGCTCCGATCTCGTCCTGGAGGGCCTGGAGCTCCCGTGGGTTGCCGATCGAGCCGCTGTAGAGGGTCCTGTCGTGCTGCTCGGCCTTGGCTCGCAGCGACGAGATCTCGTCTTCGAGGCGCTGCTGCACGCGGGTCAGGTCCTTGTGCTGGGCCTCCACCTCCGCCGCCGCGCCCGCCAGAGAGGCCAGCTCGTCCATGGCCGCCTCGAGCTCGGCCCGGGCGGGGTGGGTGCGACGGCGGTGCTCGAGCTGGTCGGCCGTCGTGTCGTGCTCCTGCACCGCGAGCAGCGGCTCCCACCGGCTCATCTCGTCCTCACCGATCTGCTCCTCGCTCCGGGCTCACCTCGGGGCCTGCATCATCGCATGTGCCCGACCGGCGGCCGGGCGGGACGCTCACCCGGGACCGCCCCCGCCTCCGGGCTCCGGGTCGGTGGTCACCGGGGGCGACGTGGTGGGCGGCGCCGTCGTGGGCGGCGACGTCGTGGGCGGCGCCGTCGTGGCCGGCGCCGTGGTGGCCGGCGCGGTGGTGGCCGGCGCCGTGGTGGTCGACGACGAGGAGCTGGGGCGTCGAGGCCGGTAGGACGGCGACCCGGCGCGGGGGTCGGAGGTGGCGTCCATCCGCAGGTAGCGGCCGGACCGGGTGCGGGGCGGGTCCGGGTAGTCCCGGGCCTCGACCGCCTGGTGCCAGGCGCGCATGTAGCGGCCCCAGATCTCGGCCGGGTAGCTGCCCCCGGTGATCCCCACCCCTTGGATGCGGACCTCGAAGTTGTCGGCCGGGGAACCCATCCACACCGCCGTGGCGAGGTGGGGCGTGAAGCCCACGAACCAGCCGTTGCCGCTGTTCTGGGCCGTGCCCGTCTTGCCCGCCGCATGGTGGCCCGGCACCCGGGCCCGGGTGCCCGTGCCGCTCTGCACGTTCTTCTCGAGGATGTCGGCGGCCAGCCGTGCGCTCTCCGGGGTGACGGCGCGACGCGGGTTGGGCTGGTGCTCGAAGATCAGCTGGCCGGAGCGGTCCTCCACCCGGTCGATGTAGTAGGGAGGGTGCAGCACGCCGTCGTTGGGGATCGAGGCGAAGGCAGCCGCCATGTCGAGGGGGTACACCTCCTGGGTGCCGAGCGGCATGGAAACGACATCTTGGATCGGGGTGGTGATCCCCATCCGCCGGGCCACCTCGGCGACCCGGTCCGTGCCTACGATCTGCCCGAGCCGGACGTAGGCGCAGTTCGAAGATCGCAGGGTCTGCTGGGTGATCGTGCCGCCCCCGCCACGGCTGTTGCCGAAGTTCTCGACCACGTAGGGATCCGGGTTCAGCCCCGGGATGCCGGTGAACGAGCAGGGACCGGACCCGCTCACGGAGTCGTCGGGGACGTAGCCGGCCTCGAGCAGCGCCATCAGCACGAACACCTTGAAGGTGGACCCACCCGAGCGCAGGCCCTGCGTGGCGACGTTGAACTTGTTCTCCTCGAAGCCGCTGCCGCCGACCATGGCTCGCACGGCGCCCGAGCTGGGGTCGACGGACACCACGGCCGCGGTGGCGAAGCGCTCCGCCCCGGTCTCTGGGTTCGGCTCGATCGGGATCGTGGCCGGGGCGGCGCCCTCGGGGGCGAGCTCGGCGATGACGTCGTTGCGGGCCGCCGTGGCGAGGAGCTGCGCCCGGAGGTCGAGGGTCGTGTAGATGTGGAGGCCGCCGCGGAACACGGCGTACTCCCGCTCCTCCCGTGTGCGGCCGAGCCGCTCGTCGTCCAGGAGCAGCTGCTTGACCTCCTCGACGAAGTACGTGTCGGGGGCGGGGTTCACCTGGTTGACCTGGGTGGGGAGGGGCCTCGCCTCGAAGCCGAGCGCCTCGTCCTCGGTGAGGCGCCCGTAGGAGACCAGCCTCCGGAGGGCGAGGTTGCGGCGGGCCTCGGCGCCCTCCGGGTTCCGGATCGGGTCGTAGAGCGACGGGTTGGCGATGATCCCGGCGAGGAAGGCGGCCTGGGCCACGTCGATCTCACCGACGCTGACCCCGAAGTAGGTCTCGGCGCCCGCCTGCACGCCGTAGGCGCCGTTGCCCAGGTACACGGTGTTCAGATAGCGCTCGAGGATCTCGTCCTTCGACATCTGCTCCTCGAGCCGACGGGCGAGGACCGCCTCCTTGGCCTTGCGGTCGAGGGTCTGCTCAGCGCCGACGATCTCGTTCTTGATCAGCTGCTGGGTGATCGTAGAACCGCCCTGCACCGTCGCCCCCGAGTCCACGTTGGCCGTGAGGGCCCGCAGCATCGACCTCAGGTTCACGCCCTTGTGGGCGTAGAAGTCGGCGTCCTCCACGGCCAGGACCGCGTCGACGACGTGCCCTGGGATGGCGTCCAGCGGCACCGGTTGGCGGTCGACCTCGGCCCGCAGCGTGGCCAGGAGGGAGCCGTCGGACGAGTAGACGTAGGAGCGCTGGTCGAGGGGTCCCAGGTCGATCGGGGTCTCCTCGGACGTCCCCGCACCGCCCAGCTGGCGGGCGGCGGGGACGAGCGCCAGCCCGGAGGCGGCCATGCCGATGCCGGCGAGCACCGTGATGGCGGAGAAGCGGAGGACGAAGCGCACGATGGAGGGGGGCGCGGCACCGGAGGACGCCGCCGCCGCCCCATCGTACGCGCCGCCCGCGCCCCATCCGGCGCGGCTGCACCGAGGGGTTAGCGTCGACCGGATGGCGCACCCTCGTAGGTTCCGGTTCGGCATCCAGCTCTCGAAGGCCCGCGACGCAGCGGACTGGGCGGAGCAGGCCCGCAAGGCGGAGAGCCTCGGGTACGACACCCTCTTCCTCCCCGACCACTTCGGCGACCAGCTGGCACCGGTCCCGGCGCTCATGGCGGCAGCCGCCACCACCACCGACCTCCGGCTGGGTGCCCTCGTGTTCGACAACGACTACAAGCACCCCCTGGTGCTCGCCAAGGAGCTCGCCACGATCGACCGGCTCTCCGGAGGTCGCGTCGAGGTGGGGCTCGGTGCGGGGTGGCTGGCCAGCGACTACGAGCAGTCGGGGATCCCCATGGACCCGCCGGGCATCAGGGTGGACCGGCTGGAGGAGGGGATCGCGGTGGTGAAGGGGTGCTTCGGAGCGGGGCCGTTCTCGTTCGAAGGGAACCACTACCGGATCAGCGGGTACGACGGCCTCCCCAAGCCGGCACAGTCCCCTCCCCCGCTCATCATCGGCGGCGGGGCCCGACGAGTGCTGTCGATCGCCGCCCGCGAGGCCGACATCGTGGGGATCAACCCGTCGATCCGCAGCGGCAAGGTCGACGCCGCCGCTGCGCAGGACGGCGCCGCCGCTCGCACCGACGAGAAGGTGGGGTGGGTCCGGGAGGCGGCCGGAGACCGCTACGACGACCTTGAGATCAACATGCTCCAGTTCGCCGGCATCGTCACGGACGATCGAGCGAGCACGGCGGAGATGATGGCCCCGCTCTTCGGCCTCCCGCCCGAAGAGGTCGAGACCTACCCGCACACCTGCATCGGCACGGTCGAGCAGATCGCCGAGGACCTCCACGCCCGCCGGGAGCGCTGGGATGCGTCCTACTTGGTGTTCCAGGGCGACAGCATGGAGCCCATGGCCCCGGTGGTGGCCCGGCTCCGCGGCACCTGACGGTGGCCACTCGCGTCGTCCTCGGCCTCGCCGGGGCCGGGTGGATGGCGAGCGTGCACGCGGCCGCGGCGCAGCACGTCCCGGGCCTCCGGGTGGCCAGGGTGGCCTCCCGCCGTCCGGATCCGGCCGAGGCCCTGGCCCGTCGGTGCGGCGCTGACGCGGTGGCCTACGCCGAGGTGGCGGAGGACGTCGACGGGGTGGTGGTGTGCACGCCACCGGCCCAGCACGCCGGACACGCGCTCGCCGCGGCGGCTGCAGGGGCAGGGGTCCTCGTCGAGAAGCCGCTGTGCACCACGCTGGCGGAGGCCGACGAGCTCGTCGCCGCGGTGGAGCAGGGCGCCACGATCGCCTACGCCGAGAACCTCCTCCATGCGCCGGCCCTTCGGACCGCCCTCGAGCACCGCGACCAGCTCGGGGTGCTCCAGGCCGTCGAGGTGCGCGCCCTGCAGCCCCGCCCCACCTGGGGCGACTTCCTGACCGTCGGCTGGGGCGGAGGGGCCCTCTTCGACCTCGGGGCCCACCCGCTGGCGGTCGCGCTGGTGCTGGCTCGGCCGGCTCGGCCGGTCGAGGTGCGAGCCCGGCTCGAGGGCGCCGCCGACCACCCGGTCGATGAGCACGCCGAGGTCGAGGTGGCCTTCGACAGCGGCCTCGTCGCTCGGGTCACCGCATCGTGGCGCCACCCCGACACCGCCGTCTGGGATGCCCAGGCGGCCGGCGCCGACGGGGTGGTCAGGGTCGAGCTGCTGCCTGAGGTGCAGGTGGAGCGCAACGGGGTCGCGGTGACCCTGCCCCCGGTGCCCGCGGGCGTGCCGGCGCCGCTCGAGGAGCTCGGCTACCTCCCCCAGCTCGAGTCGTTCGCGCTGGACCTCCTGGGACGTCGATCTCCGACGGTCGACGTGCTCCTCGGGCGCGACGTGCTCGACCTCACGTGCGCGGCGTACTGGTCCGCCCACCGGGGCCGGGCCTGGGTGGAGCTGCCCTTCGCGGGCCCGCGGGACCGAACGCCGATCTCCCTGTGGCAGGAAGGCTGACCGCCCCTAGGGTCGCTCCGTGACCCAGGGGGAGCAGGCTCCAGACGACCGCGCCATCTTGCGCCGCGGCCTCGCCCTCCTGTGGGCATCGGCGCTCGAGCAGTGGCGCCCGTTCGCCATCTCGGTCACCGGTGCGACCGCGTACGCCGTGGTCACGGTAGGCGGCACCATCGTGCTGGGCCGGGTCACCGATCGCGTGCTGGCCCCCGCCTTCGCGGTGCACGGCGAGGGCGACGTGGCCCGCGGCACCGTCCTCGTCGGAGCCGCCTCCATCGTCGTCGCGTCGCTGCTGCGCATGGTGGGGGTGGTCCTCCGCCGGTACTTCGGGCAGATGGCGCAGCGACGCATGCAGGTGCACTGGTTCACCCAGGTGACGGACCACTACCTCGCCATGCCGCTGCGCTGGTTCGATCCCCGGCCGGCCGGCGAGCTGCTCGCCCACGCCGACGCCGACGCCGAGCGGGCCACGATGGCGATGCAGCCCCTTCCGTTCTCCATCGGCGTGGTGGTGATCATCGTCGTGGCGATGGGACAGCTCGCCCTGGTGGACCCGATGCTGCTGCTCGTCGGGGTGGCGCTCTTTCCGAGCCTCGCCGTGCTCAACCACCACTACACCCGCCGGGTCGAGGCTCCGGCCGCCGCAGCGCAGGCGCGCGTCGGCGAGGTGTCGGCGGTCGCTCACGAGAGCTTCGAGGCCGCGCTGCTCGTCAAGACCCTCGGCCTGCGGGAGCGGGAGCTCGCCCGGCTCCACGACGCCGCCGACCGGCTCCGCCACCAGCGCCTGGCCGTGGGGCGGTTGCGGGCGGCCTTCGAACCGGGCCTCGACGCGCTCCCGAACCTCGGAACCGTGGTGCTGCTGGGCGTCGGCGCGTGGCGGGTGTCGGTCGGCGCGGTCACGATCGGCGACCTCGTGCAGGCGATGGCGCTCTTCGGCCTCCTCGCCTTCCCGTTCCGGGTCGTCGGGTTCCTGCTCGAAGAGCTCCCGCGGGCGGTCGTGGCCCACGACCGGATCACCACCGTGCTGCGGACCGCGCCGGAGCTGGAGGCTGGCGCAGTCACCGCTCTTGCCGAAGGGCCGCTCGAGGTGGGCTTCCACCACGTCGGCTTCGCCTACGGATCCGAGCCGGTGCTGCGCGACGTCGATGCCACGGTCTCCCCGGGCGAGGTCGTGGCGCTGGTGGGCTCCACCGGGGCGGGGAAGTCGACCCTCTGCCAGCTGGTGGCCGACCTCCGCCGGCCCACGCAGGGGACCGTGACCCTCGGGGGGATCGCCACCTCCGAGCTGGCCGCCGACGTCGCGCGCGGCGCCGTCGTTCCGGTCTTCCAGGAGGCGTTCCTGTTCGCCGACAGCGTGCGGGAGAACCTCTCGCTCGGCTCCGACGTCGACGAGGCAGGGATCTGGAGGGCGCTCGACCTGGCCCGGGCCCGCACCTTTGTCGAGCGCCTCCCCCACGGCCTCGACGAGGTCGTCGGGGAGCGGGGGGTGACCCTCTCCGGCGGCCAGCGCCAGCGCCTGGCCCTGGCCCGAGCGCTGCTGCGGAGCCCGCAGGTGCTGCTCCTCGACGACGCCACCTCGGCCGTCGACGCCGGGGTGGAGCGGGCCATCCTGGACGGCCTCCGCACCGAGCTGGCCGCCACCACGCTCATCGTGGCCCACCGCCTGTCCACCATCGCCCTCGCCGATCGGGTCCTCTACCTGGAGGGCGGCACGGTGGCAGGCGCGGGCCCGCACCGGGAGCTGCTGGCGCTGCCCGGCTATCGCGCCCTCGTCCAGGCCTACGAGCAGGACGCAGCGTGACCGCTCCGCCGGTGGACCCCCGAGGCGACGGCCACGACGCCTACGACGCCACCCTGTCCGTGCTCGCCGAGACGTCGCCGCCCGGCAGCCACGACCACGAGAGGGAGCACCGGGCGCCCACCCCGGAGGAGGCGCGGCTCCGGGACGCGCCGGCGCTCGCGGTGCTGCGCCTCGGGCTGGCCGCCACGCCGGAGCTGCGACAGGGGCTGCGGCTCACCGCCGCCTTCGCGATCGTCACTGCGCTCGGGAAGCTGGCCGTGCCCGTCCTCATCCAGCAGGTCCTCGACCGGGGGATCCTCGCCGAGGGCGGCTACCGGCCCACCTTCGTTGCCGTGTCCTGCCTCGCCATCGGGGCGCTCATCGTGGCCCTCTACGTGGCCGGCCGGGCGACGTTCCTGCGGCTGGTCCGGGCCGCGGAGGCCAGCCTCCTCGGGCTGAGGACCCGCACCTTCGGGCACGTGCACGACCTGTCGATCGCCGAGCACGTCGACCACCGCCGGGGTGCGCTCGTGGCCCGGGTGACGAGCGACGTGGAGACGCTGGCCCAGTTCACCGAATGGGGAGCCATGGCCTGGATCGTCGACTCCATCCTCATCGTCACCACCCTCACCGTGATGGCGATCTACTCGGTCCCGCTCACGCTCGTCACCGTCGCCGTGTTCCTGCCGCTCCTTCCCGTCATGCGCGCGCTCCAGCGCCGGCAGCTCGCCGCCTACGACGAGGTGCGCGCGGCGGTGGGCGGCACGCTGTCGGAGGTGTCCGAGCTGGTCGCCGGCGTCCCGGTGGTGCGCGCCTACGGCCTCCGCGAGCGGACCCGACGACGGCTGCAGGCCGCCATCGACCGCCAGTACCGGGCCCAGATGGGGGCCGCCAAGTGGTTCTCGGTGATGTTCCCCCTCGCCGACCTCTTCGGGGCCCTCGCGCTCGCCGCGGTGGTGGCGGTGGGAGCGATTCACGGGCCCGGCTGGGGCCTCGGGTTCGGCCAGCTGGTGGCCTTCGTCTTCCTGGTGAACCTGCTCCTGATGCCGGTGGCCGAGCTCACCGAGATCCTCGACCAGACCCAGACCGCGATCGCCGGGTGGCGGAAGATCCTCGGTGTGCTCGCCACCCCGGTCGACGTCGTCGAACCCGAACCCGGGCGCCCGCTCCCGAGCGGGACGCTGGCGGTCGACCTCGAGGGGGTCCGGTTCTCGTACCGCACCGGTGACGAGGTGC
Source organism: Acidimicrobiia bacterium (assembly GCA_046565645.1). Lineage (GTDB taxonomy): Bacteria > Actinomycetota > Acidimicrobiia > Acidimicrobiales > VFJN01 > VFJN01. Next base: position 16,122 of record JBKHYD010000002.1, on the reverse strand, counting down.
TGCGCGGGATCGACCTCCACCTCCCGGCAGGCTCCTCCACCGCCGTGGTCGGCGAGACCGGCTCCGGGAAGACCACGATCGCCATGCTGCTCTGCCGACTGGCCGATCCCACCGAGGGCCGGGTTCGGGTGGGCGGGCTCGACCTCACCGACGTGGCGCCGGCGAGCCGGAGGGCCGCGATCCGGATGGTCCCGCAGGACGGCTTCCTGTTCGACGCCTCCCTGTACGAGAACGTGCGCCTGGGCCGGCTCGATGCCACACGGGACGAGGTCCGTAGCGCCTTCGAGACGCTCGGGCTCGGCGGTTGGCTCGACGACCTGCCGGGTGGGCTCGACGCACGGGTGGGCGAGCGGGGCGGGAACCTGTCGGTGGGCGAGCGACAGCTGGTGGCCCTGGCGCGGGCGCAGATCAGCGACCCCGGCCTCCTCGTGCTGGACGAGGCGACCTCGTCGGTCGACCCGGAGACCGAGCGGGCGCTCACCACTGCGCTCGACCGCCTCGCCGCCGGTCGGACCGTCGTGAGCATCGCCCACCGCCTCACTACCGCCGAGCGCGCCGACCTCGTGGTGGTGGTCGACGCCGGCCGGGTGGTGGAGGTGGGAACGCACCAGCAGCTCGTCGTGGCCGGTGGCGTCTACGCCGGGCTCTACAACAGCTGGCTGGGCAACACCCGGGCGACCGTCGACTGAGCCCTCTACTCTGAGCCGGTGGCCACCATCGAGGACGTCCGCCGCCTCGTGGCGCTGGACCACGGCCTGGCCACGCTGTCGACGCTCCGCCAGGACGGCCACGTCCAGTCCATCGTCGTGAACGCCGGGGTGGTCGACCACCCCCGCACCCGTGAGCCGATCACCGCCTTCGTGGGTCGACCCGGCACCGCCAAGCTCGCCCACCTGCGTGCTCGCCCGCAGGCCACCCTGCTCTGGCGAGCCGGCTGGGCCTGGGTGGCGGTCGAGGGCACCGCCGAGCTCTTCGGCCCTGACGACCCCTACCCGGGGCTGGCCCTCGCCGAGCTCCCCCGGCTCCTGCGCCGGATCCACGCGTCGGCCGGAGGCGGCCACGACGACGACTGGACCGAGTTCGACCGCACCGTCGCCGCCGAGCGGCGGGTGGCGGTGCTCGTCACGCCGCACCGCTTCTACGTGAACCCCTGACGGCCGGCCCCCGGTCAGGCGACGACCAAGCGGTCCCGCACCCAGGTCGGCACCTCGGCCCGCAGCCGCTCCCCCGCCTCGGTGAGCAGGTGGCCCGCCCCCTCGCACACGACGACCTCGGCGTCGCCGCCGTGCAGCTGGCACACGACCTCGCTGGCGGCGAGCGGCAGCAGCTCGTCCCGGTCCCCGTGGTAGGCCCTGAGCGGAGCAGCCAGGGCACCGGCCTCCTCGCAGCCGGCCGACTGCGTGGCGAAGGTGACCACGCCCCGGGTCCACTCCCCCATCGCGATCCCGGCTCGCAGCGCGATCGCCCCGCCGAAGCTGTGGCCGCCGGTCACGAAGCGCTGGGCGCCGGCGCGAGCGGCCAGGTCGGCCGCGGCCAGGAGGTCGAGCGTGCAGAGGTCGAGGTCGTTGGGTCGACGCCACCCGACCCGCAGGACGCCGATCGAGGCGTCGGACGAGGCCAGCTCCTCCCCCAGCCACTGGTACAGGCCGTCGGCCGGCCCGAGGAGGCCACCCATCGCCCCGCCGCCGAGCACGACCGCCGCCGGGGCGGCGGGGTCGCCGTGCCACAGCACGGTGAGGAGGCCCCGCAGCGTGTACACCTCGAGGTGACGGAGACCCGGGGCGACCTCGACCTCCTGGCGAGCCATCGCCTCCAGGAGGTCGAGCGGGCCGCTCACCCGGTGTGCCCGCTGCGATCCGCGTCCACGACGGCCTCGGCCTCGATCTCGACCTTCCACCGCGGGTCGAGCAAGGCGGCCACGACCACCGTGGTGTTCACCGGGCGCACGTCGCCGAACGCCTCTCCGTGGGCTCGGCCGACCGCGTCGAAGTCCGCCGCGTCGACCAGGTACACGCGGGTGCGGACGACATCCGCCAGGGAGGCGCCGGCCTCCTCCAGCGCGGCCTCGATGATCTCGAGGCAGCGCCGAGCCTGGACGCCTGGATCGGGATCGACCGTGGCGTCGGGCCACTGGGCGGCCGTCCCCGCCACGACCACCCGGCCGTTCACGCGGACCGCTCGGCTGTACCCGACGACGAGCTCCCACGGTGAGCCCGAGGAGATGCGTTGGCGTCCCTGCATGGCGGCGCACGGTAGCCGTCGGCCATCCTTCCCCGGGTGAGCTTTCAGCGGTGGGCCTACGTGCTGTCGGCACCAGTGGTCCACCGTCTGTGGGCGTGGATGCGCTGGGCGGGAGCGATCGGGCCACAGCACCCCGCTGGTCGTCGCTTCCGGTCGCTCGGACGGGGGTCGATCCTCGCCTTCCCGCCGGGGGACCACGCCGGCCAGGAGCACATCGCGATCGGCGAGGACACCCTCGTGGCCGCCCAGGTCAGCTTGTCCGTGGGCATGGCGCCCGGTCAGCCGCTGCCCCCCGGTGCGACGTCGCCGGTCCTGCGGATCGGTGACCGCTGCCTGATCGGCCAGGGCAGCCACCTCGTGGCCCACCGCTCGCTCGTGATCGGCGACGACGTGATCACCGGGCCTCGCTGCTATCTGACCGACCAGAACCACACGTACGCCGACCCCGACGTGCCGATCCGGCTGCAGTGGCCGACCGACGATCCGGTGGTCGTCGGGTCGGGGTCGTGGCTGGGGGCCGGAGCCGTACTGCTGCCCGGCACCCGACTCGGGCGCAACACCGTGGTGGCGGCCGGAGCCGTGGTGCGCGGCGAGTTCCCGGACCACGCCGTCCTGGCCGGAGCGCCCGCTCGGCTGGTCCGCCGCTGGACCCCGGCGGAGGGGTGGCAGCCCCGCCTGCGCGACCTCCAGGTCGAGGTGCCGCCCGACTGGCCCGTGGCGCATCGCTGACCAACTGGCTTGCCCGACGCGCCCGCAGGCCCGCACACTGCGCCGGTGCCTGCCGTCGACCTCGTCGTCACCGATCTCGACGGGACCCTCTGGCACACCGACGACCACGTGCCGGCGGCCGTGCTCGCCGCCTGGGCCGAGCTGGAGCGACGGGGGGTTCCGATCCTCGTCGCCACCGGCCGGCGGCTGGCCTCCGCCCGCGAGCCACTGGCCCGCGTGGGGCTGGCGCCGGCCGCGGTGGTGCTGAACGGTGCCCTGGGCGTCGACCTGGCCTCGGGCGCCCGCTTCCACCGAGCGCCGTTCCCGACCGCCGACGCCCTGATCGTGCACGACGCGTTCGCCTCGGTGGGCCTCAGCCCGGTGGTCTACGTCGACCACCCTCGCTACGACGTGTTCCTCAGCGAGCGGCCCGACACCCACCCCGGGCACGTGGAGGCGCTCGGCGACATGGCCGGCCGGGTCGGTCCGCAGGGTCTGCGGGACACGGTGGCGGCCGAGTCCGTGCTGGGGTTCAGCATGATCGGGGTGCCGTTCTCGGCGGCCGAGGCTGCCCATGAGGCGGTCGCCCCCTTCGCTGAGGTCCACCTGGACCGCTCGATCGACTGGCCGGGGTCAGCCTCGCTGACGGTGGCCCCTCGCGACCAGTCCAAGTGGGACGGCGTGCTGGCCTACTGCGCGGACCGCGGGCTCGACCCGACCCGGGTCCTCGCCCTCGGTGACGGCCCGAACGACGTGGAGCTGCTGACCGGCGCTGCGGTGCGGCTCGTGCCCGAGGTGGCCCACCCCGACGCGCTGGACCTTGCCACCGAGGTGATCCCGGCCGCCGCCGAGGGCGGCTGGGCCGCCGTGCTCGACCACGTCGCCTGACCCGTCACCGGATCTGGCTGCGCTCTCGAGCGCCCTGCGCTCGGAGGTGCGCGCAGACGTCGTTCAGTCGACCTCTTCGGTGTCGGCGAGGAGGCCGGCGGCAGCCGCGAGCGCGGTGGCGAGGCCGGCGGCGCGGTCCACCACGGCCCCCATGTAGTGCTCGGCCACGGCGCCCTGGCCGGCCAGCGGAGGATCCCCGAGGGAGCGCAGCACCATGCGCGGGTCGGACGTGGGTCGGATCGGCTCAGGGTCCGGCAGCGCCGGGACGAGGTGCCAGAGGTCCTGCTGGCGGGGCTTGGCGCCCCCGCCTCCACCGGAGCGGCGGCGGCGCTTCTTCTTCGGCTGGGGTTGGGGACCGCTCACGCGCCCACCTCCTCGACGTCTCGGAGCTCGGTCTCGTCCTCGGCCGTGAGGAGCGCCGCGGTGTCGAGCCCGAGCGCCACCCGCAGCTGATCGGTGGAGAGGTCCGAGAGCGAGCTCGACTTGGGCAGCACCAGGTTGGCGATGTGGCGCTTCCCGGCCACGACCTCCTCGACCCGCTCGTCCACGGTGCCGGGGCACACGAGGCGGTGGGACACGACGGTCCGGGTCTGCCCGATCCGCCACGCCCGGTCACGGGCCTGGTCCTCCACGGCGGGGTTCCACCAGCGGTCGTAGAGCACGACGTGGCTCGCCGCGGTGAGGTTGAGACCGGTGCCGCCGGCCTTGAGCGACAGCACCAGCGCCCCGGGACCCGTGCGCCCCTGGAAGGACTCGATCATCCGGTCCCGCGCCCCTCGGGCCAGGCCGCCGTGGTAGCAGTCGACGGGCACCCCGGTGACCTCGGTCAGGTGAGCCGCCAGGCGCTTGCCCCACTCGGCGAAGTGGGTGAACACGAGGACCTTCTCGCCCGCCGCGAAGACCGACTCGACGATCTCCTCGAGGCGCGCCAGCTTCCCGGAGCGGCCGTGGAGCGGCCGGCCGTCGTCCTGGTAGGCGGCCGGGTGGTTGCAGATCTGCTTGAGCGCGGTGATCGCAGCGAGGATGGCGCCCTGCTTGGGCTCGGCCCCCTCCTCCGCCGCGGCATCGGCCACGAGCCCGTCCAGCACGGCCTGGTAGAGGCCGATCTGCTCCGGCGTCATCGTGCAGTGGTCCAGCTCGTCGATGCGGTCCGGCAGCTCGGCGGCCACCTCGGGCTCGGACTTGGTGCGCCGGAACACCAGCAGGCCGTTCAGGGCCCGCAGCGCCGCCTCGCCCTCACCGGAGAGCTGGGACACGAACGTGGCTCGGCTGCCCACGAGGCCCGGGTTGGTGAAGTCGAGGATGGCCCACAGGTCGCCGAGGCCGTTCTCGATCGGGGTGCCGGTGAGCGCGATCCGGCTGCGGGCGGGGATCCTGCGCAGCTGCTGGGCCGTCTCGTTGGCGGCGTTCTTGATCGCTTGGGCCTCGTCGAGCACGACGCGGTCCCAGGTGTGCTCGGCGAGCGCCTCGACGTCGCGGACGGCGGTGCCATAGGTGGTGATGACGACGTCGGCCCGGGCGATCTCCCGCTCGAGCTCGGCTGCGCTGGCCCGTGCCTGGCCGTGGTGCACGACCACCCTCAGGTCGGGTGTGAACTTGGCCGCCTCCGCCGCCCAGTTGCCCACCACCGCAGGCGGGGCGATCACCAGCGCCGTCCCCTCCCCGGCGGTCCGACCGAGGTGGGCCAGCATCGTGGGGGTCTTGCCGAGCCCCATGTCGAGCGCGAGGCATCCTCCCAGCTCGGCGGCATCGAGGAACCCCAGCCACGCCAGCGCCTCCGCCTGGTAGGAGCGCAGCTCGCCCACGAAGCCCTCCGGCTCGGTGATCGGCTCCTTGGGCACCTCCGAGGCACGCTCGAGGAGGTCGGCCGCCCACCCAGAGCCCTCCACCTGGAGCTTGCTGCCCAGCGGGCTGCCCTCCAGGCCGACGGCGTGGCGGAGGATCTCAGCGCCCGTGAGCTGGGTCTGGCCCGATCGCTCGGCCAGAGCGGCGGCCGCCTCCTTCAGATCGACCCGGTCGAGCTCGACCCAGCGCCCGCGCGACTGGACCATCGGGCGCGCCTCGTTGGCGAGCCGGGCCACCTCGGCCGCGGTGAGCTCCACGTCGCCGAACACGGCCGACCAGCGCACGTTGGCCAGCTGGTTGGCGCCGACCACGCTGTCGCCGGTCGGCTCGGTGAAGAGCCGCAGGCCGGGCTTGACCCGGCGGCGCGACAGCGAGGGGACCCGCACCTCGTACCCGGCGGCCCGCAGCGCGGTGCCGGTGGCGGTCATGAGCTCCCAGGCCTCGGGCTGACTCAGGTAGACCTGCCCCCGCCGCTGCCCGCCCGCCCTCAGCAGCTCGGGCAGGATCCGCTCGAGCCGGGCCAGCTCGTCGGCCAGCGGCTTGGTGGAGCGGCTGTCGGTGAGGGCGACCTCGATCGGGAGGAGGGTGCCGTCCGCCCCCGGGCCGAGCACCGAGAGGAACCAGGCGTCGCCCCGATCGGGCGGCTCGAGCTGGACCACGAGGGTGGGGCGGGCCCCGCTGGTGACGGGCTTGGCCCAGCGCTCGAGGCGCTTGGACACCTCCGTGGCGACCGCGATCGGAGCCTCGAACCCGGAGCCGTCGAGGCGGGTCACGACGGCCTCGGCGACCGCCCCCGTGGTGGTGGTGACCGGAGGGGGCGCCTTCACCTCGACCTTCCGGGCCGCTTCGCGGACGATCGCGTCGACGACCGCACCCATCACCTCGAGGGTCACCGCTCGGGGGGTGCCGGGCTTCAGGGCCACGACCGGGCCAGGCATGGCGGCGACGAACCGGTCGATCTCGGCTGGGTCGAGCAGCGCCGGCGCCCACCGGACGGCGACGTCGGCCAGCCGGCCCTGCGGGCGCTTGGCGACCTCGACGGTGGGGACGACGGCGCCCGCCGTCACCCGGCGCACCGCGGCCAGCGCCACCCGGCCCAGCCAGACCACGCTGGCGCCGACCCCGTCCCGGCCCAGACCACCGCCGACGGCGACGAGCCAGCCGAGCGACTCCTGCACCGGGATGGACACCGCCGCCGCCCGGCCACCGTCGGGCAGGACCACGTCCGCGTGCTGGCTCCAGCCCAGGCGAGGGCCACCGATGGCCTCGAGCCGGTCGGCGAGCTGGTCGTTGTCCTCGGGCTCGGTGCCGGGGCCGGCGCCCCAGACCACGATCTTCCCGGACTCCCACGAGGCCTGGAGGCGCACCTCGCCGCCGGGGTCGGCGCTGGTGATCACGGCGAGCGGATCGGTGACCCTGGTAAGCAGCTCGTAGCTGGCCTCGAGGCGAGCCAGCTCGGCCTGGAAGTCGGCGACCACCTGGTCCCGCTCCGGTCCCTCGAGCCGGCGCACGTCGTCGAGGCGGTCCTCGGTGTCGTCGATGAGGCGCTCGAGCTTGCGTCGCCACGCGGACGGGTTCGATTCGAGCAGGGCGATCTGGTCGCGCGTGGCGACCCCTTCGGCCATCGCGTAGACGGCGTACTCGAGCGTGGCTTCGGCGTTGTCCATCCGTGAACGGGCGATCCCTCGTCGCCCCCGGCCCCCGAAGCGCTCGTCGGAGGGCCGCCTGATGCGTCGGCGCTCGAGGCCGGCCCGCTGCCGGGGGCCCCGCGGTCGTGACGTGGTGCGAGCGCACCCGCACGCCGAGATGCCGAGCCCCGCCAGTGTATCCACCCCCGGCCCCTCATCGGGGAATCGTCGACCCCCCATGACCGACGGTGCGGGCCCCCAGCGCCCGGTACGACCGCCGACCGAGGTCAGGATCCCCCTGCTCGGCGTGCGTGCATCGCCGCGAAGCCGCTGGTCGCGGACCAACTTCACCGAGCGGGCCCTTCGACCCTTGACCCCGGGTGCCGGTGGCGCGACGGTGAACCCAACCTCCCGACGGCTCGGTCGGGATCGTTGCACCAGGCACCGAAAGGGGGGTCCTGCATGCACGAAGCGCTCGACACGATGGAGCGGTCACCGCCCGGTCGTTGAGGCAGTCCGAACCGGTGACGACGTACCTGGCGGACCCGCCCACCGCATGCAGCACGCTGAGCCGGCTGCCTCCGCGGGACCCGTGAACGGCCACTTCGACCACCGGCCATCGGACGACTCGAGGCTCGGCCTCGGTGGAGGCGGATCGTGAGATCCGTGCCCTCCACCGAGGCCTTGTCGCGTCGGGGGGCGTCGCGACGACGGCGGGGGTCAGGCCGAGTGGCGAGCCTCGAGCGCCTGGCCCGAGGCCGGCAGGCGGACCACGGTGGCCGCGCCCACGTGGGCGAACCGGCCCGGGGTGCACGTGAGCAGCACGATCTGGCAGCTCCGACCGGCCACCCCGATGGCGGCGGCCATCTGCGTGAGCCGCTGCGGGTCGGTCCAGCCGAGCGTGTCGTCGAGGATCACCGGGGCGCCGTCGTCGCCGGCCACGATCGTGGCGCATGCCAGCCGGCTCAGGATCCCGAGCTGCTCGCGCGCGCCGGTGCTCAGCTGGTCGAACGGGAGGCGGACGCCGTGGAGCCGGCGGGCGGCGATGCGCAGGTCCGCGTCGAGCTCCACCTCGAGCGACGGGCCGAACACCACGCGCCCGAGGCGCTCGATCGCCTCCTTGAAGGGGGCGACGTAGCGGGCGTGGGCGGCGGCTCGGCGGGCCTCGAACGTGTCGTGGAGGACCCGGGCGGCGGCGGCCCGCGCCTCCAGGCGCTCGTGCTCGCCCTGGAGGCGATCCCGCTCGCTGAGCGCGAGGTCGTGGCGGCGGGCCAAGCCCTGCTCACCCTTCGTCTCGAGGATCGACTCCAGCCGGCGGCGCTCGTCCCGGTTGGCGGCCAGGGCGGCCCGTCCCCTCGCCTGCGCCTGGACGGCGTTGGCGACGAGGGCGTCGAGCGTGTCGGCGCTGTGGCGTCGTAGGGCTGCCTCTGCGACCGCCAGCTGGCTGGCCGCCGCCTCGTGGGCCGCCTCCGCGGCGCGCCGCTCCTCGGTGAGGAGCTCGTCGGGCTCAAGGGCTCGGGCGGAGGCGAGGGCCGCCCTCGCCTGCTCCAGCGCCTCGCGCTCGAGCTCGACCTGGGCGCCCAACCCGGCGCTCGAGACCTCGGCCTCGCGCGCCGCCTGCAGGGCCGCGGCCACCTCCTCCTCTGCCTCGACGACGGCCGCCCGGGCCTCGGCCAGCGCTGACTCCGCCTCCGCGGCGCGGGCCTGGGCGAGGTCGAACGTGGCCGGCAGCGGCGGATCAGCCGGCCGCTCGGCGGCATAGGCGGCCACCTTCGCGCCCAGGCGGGCCACCTTGTGGGCGAGGTCGTCGACCGACAGGTCGCGCAGGTCCTCGGCGATGCGCTGACGGGCCTGCTCCCGGACCCGCGCCGCCTCGTTCCGCTGGGCGGCGAGGCCGCGGGCGTGGGTGAGGTCGATCACCCCTGCCCGGGCGCAGCGCTGCTCGAGGTCCGCTCGGGCGGTGGAGAGCCGGTCGGCGAGCGCCCGAGCCTCGGCGCCGGCCCGCACCTCGACGTCGAGCACACCGGGGAGCACGAGGTGGCTGGCGGCCGGGACGGCCCGCTCCAGCTCCTCCCCCGGCGCCAGCTCGACCGCCTCGCCGTCGACCTCGATGGTGGCGGCGGTGTGAGCCCTCAGCACCAGCGTTGCGGCGCCGGCAGCGGCGGCCGCCTCCGCCTTGACCACCTCGAGGTGGGCGAGCTCGATGGCGGCGACCGCCTGGTCGTCGACGCGGAGGGCGTCGAGCACGGCCTCGGCGTCGGCCAGGGCGGCTCGGTGCTCCGCCACCCGATCGTGGCGCTCGGAGAGCTGGGCCACCTCGATCTCGTGACGTCGGTGGGCGAGATCGGCCTGCGCCCGCTGGTGGACCCGCTCGGCCTCCTCGAGCGCCGCGGTGAGCTCGGCCCGGCGGGCCATCGCCGCCTCGTGGCGCTGGGCCGCGGCGGCCCCCGACGGGGCGGCCAGTGCGGCCGCCGCCTCGGCCGCGGCCACCCGCTCGGTTCGCTCTTCGACGGCGGCGAGCGCCTCCGCCCGCCGCTCCGTCGCGTGCTGCCAGCGATCTCGCTGCGCGGCGGCGGCGCGCAGCTCAGCCGTGTGGTGCACCACCTCCTGCCGGAGCCCCTCCACCTCGGCCTGCTGGGCGAGGAGCTGCTCGACCTGCGCGTCGAGCTCCCGCTGGCTGGCGGCGAGGTCGGTGGCGTCGAGCTCCAGCCGGGCCATCTCGTCTGCGTGCGCGTCGAGCTGGCGCAGCTCGGCCTCGACGGCGCGGACCTCGGCCTCGGCCGCGGCGACCCGCTCGGCGAGGCGCTCCCGCTCGGCGCTGGGCCGTCCGGTGGGCGTGAAGTAGCGAGCCCGCTCGGCGACGATCCGGTCCCACAGGTCGTCCTCGCGCTCACGACCTGCCACCCCGCCCGCGGCCCGGTCCAACGCTCGCCCGAGCGAGGGGACGGCGTACGACGCCCGGCCGGCGTCGGCCCCCTGCTCGAGTCGCAGCGCGGCCCACAGCTCGGCGTCGACCGTGGCCCGGAGCAGCTCCTGGGCCCGCTCGTGCGCCTCCCGGCCGGTCAGGACCTGCGGGTCGGGCTCGAGCACCTCGAGCACCGTCTCGGGCCGCCGCAGCCACCGCTTGCGCAGCACGAACCGGTGAGGACCGGTGGTGAGCTCGACCTCGACCTCAGGGCCGACGTCGCGCCCGTAGGGCTGCAGGCTGCGGACGGCCTCCTTCTTCGAGTCGTCGCGCACCGTCAGCACCAGGTCGAGGGCCTCGGTGAGGGAGGTCTTGCCGACCTCGTTGTCGCCTTCCACGATCGTGACGCCGGACGGGGCGAACCTCACCTCGGCGTGGGCGATGCCCCGGTAGTCGGTGAGCCGCAGGCGCTCGATCCTCACGCCGGCACCCCCGCGAGACGGACCAGGAGCGACAGAGCGTCTTGCGCGACCTGCGCCTCGGCGCCGGTGCCGCTGGCCTGGTGGCGCAGGTCCGCGACCGCCTCACCGGCGAAGCCCTGCAGGTCGAGGTCGTCGAAGTCGGCATCCGCAGGGAGGACCACGAGGTCGATCCGGCGCTCCCACCCCTCGAGGGAGGCGAAGAGGTCGGCGTGGTGGGCGAGCATCGCATCGAGGCGCGCCTTCTCGGACAGGGACAGCTGGCCCACCAGCGCCAGCCGGACGATCGTGCGCGCCTTGTCGGGCTGGGCGTCGAGGAGGTGGTCGAGGGCATCGAGGTCTGCCTCGCCGGTGACCGCGGCCTCGTGGCGCAGGAACCGCCAGGTGCCCACCGGGTGGGGCGTGACCTCGACCGAGCCGTCCTCGGCCAGCGCGACGACGAGGACGTTGCCCGGGGCCTCCTCCCGGAAGTCCGTCGGCTCGGGGGCGCCGGCGTACCAGATCCGGCCGGTGGAACCGACCGAGGTGGTGGAGTGGCGATCGCCCAGAGCCACGTAGTGGGCGCGGCCCTCGGCCAGCGCGGCCTCGAGCGGCGCCACCTGGACCAGCGCAGGGTTGGAGGTCTCCGGGGAGAGGTGGTCCACCGCGCCGTGCCCGACGACCACCCGGATCGTGCCGTCGACCGGAACCGACGCCAGCGCATCGCGCACCAGGTCGGTGAGCGGCCGCTTGGTGGGCCACGGCGCCGCCACCAGCTCGACTCCCGGGGCGACCGGGACGGAGCCGGCCTCGGCCAGCACCACCACGTTGGACGGGCGGTGCTGCTGGAAGGTCGGCGAGCGGAAGACCGACGCGGCATCGAGCGGATCGTGGTTGCCGGGCAGGAGGTAGAAGGTGACCCCTGGGGTGGCGGCCATGGCGTCGAGCGCCCGCACCACGACCTGGCGGTCCACCTGGTTGGTCTCGAACACGTCGCCCGCCACCACCACGAACGAGCACCCCTCCGCCTCCGCCAGCGCGCCCAACGTGCGGATCACCTCGGTTCGAGCCGCAGCGAAGCGCGGCTGAGCCTCGGCGCCGAGGAAGTGCCGGGTCATGCCGAGCTGCCAGTCACCGGTGTGCAGGAAGCGAACCACGCTCGAACCGTAACGACGGGGTGTGACAGCCACGCGGACCGTGCTGGCGGCGCCGGCGCACCCCGGACCGATCCGGGCCACAATGGGGGGCACCGGGCGCCGACCGAGCCCGGAGGTGGGCTCCGGTTGCCGGGCTGTCCTGGTGCCGCGGTCTGCGATCGGGCGAGGATGGGTCGACATGGATGCGGACGACCGGCCGGAGGAGGAGAGGGCTCCCGTCCTGCAGGTCGCGCTCACCGCCGCTCGCCGGCTGCTGCGGGCGGCCAGCGAGGAGGAGGCAGCGGAGATCGTCGCCCAGACGGTGCACGAGCTCGGCGGCGAGCTCGAACCCCCGGCGTCGCACTCGCCGCGGCAGCTGCCGCTCGACGTGACCTTCGGGACCTCCGAGCCGCGGGTGCCGGCCGGCGACCCGGAGGCGCTCGAGGTGCTGCGCAGCCTGCTGCCCGCCGTGGTGGAGGACGCCCACGTGGCGCTCGGCCGCATCCGGCGCGAGAGCCACCTCGCCGCCACGGCCGGCACCGACGCCCTGACCGGCCTGGCCGACCGTCGGGTCGGGATGCGGGTGCTGGGGCGGGTCGACGCCGGCGACGCGGTGGCGATGGTGGACCTCGACCGCTTCAAGGGCGTGAACGACCGACTGGGCCACGACGCGGGCGACGAGGTGCTGCGGAGCTTCGGCGCGGCGCTGAGACGAGTGCTCCGCGCCGCCGACACGGCCGCCCGGTTCGGCGGCGAGGAGTTCGTCGTCCTGCTCCCCCGCACCTCGCCGGACGGGGCCGTCGCGCTCCTCGAACGCCTCCGCGAGGACTGGGAGACCACCCGTCCGCTGCCGATCACCTTCTCGGCGGGGGTGGCGGCCGTCGGCCGCGGGGGCGGCCAGGGAGCCCTCGCCGCCGCCGACCGGGCCCTGTACGCGGCCAAGCGGGCCGGGCGAGATCGGGTGGAGGTCGCCCCGTGATCACGGCCCACGCGCACGTCGACGACCTCGTCGCCCACCTGACGGCGCGCGACGCCGACGCCGCGCGGGAGCTCGTCCTCGACCTCGCCGACCGGGGCGTCCCGGTGGTCGACCTCCTCACCGAGCTCCTCGGACCGGCTCAGGCCGAGGTCGGCCTCCGCTGGCAGCGAGCCGCCTTCAGCGTGGCGGACGAGCACGCCGCCACCGCCATCGTCGACTCCGTGGTGTCCGTGCTCGGCGCTCACGCCCCTCCGGTGCGCGTCGACGGGCCGCACGTGGCCGTCGTCTGCGCGGAGGGCGAGTGGCACCTCCTGCCGGCTCGCCTCGTGGCCGAGGTGCTCCGGTCCGAGGGGTTCCGGGTCACGTTCCTCGGTGCGTCGATGCCGCCGCCGCACCTGGCCCGGTTCCTCCAGGCGTCGCCGCCGGACGTGCTCGCCGTCAGCTGCACCACCCCCATGTCCCTCGAAGGCGTCCTCCTGTGCGCCGAGGTCGCCCACGACGCCGGGGTGCCGGTGCTGGTGGGCGGCAGCGCGCTGGGGCCCGACGACCGACGGGCCCGGGTGCTGGGCGCCGACCTGTGGGCCCCGGACGCCCGCACCGCCACCGAGCTGCTGCGAGCGCCGCTGCCGCCCGCCGGGGCGGTCGCCACCGCCGACGTCCGGGGTGCCTCGGACCTGGCCCAGCGCAGGGACGAGATCGTCGAACGGACCGTCGTGCGCATGCAGGCCGAGCTGCCGGCCTACGCCGGCTACGACGAGTCCCAGCGACGACGGACCCGCGAGGACCTCGGCTACCTGATCGACTTCGCCCGGGCGGCGGTCCTCACCCGAGACCCGCGGGTCCTCCTCGACGTGCTCCCCTGGCTGGAGGTCATCCTCGACGCCCGCGGCATCTCGACCGCCACCTTCCACACCTCGCTCAGGCTGCTCGCCGAGACCAGCGGGCACTCGGGACTGGTCGAGATGCTGGCGCGCGCGCAGTCCCGAGGCTGACGCGCCATCGCACGTCCCGGTCGCGGGTGGCGGCCCCGGTGGTCCGGGAGCTGGAACCGGGCCCGGCGCGCTCGAGCGGCGCCGCCCGAGGGCCCGGCGTCCATCTGCGCGGCGTGGGGCCTCAGCCCCCCTTGACCCGGGCGATGATCGGAGCGAGCACGTCAGCGAGGTGAGGTCGACCCACCTCTCGCAGCTCGTAGGCCGCCCGGCGGATGGGGTGGCTGACCGACACGAGCGCAGCGAGGTCCACCGGCGTCCCGGCCACCACGACGTCGCAGGGCGTGGCTTCGATCGTGGCCTCGAGGTCCGCCAGCTGGTCGGCTCCGTAGCCCATCGCCGGCAGGACCGGACCGAGGTGCGGGTAGGCGTCGTACACGTCGCGGATCGAGCCCACGGCGTGGTCGCGCGGGTCGACGATGGTCCCGGCCCCCGCCTGCTCTGCCGCCACCGTCCCGGCGCCGTACGGCATCCCACCGTGGGTGACGGAGGGCCCGTCCTCCACCACCAGCACGCGGGCGGCAGCCAGATCCGGGCCGTCGAGGAGGGTCACAGGTGACTCCGCTCGCACGACGGTGGCACCCGGGTTGACGGCGGCGACGTTGGCCAGCACGGCCTCCACCGCAGCCTGCGCCGCCCGGTCGACCTTGTTGACGAGGACGACGTCGGCGAGACGGAGGTTCACCTCGCCGGGGTGGTGGGAGAGCTCGTGACCCGGGCGCAGCGGGTCCACGACGGTGATCAGCAGGTCGGGCACGTAGAAGGGGAGGTCGTTGTTGCCGCCGTCCCAGACCACCACGTCGGCCTCCGCCTCGGCCCGGCGCAGGATGGCCTCGTAGTCGACCCCGGCGTACATGACCATCCCCATGCGGACGGGGGCCTCGTACTCCTCGCGCTCCTCCACGGTGGCGTCGGCCTCGTCGATGTCCTCCAGGCTGGCGAAGCGCTGCACCCGCATCCGATCCAGGTCGCCGTAGGGCATCGGGTGACGGACGAGCACGGGACGCACGCCCTGCTCGATCAGCAGCTGCGCGACCCGCCGGGTGGTCTGCGACTTCCCGCACCCGGTGCGCACCGCGCAGATCGCCACAACCGGCTTCGAGGACCGCAGCATGGACGCCTTCGGCCCGACGAGGCGGAAGTCGGCCCCGGTCGCCATCGCCCTCGACGCCTTGTGCATCACGTCCTCGTGGGCCAGGTCCGAGTACGCCAGCACCACCTCGTCCACGTCGTGGGCTCGGATCAGGTCGTCCAGCTCGACCTCGGGCCGGACCGGGATGCCCGCCGGATAGCGATCCCCCGCCATCGAGGCGGGGAAGCGCCGGTCGTCGATCCCGGGGATCTGGGCCGCCGTGAAGGCCACCACCTCCACCCGGGGGTCGGCCCGGAAGACCGTGGCGAACACGTGGAAGTCCCGACCGCCGGCTCCCATCACGATCACTCTGCGCATCGACGCCTCCTCGGACCGCAGCCGGTCCGATGGTGCCTCGACGGCGCGGCGCCGGGGCAGAGCCGGAAGTCCCCACCTCGCCTCCGACCGGCCCGGTGGGGACCTGGGCTCAGATCCGGACGACGACCGGCCGCAGGCTCCGGGCGGCGCGACGGACCCTGGCCAGCTCGTCGAAGGCCTGCCGCTGGGCCCGAAGGTGCTCGTCGAGGTCGTGGCGGGCGGCCTCGATCCGCTCCTCCAGGTGCTGCCGGCGCTGGGCCAGCCCGTCGGCGACGTGGCCGCCGACCTCGGCCAGGCGGGCGGCGGCGGTGTTCCAGCGGGTGCGGAACAGGCCCACGTCGAAGTGGCCGGCCCTCACCAGGTTGGTGGTGAGGATCGCCTCGGTGGGGCGCTTCAACCCCCGCACGATGCCGACCTTCGACAGCCCCCACAGCACGTAGTAGCTCGGGTCCCACTCGTACCAGCGGAAGCCCTGGCGGGCCGACGCCTGGTAGTGGTGGTGGTTGTTGTGCCAGCCCTCCCCGTTGGTGAGCAGCGCGATGAGGAACGAGTTGCGGCTGGTGTCGGAGGTGACGAAGCGGCGCCGGCCGATCACGTGGGCCATCGAGTTCACGAGGAACGTGCCGTGCCAGAGCGCGATCGTCGACACGCCGAAGCCGACGACGAGGCCGGCCCAGCCGCCGTAGGCGAAGGTGAGGAGCGCCAGCCCGAGCGCCGGCACCCAGTCGTGGCGGTTGACCCACCGCAGCTCGGGGTACTTGGCGAAGTCCTTGATGCGCTGCTCCTCGGTGGCCGAGTACCGGTCGCAGAGGATCCAGCCGACGTGGCTCCACCAGAACCCGCGGGTCGGCGAGTGCACGTCGAGGTCGGTGTCGCTGTAGCGGTGGTGGTCGCG
>JBKHYD010000001.1:0-35639 GCA_046565645.1 Acidimicrobiia bacterium | reverse complement strand
ACCGACCCGTCGATCACGGTGTCGCCGACCTGGGCCACCAGCCCGCCGAGCACGGAGGGATCGAGGATCACCTTGACCTCGACCTGCTTGCCCGTGGCCTTGCCGAGGGCGTCGGCGAGGCGCGCCTTCTGGTCGTCGGTGAGCGCGACGGCCGAGCGGACCTCGGCCACCTCCCGGTTGGCCTCGGAGGCGCTGATCCGGACGAGCTCGTCGACGATGGCCGGCAGGTCGCGGGAGCGACCGGTGCCGACCACCATCGACAGCAGCGACGTGGTGATCGGGTTGGCCTTGCCGCCGAGCAGGTCCTCGACGATCTGCTGGCGCCGGCTCACGGGGAGCGCGGCGTCGGTGAGCGTCGTGCGCAGCTCGTCGCTGGACTCGAGGGTGCGGGCGAAGCGGAACAGCTCGTCCTCGACCTCGGCCAGGTTGCCTTCGCTGCGAGCGACGCCGAACAGCGCGCCCGCGTAGGCCAGCGTGCGCTCGTCGGTGCTCATGAGCGGTTGGCCACCTGGTTGATGTAGTCCTCGATGAGCTGCACCTGCGTGGCTTGGTCGAGGTTCTTGCTCACCACGACCTCGGCGGCACCGACGGCCAGCTGAGCGACCTCGCCGCGCAGGTCGGCGATGGCCTGGGTCTTGGCGGCCTCGATGTCGGCCGCGGCGCGCTCGCGCATCTCGGCCAGCTCGCTCGTGAGCCGGGCCTCCTGCTCGCGCTTCAGGGCGTCGGCCGACTGGCGGGCCTCCTCGATGATCCGCGCCGACTCGTTCTTGGCGTCGGCCAGCTGGGCCCGGTAGTCGGCCAGCAGCTGGTCGGCCTCGGAGCGCTGCGTCTCGGCGGCGGCCAGGTCGGAGCGGATCCGCTCGGTCCGGGCGTCCATGCCCTTCTTGATGGCGGGAAGGCCCATCTTCCAGATGAAGAAGAAGACGATGAGGAAGGCGAGGCCACCCCAGATCAGCTCCGTCATCTCGGGGAGGAGGGGGTTGGGGGCCGCCTGGCAGTCGTCGATGGCGCCACCCTCGGCGAGGATCTCGACGCAGTGGGCGTCGAACTCGGTGCCGCCGTTCTCCTTGACGAGCTCCTCGACCTCGTGGACGGGGTCACCCTCTTCGGCGAGCGCGTGGGGGGCGAAGCCCACCAGGGCGGCTGCCGCCAGGGCGGCGGCGCCCAGGAACTTGATGGGTCGGGCCATGGTCGTCACTGGGCGAGGAAGAAGACCACGAAGCCGATGAGGGCCAGGGCCTCGGTGAAGGCGATGCCGAGGAACATGGTGGTGCGCACCATGCCCGCGGCCTCGGGCTGACGGGCCATCGCCTGGACGGACTGACCGACCAGGTACCCGATGCCGATGCCCGGGCCGATGGCGCCGAGGCCGTAGGTCAGGGCGGCGAGGCCCTTGTTGTCGATGCCGGCAGCGGCGGCTTCCTGGGCCAACACGGAGAGGCTCATTGGTGGTGGTGCCTTTCTTGACGGGATTGCTTGGTGGAGACGGGTGGGACGGAGATCAGTGCTCGTGGCTGACGGCGGCGCCGATGTAGACGCCGGTCAGGAGGGTGAAGACGTAGGCCTGCAGGAACGCCACGAGGATCTCGAAGGCCGTGAAGGCGATGAGGGCGGCGAACGGTAGCGGGAGGATGATGGCGTTGGGCTTGAGCGCCCACAGGGCGCTGCTCAGCACGGCGAAGGTCACGAGCAGGATGTGCCCGGCCAGCATGTTGGCGAACAGACGGACGGTGTGGCTGAAGGGCTGCACGAAGAACTTCGAGATGAACTCGATCGGCACGACCAGGAAGTGCAGCGCGAAGGGCAGGCCCGGGACGATGAGGGCGTGCTTGATGTAGCCGAAGGGGCCGTGCTCCTTGATGCCCGAGCCGTGGTAGATGACGTAGGCGAACAGGGCGAGGAACATCGGCAGGGCGATGCGGGCCGTCGCAGGCATCTGCAGCACCGGGATGATGCCGGTGATGTTGGTGAGGAAGATGAAGAAGAACAGGGACAGCAGGAGCGGGGTGTACTTCCGGCCCTCCGGCCCGATCGTCTCGAGGACGATCCCGTCCTCGACGAACTCGACGGCGATCTCGGCGAGGTTCTGCGCCCCGGTGGGGACGAGCTGCTTCTTGTTCCCCAGGATGAAGATCAGCATGGTGATCAGCGCGGCCAGCGCGTAGATCAGCACGATCTTGTTGATCCCCAGGCCGTTGTCGCCGAAGGCCGGCCAGTTCACGATGTGGGACAGGGGCGGGAACTCGGCAGCGAAGGTCACCGGGAGCTCGTCTCCTTGGGAGTGGGCCGGAGGCCCGGGTGGGCCAGGCTGATCGACACGTAGCGGAGCTCCCAGAACAGGAGCGCCAGGTGGCTCACGACCAGCGTGAGCCCGAGGGCGACGGGCTCGACCCAGGCGGCGTCCTTCACGAGGAGGACGGCGGCCGAGACGAGGCCGAGGCGGAGGAGGAAGCCGAAGAGGGCGGCGCCCATGAGGAGGCCGTAGGAGATCCGGGCCGCGGTGGAGAGCATCCATGCGGCGGCCAGGAAGTTCACCAGCACGAGGCCGAGGGCGTAGGCCCCCGAAGCCGCGCCGTCGACGCCCCAGCCGGCGGCGCAGAGGACGAGGGCGAGCGGAGCGAAGAGCAGGCCCCGCTTGGCGAGGTCACGGGCCAGCGCCGGCTCGGGCGCCGGACCGAGGTCACGGGTGGTGGCGGTCGCCGTCACCGGGCCTCTCCCTCCGGTCGCTGGGCGCGGGTCCAGGGCTTGCCCGCCTCGACCTCGGCCATGGTGCGGTCGTAGCCGAGCTTCAGCTTGGCGAAGATCCCGGCGAAGCCGAACGCTCCGAAGCCGATGGCGAGGAACGGGTCGGTGCCGAGCCAGCCGTCGAGCAGCCAGCCGAGCCCGCCGAGCAGCAGCGGGGTGAGGACGATCTCCATGCCGCGCGCGAGACCGTCGTTGTAGCCACGGTTCAGCTGCTGCTTGGCCTGCAGATCGGACACCAGGAGGGACACCTCAGCGCTGGGCCGGCGGCTCTGCTGCCGGCGGCTTGTGAATCCATTCGCAAATGTAGGAGTCGACCCGCGGCACCGGCAAATCCACTCCCCTGACGGACCGGCGGGGACGTTAGCAAGGCCGCGGCCGGGTTTTCGAAGTCGCGAACTCCTCACCCCTCGGGGCCATCGCCGGCCCCGCGCTGGGCTCGCACTCCGGGCGCGAACCACGTGTAGAGCAGCAGGGCGGCCACGGCGATCGCGGCCGGGATGTAGAGGTCGCCCTGACCGCTGCGGTAGGTGGGGAACAGCGCGATGGCGCTGAGCACGACGGTCCAGGCCCAGAGGATGAGCACGCTGCGCCGCTGCCCGTGCCCGAGCCGCATGAGCCGGTGGTGGAGGTGGTCCTTGTCGGCGACCGTCACCCCGATGCCCCGTCGGGCTCGTCGCACGATGGAGAAGGCGGTGTCGACGATCGGCACCCCCAGGATGAGCAGGGGGATGAACAGCGGGGCGAAGAAGAAGAACGTCTGGCCCGAGAACGGCGTGTCGGTGTTGCCGCCGACCGTGATCGTGGCGGCCGCCATGAGCAGGCCGAGGAGGAGCGCGCCGGCGTCGCCCATGAAGATGCGGGCGGGGTGGAAGTTGTGGGGCAGGAACCCGAGGCAAGCCCCGAGCGTGGCCGCCGCGATGACGGGGCCCGGGTTGTCGGGACCGATGGCTCCGGCGCCGGCCAGCCGCTCGCAGTAGAGGAGGAGCGCGGCCGCGCCGATGGCCACGATGCCGGCGGCCAGGCCGTCCAGCCCGTCGACGTAGTTGATCGCCGTCGACATCCCGATCACCCAGAGCACGGTGAGGAGGGCCGACATGTCCGGCGAGAGCGACAGCAGGCCACCGAAGGGGATGCGGAAGAAGAGGATGCTGACCCCGGCGATCGACAGGATGCTGCCGGCGAGGACGGTGCCGGCGAGCTTCGCCGGGGGCGACACCTCCCGGAGGTCGTCCACCTGCCCGACCCCGAAGATGACGAGCGCCCCGAGGGCGACGCCGAGCGGGACGGTGCTGTTGCGGAACACCTCGGCGAAGTCGGCGCGCAGCCAGGCGGTGGCTAGCCCGGCCAGGGCCCCGAGGAGGATCCCCGCCCCGCCGAGGAGCGCGGTCGGCCGGGTGTGGACCCGGCGCTCGTCAGGCCGCTGGACGGCGCCGACGCGGAACGAGAGCCACCGGAACGCCGGCGTGACGACGAGCGTCACGACCGCCGCCACCAGCACCACCGGCCCCAAGGGCCCGAGGTAGTCGACCAAGAGAGGTCAGTACACCCTGTACTTCTCGCACAGGGTGCGGACCTCGTCGCGGACGGCGGCGACCTCGGCCTCGTCCTCGCGACCGACGAGGGTGCGGTGGATCAGGGACGCGATCGTGGCCATCTCGGGCTCGGCCATCCCCTGCGTGGTGGTGGCGGGCGTACCGATGCGGAGGCCGGAGGTGATGTACGGCGGGCGGGGGTCGTCGGGGACGGTGTTCTCGTTGAGGCTGATGCCAGCTCGGTCGAGGGCCAGCCGGGCCTTCTTCCCGGAGAGCTCCTCGTCGAAGGAGCGGAGGTCCACCAGCATGAGGTGGTTGTCCGTGCCCCCCGAGACCAGGCGCAGGCCGTGGCCGGCCAGCGCCTCGGCGAGGGCGGCGGCGTTGCGCACCACCTGGGCGGCGTAGTCCCGGAACTCCGGGGTGGCCGCCTCGGCGAAGGCGATGGCCTTGGCCGCGATCACGTGGTCGAGCGGGCCGCCCTGGAGGCCGGGGAAGATGGCCTTGTCGATCGGCTCGGCCAGCTCGGCGGAGCACACGATCGCCCCGCCCCGCGGGCCCCGCAGGGTCTTGTGGGTGGTGAAGGTCATGATGTCGGCACCGTGCTCCATCGGGTTCGGGTGCTGCCCGCCGGCGATGAGCCCGGCCACGTGGGCGGCGTCGAACATGAAGAGCGCTCCGCACTCGTCGGCGATCTGGCGGAAGGGCGCCGGGTCGATGATCCGGGGGTAGGCGGTGGCGCCGGTGACGATGATCTTCGGGCGGTGCTCGAGGGCGAGGTCGCGGACCTGGTCGAGGTCGATGCGCTCGTCGCTGGGCGTCACCCCGTAGGAGACGAAGTGGTAGAGCTTGCCGCTGGCGTTGACCGGGGAGCCGTGGGTGAGGTGGCCGCCCTGGTCCAGGCGCAGGCCGAGCACGGTGTCGCCCGGCTCGAGCAGCGCCAGGTAGACCCCCATGTTGGCGTTGGCGCCGGCGTGGGGCTGGACGTTGGCGTGGGGGGCCTTGAAGAGCGCCTTGGCCCGGCCGCGGGCGAGGACCTCGACCTCGTCGATGACCTCGTTGCCGCCGTAGTAGCGCTTGCCGGGGTAGCCCTCGCTGTACTTGTTGGTGAGGACCGAGCCCGTGGCCTGGAGCACGTTGGGCGAGGTGAAGTTCTCGCTGGCGATCAGCTGCACGGTGGTGTTCTGGCGCTCGACCTCCCGGTCGATCAGCCCGAAGACCTCGTCGTCGTCGATGGTGGGCCAGGGCATGGGGTCTCCTACTCCTGCTGCTTCTCGATCTCGGCGATCTGGGCGACGCGGCGCTCGTGGCGGCCGCCTTCGAAGGGGGTGGCCAGCCACAGCTCGAGGATCTCGGTGGCCAGGCCCGGCGCCACGATCCTGCCACCCATGGACAGCACGTTGGCGTCGTTGTGCTCGCGGCTGAGCCGGGCCGTGAACAGGTCGTTGCACAGCGCGGCCCGCACGCCGCGCACCTTGTTGGCGGCGATCTGCTCGCCCTGGCCCGAGCCCCCCAGGACGATCCCCCGATCGGCCCGGCCGTCGACCACCGCCTGCCCGACGGCGGCGCAGATCGGCGGGTAGTCGACGGACTTGGTGGAGTGCGTGCCGAGGTCGAGCACCTCGTGGCCCAGTCGCTCGAGCTCGGCCACCAGGTGGACCTTCAGGTCGAAGCCGGCGTGGTCCCCGCCGATGGCGATCCTCATGACATCTGCTCCTCGGGGGTGGGGGCGAGCGCGCGGTCGACCAGTCGGGCGAGGAGGTCGTCGAGCTCGGCGGCGGTGGCCTCGTAGTCCTCCCGGCCCCGGCCGACCGGGTCCTCGATGTCGTAGTCCGGGTCGTGCCCGACGCCCATCAGGCGCTGGCGCTCGCGCCCGCGCGCCACGCGAGCCAGCCAGTCGGCCAGCGCCTCGCCGTGGGACCGGGGACCGACCAGCTCGCCCAGCCGGACGAGCTCCTTGAGCGTGAAGGCCCGCGACAGGGCGTCGGCGTCGATGACCGCCACCTCCCGCACGTGCTCGCGGGCCATGCCGAGGATGAGGTCCGCCGCTGCCACCAGGTCAGCGGTGAGCTGGCGGCTGACGTGGCCGCTGGTGTCGAGGCCTCGGGCGGCCATGGTGGCGATGCCGTGCGCGGTGGCCGGGCGCCCTCCCGGGTGGAGCCCGGCCGACGAGACCGTCGAGTCGACCCCGGCCTCCTCGAGGCGGCGGCGGAGGATCGCCTCGGCCATCGGGGAGCGGCACTGGTTGGCGGTGCACAGGATCAGGACGTCGATGGCCGGGATTGTAGGGGTGCCCCTGCCCCTCCCTAGAGTTGACCGCGCAGTCAAGTCTCGATGCGCCGACGGAAGGAGCCCCGTGGTCGACCCTCGCACGCCCGTCCTCATCGGCGGCGGCCAGCTGAGCCGCCGCGTCGATCGCGGGGAGGAGCCGCTCGAGCCCGTCGACCTGATGGCGGAAGCGCTGCGGCGGGCCGCCGACGCCTCCGGCGGCGGGGATCGAGCCCTCACCGGCGCCGATGCGGTCCACGTAGTCAGCCTGCTGTCGTGGCGCTACCGCGACCCGGGCCTGCTCCTCGCCCAGCGGCTCGGCGCCGAGCCGCGCGACACGAGCCTGACCGGCATGGGCGGCAACAGCCCGCAGACCCTCGTCAACCAGGCCTGCCTCGCCATCCAGGCCGGCGACGCCGACCTCGTGCTCCTGGCCGGGGCCGAGGCGTGGCGCACCCGCATGGGCTCGCGCCGGTCCGGGACGGAGCTGGAGTGGACCGAGCAGGGCGACGACGTCCCCCTCGCCCGCGCGTCCACCGCCGACGTCCCGATGTCGCACCCCGGCGAGCAGGCCCGGGGGGTGATGATGCCGGTGCAGCTGTACCCGCTGTTCGAGCAGGCCCACCGCATCGCGCTCGGCCGCTCCCTCGACGAGCACCTCGTCGTGGCCTCGGAGCTGTGGGCCCGCTTCAGCGAGGTGGCCGCCCGCAACCCGCACGCCTGGATCCAGCGCACCTACCGGGCGGAGGAGATCCGCACCCCCACCCCGGACAACCGGATGATCGGGTTCCCGTACACGAAGCTGATGAACTCCAACAGCGCGGTGGAGCAGGGGGCGGGCGTGATCCTCTGCTCAGCGGAGCGGGCGGCGGCGCTCGGCGTGCCCCGAGACCGCTGGGTGTTCCCGCACAGCGGCACCGACGCCCACGACCACTACTTCGTGTCGAACCGGGACGACCTCGGTCACTCGCCCGCCATCCGGCTGGCGGGGCGGGCGGCGCTGGACCTCGCCGGGGTGACGCCGGACGACCTCGCCCACGTGGACCTCTACTCCTGCTTCCCGTCGGCGGTGCAGATCGCCGCCCACGAGCTCGGCCTGGGGCTGGATCGGCAGCTCACCGTCACCGGTGGGCTGTCCTTCGCCGGCGGGCCCTGGAACAACTACGTGATGCACTCGATCGCCACGATGGCCGACGTCCTCCGCGCGGACCCGGGATCGGCCGGGCTCGTGACGGCCAACGGCGGGTTCATCACCAAGCACGCGTTCGGCGTGTACAGCACCGAGCCGCCGACCACCCCCTTCCGCCACGCCGACCTCCAGGCCGAGGTCGGCGCGCTGCCCGCCCGGGAGCTCTGCGAGGAGCCCGAGGGCGAGGCCCGGCTCGAGGCGTGGACGGTCATGCACGACCGCGACGGCCAGCCGGAGCGAGCCATCTGCACCGCGCTCCTCCCCGACGGTCGGCGGGCGTGGGGCGTGTCGACCGAGCCCTCGATCACGAAGGCGATGGTGAGCGAGGACGTCGCCGGTCGGGCGCTCGTCCTCCGCCCGGACGGGGACTTCGACCTGCGCTGACGAGGCCCCGCCCGGCGCTCAGCTGCGGCGCCGGCCGGGTCCGCGGGCCTCGAGCTGCTCGTACACGTACTCCTTGGCCTGCGGCATGTCGTCGAGCAGCCGGTTGAAGGCGGCGATGTCGAAGCTGAGCAGGCGCATGGCGGTCTGGGCCACCACCGAGGCGTTGCGGGGCCGGTGCCCGATGAGGGCCATCTCACCGACGATGCTCCCGGGCCCGATCGTGGCGACGTGGTCGGCACCGCTGATGACCCCGGCCTCACCTTGGAGCACGAGGAAGCACTCGGTGCCGACGTCGCCCTGCTGCATGAGGTAGGCCCCGGCTTCGGCCTCGACGGGCTCGCCCAGCTGGGCGACCCTCTCCAGGTCGGCGTTGCTCATCCTGGCGAAGAGCGCGATGTGGCGCAGGTCGTCGACGGTGCCGCCGACGTCGCTCTTGCGGAACGGCATGTTCAGGTCCCCCCGGTGCGGTGCGTGGTG
The DNA here is from genome assembly GCA_046565645.1 of Acidimicrobiia bacterium. GTDB lineage: Bacteria > Actinomycetota > Acidimicrobiia > Acidimicrobiales > VFJN01 > VFJN01. The sequence goes on along the minus strand of JBKHYD010000001.1, from coordinate 27,047 downwards.
CGGTGAGCGGGCTGAGCTCGACGTCGGCAACCTACCCCCGACAGGAGATGGCGGGACCGATCTCGTGCCATCGGGGGTTCGGGCCTGAGGTGTCGAGGGCTCAGCCGACCAGCCGCAGGATCTCCTCGGCCGGGATCGGCCCCTCCCGCAGCACCCGCCAGCCGGGCGCAGTGGCGTCGACCACCGTCGAGGACCGACCGTCGAGCGGACCGCCGTCCACCGCCACCGCCACGCCCTGGCCGAGCACGGCGACGGCCTCGCTCGCTGTCGTGGCGGTCGGCTCGCCGTGCCGGTTGGCGCTGGTCGTGGCGATCGGCCCCACCGCCGCGGCCAAGGAGCGCACCAGCCCGAGGTCGGGGACGCGCAACCCGACCGTGGTGTCGGGCTGGCCCAGGTGGAGCTGGAGGCCGGGACGCCGGGGCAGCACCAGGGTGAGGGGTCCGGGCCACCACCGCCCGGCCACCCGGGCCACGGCGGCGGGGTCGTGGGGAGCGGCGAGACCGAGCGCCTGGTCGGCGTCGGCGCAGAGGACGGCCAGCGGGACGTCCACCCCTCGGGCCTTCATGGCGAACAGCCGCTCGACCGCGTCGCCGTCGGACGGGAGCGCCGCCACGCCGTAGACGGTGTCGGTGGGGATGACCACCACCCCTCCGGCCAGCAGCGCCCCGGCCAGCCGCTCGACGACGTCGGCGGCGCCGCCGTCGATCACGGTCGTCATGGCCGCTCGCTCCCGGTGGCGGGCTGCCCGGCGTCGGCGGCCTGCGCCACCAGGGCCCGGGGCTGCCCGGCCAGGTCGGGCTCGATCGTCGCTCGCGGGAACCCGGCGGCGGACGCCAGCTCCAGCACGGCCTCGGCCTGGGCTTCCCCGATCTCGACGACCAGCGCGCCGCCGGGTGCCAGCCAGGTGGGGGCCTCGGCCACGATGCGACCGATGTCGTCGAGCCCGTCGGGCCCGGCCCGCAGCGCTCCGACCGGCTCCCAGTCGGCCACCTCCGGCGGCAGCTCGTCGCCGTCGGCCACGTACGGCGGGTTTGACACGACAACGTCGATCCGGCCCCGCAGGTCCTCCGGGAGTGCCCCGAACCAGTCCCCCTCGACGAGCCGCACCACCCCCGCCCGGCGGCCGAGCCCGGCCAGGTTGGCCCGGGCCACGGCGAGGGCGTCGGCTGAGGCATCGGTGCCCCACACCTCGACGTGGGGCCAGCGCTCGGCGGCCAGGGAGAGCGCGATCGCACCCGAGCCGGTCCCCAGGTCCACCGCGACCGGGGGCGCGTCGGCGGCTGGGGTGGCCGCCCGGCGTCGGTCCCGGGCGGCGAGGGCGTCGAGCGCGAGGCCGGCCACCACCTCGGTCTCGGGTCGGGGGATCAGCACACGGCGGTCGACCATCAGGTCGAGGGTGCGGAACCCCCACCGTCCCAGCACGTACTGCAGGGGCTCCCCGGCCGCCCGGCGAGCGACCATCTGGTCGACGAAGGCGACCTCCCGCACGGTGGCCGGCTCGTCGATCGCCGCCTGGAGCTCGGCTGCGCTTCGGCCGCTGGCCCGCTCCTCGATCCAGCGGACCTCTCGCCGCGGGTCCTCGACCCCCGCGGCCTCGAGCCGGGCGATCGACTCGGCCCGCAGCCGCCGCCACGGAAGGGTGGGCACCGCTACTCGCTCTCGCTGAGCCGCCGGGCCTGCTCGTCGGTGACGAGGGCGTCGACCACCTCGTCGAGCTCGCCCGCCAGCACCTTCTCCAGCTTGTAGAGGGTGAGGCCGATGCGGTGGTCGCTGACCCGGTTCTCCTTGAAGTTGTAGGTGCGGATCTTCTCGGCCCGGCCGCCGCCGCCCACCTGGCCCTTCCGCTCCGCCGACGCCTCGGCCGCCTGCCGGTCCTGCTCGGCCTTCAGGAGCCGGGCCCGGAGCACCTGCAGGGCCTTGGCCCGGTTCTGGATCTGGCTCTTCTCGTCCTGCATGGCCACCACCAGGCCGGTGGGCAGGTGGGTGATGCGCACCGCCGAGTCCGTGGTGTTGACGCTCTGTCCGCCCGGGCCCGAGGACCGGTAGACGTCGACCTTCAGGTCCTTGTCCTCGATCTGGACCTCGACCTCCTCGGCCTCGGGCATCACCGTCACGGTGGCCGACGAGGTGTGGACGCGCCCCTGGCTCTCGGTCACGGGGACCCGCTGCACGCGGTGGACGCCGCCCTCGTGCTTCATCCGGGACCAGACGCTGTCGCCGCGCAGCACGAAGGTGACCTCGTTGTACCCGCCCATGTCGGACGGGTCCGATCCGAGGACCTCCAGCTTCCAGCCCATGCGCGCCGCGTATCCCTGGTACATCTCGAAGAGGTCCCGGGCGAACAGGTTGGCCTCCTCCCCGCCCTCGGCTCCTCGGATCTCGACGATGACGTCCTTGTCGTCGTTCGGGTCCCGGGGCAGGAGCAGCAGCCTCAGCTCTGCCTCCAGCCGCTCGATGTCGGCTTCGGCGCCCGACACCTCGCCCCGCATCTCCTCGCGGTCGTCGCCGTCGAGGTCGGTGAGCATCTCCTTGGCCGCCTCGAGGTCGCCCCGGCGCTGCCGGAGCTGGTGGGCCGTCTCCACGATCGGCTTCAGCTCGCTGTAGCGGCGGGCCACCTCCTGGTAGCGCGGCTGGTCGGCGATCAGCTCCGGGTCGCCGAGGCGCGCTTCGACGTCGGCGTACTCCCGCTCGAGGTCGGCCAACCGGTCCAACATGGGCCGCTCAGGCTACCGACGACGACATCGGTGCACGATTCCGGGCGGCGTGCGCTTGCGGGCACGCACGGATCATGCGGACCGCCAGTCGTCGGGCACCGTCACGACCTCGGCCGGGGCGCGGAGGCGGGCGGCGAGGGCTCGGGTGACGGGGTGGTCGTCGCGCTCGGGGACGGCGAGGAGCAGCCGGGCACCGGGTGCATGGGTGGCTCGGGCGTCGGCGGCGGCCGGGACGAGGTCGAGGTCGACCCCCACCGAGCAGGCCACCACAACGTCCCGAGCGTCCGCGTCCCGGCCCACGGCCACGGCCACGGCGCGATCCCGCAGGTTGGGGCGGGGCACCGCCGGGTCGGCCGGCCGCAGGCTGGCCAGGCCGACGCGAGCGGGGTCGGCCACGAGCAGCGCCCGCAGCCACCGCTCCGGTGCCAGCTGGTTGAGCGGATGGCGCTCGGCGCCGGGCCGACGGTGCACCTGGACGATCTCCTTCACCCGCTCCAGCTGGCGGACGGGGGCCAGCCCGGCGTGGATGACCGCGGTCATCTCGCGGTCGGCGTGACCCACCCCCACCTCCAGCATCGGCTCGTCGAGGGGGACGCCTCCTGTCGAGGTGCCGTGGACGATGCGGGCGACCTCGAGGCCGAGCAGCTCACCCCGGACGATCCCGTCCTCCACGAGCACCTCCAGGTCGGCGTCGACGAGGTGCTGGGCCAGCTCCGGCGTGCTGATCGCGGTCGGGACGGTTCGGGGCGGAGCCGGTTCGGCTCGGGCCAGCTCGGTCCCGTCGACCTGCCAGATCGTCGGCGCCGGGGCGAAGAGCCCGGCTCGCCTGGCCAGCACGCTGGCCTCGGACTCGACGAGCAGGTGCACGTCGGCCGCGCCCTGGCGGTCGGCCCACACGAGGGCGGGCCCGAAGGAGGCCAGCGGGCGCTCGTCGATCAGGATCCAGGTGGTGTCGCCCTCGACCAGCGCCGCGCCGCCCGGGAAGTCCCGCGCTTCGCGCTGCCCCGGACCAAACCCGGACGCGACGAGTCCCGCCACCTTGGCCCGGAGCAGGGCAGCGCGGTCAGCCACGGGTGAGGGCCGAGCGCGTGGAGCGCTCGCGGGCTAGGACTCGCCCTTGGGCTCGGAGTCGGCCTTGGGCTCGGCCTCGCCCTTGCGGCGCTTGCCGTAGCGGCGCTCGAAGCGGTCGATGCGGCCGCCGGTGTCCACAAGCTTCTGCTTGCCGGTGTAGAAGGGGTGGCACTCGCTGCACAGCTCGACGTGGAGGTCGGACTTGGTGGAGCGGGTGGTGAAGGTGTTCCCGCACGAGCAGTGGACGGTGGCGACCACGTACTCGGGGTGGATGTCGGCGCGCATGGCGATCTCCGTCGGATCTACAGGGGGCTGGGAGAGGCTATCGGGACCGGGGTCGAGACCGCTACCCGGGGGTCAGCCGCCCGGGGCCTTGGCGATCTCGGCCAGGAACTCCTTGTTGGACTTGAACGCCTTCATCCGGTCGAGCAGGAGCTCGAGGCCGGTGGCGCCGCTGCCGTCGCCGGCCATGGCCGACAGCACCCGACGGAGCTTCCAGACGTTCTGGAGCTGGACGCCCTGGAAGAGCAGCTCCTCGTGGCGGGTCGAGGAGCCCTCGACGTCGATGGCCGGGTAGACCCGCCGCTCGGCGAGGCGGCGATCGAGCCGGAGCTCCATGTTCCCGGTGCCCTTGAACTCCTCGAAGATGACCTCGTCCATCCGGCTGCCCGTCTCGACGAGGGCGGTGGCGAGGATCGTGAGGCTTCCGCCCTCCTCGACGTTGCGGGCGGCGCCGAAGAACTTCTTGGGTGGGTAGAGCGCACCGGTGTCGATGCCGCCCGACATGACCCGACCACCGGTGGGGGCGGCCAGGTTGTAGGCCCGGGCCAGGCGGGTGATGCCGTCGAGCACCACCACCACGTCGAGGCCCTCCTCGACGAGGCGCTTGGCCCGCTCGATGGTGAGCTCGGCCACCTGGGTGTGCTCCTCGGTCGGGCGATCGAACGTGGAGGCCACCACGTGGGAGTGGTCGCCCTTCAGCCACCGGCGCATGTCGGTGACCTCCTCGGGCCGCTCGTCGACCAGCAGGACGAACAGGTGGACCTCGGGGTTGTTCGTCTCGATCGATCGGACGATCTGCTTCATGATCGTGGTCTTGCCCGCCTTGGGCGGCGAGACGATGAGGCCCCGTTGGCCCTTGCCGATCGGCGCGATGAGGTCGATGATCCGGGCGGTCACGTTGGACGGGTCCCGCTCGAGCTCCATCACGAGCTTCTCGTCGGGGAACAGGGGGGTGAGGTCCTCGAAGTGGCGGCGCTCGCGGGACGCCTCCGGGTCGCCGCCGTTGACGGCGTCGATCCGCAGCAGGGCGGGGTTCTTCTCGTTGCGCAGCGCCGGGCGGCTGGCGCCCTTCAGGTGGTCGCCCTTGCGGAGCCCGAACTGGCGGGCCTGCTTGACCGAGATGTACACGTCGTCGCGGGACGGGAGGAAGCCGTTGACCCGCAGGAACCCGTAGCCCTCGTCCCGGAGGTCGAGGAGGCCCTCGACCTCGATCGGCTCGCCGTTGTACTCCTCGGGGTTCTGGCCCTGGTCGGGGCTGCGGTCCCGGTTGCGGCCCCGCCGGCGGCGTCGGCGGTTGGCGGGGTCGCTTTCGTCGTCGCCCTGGTCGCCGTTGCCGCCGCCCTGGCCCCCTTGGCCCTGCTGTCCGTTGCCGTTGCCCTGCTGGCCACCGGAGCGGGAGCGCGCCTCGTCGTCCCGGGCCGGCTGGCCGTTGCCCCGCCCCCCGGCGCTCTCGGGCCCCTCGGGGTCGCCGGCCGCCGCGAGCTCCCACTCGGCGGGGGGTTCGTCGGACGCGGCGTCGTCGCCCTTGCCCCGACCACGAGTGCGCCGGGTCTTGGTGGCGCCCTTGCTCGGGCCCGAGGTCTCGCCGGCCTCGGGGGTGGGGTCGGCCTCGTCGGCGTTCGACGGCTCCCCAGCCCCCTGATCGGCGTCGGCGGGCTTCGCCTCATCGGACGAGTCGCCGGACACGCCGGTCAGGTCGAGGATGAGCGCGACGATGTCCGCCTTCTTGGCCCGGGAGCCGGGCTTGCCGCCCAGCGCCTGGGCGATCGTCATCAGCTCGTCGCGGTCCTTGCGCTCGAGGGCGGAGCGCTCGAGGGCGGTGGAGTCCATCGGTGTGCCTACCTCGGGGTTCGGGGGAGTCGGCCGGACGGCCGGGAGAGAGGGGTGGCGGGTGCGGCGATGCCGCCCGATCGCCTCCGTCGGGTCTGCTCCGACCGCCTAGCGGGTCGAAGCCCGTGCGGTCCGTCGTGCACCCCCCGGCGGAACAGCCTGGACGTTAGCGCGGGCCCCTCGCCCCTTCGAATCCCGGACGGGGGCCCGCCGAGACGTCGATCGTGCTGGGAGCGTCCACTCGAGCAGCAGCTCGTCGCCAGCCCCCACCTGCCGTGGAGAGCCACCCCTTGCTGCCCGCCCTCGGGGGTTCGGACAGTGTTCTGCGAAAGGGAGCGTCGCCCAGCGGAGCGCGGATTGGCCTTCGCAGAACGCTGCCGAGAACGGAGGGGGCCCGCATCCCAGTCATGGGACGGGAGGGCGAGGGACCGTGCTTGGTTCCGCCTCGTGGCGGGCGGTCGCGCCCGAGTGGCGGATCTTCAGCGGCCCTGCCCAGCAGCCCGACCCCGCCTGTCGCCCGCTCGCGTGCACGCTCCATCTCCAGGCGGGTCAACCTGCTGCCGAGCTCAGGCCGAGGTGAGGCGGGCGAGGAGGTCGTCGTAGGCGTCGAGGGCCTCGAGCTGCGGGAACTCCTCGATCACGTTCGGCGGGGCCCGGAAGAGGTAGCCGGCGTCGGCCGCCAGCAGCATCGAGGTGTCGTTGTACGAGTCGCCCGCCGCTCGGACCTCGTAGGACAGGGAGCGGAAGGCCTCGACCGCCGCTCGCTTCTGGTCGGCCATGCGGAGGCGGTAGCCGGTGATGCGATCGGTGGCGGGGTCGACCTCGAGGCGGTGGCAGAGGATGGCGGGCAGCCCCAGCTTCGGGGCCAGCGCCGCGGCGAACTGCTCGAAGGTGTCCGACAGCAGGACCACCGGGTGCCGGGTGCGGAGCTCGTCGAGGAAGGGCCGCGCGCCGGGGAGCGGTTCGAGGCCGGCCAGCACCTCGCCGATGAGCGACATGGTCAGCCCGTGCTCGGCCAGGAGGTCGAGCCGGTACCGCATGAGCACGTCGTAGTCAGGTTCGTCGCGAGTCGTGCGGCGCAGCGCGTGAATCCCGGTGCGCTCCGCGACAGCGACCCAGATCTCGGGGACCACCACCCCCTCCATGTCCAGCACCACCACCCGCTGCCGCTCCATGCCAGGGAACGTAGCCCCCACTCCCCGCTCGCCCCGCACCCGCCCGGCCCAGCGGGAGGAGCACCCCGAAGGAACGCGCCGAGCGGCGCGCTCGAGGGGGGAGCACGAGGGGGGCGCCTCCCGGCACCCCCCTCGTCCTGCGAAGGATCCGGCTCCGCCGGTCCTGAGCGACAAGCCCTCAGCGCGAGCCGAAGGCGAGCATGGGTTGGTTCGCCGCAGCTCGCCGAAGGCGAGCGAGGAGGACTAGATGCCCAGGGGCAGCTGGTTCGGGTTGAAGGCCTCGGTGCCGAGCGCGAGGGCGAGGCCGCTCATGCCGTGGGACTGGGCGTAGGCGAGGGCCTGGCCGAGGTCGCTGTAGTTGTTGCTGCCAGCCAGCGGGGCGATGGCCAGCGTGGAGAGCACGCCCGCGGCACGACCCCTGCTGTCGAGCATCGCCGAGCCGGAGTCGCCCGGGATGCCGGGGCTGGCGGTGTACACCGGGTGGGTCCAGGTGCTGCTGCCGAGGCTCAGGCCGGTCTTGGGCGAGAGGACCTCGATGCCGAACCGCAGGCTCGAGTTGCCGTAGCTGTAGACGGTCGATCCCGCAGCGGTGCCGGTCGTGTTGATGCCCGTCGGGCCACCCCAGTGCGGGATGGTGGGGTTGACCTTCCCGACGTCGGCCGGGTGGATCTGGACCACGGCGAAGTCGTTGAAGCTGCACACGTCCTCCGAAGGGCGCGGCCCGGACTGCATCGCGATCCACGACGAGTAGACGAGCGTGCCGGGCTGGGAGGCACCGTCGATCTCGACGGGCGTGCCGAGCGGCAGGCTCTCGGCGTCGCAGCCGTTCGTCTCGGTGGCGGCGCCGGTGCCGGCGCAGTGCGCCGCGTAGCCGATGAACACGTCGTCAGCCCGGGTGAAGATGAAGTTCGCGGTGCACTGGGCACCGTCGGTGAACATCTGGACACCGGGGCGGATGGTCGCGGTGGATGCCGGAGCCCAGGTGGGGGCCGAGCTCGCGGCAGGGGCACCGCCGACGAGCAGCGTTGCCGCGGCGAGGGCGGTGGCGACCAGGGCCGCCATCCGCCTGACGTGGTGCGATCGCAAGTGAGCTCCTTCGTGTGGCGGGCCCGCCGAACGGGACCTTCGACGCAAAGGGTGCGATCTCCTACCGCAGGCGGGGGCGGCTCGGCGCTGGCACCGGTACCGACGGGGTGCGGTCAGCCACCGCAGCAGCGCTCGACGTGGGCCTGCACCACGGCCAGGTCGTTGCCGAGCACCTCGAAGCGCTCCTCGCGCTCGAGGAGGTCGGCCAGCCGCTCCGGGAGCGGCGGGTGGATCCCGGTGGCGGCCTCGACGGCGTCGGGGAACTTGGCCGGGTGGGCGGTGGCCACGCAGACCATCGGATCCTCGCCCCGCCGGGCGCGCCGGGCGGCGGCCACCCCGACGGCCGTGTGGGGGTCGATGAGCCGGCCGGTGGCGTCGTGGACGGCCCGGATGGTGGCGAGGGTCTCGTCGTCGTCGACCGTGGCGGCGTCGAACCGGTCGGTGCGGGGCGCCTCGATGGAGCCGACCCCCCGGAACCGGGTGAGCAGCTCAGCGGTGGCCGCCCCGTCCCGGCCGGTCAGCTCGAAGAGGAGCCGCTCGTGGTTGGACGACACCTGGATGTCCATGGCCGGGCTGAGGGTGGGCACGACCGCCTCGGCCACCATCGACCCGTCGGCCACCCATCGGCTGAGGATGTCGTTGCGGTTCGAGCCGATGACGAGCTGCCCGATGGGGGCGCCCATCTGCTCGGCCACCCACCCGGCGAAGATGTTCCCGAAGTTCCCCGACGGCACGGTGAAGCCGCACCGGCCCAGCCGACCGACGGTGGAGACGTAGTACACGACCTGGGCCATCACCCGGGCCCAGTTGATCGAGTTCATGGCCGACAGGCGCACCCGGTCCCGGAAGGCGACGTCCGCGAACATCGCCTTCACGAGGTCCTGGCAGTCGTCGAAGGTGCCCTCGATGGCCACGTTGTGGACGTTGGGCGCGTCGACGGTCGTCATCTGGCGGCGCTGCACCTCGCTCACCCGCCCCGCCGGGTGGAGCACGACGATGTCGAGCGTGTCCCGGCCCACGCAGGCCTCGATGGCGGCCGAGCCGGTGTCGCCCGAGGTGGCCACCACGATCGTGGCCCGCTCCCCCCGGCGGGTGAGCTCGTGGTCGAACAGGCGCCCAACGAGCTGCAGGGCCACGTCCTTGAAGGCCAGCGTGGGCCCCCAGTAGAGCTCGAGCAGGTGGAGGTCGCCGAGCTCGCTGACCGGGCAGACGTCGGGGTGGTCGAAGGTGGCGCACGCCTCGGCCGCCATGGCCGCCAGCTCGTCGCGGGTGAGGGTGCCCTCGACGAAGGGGAGCATCACGTCGGTGGCCACGTCGACGTAGGGGCGGGGCTCGGCCCACACCGCCGGGTCGAGGGTGGGCCAGCGCTCGGGCACGTACAACCCGCCGTCATCGGCCAGCCCGGCCAGGAGGACGTCGCCGAAGCCGAGGACGGGCGCCTGCCCGCGGGTGGAGACGTACTTCACGCCTCGTCGCTCACGACTCGCAGCACCGACCCGATCCGGTCGACGGCGTCGAGCGCCTCGAGGTCGCGCAGGGTGGCCCGCATGTCCGCCTCACGAGCCCGGTGGGTGATGAAGATGAGGCGGGCCTCGTCGCCGAGCCCCTCCTGCTCCATGGAGCGGATCGACACCCGGTGCTCGCCGAAGGCGCCGGCCACCTGGGCGAGGACGCCCGTGCGGTCGAGCACCTCGATGTTCAGGTAGTAGGCGGAGACCACGTCGTCGATGGTGGCGATGGTGGCGGCGCCGAGCTGGCCGACCGAGGCGTGGCTGCCCTTGTGGCGGTTGAGGGCGGCGTCGATCACGTCGCCCAGCACCGCGCTGGCCGTGGGCGCTCCCCCGGCGCCCCGGCCGTAGAACATGAGGTCCCCCACCGAGGCGCCCTCGACGAAGACCGCGTTGAAGCTCTCGCGCACCGCGGCCAGGGGGTGGGTGGTGGGGACCATCGCCGGGTGGACCCGCACGCCGATGGCACCGTCGGCGGCCTGCTCGGCCACCGCCAGCAGCTTGATGACGAAGCCCATCCGGCGGGCGTACTCGATGTCCTCGGTGGTGATGCCGGAGATGCCCTCGTGGTGGACGTCGGCCGCGGTGACGGCGGCCCCGAAGGCGATGCTGGCGATGATGGCGGCCTTCGCGCCGGCGTCGTAGCCCTCCACGTCGGCGGTGGGGTCGGCCTCCGCGTACCCGAGGGCTTGAGCCTCGGCCAGGGCGTCGGCGTAGGAGGCGCCGGCCTCGGTCATGCGGGTGAGGATGTAGTTGGTGGTGCCGTTGACGATGCCCATCACCCGGGTGATGCGCTCCCCCACCAGCGACTCCCGCAGCGGCCGGATGATCGGGATCCCGCCCGCCACCGCCGCCTCGAAGAGGAGGTCGACGCCTGCTGCTTCGGCGGCCTGGAACAGCTCGGCCCCGTGGTCGGCCAGGAGGGCCTTGTTGCCGGTGACCACCGCCTTGCCGGCCTTGAGGGCGTCGAGGATGAGCTGCCGGGCCGGCTCGACGCCGCCGATGAGCTCGACCACGAGGTCCACGTCGTCCCCGTTGACGACGGCCTGCGGGTCGTCGGTCAGCAGCGCCGGGTCGATGCCGGCCCGCGGCTTCGACAGGTCCCGCACCGCCACCCGGGTCACCGCCAGCCGGACCCCCGTGCGAGCGTGGATGGCCGCTGCCTGCTCGGCGATGAGCGTGACGAGGGCGCTGCCGACGGTGCCGCCGCCCAGGACGCCCACCCGCACGACGGGCTTGTCGCTGCCAGGTTCGCCGCTCACCCGGCGCATCGTAGGGGGCCAGGTCCCAGCGACCCGCCTCGGATCACGCCACGTTCAAGGTCGAGACCGTGCACCCGATCATCTTCCAGTGGACGGGCGAGGCCGAGCACATCAGCCTCGACGAGGCGTTCTTCGCCCTCCTGGTGATGACCTCCCCACCCGCCGCGGCACTCGCGGCCATGGTGGGAGCCAACCTCGTCGGCAACCTCTACCACCGCCGGCCGCTCATCAAGACGGCGTTCCAACCTCGGGATGTTCGGTGTGTCGGCCCCGCTGGCTCTGCTCGTGACCCGGGTTCTCGCGGGATCGATCCCGGTCCCCGCCGGTTGGCGGGGGGTGGCGGTGGGCGCAGGGGCGGTCACGTCCTACGTCGTCACCACGAAGGGGGTCCGGGTGGTGGTGGCCCTCGCGGAGGAGCTGCCCTTCAGCCGGCTCTTCATGGCCTTGAACCGGCTCGAGGCGATGATCTTCGCGTCGAGCGTGTCGCTCGGGCTTCTGATCGGCCTCGCCTCGACCCAGGTCGGACTCGCCATGGTCCTCGGGTTTCCTCCGCTCGCCGTGATCGGGCTCGTGCTGCACCAGTACAGCCGGGCCGTGCGGGATCGCGAGGAGGTCGACCTCCTCCTGCAGACCGCCATCACCGCCAACGAGGCGGTCGGCGTCGAGGAGGTGCGGGCCGTGATCGTGGAGGCGACGTGCCATCTCCTCCACACCGGCGACGCTCGCATCCAGCTGCCCCAACCCCGGTCAGAGGCAGGGGAGGTGGGCAGCCAGATCACGACCAGCACGACCTCGCTCTGGCTGGTGGCGGGTCCGCGAGCCGTCGGCTTCCCGTTGGGCGATGACGCCCAGCGGCTGGTGGATGGTCTGGCCGCCACGGCGTCGGCGTCTCTCGACTCCGCCGAGCTCCTCGACCGCGTGCGACACCAAGCAGTCACCTGCTCGCCGTCCGCGGTGGTCAGCGGCGCTTTGGGGGTCGAGGACCCGGTGAAGGACGGGTGCCAGGTGTCGTTGACGAGGTGGCGGCCTCTCGCGTGCGCCTGCCCCGCCTCAGGGCCTGGAGGCGGACGCCAGATCCGGGGCGGCGTTCGGTCAGAGCACCTCGTGGCGGAGGAGGTCGTCGAGGGTCTCCCGCCGCACGACCTCGCGGGCCTCGCCGTCGCGGACGAACACGACGGCAGGCCGCAGCACCTTGTTGTAGTTGGAGCCCATGGAGTGCCCGTAGGCGCCGGTGACCGGGGTGGCGAGCACGTCGCCGACGACGAGGTCCTCGGGCACCTGGGCGTCGCGCACGAGCACGTCGCCGGACTCGCAGTGCTTGCCCACCACCGTGACCGTCCGGGGGCGCACGGCCGCCGCGTCTCGGGGCAGGAACGCCTCGTAGCCCGAGCCGTAGAGGACGGGGCGGGGGTTGTCGGACATGCCGCCGTCGACCGACACGTAGGTGCGGATCCCTGGGATCTCCTTCACCGTGCCGACGGTGTAGAGGGTGACCGCGGCCTGCGCCACGATGGCCCGACCGGGCTCGGCCGAGATGTGGGCGGTGATGCCGGCGTCGCGGCAGGCATCCACGACGGCGGTGCCCCACTCGGTGAGCGACGGCGCCTCCTCCCCCTCCACATAGGCCACGCCGAGGCCGCCGCCGATGGACAGCTCGGGCAGGCCCATCTCCCGCACCCAGGGAGCGACGACCTCCACGGCCTGGTGGAAGAAGTCGGCCACGAACACCTGGCTGCCGATGTGCATGTGGACGCCGACGAGATCGACAGCCGGGGAGTCCTGCGCCCGGGCCACGGCGCGGGCCGCGTCACCGGAGGCCACGCCGAAGCCGAACTTGGAGTCGATCTGGCCGGTCCGCACGAACTCGTGGGTGTGGGCCTCCACCCCGGGGGTGGCCCGGATCAGCACCCTGGGGACGACGCCGTCGTCGGCGTGCAGGGCTGCCAGGCGCTCGAGCTCGTCGAAGCTGTCGACGACGATGCGGCCGACGCCGACCTCGCGGGCCAGGCGGAGCTCCTCGAGGGACTTGTTGTTGCCGTGGAGGACGAGCCGCTCGGCCGGCACGCCGGCGGCCAGGGCCACGTGGAGCTCCCCGCCGGTGGCGACGTCGAGGTGCATGCCCTCCTCGTGGGCCAGGCGGGCCATGGCCACGCAGAGGAAGGCCTTGGTGGCGTACGCCACGCCGTCGCCGAAGGCGGCCACGGCCTCGCGGCAGCGGTTCCGGAGGTGCTCCTCGTCGTAGACGAACAGGGGGGTGCCGAACCGCTCGGCCAGGTCCAGCAGGTCGCAGCCGGCGATGCTGAGCCGCCCCTCGGGGCCGATCTCGGCGCCGTCCGGAAGCAGGTGCCGCGGGAGCGGCCCGCTCACATCGTCTCCGGGGCGGAGACGCCGAGGAGGTCGAGGCCGATGGCGAGGCCGGTCCGGGCCGCCTCGACGAGCCACAGGCGGGCCTGGGTGAGCTCCGGCGCCACGTCCCCGATCACGTAGCAGTCGTGGTAGAAGCCGTGGAACCGGTCGGCCAGCTCCCGCACCCACGTGGTCACCTTGTGCGGGGCCCGGTCCACGCAGGCGAGGGCGACGACCTCCGGCAGCTCGGAGAGCTTGCGCAGCAGGTCGAGCTCGCGCTCGTGGGTGAGCAGCGACAGGTCGGCGTCGGCCAGCGGCCTCCGCACCACGCCGGCCTCGGCGGCCTTGCGGCCGATCGAGTGGATCCGGGCGTTGGCGTACTGGACGTAGAAGACCGGGTTCTCGTTCGACCGCGCGGTGATGAGGTCGAGGTCGATCGTCTGGCGGGTGTCGAGCGACTGCAGCAGGAAGGTGAGGCGGGCCACGTCGGCGCCGACCGCCTCCACGAGGTCGTCGAGCAGCACCATCGTCCCGGCCCGCTTGGAGAGCCGGACCTCCTCGCCCCCGCGGACGAGCGCGACGAGCTGGCCCAGGATGATCTCGAGGTCCTCCGGGGCGTGGCCGAGGGCCTGGACGCCGGCCTTGAGGCGGGCCACGTAGCCGTGGTGGTCAGAGCCCCAGACGTCGATGAGCAGCTCGTGGCCCCGGGCGTACTTGTCCCGGTGGTAGGCGATGTCGGGCAGCAGGTAGGTCGGCTCGCCATCGGACTTCACGAGGACGCGGTCCTTGTCGTCTCCGAAGTCCGTGGTGCGGAGCCACACGGCGCCGTCATGGTCGAAGGCCACGCCCCGGGAGCGCAGGTCGGCCAGGGTCTCCTCGATGGCGCCGGACTCCACGAGGCTCCGCTCGGAGAACCACGTGTCGAACTCCACCCCGATGGCGGCCAGGCTCTCCCGCAGCTCCTGCTTCACTCGCTCGTAGCCCCACTCGACCGGATCGGCGTCGTCGGGCATCTCGGCCGCCCACTCGCTGATGTACTCGCCGGCGTACCCGTCCTCGGGCAGGTCCTCGCCGGCCTTGCGAGCGGCGAGGGAGGCGCCGAACAGGCCCATCTGCACGCCCCGATCGTTCAGGTAGTACTCCCGGTGGACCTCGTGGCCGGCCCGCTCCAGGATCCGGCACAGCGCGTCGCCGTAGGCCGCCCACCGACCTCCGCCGGCGTGGAGCGGCCCGGTGGGGTTGGCCGACACGAACTCGACGTTGACCTTCCGCCCGCCGCCGACGTCGAGCCGGGCGAAGCCCGCCTCCCCCGCGTCGACGACGTCGCGCAGCACGTCGTGCAGCCACGTCTCCCGCAGGTGGAAGTTCACGAAGCCCGGTCCCGCGATCTCGACCCGCTCGACGTGGGCCGGCGGCGCCTCGCTCAGGTGGGCGACGAGCTCCCCCGCCAGCTCCCGAGGCACCCGACCGTTGACCTTTGCCGTGGCCAGGGCCACGTTGGAGGACCAGTCCCCGTGCTCGCGACGGGCCGGCCGCTCGAGGTGGATCTCGGCGGGCGCGTCGATGCCAGAGGCGGCGAGGGCGGCGCGCAGGGCGTCGGTGAGGGCATCACGGATCACGGGGCAACCTTGCCAGTGCGGGTCAGCGGGACAGGAGGGAGTTGGCCCGATCGAGCAGGTCGAGCGGCTCGAAGGGCTTGGTGACGTAGTCGTCCGCCCCGGCGTCCAGCCCGGCCTTCAGGTCGGCCGTCTGGGCCTTGGCCGACAGGAGGATGATCGGGATCCCCGCGGTCATCGGATCGGCCTTCAACGACTCGACCAGCTCGATGCCCGACAGCTTGGGCATCATGATGTCGGTCACGACCAGGTCGGGCCGGCGCTCCTTGGCCAGCTCGAGCCCCGCGGCGCCGTCCTCGGCCAGGAGCACCTCGAGGCCCTCGAGCTCGAAGTTCACCTCGAGGAGCCGGAGGATGACCGGGTCGTCCTCGACGATGAGCACCGTGCGGGGGGGCATCGGGAGGAGGTTACCCAGCGACCCCCATCGGCCGAGAAGCCGGGCACCCGTTGGGGAGCCTCGGACAGGGCGCGCTACGCTCGGCGCCCCACGCCCTCGTAGCTCAGCGGATAGAGCATCGGCCTCCGGAGCCGTGTGCGCAGGTTCGAGTCCTGCCGAGGGCGCCATCCCGGCTGCGGCATGGGCGCTCGCAGCGCTCGGCGGGTGGACGGGGCATGACGCGCACCACCCAATCGGGGGGTTTCGCGGATGACCCTCTGCCTTCGAACGGTGGTGCGCCGATGAACCCACCATGGCCACGTCACGGCGGGTGCGCCGCCGGCGGATCGAGCGGCTGCGGGCGGAGCACGCGGCGCTCGTGGTGGCCGAGGAGCAGCTGCGGCTATCGATCGACGCGGCGCCCATCGGCGTGGCCTTCGTGGCCACGGATGGTTCGTTCCTGCGGGTCAACGAGGCCCTGTGCGAGATCCTGGGGTACGAGGCCGACGAGCTCGCCGCCCTCCGGTTCCAGGACATCACCCACCCGGAGGACCTCGAGGCCGACCTCGAGCTCGTCGGGCAGGTGCTGCGGGGCGAGCTCGACCGCTACACGCTCGAGAAGCGGTACCTCCGCCGGGACGGGGACGTGGTCCACGTGCAGCTCGACGTGTCCCTCGTGCGGGACCAGCGCGGCTCGCCGCTCCACTTCATCTCCCAGATCCAGGACATCACGGAGCGCAAGGCCACCCTCGACGCGCTGGTCCACACCGAGGCCGTCCAGCGGGCCAGCCTGGACGCGCTCGAGCAGGGCGTCGGCATGCTCAGCCTGACCGGTGAGGTGCTCCTGCTGAACGAGGCCGGCCAGCGGATCCTCGGCTACACGGCCGCGGAGATGACCGAGCGCTTCAGGAACCAGGTCTGGGAGAGCTACGACGAAGAAGGTCGTGACCTGCCGGAGGCACAGCGCCCGATCGTCCACACCCTCAGCACGGGCGAGCCCGTCAGCGACGAGGTGATCTCGTTCCGGGTGCGCGACGGGCGGCTCGTGGTGCTCCGGATGGCCACCCAGCCGGTTCACGACGAATCCGGGAGCATCCTCGGTGTGGTGGTCGCCTTCACCGACATCACCGAGCAGCGGCGGATGGAGCGTGCTGAGCACGAGGCCCGCCGTCGCCTCGAGTGGCAGGCGTACCACGACCCGCTCACCGAGCTCCCCAACCGCACCTACCTCCGCGAGCAGCTCGAGGCCCGGCTGGCCCGCGCACCCAAGGTGCCGGTGGCGCTCCTGTACCTCGACCTCGACGACTTCAAGTTGGTCAACGACACGATGGGCCACAACGCTGGCGACGAGCTCCTGGCCGCGGTGGGCGACCGCCTCCGCAGCGCCGTCCGCGACGGTGACGTGGTCGCCCGCTTCGGCGGCGACGAGTTCGTCGTCCTGGCTCTGAACGTCCGCACCCGCGACGGCGCCACGCAGCTGGCCGAGCGGCTGGCCGCCGCGCTCGCGCCACCGGTGGCGCTGAGCGACGGCACCGTCGAGACGTCCGCCTCGATCGGCGTGGTGTTCGAACAGGGCCGGTCGGCGGACTCGCTGCTGCGCGATGCCGACACCGCGCTCTACCGAGCCAAGCAGGAGGGCCGCGGCCGCTACGAGATGGCGAAGCCCTCCGACATCGTCGTGCTCCCGCCGCGCTGAGCAGCTCCCCCGGCGAGGCCACGGAGCCGCCGGGCGGTGGCACTCGAGAGCGGCGTGAGCGCGCCGGCCGTCAGCCGCAGGGGACGCCGGGCGGGGGTTCCCCGGTGCCGTAGCCCACCGGCTCGGGCGCCGTCGTCGTGGTGGCACCCGGGGCGGACGTCGAGGTGCCCCCCGCGGACGTGGGCGTGGCGGCCGTCGAGCTGGTCGTGCTGCGGAGGTCGTCCGGTGACCCCTCCGGAGCGGGCTGGTCGTGCACCGTCGTGAAGTCCGATCCGGTGATCAGCACCACCTCGCCGTCGTCCACGTCGGGGTCGTAGACCAGGTCGGCGCCGCCGGTCACGTGACGAGCGACGCGCCGGGCCGCGCTCTCGCCACCGTCGCCGAAGCGGACGGTGGTCCGGGGGATCGGACCACCAGGGAAGCTCGCCACCTCCTCGATGGCGAACCCGATCGTCGAGAGGGCGGCGGCGGCGTCGTTGGCCTGGCCCTCGATGCCGGAGCCGTTCAGGACGGTGAGGTCGATGGCGCCGGGGGTGACGGTGCCCGGCGGCAGGCCCCGGAAGATGTTGAGGACCGGCTCGGCCCGGCGCTCCAGCAGCTCCTCGCCGCCGTATCCCGCCGACGTCGTGTAGGGCTCGGTGGGGAGGCTGTACCCGATGAGGGTGTCGGCGTCGAACGAGGCGAACCGCCGACCGAGGTCGAGCAGGTCGCTGGCGTCGAGCAGCTCGTCGAGCCGCACGTTCTCCACCCCGGCGGAGACCATCTCGTTGAGCGTCACGGGGTTGGTCAGGCCCCTGCTCACCGCCTTGGCGACGGCTCGGCGGACGAAGATCTGCTGGCGGGTGATGCGCCCGAGGTCGGCGGTGGGGTCCTGCTGCCAGCGGCCGTCCTCGTCCCGGTACTGCAGGTACCGGGACCGCACGAACTTCCGGGCCTGGTCGCCGTCGAGGACCTGGCAGCCGGCCTCGGTGACCGACAGCCCGGTCTGGGTGTCGCGGACGGGCGCGTCGAACCACAGGGGCACGCCCCCGATGGCGTCCACCAGCCGCTCGAAGCCGACGAAGTCGACCTCGACGTAGTGGTGGATCGGGATCCCGAACTCGTCTTCGATCGTGTCGATCAGCGCCTGCTCGCCCTCGGCGTAGGCGGTGTTGATGCGGCGCACCTTCCCGGTGCCCGCGATCTCGACGAGCAGATCCCGGGGGAACGAGAGGATGCTGGCGGTGCGCTCCCGTGGGTCCACCCGCAGGACCATGATCGTGTCGGTGCAGTCGCAGCCCGTCTCGCCGTCCTCCGAGAAGCCCGGGAGGTCTGGGTCGAGGCCCTTTCGGCTGTCGGTGCCGACGAGCAGGAAGTTGGCCGGCTCGCCCCGGGGTGCCCCGGCGATGTCGATGTCGCCCACCCGATCGATCTGGGACAGCCGCAGCCCGAAGTACGTCGCACCAGCGGCCGCCAGGCCCGACACCAGCACGACGAGCACGCCCGCGGCGAGCACGAGGCGCTGGGGCCAGGTACGGCCGGGGAGCGGGCGTCGGGGGGTGTCCGCCATGGCCCGGGGAAGGGTAGTTCTGGCCCGGTCAGGCTCGACAGTCGCCCCCGCCGGCTCGGGTCGGCTAGTTGGCGGGGACCTTGGGCTCCTTGGGCAGGCCGAGGACCTTCTCGCCCACGATGTTCCGCTGGATCTGCGACGTCCCGCCCCAGATCGTCTCGCTGCGGCTGAAGAAGAAGGCGGACAGCATCGGACTGACCGTGTACCCCTCGGTCTTGGTGGCGCGCATGGTGGCCGGCCACGATCCGCTCGCCGGACCGCAGTCCGCCAGCATGGCGCTCGCGCCGTGGATGTCGAGGGCGAGCTCCATGGCCTCCTGGTGCATCTCGGACCACCACATCTTGTTGGTGGCGCCGAGCGCAGCCACCGACGGGTCCTTCTTGCCGGTGACTGCCACGGTGAGGCTCCGGAGGCCGTTGATCCGGGTGATCTGGATCTTCGTGAAGTACGTCATGAGGCGCTGCCGGATGAGCGGGTCGTCGATGGCGCCGTTCGCACTCGCGGCCTCGACCATCAGCTCGTACTCCTCGTGGAAGCGCCGGTAGCCGGTGGTGGCGGACTGCCCGCGCTCGAAGCCGAGCGTGGTGTTGGCCACGGCCCAGCCGTTGTTGACGCCGCCGACCACGTTCTCCTTCGGGCACCGGACGTCGGCAAAGAAGACCTCGTTGAACTCGGCGGTGCCGTCGGGCTGGGTGATGGGCCGCACCTCGACGCCCGGCTGGTCCATCGGCACCAGCAGGTAGGAGATGCCGGCCTGCTTGACGACGTTCGGGTCGGTGCGGGCTAGCAGGAAGCAGTAGTCGGCGAACTGCGCCTGGGTGGTCCAGACCTTCTGGCCGTTGATGACCCACTCCTCGCCGTCGAGCACGGCGGTGGTCTTGAGGGACGCGAGGTCGCTGCCGGAGTCGGGCTCGCTGAAGCCCTGGCACCAGCGCATCTCGCCCTTCATGATCTTCGGGAGGAACTCCTTCTTCTGCTCCTCCGTCCCCCACTGGAGGATCGTGGGCCCGACGAGCGTGTCCCCGAAGAAGTCCGCTCGCATCGGTGCCTTGGCCCGAGCGAACTCCTCGGCGAGGACGACGCCCTGCATCGTGGTGAGGCCCTTGCCGCCGTACTCCTTCGGCCAGGTGGCGCAGATCCACCCGCCCTCGTAGAGCTTCGTGGTCCAGGACTCGTTGAACGCCGCCCGCTCCTCGGGGCTCATCTCGAACCCGTCGTCGAACCAGCCGTCGGGGAGGTTCTCCTCGAGCCACGCTCGGATCTCGGTGCGGAACTCCTCGGCGTCGGGCGGGTAGGTGAGGTCCATGGCTCGAATGTTGCCCGGCCGCGCCCCCGCCGTCGAACCGGCCGACACCGGAGTGGCCCCCGGCGCCGAGCGGGTGCCTAGAGTCGGGCCATGACCGCCACGGAGCCCCTCACGGAAGGCCCCTACGCGCTGTCCGCGGGGAACAAGGAGCGCTGGACGCTGCAGTGGAAGGAGCTCTACAGCGAGGTCATCACCTCGGGGCTCTGCACCGGATGCGCCGGCTGCGTGATCGCCTGCCCGCACGACGTGATCGGCTACGAGCACGCCCCGGGTGCCTACAAGCCGTTCCACCTCGAGGAGGAGCTCGGCGCCGACAACTGCATCCACGGCGAGAAGGGCTGCACCTCCTGCACCCGGGCCTGTCCGCGGTTCCGGGCCTGGGAGCCCTCGGCCGACGAGCACCTCTTCGCCCGGGTGCGCCAGGACGACGAGCCGGCCGGCATCTACCAGGACATCCTGCTCACCCGGGCGAGCGACGAGATGGTCCACAAGATGGGCCAGGACGGCGGGTTCGTCTCGGCCCTGCTCATCTGGGCGCTCGACAACGGCTACATCGACGCCGCCCTCACGTCCTACGTGGAGGGCTCAGGGGAGGACGGCTGGAAGGCCCGGCCCGGCGTGGCCGCCACCAAGGACGAGGTGCTGGCGGCGGCCGGCTCCCGGTACACCTACTCGGCCAACACCCTCGCGCTGGACGAGGCGCTCGAACGGGGCTTCTCGAAGCTGGCGCTGGTCGGGATGAGCTGCCAGAGCTCGGTGCCGCCCGTCATGTGGAGCCGCAAGATCGGCAAGGTCGGCAAGCCCTTCGTGTTCAACATCGGGCTGCTGTGCTCGAAGACCTTCGACGACTCGATCTTCGACGAGCTGTTCTGGACCAAGTACGGCCTCGCCAAGTCCGAGATGGTCAAGATGAACATCAAGGGCGTGTTCCAGATCTGGATGCGCGACGGCAGCTACCACGAGATCAACCTCAAGGAGTGCCACGCCTGGACCCGCGAGGGCTGCACGCACTGCCCGGACTTCGCGGCGGAGCACGCCGACATCTCCACCGGGGGCATCGGCAAGGACAACGACTGGACCCTCACCATCGTCCGCACCGACCTCGGCCGGGAGATCATCAGCCGGATGATCGCCGACGGCTCCATCGAGGCCCGGCCCGGCGACGAGGACCCGGGGGCCATCGCCCTCATGAACAAGCTGGCCCAGAAGAGCCGTGACCGATGGCCGGCGGCGGCGGTCGACTTCCCGAGGAACCGCGCCCGGCCGACCAAGGCCTGACCGGGACCTGGCCGCCTCGGCTCCCGATTCGAGGCGGCCAGGTCCCGGATCCACCCTCCGTCGGAGAGGGGGTGCCCCGACGGATCAGGCGAGCGCGAACTCCGGGGTGATGACCGACCGCAGGGCGGGGGCGAGCGGCGCCAGCCCCGTCTGGGTGCCGGTGGGCACCCGGGTGGCCACGTAGGGCCGCACGGCCTGCTCCACCCAGGGCACGTAGGAGAGCCCACCGTGGACGTGCGGCTGTCCGGTCACCTCGTAGCGGTCGAGGAGCTGAAGGCGGCGGCGATGGAACATGTCGGCAGCGTCGCGCCTCACCGTCAACCTGTGAATGGCCCGATCGGACCATTCGTCCATGGCCCGTACGCCGCAGCCCGTGGACGGCCGGCCACCAGCAGCGGCGAGGAACCGTCGCCGGCGCCGCCCCGGCGGCCGGGCCGACCAGGGGTGGACCCAGGAGCGTCGGCTAGACCGTCGTCATGGAGGTGGGCGCGCTGCGGGACGTCGTCACGGCCGTGCTCGGGCTCGCCACCGGTGCGCTCTCGGGGCTCTTCGGCGTCGGCGGCGGGGTCATCTCCCAGCCGGGCATGCGACTGCTCGGCCTCGCGCCGCTCACCGTCATCGGCACCGCCCTGCCGGTCATCATCCCCGGCGCCGCGGTCGGCGCCCGGCGCTACGCCCGTGAGGGGCTGGTGCGCTGGTCGGCGGCGCTGGCCACGATCCCGGCGGGGATCGGGGCCGCCGTCGCTGGCGGTCTGGCCGCCGAGCACGTCCCCGGCGACGGGCACCTCCTGCAGCTGGTCACGGCCGGGCTCCTCGGGCTGTCGTCCTACCGCATGGTGCGCGGCGCCCGACCGGTGGCGGGCGACGAAAACGAGCCCCTCGCCGAGACCGACGCGCCCGAGGCAGCGGAGGTCGCCCCCGTCGCGCAGGCGCTCCCCGAGCGCTCGCTCGTGCCCCGCTACGTGGCCATCGGGCTCCTGGCCGGCGGGCTGTCCGGCCTCCTGGGCATCGGCGGCGGGGTCCTGATGGTGCCGGCCTTCATCGCCCTCGGGGGCCTGCCGGTGAAGCCGGCCATCGCCACGTCGCTCGTCTGCGTGGGCGCCTTCGCCGTGCCGGGGACGGTCACCCACGCGCTGCAGGGCCACGTGGACTGGCGAGTGGCGGCCGCGCTCGTGGTCGGCGTGGTGCCCGGCGCACGGCTGGGGGCGGCGCTCGCCATCCGGGCCACCGACCGACGCCTGCGCCTGGTCGTCTCGTCGTTCCTCGCCGTGACCGCCGTGGTCTACGCGGCCAGCGAGCTGCGCTCGCTCCTCACCTGACCGCCGCGGCCCCGCCGCCGGGGGTCAGCTGCTCGACAGCTGGCGGGCGCGGACGAGGACGGCGTCGAGCATGGGCTCGGTGAGCGTGCCGGTGAAGGTGTTCTGCTGGCTCACGTGGTAGCTGCCGAGGATCCACCGACCGTCGGGCAGGGGCACCTCGACGCCGTGGGCGAACCTGGGCCGGGGGCGGACGCCCAGGATGCTGCAGAGCACCTGGTAGCCGAAGCCGCCGAGGACCACGAAGACCGAGGGATCGACGAGCTCGATCTCGCGCTCGAGGTAGGGCCGGCAGCGGTCCCGCTCCTCGGGGGTGGGCTTGTTGGCGGGCGGGGCGCACCGGACCGGGGCGGTGATCCAGGCACCGGAGAGGACCAGCCCGTCGTCGACGGAGGTGCTGGTGGGCTGGTTGGCGTAGCCGGTGCGGTGGAGCGCGGCGTAGAGGAAGTCGCCGCTGCGGTCGCCGGTGAACATGCGGCCGGTGCGGTTGGCGCCATGGGCGGCCGGGGCCAGTCCCACGACCATGAGCTGGGCCGCGGGGTCTCCGAAGCCGGGCACCGGGCGACCCCAGTACTCCTCGTCGCGGAACGAGGCTCGACGCTCCTGCGCCACGGTCTCCCGCCAGGCCACCAGCCGAGGACAGGCCCGACAGGCGACGACCTCGGCGTCGAGCTCGGCCAGCGCCACCGGCAGGGAGGGCGCCTCGACCTCGACGGGGAGGTGTCGGCCGGCCACGCCGGGAACCTATCCGCCCGGGCCGGCGCCGCCGCCCAGGGCGACATCCCGACGGCCGTGCGACGAGGCACCGCGGGCCCGCTCCCCGCGCCTCGTGCGGTGGCCGGGCGGACGGGTGAGCCCGGTACCGTGGCCCCGACCATGGCCCGCTCCACCCCAGCCCCGTCCCCCTCCACGCTCGTCCTGCTCGTGCGGCACGGCCAGACCCCGACCACCGGGAAGGTCCTCCCGGGCCGGGCTCCGGGCCTGCACCTCTCGGAGGCAGGGCTGGCGCAGGCCCAGGCGGTGGCGCAGCGCATCGCGGCGCTCCAGACCGACGAGCGGAAGGTGGCCGCCGTCTACGCCTCGCCGCTCGAGCGCACCCGCGAGACGGCCGCGCCCATCGCCAAGGCCCTCGGGCTCCGGGTCCGGACCACCAGGGGCCTGCTCGAAGCGGACTTCGGGGACTGGACGGGGGGCCAGCTGAAGCGCCTGGCCAAGCTCCCGGAGTGGCGCACGGTCCAGCGGAACCCCAGCGGGTTCCGCTTCCCCGGGGGCGAGTCGTTCACCGAGATGCAGGTCCGCATCTGCTCCGAGCTGGAGCGGCTCCGACGGCTGCACGAGGGCGGGGTGGTCGTGGCCGTGTCCCATGCGGACCCCATCAAGGCCGCCGTGGCCCATGCCCTCGGCACGCACCTCGACCTCTTCCAGCGGATCGTCGTCTCGCCCTGCTCCGTGTCCGCGATCCTCTACACCGGCGACGGCCCGATCGTCCTGGCCGTGAACTCCACCGGCGACCTGCGCACCCTCGCTCCATCGTGACCTCCTACGACCTGCCCAGCCCCGACGTCGTCACGGCCGGAACCGTCGGCCCCCCTGGCCAGCGCGTGTTCTACGTGCAGGTCCGCGATGGCTCGCTGGTGGTGACCCTTCGGTGCGAGAAGCAGCAGGTGGCCGCTCTCGCCGAGTACCTGGGCGGGCTCCTGGACGACCTGGAGCCGGCTCCGGTGGGCGCCAGCCCGGGTGAGCTGGACCTCGCCGAACCGGTCGAGGCGGCCTGGACGGTGGGCACGATCGGGGTGGCCTACGACGAGCCCGCCGACCGCATCGTCGTCCTCTTCGAGGAGCTGACCGAGCGTGACGACGAGCCCGACGACGACGACGAGGACGAGGACGACCTCCTGGACCCGACCCGCGCCGGGGCGTCGGTCCGGGTCAGGCTCACGCGCGAGCAGGCCGCCGCGTTCGTCCGCCGGGGACGGGAGCTGGTCGTCGCCGGCCGTCGGCCGTGCCGGTTCTGCGGGCTCCCGGTCGATCCAGACGGGCACGCCTGTCCCCGGATGAACTGATGGCGACGGACCCGGCGGCCGAGTCGCTGGAGACCCACCTGAGGGAGGGGGAGGTCGAGGTGCTGGGGCGCATGCCCTGGAGCTCGAACGGGACCTTCCTGTGCGAGGTCGACCACGGTGGCAGCGTCATGCGAGCGATCTACAAGCCCCGCCGGGCCGAGCGGCCCCTGTGGGACTTCCCGTCGGGGCTCGACCACCGCGAGGTGGCCGCCTTCGAGCTGTCTCGGGCGCTCGGCTGGGACCTCGTGCCGGTGACCGTGCGGCGGGACGGCCCGCTCGGCCCGGGCTCGGTCCAGGCCTTCGTCGAGGCTGACTTCGAGCAGCACTACTTCACGCTGGTCGAGGACGAGGCGCACCACGACTCGCTGCGGGCGCTCTGCACGCTCGACCTCGTCGGCAACAACACCGACCGCAAGAGCGGCCACGTGCTCCTCGCCAGGGACGGTCGGATCCAGGGGATCGACCACGGGCTGATGTTCCACCACGAGTTCAAGCTCCGGACCGTGATCTGGGACTTCGGCGGCCAACCCATCCCGGACTGGATCCGCTCGGCCGTGAGCACCCTCGTCGACGCCCCCCTGCCGGCTGCGCTCGCCGACCTCCTCGACCCGCTCGAGCGGGACGCGCTCGTCACGAGGGCCCGGGCGCTGGTGTCCGCGCCGTGCTTCCCCGTCGACGAGACGGGCCGCCGCTACCCGTGGCCGCTCGTCTGAGCGGGCTCGCTCAGGCGTCGTCGCCGGCCGCCGCGCGGCGGTCGCGGTGGATCGGCACCACCCCGGCCGGGCGGGCCAGCGGTCGCACGTCCTGGCGCTCGAACCAGCGGTGCAGCTGGTCGGGGGGCAGCGGACGGCTCATCAGGTAGCCCTGCGCCTCCTCGCACCCCATCTCCTTCAGGAGGTCCCAGGCATCGGAGCTCTCGACGCCCTCCGCCACGGTGTGCAGGCCGAGGCTGCGACCCAGGTCCACCAGCGCTCGGACGATCACGGCGTCGTGCTCGTCGGTGGTCATCGTCTGCACGAACGACTTGTCCACCTTCAGCTCGGTCACGGGCAGCTGGCGGAGGTGCGCGAGCGACGAGTAGCCGGTGCCGAAGTCATCGACCGAGATGCCGACGCCGAGGTCGTGCAGGCCCTCCAGCACGTCCATCGAGCGGCGGGAGCTGCCCATGACGGTCGACTCGGTGAGCTCGAGGGTGACCGACGAGGGCGGCACCCCGGCCTCCTCGATGGCACGGCCGATGTCTTCCACGAGGTGGCTGTCGAAGAGGTTGCGGGCCGACAGGTTGACCGAGATGGTGAGGTCGAGGCCCTCGTCCCGCCAGCTGCGGCACTGCCGCAGGCCGTGCTCCACCACGTACAGGGTGAGGGCCCGGATGACGCCGGTGTGCTCGGCGGCGGGGATGAACTGGTCGGGACTGAGGGGCCCGAGCCTCGGGTGGGTCCAACGCACCAGCGCCTCGGCGCCGACGACCATCCCCTCCGCCAGCGACACCTTGGGCTGGTAGTAGACGTCGACCTCGCCCTGGGCGAGCGCCTCCCGGAGGTCGGCGGCCAGGGCCAGTCGCCGGGGGGCGTAGGGGTCGGACTCGGGGGCGTAGACCTCGATGCCCGAGCCCTCCTGCCGAGCCATGTAGCCGGCGGCGTCGGCCCGCTGCAGCAGCAGGTCGGCGCTCGCCGCGTGCTCGGGGTAGAAGGCGACGCCCAGGCTGGCGCCGAGGGCCAGCGACACGGCGTCGGCGGTGAACGGGGTGTCGAACTCCCGATGGATGGACTCCGCCAGCTCGAGGACGGCGTCGGGCTCGCCCACGCCGTTGACGAGGACGGCGAACTGGTCCCCTGCGAACCGGGCCAGGGTGGCTGTGGCTGGGAGCATGGGCTGGAGGCGCTGTCGCACCTCGACGAGCAGCTTGTCGGCGGTGGCGGTGCCGAGGGTGTCGTTCACCTCCTTGAACGTGTCGAGCGAGATGAAGAGCAGTCCGACGTTCAGCTCCGACGCCTTGGCCCGGACGATGGCCCGCTCGAGCTGGGTGACGAGGGCGCTGCGGTTCGGCAGTCCGGTGACCGAGTCGTGGAGGGCCAGGTAGGCCTGCTCCTGGGCCTCGTGCTGGAGGTGGGCGACGAGCCGGCCGTTCTCGAGGGCGACGTTGGCGTGGTTGGCCAGCGTCTCGAAGACGCGCAGGTCATCCTCGACGAACTCGCTCACCTCCGTGAGCCGGTTCGCCACCACCAGCGCCCCCGAGGTGGCTCCGCCGCTCTGGAGCGGGACGATGGCTGCGTCCTTCACGCCGATCTCGGCCAGCCAACCGGGGAGCGGCTGGCCGGGGACGAAGAGCCGCGAGTCGCCGTCGGGCAGCAGGATGGCGAGGTCGGCCGCCAGCTCGGTGGGCGACACGTGGGACCGCCGCACCTCCTCACCCAGCGCGAGGACCCGTGTGGCCGGAGCGCCCTCGCGGATCGGCGGCAGCAGCATGGCCGCCTGCTCACCCCGCAGGATCGAACGGATCCCCTCCACGACGGCCCGCTCCAGCTCCGCCAGCTCCAGCGACCCCCCCAACCCCCGGGTGAAGTCATGCA